>JBIOUG010000035.1:0-73564 GCA_044866775.1 Thermoanaerobaculia bacterium | reverse complement strand
GGCAGGACGGCGTGGGGGCTGGGGGTGCCGTTCTTGAGTGCGCGGCGGGCGGTGGGGGCGGCGCGGCGGGGGGGGGAGAGCTTGGAGGCGGCGGGGCGGAGGGTGCGGTATGGGTTCTTGGAGGAGGTGCGGGGGGCGGTGGGGGCGCGGTGGATCGCTACGGCACATCATCGGGACGATCAGGCGGAGACCGTGTTGCTGCGGGTGGCGCAGGGGAGCGGGGTCGAGGGGCTCGCGGGGGTGCGGGCGGTGCATGGGCGGGTGGTGCGGCCGCTCCTCGGGCTGTCGCGGGCGGAGCTGGCGGCGGCGTTGGGAGAGGCCGGGCTGGCGGGCGCCGACGACCCGGGAAACCTTGACCTCGGGCCGGCGCGGAACCGGATCCGCCACTTGCTGCTGCCGGCGCTCGGCGGCGGCGATGCCGAGCTGCCTGCGCTCCTCGCGCGGGTCGCCGGCCGGGCGCAGGGAGCGCGCGCGGCCCTCGCGCGGCGGCTCGAGCCGCTCCTGGGTGTCGAGGCGGTGGAGGGCGGCATTGGCATTCCTTACTCGAGCTTCCTCGGCCTCCCGGACGAGCTGCGCCCGCTCGCGCTGGCGGCTCTCCACCGCCGCGCCGGCGCTCCCAACCCGGCCGGCGGCGCCGCGCGCCGCGAGCTGCTGCGCCAGCTCGCGCGGAGCGCGAACGGTGCGGGCGATGGCTGGCGGCGGCGCACCCGTTCCCGCGTCGGCTGCGACGCCGGCGGCGGCTGGCGATGGGAGCGCCGCGGCGAGCTCCTCGTCCTGCGTCCGCCACCCGGCCCGACCCGCCTCACCGCGTCGCATATACTCCGTGGGGCGTGAGCGACGCCCTCTCCTCCACCATCGAGCCGCTCTTCGACTCCGGCGCCCTGGCGTCGCGGGTCGCCGAGCTGGGCCGGACGATCGGCCGCGACTTGGCGGGCGAGGACCCGCTGCTGCTGGCGCTCCTCGGCGGGTCGGTCATCTTCCTCGCCGATCTCGTCCGGGCGATCGAGACGCCGGTGCGCTTCGAGTTCGTCAAGGTCGGCGCCTCCGAGCCGCATGGCGAAGGCGCGAAAGGCTTCGCGCCGGGCTCCAATCAACCCGAGATCCTCGACCTCCAGTACCCGATCCCGGTCGAGCTCGCGGGGCAGAGCGTGCTGGTGGTCAAGGACGTGGTGGCCTCCGGGGTCGTCGAGAGCTACCTGCATGAGCAGATCAAGAGCCGCGGCGCCGCCACCGTCCGCTTCGCCGCGCTGATCGACCTGCCGGACGAGCGCAAGACCGACCTCGAGGTGGACTACCACGCCTTCAGCGCCCACCGCGCCGGCACCTTCGTGGGCTACGGCCTGAAGCACCACGGGCTCTACGGCAACCTCCCCTACGTCGGGCGGTTGAAGGAGGGGTCCTGAGGTCCGGGCTCCGGTAGAATCGGGCCCACCTGCAATGGAATCCCGCCGGGGTCCGAACCGTTACCCTGACGGGGACGAGGTGTATACGCGTTGAACTCCACCGTCAAGACGCTCTTCCTGTGGATGGCCATCTTCGTCGTGGTCATCCTGCTCTGGAACACCTTCCAGGCCGGCAAGCCGACCCGGCAGGCGCTCAGCTTCTCCGAGTTCATGGAGGCGGTGGAGAACGGTCGCGTCGCCGAGGTGACGATCAGCGGCACCGAGGTGCACGGCAAGTTCCGCGGCGGCGCCGAGCGCGCCGACGGCGACGAGTTCGAGACCCAGCTCCCGCCGGAGTTCCCGGAGCTGGTCAAGACCCTGCGCGCCGCCAACGTCGAGATCACCGCCAAGGACGAGAAGGAGAACCCGCTCTTCGCGATCCTCATCACCTGGGCGCCGGTGCTGCTCATCGTGGCGCTGTGGATCTTCTTCATGCGCCAGATGCAGACCGGCGGCAACAAGGCGCTCTCCTTCGGCAAGAGCAAGGCGAAGCTCTTGAACACCTCGGGCAAGAAGGTCACCTTCAAGGACGTGGCCGGGGTCGAGGAAGCCAAGGAGGAGCTGTCCGAGATCGTCGACTTCCTGAAGGAGCCGCAGAAGTTCCAGAAGCTCGGCGGCCGCATCCCCAAGGGCGTGCTGCTGATGGGGCCTCCCGGCACCGGCAAGACGCTCCTCGCCCGCGCCATCGCCGGCGAGGCCAACGTCCCCTTCTTCTCGATCTCGGGCTCCGACTTCGTCGAGATGTTCGTCGGCGTCGGCGCCTCGCGGGTGCGCGACCTCTTCGAGCAGGGCAAGAAGAACGCTCCCTGCATCATCTTCATCGACGAGATCGACGCCGTCGGCCGCCACCGCGGTGCGGGGTTGGGCGGCGGCCATGACGAGCGCGAGCAGACATTGAACCAGCTCTTGGTCGAGATGGACGGCTTCGAGTCGAACGAGGGCGTCATCCTGATCGCCGCCACCAACCGGCCGGACGTCCTCGACCCGGCGCTGCTCCGTCCCGGACGCTTCGACCGCCGGGTCGTGGTGGACCGTCCGGACATCAATGGCCGCCTCGGCATCCTGAAGGTCCACACCCGCACCATCCCGCTCGACGACGACGTCAACCTGACGACCATCGCCCGCGGCACCCCGGGCTTCGCCGGCGCCGACCTCGCGAACCTCGTCAACGAGGCCGCGCTCATCGCCGCCCGCCACAACAAGAAGAAGGTCGAGATGGCGGACTTCGAGTTCGCCAAGGACAAGGTGCTGATGGGCGTCGAGCGCAAGACGCTGATGCTGACCGACGAGGAGAAGCGGGTGACCGCCTACCACGAGGCGGGGCACGCGCTGGTGGCGATCTTCACCCCCGGTGCCGACCCGCTGCACAAGGTGACGATCATCCCGCGCGGCCGCGCGCTGGGGCTCACCATGCAGCTCCCGACCGAGGACCGTTACACCTACCGCAAGAGCTACGTCGAGACGCAGATCGCGATCCTGATGGGCGGCCGGGTGGCCGAGGAGCTGACGCAGGACGACATCACGACCGGCGCCGGCAACGACATCGAGCGCGCCAGCGAGATCGCCCGGCGCATGGTCTGCGAGTGGGGGATGAGCGATCTCGGACCGCTCAACTGGGGTCCCAAGGAAGAGCCGGTGTTCCTCGGCCGCGACTTCAACCAGCGCGCCGACTACAGCGAGGAGACGGCGCTCGCCATCGACCGCGAGGTGACGCGCATCGTGCAGACGGGGCACGGGCGGGCGACGGAGATCCTGACCAAGCACCGCGACGCCCTCGAGCGCCTCGCCCAGGAGCTGCTCGAGCACGAGTCGCTCGACGGCGAAGAGGTGCACCGCATCGTGCGCGAGGTGACGGGCGAGGACAGCGCCCCGACCCGCCCCGCCCATCCCGGCGAGCCCGGCCTCATCGTCGGCGGCCAGGAGGCGCCGGAGCTGGTGGCCGGCCGCGCCGGCGGCCCGGTCGGCGTGCCGAGCGAGGACGAGGTCGAGGCCGAGGTCGGCGCCAGCCGCCGCCAGGCGGCCCCCATCCCCGCCGCCGAAGAGTCGGCTTAAAGGCGCCAACGCGCCCGCGCATGGAGACCGCCACCCCAGCCGCCACCTCCGCCACCTGGACTCTCCCCCTACCCGGCGGCCGCGCCCTCGCCCTCGGCGGCCGGCCGCTGGTGATGGGGATCTTGAACCTCACCCCCGACTCGTTCTCCGACGGCGGCCTCTTCCTCGATCCCGAGCGCGCGGTCGAGCGCGCCCTCGCCATGCTCGGCGAGGGCGCCGACCTGCTCGACCTCGGCGCCGAGTCGACGCGGCCGGGCGGCGGCGTCTATGGCGCCGGCGCGTCCGCCGTCTCCGCCGAGGAGGAGTGGGCGCGCCTCGAGCCGGTGCTGGCGCGGCTGCGGCGCGCGACCGGGGCGCCGCTCTCGGTCGACACGCGCAAGGGCGAGGTGGCGCGGCGGGCGCTCGCGGCGGGGGCGGACCTGGTCAACGACGTCGCCGCCGGCGCCGACCCGGCGCTCGTCCGCGTCGTGGCGGCGGCGGGGTGCCCGCTGGTGCTGATGCACAGCCGCGGCGAGCTCGCCACGATGCAGCGCGAGATCCGCTTCGCCGACGTCGTCGGCGAGGTGCGCGACGAGCTGGCGGCGGCCGTCGCCCGCGCCCGCTCGTTCGGCGTCGCCGAGGAGCAGGTCCTGGTCGATCCCGGCATCGGCTTCGGCAAGACCGCGGCGCAGAACCTGCTGCTGCTCCGCCGGCTCGATGTCCTGGCGGCGCTCGGCCGGCCGATCCTCGTCGGGGCGAGCCGGAAGAGCTTCCTGGGCGCGGTGACCGGCGATCCTCCCGACCAGCGCCTCGCCGGCAGCCTCGCCGCCGCCGCCTGGGCGGCCGGGGGTGGGGCGGCGGTCTTGCGCGTCCATGATGTCGCCGAGACGGTCAAGTTCCTGCGCGTCTGGTCGGCCATCGGCGAGAGCGCCGGACCGGAGCGCGCGGAGGCGGCGCGTTGAACCTGGCCCGTCTGGCCGAGCTCCTCACCTGGCGCGACTTCGTCGACGTCCTGGCGGTCGCCTTCGTCATCTACAACCTGCTCCTCCTGATCCGCGGCACGCGGGCGGTGCAGATCCTGCTCGGCCTCTCCTTTCTCGCCTTCGTCTACTGGCTGGCGCGCCTCTTCGAGCTGCCGACGCTCGAGAAGATCCTCGAGAGCCTTCTGATCGTCCTCCCCTTCGCGGTCATCGTTCTCTTCCAGCAGGAGATCCGGCGCGCGCTCGCCAACTTCGGCCGCAACCCGCTCTTCCTCGCCCGCCAGCAGCACGTCGAGCAGACCTTCGGCGAGATCGTGCTCGCCGCCACGGCGCTCGCGGCGCGCCGCATCGGCGCCCTCATCGTCGTCGAGCGCGCCCAGGGGCTGCGCAACTACATCGAGAACGGCATCCGCCTCGACGCCGAGCTGTCCTACGACCTGCTGCTCAGCATCTTCTGCCCCGACTCGCCGCTCCACGACGGGGCGGTGATCATCCAGGACCAGCGGGTCGCCGCCGCGGCCTGCTTCCTGCCGCTCACCACCAACCCCGAGCTGTCAAACGAGTTCGGCACCCGCCACCGCGCCGCGCTCGGCATCAGCGAGGAAACCGACGCGGTGGCGGTCGTGGTGTCCGAGGAGACCGGCGCCATCTCGCTCGCCTTCGACGGCCGCATGGCCCGCGACCTCGACGGCAAGGAGCTGCGCAACGCCCTCTACAAGTTCCTCATCACCGACCTCTATCCGCAGCGCGGCACGCGCGCCGGCCGGCGGTCGCTCCCCTCGCTGCGCGCCGGGCAGAGGAACGAGCGTTGACGCCGGGCCTGCGCACCTGGGGGGTGCGCCTCCTGGCCCTCGCCATCGCGCTCGCCATCTGGTTCTCGGTCTCGCTCGACGAGCGGCGCAAGCTGTCGGAGAAGGTGGTCGAGGCGAGCGTCAGCTACAACCGGCCGCGCGGCTACGTCATCCTCGATCCGGTGCAGAGCGTCGAGGTGCGGCTGCGCGGCACCGAGAAGGCGATCCGCCAGCTCAATCCCTACATGGTGGACGTCGAGGTCAACCTCGGCGCGTTCGGCGAGGGGCCGGTCACCGTCAACCTGGGACCGGACGACGTGCTGACGCCCGAGGGGCTCGAGGTGGTGTCGATCCGGCCCAACGTCATCCGCGTCGAGCTCGACCGCGAGATCAGCCAGCGCGTGCCGGTCGAGGCGGTGCTGGTCGGCGAGCCGGCCGGCGGCGCCCTGGCCCAGGCGCCGGAGGTGCTCCCCAACCAGGTGCTGGTGACCGGGCCCGAGTCGCTGCTCACCCGCATCCAGAGCCTCAAGACCGAGCCCATCAACCTCGACGGTCACGCGCTCACCTTCGAGGTCGTGGTGCCGGTCCTGCCGCCCGACCCGCTGATCCAGGTGGTGCAGCCGTCGCGGGTCAGCGTGCGCATCCCGATGATCCCGCCGGGGACCACGGAGCCGGAGGGGGCCGACGAGAAGGAGCCGCAGTGACGGCGACCCGGCTCTTCGGCACCGACGGCATTCGCGCCGTGTTCGGGGAGGCGCCGCTCGACCAGGAAACCGTGACCGCCCTCGCCCGGCACTTCGCGGCGATGCTGCGCGAGCAGGCGAGCGGCTCCGGGGAGCCGTTCGTCGTCCTCGGCGGCGACACACGCGAGAGCACGCCGGTGATCAGCGCCTGGCTCGCGCAAGGGCTCGCGGCCGGCGGCGTGCGCAGCCTCTACGCGGGGGTCATCCCCACGCCGGGCATCGCCTATCTGGCACGCCAGCGCAGCGCAGCCGCCGGAGTCGTGGTGTCGGCGAGCCACAACCCCTATCCCGACAACGGCATCAAGCTGATCGACGGCCAGGGGTTCAAGTGGAGCGAGGAGGCGGAGGCGGCGCTCGAGCGGCGGCTGTGCGCGGGCCAAGCGGCCGGCGAACAGCCGGCCGCGCCAGAGCAATCGGCCGGCGCATCACTTTCCACGGCGGCGCCGCTCGCCGTCGACCCCTCACTCGCCGCGGAGTACCTGGCGCACCTCGTCACGAGCGTTCCGGGCGAGCGCCCCCTTGCGGGACTGGCGGTCGTCCTCGACGCCGGCAACGGCGCCACCTCGGCGTACGCGCGCGAGGCCTTCGCGCGCCTCGGCGCGCGCGTAACCCTGCTCTACGCCGCCCCCGACGGCCGCAACGTCAACGCCGGCTGCGGCTCGACGGCGCCCGAGGAGATGGCGGCCGCGGTCCGCGCCGAGGGCGCGGCGCTCGGAGCCGCCTTCGACGGCGACGGCGACCGCTGCATCCTCGCCGATGAGACCGGGGCGGTGCGCGACGGCGACGCGATCCTCTACCTCTGGGGGACGCGGCTCGCGGCCGCAGGGCGCCTGGTGCCGCGCCAGGTCGTCGCCACTTCGATGAGCAACCTCGGGCTCGAGCGGGCGCTCGCCCGGGAGGCGATCGAGCTGGTGCGCTGCGGCGTCGGCGACCGGCTGGTGGTGGAGGCCATGCGGAAGGAAGGGATCCTCCTCGGCGGCGAGCAGTCGGGTCACGTGGTCGAGATGTCGCTCGCCACGACCGGCGACGGGCTGCTGACGGCGCTGCAGATGGCGCGGATCGTCGCCGAGTCCGGGCAGCCGCTGTCGCGGCTCCTCGCCGGCTTCCGGCGCTACCCGCAGATCCTGCTCAACGTCCGCGTCGCCCGTAAGCCCGGCCTCGCGACCGTCCCGCGCGTCGCCGCCGCCGCCCGCGCCGTCGAGGAGCGCCTGGGTGCCGACGGCCGCCTCGTCCTCCGCTACAGCGGCACCGAGCCGTTGGCGCGCGTGATGATCGAGGGCCCGGAGCAGGGCACGATCGACGAGCTGGCCGAGGAGATCGCCGCGGCGCTCCGCGAGGAGCTGGGGGCCTGAAGGCTGCTCGCGATCTTCAGCGCTCGACGTCGAGGTCGGAGGGCGTGCTGTGCTCGGGCTCGCGCTGGATGAGCACCGTCCCCTGGATGGGGAAGAAGGTGCGGTGCAGACGCTCGCCGAACTGGCAGTTGACCTCGTAGTAGCCGTGGGAGCTCACCTGGAGCAGGACTCCTCTCCCTCCCTTGATCCCCAGCAGCTCGTTGTGGATCAGCACCTCGGCCGGTAGCTCCATCGTCCCCTCCGTCTCCCCTGGACCCTTCAATCCGCGAAGTAGCCCGCCTCCTTGTACTCCTTGAGCTTGCGCTGCAGCGTGCGCAGGCCGATGCCCAGGAGGTCGGCGGCCTTGGCGCGGTGGCCGCCGGTGCGGTCGAGCGTCTCCAGGATTGCCTGGCGCTCGATCTCGTCCATGGTGCGGGTCTCCCCCACCACCGACTGCACCCGCCCGCCCGGCGCCGAGACCGTCGCCGACTCGCGCACCTCCGGCGGCAGGTCCTTGACCTCGACGAGCTCCGTCTGGTGGAACACGACGATCGACTCGATGACGTTCTTCAACTGCCGTACGTTGCCCGGCCAGGGGAAGCGCGACAGCCGCTCGAGCGCCTCGGCGGACAGGCGCTTGGGGGGCTTGCCGTGCTCCTGGCAGAAGAGGTCGAGGAAGTGGTCGGCGAGGAGCGGGATGTCCTCCGGCCGCTCGCGCAGCGGCGGGATGCGCAGCGTCACCACCTTCAACCGGTAGTAGAGGTCCTCGCGGAACCGGCCCTCGGCGACCTCGCGCTCGAGGTCGCGGTTGGTGGCGGCGACGAGCCGGAAATCGACCGGGATCAGCTCGCCGCCGCCGACGCGCATGATGTGCCGCTCCTCGAGGACGCGCAGGAGCTTGACCTGGAGCTCGGGGTAGAGCTCGCTGATCTCGTCGAGGAAGAGCGTGCCGCGGTGCGCCAGCTCGAACTTGCCGATCTTCCGCGACACGGCACCCGTGAAGGCGCCGCGCTCGTGGCCGAAGAGCTCGCTCTCCAGGATGTCCGACGGGATGGCGCCGCAGTTGATGGCGAGGAAACGCTCGTTGCGCCGCGGGCTGGCGCGGTGGATGGCCGCGGCCACCAGCTCCTTGCCGGTGCCGCTCTCGCCGACGACGAGCACCGTCGAGCGCGTCGGCGCCACCAGCTTCATCTGCTCGAAGAGGCGCTCCATCGGCGCAGAGTGGCCGATGATGCTCTCGAAGCCGTAGCGCTTGTCGAGCATCTGGCGCAGGCTCGTGACCTCCTCGCGGAGCTGCTGCTTCTCGAGCAGGTTGGTCACCCGCTGGCGCAGCTCGTAGAGGTCGACGGGCTTGGTCAGGTAGTCGTCGGCGCCGACGCGCATCGCCTCGACCGCGGACTCGATCGAGCCGAAGCCGGTCACCAGGATGACCCCGAGGTCGTAGCCGCGCTCGCGCACCGCGTTGAGGAAGGCCAGGCCGTCGGTCCCGGGCATGCGCAGGTCGCAGACGGCGACGCGCGCGCCCTCGGTGTCCTCGAGGTAGTCAAGGGCCTTCCGGGCGTCGTCGAAGGTGCGCACGGCGAGCTCGGCCTTCTCGAGCGCGATCGCCATCGACTCGCGCGAGCCGGTCTCGTCATCGATCACCAGGACCACAGGCTTCTCGGCCATAGGCCGGTCATTTTGGCACAGTGGGCCCCCGCGTGCGCTCTGGAGCGAGCGCGGACGGAGGCTTCAGGAGAGCGCGGGCCGCGGGAAGGCCATGGTCACGGCCTCGACCTCGCGCGACGGGTAGCGGACGACCATCGCCGTGCGATCGTCCTCGGCGGGGGCGCCGCCGCTGAACTCGCGGACGCTCTCGAAGATGGCGTCGACGGTCGCCTCGGCCGCGCGGCCGCGGTTGTCCTGGGCGGTGCGCAGCAGGCGCTGGACGCCGTACTCCTCGAGCCGCCCCTCCTCGTTGCGCCCGCGCGCCTCGACGATGCCGTCGGTGTAGAAGACCAACGTGTCGCCCGGCTTCATGGTTACGAAGCCGCGCGCGTAGCTGGCGTGGGCGAGCGGGCCGAGCACCGGCCCGCCCTCTTCGAGGAAGCGCACCGCGCCGTCGCGCGCCAGGTGGAAGGGCGGCGGGTGGCCGGCGTTGACGTAGATGAAGACGCCGTTGAGCTCGAGCTCGCCGTAGAACATCGACACGAACCGGCTGGTCAGAGTGCTCTGGTGGATGATCGAGTTCATACGCTCGATCGTGCGCACGATCTTGAAGTCGCGCGCCAGCCCCATGCGCAGTCCCATGTAGATGTCGCGCACCTGGAGCGCCGCCGGCAGGCCGTGGCCGGAGACGTCGGCGATGGCGAGGCCGAGGATCTTGTCGGTCACCGGGATGTAGTCGAAGTAGTCGCCGCCCACGCCCTCGATCGGCTCCGAGCGGCCGGCGACGTCGAAGCTGCCGTACTCGGGCACCTGCCGCGGCAGGATCGACGCCTGGATCTTCCGCGCCTCCTCGAAGATCCCCTGCAGGCGGTCGCGCCGCAGCTTCTGGTTGATCGAGTGGCGCAGGATGCCGAGGGAGAAGAGGATGTCGTCGCGGTGGTGGCCGGGGCGGACGTCGAAGGCGAGCAGGTACTCGTCGTCGCCCACCTCGATGGCGGCGAACTCGTGGGTGCCGAGCAGCTCCTCCAGGCTCTTGTCGAGCCGCGGGTCGTCCATCCCCATGAAGACCGCTCCCTGCTCGAGCGCGATCTTGACCGGCCGATAGCTCACCGGCACCTTGAGCCCGGCCGGCACTTCCTTGGCCTCGCCGAAGGTCCCCTGGAGGACGTAGTTGCGGCCGCTCCGGCGGTAGAGCCGCCCGCCGTAGATCCCCAGCTCGTCGCGGAACTTCTGGACGATCGTCTCGACGATCGTCTGCACCGTCGCGCCGGTGTCGTCGGCCCGGTCCATCACCGCCACCACCTGCTCGACCTTCTTCATCAGTCCCCGGTAGTCGACCGGGGGGGCGTCTTGGGTGATCAAAAGGCTCTCCTCACGTGGATCAAGAAGGGCAGGGGCTTCGCCTGCTCGCCCGGCGGCGTTACGCAGCGCGACCGCCCTGACTACCCGCTGCACCTCCTCGTCTTCCAGGGTCTGCCGAATGAGGTCGAGGTGACTCACGCCGAGAGCGTGAGGGGCTCGCGGATCACTTCTGCCCAGCGAGCTCTTCCTCGGCGAGGGCGCGGTTCGCCTTCAACCAGCGCCACCGCCTCCTCGACGTTCGCCCTCACCTCGTCGAGGGTCGGCCCTGCGCATTGGCGTCCGGCAGCTCCTCGACGAACCCCACGTAGCCCTCGGGCATCTTCCGGAACACCGCGGTGAACTTCGCCATCATGAAGCCATCTTAGCGCAGTGCTGGCGTCGCGGCAGATCGCCCAGCAGACCGCCCGCGCCAGTCCTCTACGGTCTTGAAGCTTGAAGCTGTCCACGGCGACGTACCCTGCAGCTCGCCGCGAGTGGTCACTGCCAACTCCGAGGCGCCTGCTTCAAGCAGGCAATCGCCGGGAAAAGCTCCCGTTGAGCCATAGCTACCGGATCCAAAGCGGAACCGCGGCGAGAGCGGCCGCTCCGAAGCCACCTCGACCTTCGCGCGGCGAGAAACACTCTTTGTACTTCCAGCCGCTACCGCAGGGCGGGGGTCGTTTTCTGCCAGCCATGATCCTCTCGACAGGTACCGCCGTCAGCTCTCTCACCCTTTCCGCATCGCCGAACGGCTCCGTGCCTCAGCGACGCGCGAAGCGCGTCTCATTCAAATTGGACCAGTCAATCTGCGAGTATCGCTTCTCTTTCGAGAAGTAGCGGTTTGCCCGCGCGGCTTGGTCCACTTCGTAGATCATGCACCCTCCGCTTCTGCCTAACGAGAACAAGTCCCCTCTTCGCCGTCCCATCTCGATCCACATATTCGAGCAGAGTTAGAGCGTCTTCGGTAGCATCCACGACGACCATGATATGCCAGCCGCGACCGCCAAAGGGTGCATTGGCGAGCGAAACGATCACGGGCTTCCGATGGATGAAGTCCTCGACGCGAGCAAGTTCTTGTCTCCACCCCCCTTGACGAACGAGTCACAACTGAATTGGACAAACGGATACTTCGCCTGAATCTCCGCGGCGACAGATAAGAAGTGGTTGCGCGGGGTGCCGCCGTGTTGATCGAGATCGAAATCGTCCTGGAATGATGATTAGTCGATTCCTGTGACGCCCGCTGCCCGAAGAAGAACTTCGTAGCATGTCGGGATACATCCCGTCTCCAATCGGCGTTGGTGAACGGCACACTTCTGCCAGTCTGGGAATGCGCTCATATGGTAGTAAGGGCCGCCAACCGCAGCACGGGACACTGCGCCGACTAGCTCTGCTTCCTGCGGCTGCGGAGCTTCTCGCGCAGTTCGGTGGCTGGGAAACGCTCTTCGATCTCTCGCCGGACCCACTCTCCTGCGGCCTCCTGTTCCTCAAGGTAGGCTTCAACTTGCTCGCGGTAGCGGAGACAGTAGGCAATCGTGGCGTAGATGTCCGCCAGCGACACCGTTGGGAAGCTCTCGGCGATCTCCTCGGGCGTAACTCCTCCGCGGCACGCGTGCAGGATCGTGTCGAGGGTGACGCGAGTCCCGCCCACGCGCACGACGCCGTTGGTGTCGGTCTGCAACGGCGAGAGCGGCTCGATCCTGTCGGGAAAGGCCCATGGCGGCTCCTCGCTTGCGAGCCAGTATAGCGCTGGCGCCTGCGATCCTGAGGCGTGTTACTCTGTGCTCTCCACGGCTTACAGGCCCGATCCGGCGCGATGGTCCGTTGACTTCAGAACGCGGGTGAAGCGATGACGACTCAAGGGCCAGCGGCGTGCCCTCGGTGCGGTGGCGATCTCGACTATGGTCGCCACGTCGAGCGGAGTATCCGGGAAGGCAATGATGTCGCCCTGGTCACGGTCCAAGCGGACGTCTGTCTCCGTTGTGGCGAGGTCCTCCTCCGCCGGGTTGATACCCTCGCTCGCGCTCGGGCTCTGCTCAGGAATGGGCCCAGCACGCCGGCCGTGGGTCGGGTCTTCGATCTAAGGCACAATGCCGCCTGAGCGCCTCGCTGCCCAACCTCCTAAGCGGGCTGGCCGACCGGAGCAGCGTCTCCGCAGCCGGAGACGCCATCCGAGCGGTCGGGGAACCTGCTCCTGCTGCCTGTGAATCCGCCGCTGCACGCGGCGAAGCCGCCCCTTCTCTCTGCGAAGCCGCTCCTTCATCGGGTGAATCCACCGCCTCGCCCGGAGAATCCGCCGCTTTTTTTCACGCAGCCACCGCTTCTTCGGAAGAACCCACTGCTTCTTCGAGAGAATCCGCCGCTTCTTCCGTCGAAGCCGCCGCTTCCTTTCATGCAGCCGCCGCTTCTTCGCGAGTATCCGGCCCTTCTCCCGGTGAATCGACGGGCTGCTCCCGGAGAATCGCCGGCTGCGGCGTATGCAACGGGTCCATTCGCGGACGACGGGGCGGATGCGGCGGCCGCAGGCGCCGTTGCGACGGCTGCGGATGCGGTTTCGGCCGCCGCAAGCGCCTCCGCAGCGGGCGCGATGCCGATTGGTGACCGGCGGGCGGCGCAGCCGTATGCTAGCATTATGCAGTCATGACGACCCTTACGATCCGGAATCTCAGCTCCAGCACCGTCAACTCGCTCAAGGAGCTGGCGCGGCGGCACCACCGCTCGATGGAGCAGGAGGTCCGCGAGATCCTCGAGCTCCACGCCGGCGATCGCCTGTCCGCCATTGAGCAGATCGAGCGGGCTTGGGCGTCACAGACCCGCAAGACCACTCCTGAAGAGATCGAGTCCTGGATCAGGCAAGGACGGCCATGAGGGTCGTCGTCGACACCAACGTCATCGCGTATTTCCTGCTCGACACGGAGCCGTTCCGCGAGGAGTGCCACCGCTTCTGGCGCGCCCTCGACGAAGCGCTGGCCCCCGCCTCGTGGGAAGCCGAGCTCACGAACGTCCTCTGGATGGCGGCGAAGGCTCGGGTCGTGGATCTCCCCGGAGCGCTCGACCGCCTCGACCTCGCGAAGGCACTCGGCGTGCAGTCCATCCCGGTGCCCAACCTGTGGCACGGCGCTCTCGCCCGTGCGCACGGCTCTGGAGTCGCGGCCTACGACACGCTCTTCGTCGAGCTCGCCGAGCGCGAGAACCTACCGCTCGCGACGTTCGACGGCCCGGTCCTCACCGCGTTCCCCGACGTGGCAAGGCGCCCCGGCGCGATCGTGGCCTCGTCGTAGGCGGCTCGCGTTCGCAGTACCCATTCGCCGCAGCGACCTGAGGGAGATCCGCAGCCTCCGTCGTTCTCCTGTTGGAGACGGCTTGGTGTAGCATCAGCGCAATCATATTAAGAGGAGGCCCTCATGGCAGCCAATCGATTCGCGAGTGTGGTGCTCATCGTGCTCGGCTTTTGTGCCCCGGCCGCCGGTCAGATCGACGCCGGGACTCCGCTGACGGGCTTGGGCGGTGGCAGCTACCAGGACGAGAATGCGAGGGCCGCGAAGGCGTACCGCCAGGGTCTCAAGTTCCGCCAGCGGGCGGAGAAGGCGGCCGAGGCGGCGGAGCGTGAGGAGCTGTACAAGCAGGCGCTCGCGAAGTACTACGAGTCTGCGGGATACGTCGAGAACTTCGACGCCCGGCTGGCGATGGGTGAGGTCTACCTCGCGCTCGGCGACAAGGTGCAGGCGCGCAAGGCTGCCAGGTCGCGACGTTCCTGAAGCCGCGAAACGAGCGCGCCAAGAGCTGCTTCGTAGCCGCCGGCGGAGAGGCGCAGCAGACGGACTAGGCGCGGCGCTCGCCGCCCGGTTCGGACCCCTCAGCCGTTGTCGACGAGCGCCATGACGATCCGGTCCTGCGCCCGGCGGGCGTCGGCGACGCTGCCGCACTGGTTGCAGAGGATCGAGAAGGCGTAGGTCTTGCCGGAGACGGCGCGGGCGTAGCCGGAGAGGGCGGAGACGCCGTCCAAGGTGCCGGTCTTGGCGAAGACGTTGCCGGCGTAGGGCGGGTCGGCGAGGCGCTTTTTCCACGAGCCGTTGTCCTCGCCGCCGTAGGGCATCGACTGCGCGAACTCCGCGCCGGCCGGATGGAAGAACATGTAGCGCAGGAGCGTCGTGAGCTGCCGCGGCGTGAAGCGGTTCTCGCGGCTCATCCCCGAACCGTCGGTCATCGTGAAGCTGCCGCGCGGCACGCCGATGCCGGCCAGGAACTCCTCGACCGCCTGCACCCCCTGGCTCCAGCTCCCGGCATGGCAGCGCTCGGCGCCGAGGAGCTTGAGCAGGCTCTCGGCGTAGAAGTTCTGGCTCCGCTTGTTGGTCACTCGCACCGCTTCGACGAGGTCGCTGCGATAGACCGCGACGCGGCGCCAGAGCGGTCCCGGCAGGCGCTCGACGGGCAGGATCCGCCCGCGCAGCTCGACCCCTTCTCTCGACAAGGCGTCGCGCAGCCCGGCGCCGAAGTAGGCGGCAGGATCGGGGACCGTCACCCAGGTCTCGACCGGCCCCGAGCCGTACCAGATACGGCCGCGAACCTCGAGCGTCGTCCCGACGCGGCCGATGTGGACGCGCTGCCCGCGCGACGAGGCGACGGTGCGGGCCGTGTTCTCCACCGTCAAGAGCGGCGCCGGCGGCACCAGCTCGACGCGCGCGCCGCCGCCGTTGCTCCCCGGCCAGACCCGCACCAGGATGCAGTTGTCGCTGAACGAGAGGCTGTCGACCGGCGCCTCGTACCAGCTCGTGAGCTGGTCGGTGGGCCAGTCGGGGTGCACGGTGAGCTGCTCGAAGAGGCCGTGGTCGAGGAACAGGTCGCCGTCGACGCGGCTGACGCCGAGCGCGCGCAGCGCCGCCGCCCAGTCGCGGAAGACGCTATAGGGGTCGCCGTCGACGCGCCCGGAGATGCTCGGATCGCCGCCGCCGACGACGCCGAGGTCGCCCGCGAGCACGCCGTCCGCCACCCGCCCGCGCGCCAGGAGCCGGGTCTCGAAGAGGTACCCCGGCCCGAGGGCGTCGAGCGCCGCGGCGGTGGTGAAGAGCTTGGTGTTCGAGGCAATGATGCGCGCCTCGTCGGCGCTCCAGCCGTAGACGGTCTCGCCGCTGTCGAGCTCGACGACATGGACGCCGAAGGCCCGCGCCACACCGCGGGCGGCACGCACCTGCCCGTCGAGGGCCGCGGTCAGGCGCGGCGCCGAGGACGCGGGCGGCGCCGGCGAAGCCGCGGCGGGAGCGGCGGCGAAGATGACGGCGCCCGGGGCCGCCGCCGCGGGCGGCGAGGCCAACAGGGCGGGAGCCGCGGCGGCCGCCAGCGGCCCGCTTCCTACGGCGATCGGGGCGGCACCCCCCGTGCCGACGGCAACGCTGGCGAGCGCAGCGTGCTGGGTAGGGGGCGGAGCGGTCGGCCCACCGGTGAGCCCCGCGGCGAGCACCGCCACCGGCAGCGCGCCGCGCAGCCGCAGCCGGCCGCGGGCGCTCCCTGCGCCGCTCCCGCTCACCGCCCGTGTCCCGGCTCGCTCCACGCCCTCGATGCCGCAATCAAGAATCATTCCAAGCACGGCGCCTCTTCCTACCCAGATCTGTTCTCCTGATGACGTCCAAGATGCCGAGCGACCGCCACGTTCGTTCCTACCCAGATCTGCTTGTTTTCTTGTTTCTGGCTGGCCCGTCACTTCTTCAGGTGCTCGTCGAACCAGCGCACGATCGCGACGGTCGAGCGGATGCGGTTCGGCGTCTTGCGCCAGCCGTGCCCCTCGTCGGGGAAGAGCACGTAGTCGACCGGCACGCCGCGGCGCTTCAGGTTCTCGACCGTCTGCTCGGCCTCGACCACCGGCACGTTGGTGTCGTTGGCGCCGTGCAGCACGAGCGTCGCCGCCTTCACCCGGTCCAGCTTGTGGATCGGCGAGAGCGCGCGCAGGAGGTCGGCCTGGGTCGCGGGGTCGCCGTATTCGATGGTCGAGATGGCTGCCATCCAGGGCTCAGTATGGCGGAAGAAGGTCTCGAAGTTGACGATGCCGAAGAGGTTGGCGCCGGCGGCGAAGAGCTCGGGGAACTCGGTGATGCCGGCCATCGTCATGTAGCCGCCGTAGGAGCCACCCATGATCCCCAGCCGGCCCGGCGCCGCGATGCCGCGGGCGACCAGGAACTCCGCCGCGCTCTGGATGTCCTTGACGCCCGCCGGGCGCAGCGCTCCGTTGTCCAGGTTGACGAAGCGCTTGCCGAAACCGGACGAGCCGCGCACGTTGGGGGCGAAGACGCCGATGCCGCGCGCGGCCAGCGCCTGGTAGTCGCTGCGGAAGGCGGGACGCTCCTGCCCTTCCGGCCCGCCATGGAAGGACAGCACGTAGGGCGCCGGGCCGGTGACCCCGGGCGGGCGGTAGAGCCAGCCGGAGAGCTCGAGCCCGTCGTGCGCGGTGAAGCGGACCAGCTCCGGGCGCACCAGCGCGTCGAGGTCCACTCCGGCGTGCGGGCTGTGAGTGATTTGCGTGAGCCTCCCGCTCGCCCGCTCGAGCACCCAGATGTCGGCCGGGCGCGTCGAGCCGGCGACCACGAAGGCGAACCGCGTGCCGTCGCGCGAGAAGGTGACGCCGCCGACCAGGTCGCCGGGGAGTGAGGGTCCCGGCGTCATGGTGCCGGTCGCCAGATCGACGAAGGCGAGCTCGCTCCGGCCGCCGGCGTTCCAGACCAGCGCGGCGATGGCGCCGTCGTCGGAGATCCCGAAGTCCTCGAGCTCGGCGTCGTCGCGCGCCGCCAGCACCTCGATCCGGCCGGGAGTGCCGTCCGGGTCGAGGCGGACCCGCGCGAAGGCGAGGCGGTCGCGGTCGGCGTTCGAGCCCAGGTAGACGGTCGAGCCGTCGGGCGAGAAGCGGCCGCCGAGGAAGGTCCCGGGCGGCTGGTGCGGCGTCAACAGCGCCTCGAGCTTGGGCTCCGGGTGCACCAGGAAGAGGTTGTCGTCGCTCCGGCTCTCCATGCGCGAGACGACATAGCGGCGGCCGTCGCGGCTGCGGTCGGTGACCTCGCCGATGCCGGGGTTCTTCGCCACCAGCCGCGGCTCGCCGCGGCGCTCGAGGTCGAGCAGATAGCTGTCCATCGCCGCCGGATCGGCGCGGTTCGAGGAGAAGGCGAGCGAGCGGCCGTCGCGGCTCCAGGGGCCGAGCCAGTTGTTGACCTTGCCGCCCTCGGTGAGCTGCTGCGCGTCGCGGCCGTCGGGACGCACGACGTAGATCTGCGAGTTGAGCCCGCCGCCCGGCGCCAAGGTGAAGGCCAGCCAGGCGCCGTCCGGCGACCAGTCCACACCGCCCACCGGGTCGTCGAAGGCAGTCACCTGCCGCGGCCAGCCGCCCTCGGTCGCCACCACCCAGACCTGCGGTGTGCCCGAGAGGTTGGAGACGAAGGCGATCTCGCGGCCGTCGGGCGAAAAGCTCGGCGAGGTGCAGAACCCCACCCGCGCCATGCGGGCGACGGTGGCCTCGAGGTCGGCGGCGGCGGGCGCGGCGGCCGGCTGGGGTTGGGAAACGGCTATGGCTGGAAGGAGAAAAAGCGCAGGTAGGGAGAAAACGGCGCTGCGGATCGCCATGCTCGTGGCTCCTTTCTTCCCGGCGACGGACCCTACACCAGGATGCCGCGCAAATCGTCGCCGCGCCGGGCGAGCCGCCGCCTTGCCTTCAGTCCAGTGCCCGAGATACCCTCCGCGGATCGCCATGTCGCGTCAGCAGTTCCAGTCCGGCGGCCTCGTCCTGGCGCTTGCGCTGGGCTTCGCCGCGGCCGGCTGCCAGAACCTCTCCTACGCCGCCGGCGATCCCGACAAGATCCACGTCGGCATCGTCTTCGACAGCGGCGGCAAGGACGACCGCTCGTTCAACGCCGCCGCCTACCGCGGCGTGACGCGGGCGGCGAAGGACTTCCCGATCGTCCTGCGCGACGCCGAGCCCGGCGACCCGGCCTCGCTCGAGCCCGCCATGCGCGCCTTCGCCGAGGTGGGCTACGACCTTGTCATCGGCATCGGCTTCGCCCAGACCCCGATCGTCGAGGCGGTGGCCAAGGACTACCCCAACATCAACTTCGCCATCGTCGACGGCGTCAGTTCCCTGCCCAACGTCGCCTCGCTGATCTTCAAGGAGCACGAGGGGAGCTACCTCGTGGGGATGATCGCCGCCCGCACCACCAAGAGCGGCACGATCGGCTTCGTCGGCGGCATGGACGTGCCGCTGATCCGCAAGTTCGAGGTCGGCTACGAGGAGGGGGCCCGCGCCGTCAACCCCGACATCCGCGTCATCCAGAACTACGTCGGCGTCACCGAGGCGGCGTGGAACAACCCCGGCAAGGGCAAGGAGCTGGCGGTGGCCCAGATCGGCAAGGGCGCCGACGTCCTCTTCGCCGCCGCCGGCAACTCGGGGCTGGGCGTCTTCGACGCCGTCGAGCAGTACGACAAGCTGGTCATCGGCGTCGACTCCAACCAGAACTGGGTCAAGCCCGGGCACGTGCTCACCAGCATGGTCAAGCGGGTCGACAACGCCGTCTACCAGATCATCGCCGACCTGGTGCACAGCCGCTTCAAGGGCGGCATCCACGTCTACGGCCTCCCGGACGGCGGCATCGGCTACGCCATGGACCAGTACAACGCCAAGCTCATCCCGCCCGAGGTGCTGCGCGAGGTCGAGGCCGCCAAGGCCAAGATCATCCGCGGTGAGATCAAGGTCACCGACGCGATGGCGCGCTAGCGGGCGGAGCGGGGGCGATGCTCGAGCTGCGCCAGATCACCAAGCGCTTTGGCGACGTGCTGGCGAACGATCGCGTCAGCTTCGCGGTGGCGGCGGGCACCATCCACGCCATCGTGGGCGAGAACGGCGCCGGCAAGTCGACCGCCATGCGCATCGCCTACGGCTTCTACTCGGCCGACTCCGGCGACATCGTGGCCGACGGCGAGGTGCGCCGGTTCGCGAGCCCGCACGACGCGATCGCCCTGGGGATCGGCATGGTGCACCAGCACTTCATGCTGGTCGAGCCGATGACCGTGGCCGAGAACATCGTCCTCGGCATCGAGCCCGGCTCGCCGCTGGCGCTGGACCTCAAGCGCGCCGAGGCGCGCGTCCGCGCCCTCTCCGAGGAGTTCCGGCTCGCCGTCGACCCGGCAGCGCCCGTCGAGAACCTCTCGGTCGGGCAGCGGCAGCGGGTCGAGCTGCTCAAGGCCCTCTACCGCGAGGCGCGGCTGCTGATCCTCGACGAGCCCACGGCCGTCCTGTCGCCGCAGGCGGTGGCCGAGATGTTCGTCATCCTGCGGCGGATGCGCGCGCAGGGGAAGACCATCGTCATCGTCACCCACAAGCTGTCGGAGGTGCTGGAGATCTCCGACGAGGTGACGGTGATGCGCGACGGCCGTGTGGTGGGCCACCGCAAGACCGCCGAGACCAGCGCCGCCGAGCTGGCCCGCCTGATGGTCGGCCGCGACGTGCTGCTGCGGGTGGTCAAGCCCGAGGCCAAGCCACAGGGGCCGGTGCTCGCGGTGCGCGGCCTCTCGCTGACGGCGGCGGACGGCGAGCGGCGCCTCGACGGCGTCTCCTTCGAGGTCCGGGCCGGCGAGATCGTCGGCATCGCCGGCATCGAAGGCAACGGCCAGACGGAGCTGATCGAGGCCCTGGCCGGCCTGGTGGACGAGGACGCCGTCGCGGGCGCGGTCGAGCTCGCCGGCGAGGACATCGCTCCCCTCTCGGCCCGCGCGCGCCGGGCGCGGGGCATCGCCCACGTGCCGGAGGACCGGCACCGCCGCGGCCTGCTGCTCGACTTCGACCTGAAGGAGAACTCGATCCTCGGCGCCGACGACCGGCCGCCGGTGGCGGTGGGCCCGGGCCGCTCGTGGCTCAACCTGACCGCCATCCGGCGCAAGACGGAGCGGATCCTGAAGGCCTTCGACGTCCGGCCGCCGGTGCCGCAACTGCCGGCGCGGTCCCTCTCCGGGGGCAACCAACAGAAGCTGATCCTCGGCCGCGAGCTGGACGAGGCGCCCCGGCTGCTGCTAGTCGCCCAGCCGACGCGCGGCGTCGACATCGGCGGCATCGAGTTCATCCACCGCCAGCTCGTCGAGATGCGCGACGCCGGGTGCGCCCTGCTCCTGGTCTCCTCGGAGCTCGAGGAGGTGACGGCCCTCTCCGACCGGCTGCTGGTGATGCGCCAGGGGCGGATCGTCGGCGAGGTGGACCCGGCGCGGACCTCGATGGAAGAGATCGGACTGCTCATGACCGGTGGCAACGCCGCGGCATGAGAGGCCTGCGCGAGATCCTGTTCCCGGTCGCCGCCGTGGCGGCAGCCTTCGTTGCCGGCGCCGTCATCATCCTGGCGGTCGGCGACAGCCCGGTCTCCACCTACACGCTGCTCATCGGCAGCGCCCTCACCTGGCCCGACGGCATCGGCTACACCCTCTTCTACGCCACGCCCCTGATCTTCACCGGGCTCGCGGTGGCGGTGGCCTTCCGCTGCGGCCTGCTCAACATCGGCGCCGAGGGGCAGCTCTATGCAGCGGCCTTCGTCACGGCCTGGGTGGGCATCACCTTCGCGGGGCTGCCGGCCTGGCTGCTGGTGCCGCTGTGCTTCCTCGCCGCGCTCGTCGCTGGCGGCCTCTGGGGCGCGGTGCCCGGCGTGCTCAAGGCCCGCTTCGGCGCCCACGAGGTCATCACCACGATCATGCTCAACTTCATCGCCGTCGCCCTGGCGAGCTACTTCACGCAATATCGCTACAAGCCGCCGGGCGATCCGATCCTGGAGACGGTGCCGATCGGGGAGAGCGCGCACATCGCCCGGCTCGGCAGGTTCGTCCCCGGCTTCCCGGAGCGCATCCCGCTCAACCTGGCGTTCCCGCTGGCGCTCCTCGCCTGCGTGCTGGTCTACCTCTTCCTCTGGCGCACGCGCTGGGGCTACGAGATCCGCGCCACGGGAGCCAATCCCGCGGCGGCGCAGTACGGCGGCATCGCGACCGGCCGCCAGATCGTGCTGGCGATGTCGATCTCGGGCGGCCTCGCCGGCCTGGTGGCGATCAACGAGGTGCTGGGCTACCGCTACCGCTACTACGACGGCTTCTCCGCGGGCTACGGCTTCACCGGCATCGCCGTGGCCCTGCTGGGCCGCAACCATCCCGGCGGAGTGATCCTGGCCTCGCTGCTCTTCGGCGCCCTGCTGCGCGGCGGTCTCTTCGTCGACATCTTCACCGAGCACGTCTCCAAGGACCTGGTTATGGTGCTGCAGGGCATCATCATCCTGTTCGTGGCGGCGGAGGCGCTGTTCCGCGGGCCTCTCGGGAGACGGGTGAAGGGCGTATGAGCGGCGACCTCATCCTGATCCTGGTGCTGTCGGCGATCCGCCTCGCGACCCCGCTCGTGCTGGCGGCGCTCGGCGGTCTCTTCTCGGAGCGCTCCGGCATCATCAACATCGCCCTCGAGGGACTGCTGCTGGCCGGCGCCTTCACCGCCGCCACCGTCACCTACTTCACGGGCAGCCCGTGGGTGGGACTCGCCGCGGCCGTCGCGGCCGGCGTCGTCGTCGCCCTGATCCATGGCGTCGCCTGCATCCACTTCAAGGCCGACCAGGTGGTGAGCGGCACGGCGATCAACATCCTCTTCCTCGGCATGCCGGCGCTCCTCTCGGGCGCCTTCTTCGAGTCGACCGGCGCCACGCCGCAGCTCGCCAAGGGCCAGCTCATCCCGCTGGCGCCCATCGTCCTCGCCTTCGCCCTGGTGCCGGTCACCTGGTACGTGCTGAACCGGACGCCGTTCGGCCTGCGCCTGCGGGCCGTCGGGGAGAACCCCGAGGCCGCGGACACGGCCGGCGTCGACGTGGCGCGGGTACGCTTCGCAGCGGTCATGATCTCCGGCGCCCTGGCGGCGATCGGCGGGGCCTACCTGTCGATCGGCCAGTCGTCGCTCTTCGCCCGCAACATGTCGGCCGGACGGGGATTCATCGCCCTGGCGGCGCTCATCTTCGGCAAGTGGCGGCCCGTGCCGACCACGCTCGCCTGCCTCCTCTTCGGCTTCGCCGAGGCGCTGTCGATCCAGATGCAAGGGGTCTCGCAGGTCCCCGTCCAGTTCATCCAGATCGTCCCCTACGCGCTGACCATCGTCGTCCTCGCCGGCTTCATCGGTCACTCCCGGGCGCCGCGGGCGCTGGGGATTCCGTACGAGAAGAAGCGGTAGGACGGGCGCCGGCCTCCGCCGGGCCAGCGGAGCCGGTCGATCAATGGGGCGACTGATACAATTGCCGCTGGAGGCGACCCCATGAGCCACAGCCTGACCCTCTCCAATGATCTCTACAACCAGCTCGAGGCCGAAGCTCGGAATCGAGGACTCGGCAGCGTCGAGAGGCTCCTCGCCGCAATCGGATCCACTGGGGAGCTGCGGCGAGAGCGAAGGGAGACGGTTCGCCGAATCGATTCGCTGCGTGAACAACTCCGGGGGAAATACGGCGAGTTACCGGACAGCACGGAGTTGCTGCGCGCCGACAGCTCACGCTGACAATGGACAAAGTGGTCGTAGACAGCAGCGTCGCGATCAAGTGGTTCATCCCGAACGTTCTCTTCCCAGCCAACTGGGTTAGGCAGGCTGCCTGGTGACCGGCTTCAACGCAGCTCTGGGGCTCGTGCCGGGCGCCGACGGCGCTGTGGTGCTCGAGGCCGGGCCCGCCCACCTCGTCGCCCCCGAGACCGTCCACTTCGCGGTCCTCACCACGATTGCCGAGGTGGCCGCGGCACAGGCAGTGGGCGCGGCGGTGGTGCCGGCCACCGTGACGGTGAACCTCCTCGCCCGCGCCAGGCCGGGGCGGCTCGTCGGCCACGGCCGCGTGCTGCGCCGGGGCCGGCGCCTCGCGGTCGCCGAAGGCGAGGTCACCCAGGAGGGCGAGCTGGTGGCGAAGGCGACGATAACCTTCGCCCTGCTCTGAGCCCAAGGCGCGAAAGCTTTCGCGCCGCTCTAGTCAAACTCTAGTAGTCGAAGTACCCGTCGCGGACGCGGACGTTGAACCCCTGGCGGCGGACGCGGACGCCCACCTTGTGCCAGCGGCCGTCGTTCTTGGCGTCGGAGGCGTAGTAGCCGAGGACGTATTGCTCGCGCAGCTCGCGCAGGATGGCCTCGAAGGCGCTCTTCACCTCGTCCACGCTGCCGATGGTGACGATGCGCGCGCCGCTCTCGTCGACCGTCTTCTCGAGCAGCTCGTACTCCTTGGCGTTGGCCTCGGCGTCGCGCCAGGCCGACGAGAACGAGACCCGCTTGGCCTTCTCGCCGAGCTGGATCCAGTAAACCAGCGTCTGGCTGCTGCGCGCCTTCCACAGCGCGTCCGCCATCGGCAGCACGCTGTGCACGTCGGCGCCGTCGGAGAGCAGCACCACCACCCGCCGCCCCTGCTGCGCCTCGAGCACCTTGAGCGCCATGAACAGGTGGTCGGCGATCGCCGAGCCGCCGCCGGCGTCGACGCCGGTCAGGAGCTGGCGCAGCGCCTGCGGGTCGTCGGTGAAGGGGGTCGCCGCGAGCAGGCGGTCGGAGAACAGGGCGAGCATCGCCTGGTCGAGCTGCCGCATGCCCGAGACGAAGGCCGCCGCGCCCTCGACCGCGGCGCGCAGCCGCTCGCCCTGCATGCTCTCGCTGCTGTCGACGAGCAGCACGGCGGTGAACGGGATGTCCTCGCGGCCGAAGGTGACGAGGTCCTGGCGCTTGCCGTTGTCGTAGATCTCGAAGTCCCCCGGCTCGAGGTCGAGCGCCCGGCCGCCGCCGCGCCCCACGGTGACGAAGAGCTGCTGGAGCTCCAAGGTCATCTCGTCGTCGATGTGCACCGCCAGGGTGCGCACCACGGCCTCGGCGCGCGCGCCCGAGGCGCCGGTGGCGATGACCTTGAACTCGCGCTCGACGTTCTCCTCGCCGGCCTCGACCACCATGCGGTAGGGCCGCGCCGTGAACAGCGCCACCCGCCGGCCGTTGAGCAGGAACTCGACCTGACGCACGGGCTCGTTGGCCTCGACGACGGCCTCGAAGGCGGTCGCGCCGAAGACCGGCTGATCGGCGGTCGGGCTGAGGATGCGCGGCTGGACGGCGGCACTCGCGGCGGCCCCGCCCGCGAGAGCCTGGACGAGGGCCGCGACGACGAGCAACGAGACGGCGGGACGCCTCATCGGCTGGCCTCTCCGGTCCGCGGCGCCGCCGGCGGCAGGCCGAGTGCCTGCGCGAGCATCGGCAGCGAGGTGCGCGAGCTCTCGTCGAGCCGCTTCCGCACCTCGGCCCAGACCTCGGCGGGATCGCGGTTGTAGCGCAGGCGCGAGGTGCCGCGCTCCTCGCCGGGGATGGCGAGGAACCGGCTCATCATCTCCTGCGCCTCGCCCCGCCGGCCCTGCCGGTCGAGCACCGCGCAGAGCTGGAGATAGAGCACGCCCTCGTTCGGCATGCGCTCGATCCCGGCGCGCAGGAGCGCTTCGGCGGCCGGCCACTGCTCGTCCTTGATCTGCATCCCGGCCAGCTCCTGGACCGCCACCGCGCCGACCCAGGTGGCGATCTTGACCAGCGGCTCGAGCGCCCGCCGGGCCTCGTCCGTGCGTCCCAGGCGCGCCAGGTTGACCCCCAGCCGGAGCCAGGCCTCGACGCGCATCGGATCGACGGCGACGGCGTTGCGGAGGCTCCCCACCGCGGCGTCGTAGCGGCCGTTCTTCTCGTAGATGGTGGCGAGGCCCAGGTGCGCGCCGAGGCTTCCGGGATCGAAGCCGGAGGCGAGAGTGAAGAGCTGGCCGGCGAGGAGCTGCTGCGAGGAGTCGAGGAGATAGCCGCCGAGGCTCGTCAGGACGCGTGCCGAGGTCGTCCGCGCCTGCTCGGTGCCGCCGTGCTTCTCGTAGAGCAGCGCGAGGTCGCGCGCCATGTTGCGGGCGTGGACGGTCAGCAGCGCGTGCCGCTCGGTCCCCTGCTCGAGGTGGCGGCGGTAGATCTCGTGATGGAGCATCGCCATCGGCACCAGTACTTCGAGGTTGTTGGCGGCGAGCTCGCGGATCACCTGCTCCTGCGCCTTGAGCAGGAGCTTCCTGGTCTCGATGTCGCCTTCCACGACCATCCCCGCCTCGGCCGCCATCAGGCGCTCGGCCGCGGCGTCGACCTGGCCGGCCGCCCACAGTCCGAGGGACTCGCGGTAGAGGGTCTGGAGGCGCTCGGGCGAGATCCGCTCGCCCGGGCGCATCCCGAGCGCCGCCGCAGCGCGCTCGTCGAGGCGGGGCGGCGCGTCGGCCGCCGCCGGTCCGGCGCCGAGGGCGAGCAGCAGCAGGGGAACGGCGGTGCCCGCCGCCCGACTCCGGACGGAGGTGCTACTAGATACCTGGGTTTTCACTCGGTGAAGTTAGCTCAGGGGGCCGGGCGGCGGCAAGGCCCCGGTTGCGCGAATGGTGAAAGATGGGAGAGGGGGACGGAGGCGAGGGGCGGTGTGGGCCGCCCCTCAGTTCCTTCGTCAGTCGCTGATTGGCTTTACCGTCGGCCGCCCTTGCCTTTGCCCTTGCCGCGGGGCTTCTTGCCGGGCTTGGGGTCAGTGGCGCTGGGGGTCGGGACGCGGAGCGCGCCGAAGAGCGAGCTCAAGGCGTCGGCGGAGAACGACGCGGTCGACGCCAGCGGGATGATCCCGGCGCTCGCCTCCGGCCCGAACATGAACGGGAAGAGGCTGACCGGCGGGATCTCGCCCCCGTAGGTGCGATTGATCGCCTCGAGGAAGAGGTTGGCGATGAAGGCGTAGCCGAAGGCCGTCGGGTGGACGCCGTCGAACGAGAAGAGGCCGCCGGTCAGGAACGCCGCCGTGTAGGTGACGCCGCCGATGCTCACGCCGTGCGCCACCACCTCCTCGAACTCGCTATGAACGTCGACCAGCGCGGCGCCCGCCTGGTTGGCGGCCGACTGGATGATGCTGTTGAACGAGGCGGTGCGGGCGCGGATCGCCGCCACCTCGGCGGCGCTCAGCACGACTTCGTCGGGGAGCGGCGTGCCCCTGCCACCGAGCTGCGCCGGGATGCCGACGCCGTTCCTCAGGAAGTCGACCGCCGAGAGCAGTACGAAGTCCCCCGCACCGAGCGGGCCGGCGGGTCCGATGATCGGCACCGGCTGGCCGCCGACGAGCACCGGCTGCTGCGTCTGCGGGTTGACGACGACGCGCGCGATCGCGGTGACGAAGGGCAACGCCGTCACGTCCGGGATGTTGGCGATCGCAAGCTTGGCGCCGCGGCCGACCAGGGTGTTGACGACGGCGCGGAAGTCGACCTCGAACTTCGCCACGGTGGTCAGCGTCACGTCGTCGATGACGCGCCCGGAGAGCGCCGCGCCGAGGACGTCGTTGTTGCCGATCCAGAGGGTTGCGAAGGTGGGCTGGAGAAAGGCCGCCTGCTGGAGCTGCGTGCCCTGCCCGCGCAGGACCAGGTCGTGGAGGCCGCCCGAGACGGTCACCACGACGTCGCGCGCGTTGGCGCCCGGCACCGCCAGGTTGTTGTAGGGGCGGGGCAGGTTGAGGTTGAGCGGCGGGCCGTTCTCCGCCGCCTTGCGCACGATGGTCGGCCCCGAGAGGGAGGTCAGCACCAGCAGCGGCGGTGCGCCCGGCTGGCCGACGAGCGGCTGCTCGAAGCCGGCGGCGCCGGCGGTGGCCTGGCGCCAGATGAGCGCCGGGTAGCTGTTGATCTGGACGTCGCGCACCAGGCCGCCGGAGTTGAAGCCGGCCGTCAGGCTGTCGCCGAGCGCGACGTAGCGGGTGAAGTTGGCGCTGCCGGTGTCGACCTGCGCCGCGGCGGCGGCGGCGCCGGCGAGCAGCAGCAGGCTGAGGAGCGCGGTCCCGAGAGAGGTGCGGTTGCGGAGCCCGGTGATGGGCTCCACTACCCGAGAAGTCGCCTGCCGGAGCAGGCGCTGATCTGACTTCGGGTTCATGATCGTTCTCCTTCGCGCGCGGTGAGGCTCACCGGCCGATGGTCACGCCGAAGAGCACGGCGGTGGTGTTGTAGGAGCCGAAGAAGTCGTTGGCCTCCTCGGGGAAGCTGCGGAAGCGCTCGCGCTCCTGGAAGAGCAGGTACATGAGGGCGAGGTCGACGTCCCAATTGCCGCTGTGGCCCCAGCCGATGGTGACGCCGTTGCGGTCGGCGTCGGGCAGCAGCGGCGACACCGCCTCCTCGGGCTGCGGCGTCTCGTCGTAGACGTAGCCGAAGCGGAGCTGGTTGCCCGACGCCAGGGTCCAGCGCAGGCCGGCGCGGTAGTTGTAGGCGTCGTCCCAGCGCTCGAGGATCGTGGCGTCCGGGAGCTGATTGCCGGTGAAGTCGATGTCCACCTCGTCGAAGGTGCTCCAGCCGGTCCAGTTGACGTCGGTCTCGAGCAGCAGGTTGGGGCTGAGCGCGAAGGCCAGCCCCAGGCTCGCCTCGTCCGGGAACTCGATCGCGGTCTCGACCGGCAGGTCGGTGTCGAAAGGCAGGCGGGTCCTGATGACCGCGTCGAAGGCCGGGATCCCGGTCGAGATCTGGGTCAGCCGCGCCTCGCCCTGGTAGTCGACCTCCACCTTGCTGCGATAGGAGAGGCCCCAGGAGAAGCTGTTGTTCCACTGGTGGAGGATGCCGATGGTCCAGCCGTAGCCGTTGTCGAAGTCGCTCGACAGCTCGAGGCGGGCGACGTCGGCGACGCGCTGGGTGAAGGGGTTGATGGTCGGCACGTGACGCTCGAGCTCGACGTCCGAGAAGCGGGCGACGGCGCCGAAGCCGAGCCCGAAGTTGGGCGTGATGCGCCAGCCGATCGTCGGGTTGATGTCGACGACGCGCAGCGCCGCGCGCGACGAGAGGAAGCGGCCGGAGAACGTGTTCGGATCGGACCACTCCGTGGTGAGACCGAACGGCGAGTTGACGCCCAGCCCGAACTTCCAGGTCTCGTTGATCGGCTGCACCCAGTAGGCGTGCGGCGGGAACTCCGAGAGGAGGTTCTGCTCCTCCTTGACGCCGCTGCCCGGGAACGGCGGCGCACCCTCGAAGTCAGCCTCGAGGGCGTGGATCCAGGTGAAGCCGACCGCGTACTCCGTCTCCTCGAAAAACGCGATGCCGCCGGCGTTGTGGAACAGCGCCGACGGATCGTCGGCCTGCGCCGTGAAGGCGCCGGCCATGCCCATCGCCTTGGCTCCTTGCTCGAAAATCGAGAAGCCGGCTGCCCAGGCCGGCGTCGCCGCCACGAGGACCAGGCCGGCTGCGCCCAGCAGCTTCAGGAAAGCCCATCGCATGCTCGGTTCCCTCCTTTTTGGACCTTGCGCACACTAAAGCGCCCCCCCGAGGGTGTCAACGAGCCTGGGAGCCCGCCGCCCTGACGGCGCCGGAAGGCGCTCCCAAGCATTGACTGGAGCCCGGCGCGAAAGCCTTCGCGCCTCCCGCGACGGGCGCTGCTAGAGTAGGTGCGGAGGCGACGCGATGCGGTTCGAGAACGAGGTGCAGGAAGAGACTTTCTACAAGGTCGACGAATACCTGAAGGAGCTCTTCGACGATCCTTACCACGATCCGGCGAGCGGCCACTTCTACGTCCGTTACGGCACGACCGTGCTCGAGATCTCGGTCGAGGCCTATGGACCGGAGGAGGCGGTGGTGACGGTGATGTCCTACTGCGTCCAGGACGTCGAGGTGAGCGAGGAGTTGCTGCTCGGCCTGCTCGAGCTCAACCACCACCTCCTCTTCGGCTCGTTCTCGCTAGTCGGCGACGACATCTTCTTCGCCTACTCTCTCTTCGGCCGCTCCCTCGAGCGGCGCACTCTGCTCGGCGCCATCGCCGCCGTGGCGACGGTCTCGGACGACTACGACGACCGCATCGTCGAGAAGTTCGGCGGCGAGACCGCCCTCGACCGCATCCAGGACACCGGCGGCCGCCGCCGCCGCACCGGCGCCGACACCGAGACCGAGGCGGAGATTTAGCGCGCTAGGCCGGCGGCTCCGCGAACGGGTTCTCGTCGGCGCTCGGCCCGTAGATCGAGGGCACCGGCACGTCGAGCAGCCGCAGATACACGACGAGCTCGCCCCGGTGGTGGTACCAGTGATTGAACATCAGGGTCCGCAGGAGCACGAGACGGGGGACCGTGAACACCTCACGTGCGCCGGCGGTCAGCCGCCAGGGCGCGGCCGCCGCGGCGTCGTCGAGGCTGGCGAGGAAGGCCTTCGCCTCCGCGACGCCGGCCTCGAGCTTCGGCAGGAGCTCCGCCGCGTCGGCCGGGCTCGGCTGGTTCTTGAAGTCGATCGTCGCCGCGTCGAACGTCTCAAGCTGTCCGATGCGTGCGAAGTTCCCGGGAAGCGACGCAATGTGCAGCGCGAGCTGGCCGGCGGTCCACGACTTGGGATGAGGCTTCCACGTCAGACGATCGCCGGGGACCCGTTCGAGCACCCGCCGTGTGGTGCGGGCTTCCTGCTCCATCTCGGCGATCATGGCCTGCGCTGCGTCGATCATCGTCTCCTCCTGTGAATGTGACTTGCATCCTGCAAGCGAGCCGAGGCTAGCACCGCCCTACCGCTCGCCGCGAACGGCTTCTTCCATCTCGCGGTCGAGGGTGCGCCGCTTCTCGGCCTCGCGCTTGTCATAGAGCTTCTTGCCCTGGGCGAGGCCCAGCTCGAGCTTGATCCAGTTGCCCTTGAGGTAGACCGAGAGCGGGATCACGGTCAGCCCCTTCAACTGCGTGCGGCCGAAGAGCCGCTCGATCTCCCGCCGCTTGAGCAGCAGCCGCCGCGGCCGCTCGGGGGGGTGGTTCTCGCGGTTGCCGTGGCTGTAGGCGCTGATGTGCGCCCCCACGAGCCACGCCTGGCTGCCGTCGAACGAAACGTAAGCGTCCTTCAACTGCACCTTGCCGGAGCGCGCCGACTTGACCTCGGTCCCCGTCAGCTCGACCCCGGCCTCGACGCGCTCGAGGATGTGGTAATCGTGGAGCGCCCGCCGGTTCTGCGCCAGGCTGCGCTGCGCCTCCTTACGGCTCTTCGGGTCCGGGCGCGACATGGGCAGCAGTATAGGAGAGCGGAGCGAGGCGGCGCGGCGCGCAGCCAGCCGCCCGCGCCCGTACCGCTGCTAGACTGACCGGCCGGATGGCGCGCTGGGCCGGGCTCCTCTGCCTCCTCCTCTTCGCCGACCACCGCCCGGAGGCGAGCGTCGCGAACCTGCAGGCGGCGGTGGACGGCAACCGCGTGGTCGTATCCCTGGTGCTGCGCCACGGCCTCGACGGCGAGCTGATGGCGCGCCTGCAGAGCGGTCTGCCCACCCCCATCCTCTACCGCTTCGAGCTGCTGCGCGACCGCAAGCGCTGGTACGACCGCGGCCTCAAGGACAACACGCTCGAGGTCGAGGCGGTCTACGACGCCGTGACGCAGGAGTACACCGTCAACTATCGCCTCGACGACAAGCTCGTCGACAGCCGGACGGTGCGCGACCGCGGCGCGCTCGCGCAGGCCATGACCCGCCTCGAGCGGGTGCCGGTCTTCTCGCTCGACGGCGTGCCGCGGGGGCCGCGCCTGCTGGTGCGGGTGCGCGCCGAGCTGGGCTCGCGGATGGTCCTCTGGCTGCTGCCGGCGCGGATCGCTACCCGCTGGGTCGAGTCGAACAAGTTCCGCGCCCCCAGCCCCTCTCCATAAGCGCCAGCCGCCGTGGACCTCCGCCGCCAGCTCCTCCGCCACCGCAAGGACACGCGGGTCATCGTCGGCGTCCTCGCGGCGCTGCTGCTCATCCTGGCCGCCGTCTTCTACCTCCTCCAGCGCGAGCGCGACCTGCCAGCGGTGCTGGTCGCCAACCGCGTGCTCCTCTTCGTCCTCTGGTACGCCAACGTCGTCCTCATCCTGACCGTCCTCTTCGTCCTGCTGCGCAACCTCTTCAAGCTGGTCGTCGAGCGCCGGCACCGCATCCTGGGCTCGAAGTTCAAGGTCAAGCTGGTCGCCTCCTACATCGGCCTGGCGCTGATCCCGGTGCTGCTCCTCTTCGCGCTCGCCGCCGAGCTCCTCCACGGCTCGATCGACCGTTGGTTCAACGCCCCGGTGCGGCCGGTGCTCGAGCAGGGGAGCGCCGTCGCGCAGGCGCTCTACGCGCGCATCGAGGACGACGCGCTGCGCAGCGCCGCGCGCGTGCTCGCGGAAGTCGACCGCTTCGACCTCGACGATCCCGCGGCGCGGCCGCGGCTGGCGCGCCGCCTGCGCGCGCTGCGCGGCGAGCTGGGGCTCGACCTCCTGGCCGTCTACGAAGGGAGGGACTTCGTGCAGGCGGTGATCGACCCGCGCGCCGGGCTGCTCGACCTGCCGGAGCCCGGGCGCGAGGTGCTCGAGCAGGCGGCGCGCGAGGGGTCGGCGCTGCGGCGCCAGGAGCCGCCGGGCGGCCGCGGGCGGCTCCTCCTCGCCGCGGCGGCGGAGCCGGGGGAGCGCTTCGAGCTGACGATGGTGGTCGTCGCCGGCGAAGTGCTCGACCCCGAGCTCGCCCGGCAGAGCGAGGCCCTGGTGCAGGGGGCGCAGACCTTCCGCCAGCTCGAGGTGCAGAAGGACGACCTGCAGGCGAGCCACCTGCTGATCTTCCTCATGATGACGCTGCTGATCCTCCTCGCCGCCTCCTGGGTCGGGCTCTACCTGGCGCGCCGGGTGACGGTGCCGATCCAGGCGCTGGCCGAGGGGACGCGGCGCCTGAGCGGCGGCGACCTGGCGCACCGGGTGGAGGTCGACGCCGACGACGAGCTGGGCGTGCTCGTCGCCTCCTTCAACCGCATGAGCGCCGAGCTCGAGGCGAACCGCGAGCTGCTCGAGCGCCAGCACCGCGAGCTCGTCGAGGCGCAGCGGCTGGCCGCCTGGAACGAGGCCGCGCGGCGCGTCGCGCACGAGATCAAGAACCCGCTGACGCCGATCCGTCTCGCCGCCGAGCGGATGCTCCATCGCCACCGCCAGGGGGACCCCGGCCTCGGCGGCACGATCGAGGAGGGGGTCGAGACGATCGTCCGCGAGGTGGGGACGCTGCAGGCGATGGTCGACGAGTTCTCGCGCTACGCCCGCATGCCGCGGCCGCGCCCGGTGCGGGTCGACTTCCAGCGGCTGATCGACGAGACGGTGCACCTCTACCGCGGCGTCAAGCCCGGGGTCGAGGTCGAGGCGGAGGTCGACCCCGCGGCCGCCGAGGCCTGGCTCGACCCGGAGCAGATCCGGCGCGCCCTCATCAACCTGCTCGACAACGCCGTCGAGGCGACGCCGGCCCCCGGGCGCGTCGCGGTGCGGGCGGCGGCGGCGAACGACCACCTCGCGATCGCGGTCGCCGACAGCGGCCCCGGCATCCCGCCCGAGTCCAAAGCCAAGCTCTTCCTCCCCCACTTCTCGACCAAGGCCCGCGGCACCGGCCTCGGCCTCGCCATCGTCCACCGCATCGTCACCGACCACCAGGGAACGATCCGGGTCGAGGACAACCAGCCGCAGGGCACCGTCTTCACGATCGAGCTGCCGCTGGAGGGCTAGACGGCGCCCGCTCCGGAGGTTGCCCGCCGGGATCCGTCGCCGTGCGGGTTCCACCGCGAAGGGGTGCGCTATCCTTGCGACAATGATCGGTCGGGTCGTCGGCAGCTACGAGATCCTCGAGCGCATCGGCGAGGGCGGGATGGGGACGGTGTATCGCGCGATGGATCGCATGCTGGAGCGCGAGGTGGCGCTGAAGGCAATCCGCCCCGACCTACTGCGCCAGCCGCAGATCCTCGAGCGCTTCCGCTCGGAGGCGCGCGCGCTGGCCCGGCTCTCGCACCCGAACGTCGCCACGATCTACAGCTTCTTCCGCGAGGAGGAGGAGCACTTCCTGGCGATGGAGTTCGTGCGCGGCCGCACGCTCGGCGAGCGGCTGCGCGCCGAGGGGCCGCTGCCGCTCGCGGAGGCGGGGCCGATCTTCCTCGCCGCGCTCGCCGGCGTCGAGCACGCGCACGGCGCCGCCATCCTTCACCGCGACTTGAAGCCCGACAACCTGATGCTCACTGACGCCGGCGGCGGCGTCAAGGTGATGGACTTCGGCCTGGCCCGCGCGGTGGGGAGCGGGCGGCTGACGACCTACGGCGTGCTGGTCGGGACGCTGCGCTACATGTCGCCCGAGCAGGTGCGCGGCGAGGACGCCGACCGCCGCTCGGACCTCTACGCCCTGGGCGTCGTGCTCTTCGAGATGCTCACCGGCGGGCAGCCGTTTGCCGGCAGCAGCGATTACGAGATCCTGCGCCTCAAGATGGAGGGCGATCCCGCCGCGCCCCGCGCTCTCGCCCCGCATCTCCCCGACTGGGTGGACGCCGTGGTGCTCAAGGCCCTTGCCCGCGAGCCGGCCGACCGCTTCCAGTCGGTGGCGGAGCTCGCCGCGGCGCTCGGCGACTATCTGCCGGCGCCGACGCGGCGCTCGGTACCCGCGCTCGGGCCGGCCGGACGGCCGCTTGGCGCCGGTGTCGGACCGGCGGTGGCGGCGCGGACGCCGACGCCGGCCGGCGTCGGGTCGCTGTCGGCCGAGCCTACGCGCGTTCTGCCGGCGACGCAGCAGACCGCGGTGCTGCCACCCGCCGAGACCCGCGTCGCCGCCACTCCGTCTCCGGCCGCCGCAGCGTCGCCGCGCGTGGCCGCGCCACGGGCGGTGGCTTCGCCGACGCCGGCTTCGGTCGCGCCGCCGGCGGGAGCCGCCGCGGCGGTGCGCAGCCAGTTGCCGTGGCCGCTGTTGGCGCTGACCGCCGTCCTCGTCCTCACCGCGGGAGGCGCCACCTGGTGGGCGATCGCCGCCGTCCGCGGCAGCCGGCAGGAACCCGGCACGCCTCCGCCGGCCGCGGGCACCGCGCCCGCCGCCGGGATCGGTATGGGCGGCATGGGCGGCATGGGCCTGGGCGCGCCCGGCTCGCTGCCGCAGGAGCGGGAAAGCGGCGCGGCCACGCCGACCACGACCGGCGGTCCGCCCATCGGCCAAGTCATGGCGCAGCAGCCGTCCGGCTTGACCGAGCCACAGCCTCAGCCGACGGCATCCGCCCCGCTCGTTCCACCCAGCTCCGAGCCGCCCCGACCGCAGCCCGCAACGCCCGGCGCGCCGAGCGCCCAAAGCGCGCCACGGCCACCCGCGGCGGCATCGCAGCCCGCCGCGCCCGCAGCGCAGCCGCCCGCCGCTGAGCCGCAGCCGGCCGCCGGCGCCGAGCGCGGCGACGACCCGGCGACCGAAAACGCCGGTCCGCGCCCGGGATTCGGCGGCGATCCCATCGCGCGCCAGCAGGCGATCGAGGACCTGCAGCGCGACGCCGAGGAGCTGTACAAGCTGTACGACGACTACCTCGAGTCCGACCGTCCTGAGCCGGTCAACGAGGACCTCGAGTCCGACCTGCTCGACGAGATGGAGCGCTTCGAGGACAAGGTCGGGGACTTCGCCGACGTGGCCGCGGCCCGCGGGCCCGGTCCCCTCGGCCGCCTCCGCGGACGCGTCGTGCGACCGCGCGGCGCGCCGGCGGTCGACCCGCAGGCCGCCGCGGTCAAGCGCCGCGCCTGCGAGGTGGGCTCCTCCGGCCGGCGGATCGACGAGATGCTCCAGCGCGTCGACACCTCCGACACCGTGCGCTCGAAGTGGGCCGGCATCCGCGCCCGCCTGCGGCCGCTGGCCGGCCTCTGCGGCACCTATTGAAGAAAAAGGCCCGGGACGTAGCCCGGGCGCTACACGTATCCTCCGCCGTCACCACCTGAAGATCGCCGCCACCGGCTGCCCCGCCTCCGGCATCTCCTCGGGCGGCACCGCGAAGACCTCGGCGCCGTGGAGGAAGCTCTGCACCGCCGCCAGGTCCAGGAGGTCCTCGCTCGCCGCCGTCTGCTCGTCGTGGCGGCGGGCGACGTGGTTCTCCGCGTCCCAGCTCCCCCAGCAGCGGACGCCGAGGGCGGTGAAGAGCGACTCGACGCGGCCATCGTGGGCCGCCGGCACCACGTCCTCGAGCCGGCTCGTCGCGAGGCCGGTGCGGGAGAGCTCCCGGTAGCGCTCGGCCGCCCGTCGCCGCGGTGCTAGGAACAACGGCTCGACCAGCCGCCAGGCCGCGGCGTGCAGCTCCTCGGGGCGCTGCTCGTCGGGGTTGCCGAGGATGCCCTCGGCGAGCACGTTCGGGTGTTCGCTGGCGGCGCGGTAGAGCGGTAGCAGGTAGTCGACGCCGGCCAGCACCAGCGGCGCGTTGCGGTCGAGCGGCAGCTCCTGCAGGCCGCTGTCGACGCGGTGGAAGAAGACGTCGAGCGAGGCTTTGGTGTCGTCCTCGGTGACGCCGTGGGTGTGGAACGCCGGCCCGCCGACGCGCACGCGGGCTCCCGGCCCGGAGTTGCTGAAGTGCAGCGGCTTCTGCCCGAGCTTCTCCCCCACCGCCGCGACGAGGCTCCGCGGCACCCTGTTGCCGAGATCGACCTCGTGGATGCTCCAGCGCGTCCCTTCGAACAGGCGCACCTGGTTCATCGACAGCGCCAGGACGTAGAAGCGGCCGTCGCCGTCGAACAGCGGCAGGAGCGGCTTCAGGCGGAAGTGGTCCTCCACCACCGCCAGCTCCGGCAGCGGCAAAGGCAGGCGGTAGGCCCGCAGCAGGTCGGGGGCGCGGAAGACCACGAGGCCCGCGATCTGGTGCTGCCAGAACTCGTGGTCCGCGAGCAGCTCGCGCAGGGGCTCGAGGAGGAGCTCGACGTCGTTCTTCTCGACGCCGCGCTCGAGAAGAGCACCCTCGGCCGAGCGCAGCAGGTTCTTGAAACGGATCGGGTTCTGGAGCGTCTCCGCCCCCACCCGCACGGTGGGCAGGAAGATCGACAGGCAGGGCCCAGGACGCGGCTCCAGCAGGCCGCGCACTACCTCGCGTGTCAGTTGATTGGAGCCCGGCGCGAAAGCTTTCGCGCCTAAGTCCAGCGTTGTCGATTCGAGGAGGCTCTGGGTGTCGGATCTCGGCATGTGGGACCTCCTTCTAGATGACGTGACGCGAAGTCGTTCCTGCGCGGCTCGCTAGCGCGCGCCCCCTGGTGATGACTGACGAGAGGTGCAACCGCCGTGCCTCGCCGCCGCCTCCTATAATCCCCGCCATGACCACCACACCCCAGCAGCGGATCGAGGGCGAGCTCAAGGACGCGATGAAGGCGGGGCAGAAGGAGCGCGTCTCGACCCTGCGCCTCCTGCTGACCGAGATCAAGAACGAGCGCATCCGCCGCGGCGGCGAGGTCGACGAGGCCGGATTCATCGGCCTGGTGCGCAAGGCGATCAAGCAGCGCGAGGAGGCCGCCGCCCAGTACCGGCAGGGCGGCCGCCCCGAGCTGGCGGACAAGGAAGAGTCGGAGGCGCGGCTCCTCGCCGGCTACCTGCCGGCCCAGGTCGACGAAGCTCAGCTCCGCGCCGCGATCGAGGAGCTGGTGGCCGCGCGCGGCCTCGCTGGGCCGGCGGCGATCGGGCCGGTCATGAAGGAAATGCTGGCCCGCTTCGGGTCGAGCGCCGACGGGGCGACCATCAACCGCCTCGCGCGCGAGATCCTGACCCGGGCGAGTTAGTCACATTGCGCCGCGTCGTCGTCGGCACCGCCGGCCACATCGACCATGGCAAGACGCGCCTCGTCCAGGCCCTGACCGGCATCGACTGCGACCGCTGGGCCGAGGAGAAAGCGCGCGGCATCACCATCGACCTCGGCTTCGCCTACCTGTTCGAGGGTGATCTGCAGGTCGGCTTCGTCGATGTCCCTGGGCACGAGCGGTTCCTGCACAACGCTCTCGCCGGCCTCGGCGGCATCCGCATCATGCTGCTCGTGGTGGCGGCCGACGAGGGGGTGAAGCCCCAGACCCGCGAGCACCTGGCGGTCTGCTCCCTCCTCGGCATTCCGGCCGGCCTCGTGGCGCTGACCAAGACCGACCTCGTCTCGGCCGACCTCCTGGAGCTCGCGACCCTCGAGGTCGAGGAGCTGGTGGCGACGACGCCTTTCGCCGGCGCGCCGGTGCTGCCGGTGTCGAGCGAGACCGGCGAGGGGATCCCGGTGCTGCGGGCGGCGATCCTCGACCTCGCGGCGCGCCACGCCGCGCCCCACGACCCGGCGCTGCCGGCGCGCCTGCCGGTCGACCGCGCCTTCCATCTCAAGGGACTGGGGGTGGTGGTGACCGGCACGCTCGCGAGCGGCGAGGTGCGCGCGGGCGATGCGCTCGAGCCGCTGCCGCGCGGCGAGCGCGCGCGGGTGCGCAGCATCCAGGTGCACGGCCAGCCGCGCGACGCCGCGGTGGCCGGCGAGCGCACGTCGCTCCAGGTGACCGGCCCGGACCTCGAAAGCCTGGCGCGCGGCGTCACGCTCGCCGCCCCCGGCGCCTTCGCCGCCTCGACCAGCCTCCTCGCCCGCTTCCATCTCCTCGCCGACGCTCCGGCACCGCTGCGCGGCTTCGTGCCGGTGCGTCTGCACCTCTACGCGAGCGAGGTCGTGGGGCGGATGCGGCCGCTCGCGCCGGGCGGGCTCGAGCCGGGGCAGAGCGGGCCGGTCGAGATCCGGCTGACGGCGCCGGTCGTCGCCGTGCGCGGCGATCGCTACGTCATGCGCCGCCCGTCGCCGCCGGCGACGCTCGGCGGTGGCCAGATTCTCGATCCACGCTGGCGCCGGCACCGCGGCAAGCTCCTCGCCCCGGTGCTGGCGGCGCTCTCGGGGGACGTCCCGGCGGCGCTCCTTTTCTGGGTGCAGGAGGCCGGCGAGCGCGGGCTGGAGGCCGCCGAGGCCGCGCGCCGCCTCGGTGTGCCCGCGGAGCGGGCGGCGGCCGAGCTGGCGGCGCTGGCGGCCGCGCAGCGCCTGCTCGCGGTGCCGGAGGGGCCGGGCTCGCCGCGGCGCTGGATTGCCCCCGGCGCCGTGCGGCGGGTGGCGGAGCGCGCGCGGCGGGTTCTCGCCGAGCACTTCCGCAAGGACCGCCTGGCGAGCGCGATGCCGAAGGCGGAGGCGGTGCGGCGCATTCTGCGCGGCGCCGCGGAGCTGGCGCCGGTCTATCTGCCGTGGCTCGAGGCAGAGAAGGTGCTGGCGATGCGCGGCGATCAGGTGACGCTGCCGGGGCGGAGCGCGGAGCTGACGGCGGAGGAGTCGCGGCTGGCGGCGGCGGTGGCGGACCGCTACGAGCGGGGCGGGCTGACGCCGCCGTCGCCGGGGGAGGTGGCGCACGAGCTGGGGGCGAAGGCGCAGATCGTGGACGGGGTGGTGCGGTATCTGGTGGAGCGCGGGCGGCTGGTGAAGCTGCCGAACGGGCTGGTGCTCGCGGCGGCGGCGCTGGTCGAGCTGCGGGGGAACGTGGTCGCCAGCGGGTGGGAGCGGTTCTCGGTGGCGGACTTCAAGGACCGCTTCGGGCTGTCGCGCAAGTGGGCGATCCCTCTCCTCGAGCACCTCGACTCGACGGGGGCTACCCGGCGGATCGGGGACGAGCGGATGGTGGTGAGGTGACTACCCGCGCGGGACGGATAGTGGCCGCCTGACTCTGAACGGCGCCGGCAACGTCGGAAAAAACGTCCCCTTGGGAGGACGGCTGCGCCCTTTCGGGACGTCCTTCTTTTACCCAGCAAGTCTTTTGGTACCAGTGAGTTGTGATTGGCATTCGGGTTGCTCTTTGGGACTGGCCTGAAGGAGGTAGCACCCAATGAGAACGACCTTGACCCGAACTGCTCTGCTCCTGCTCACCGTCCTGTCGTTGCTGCCGGCGGCGGCGCAGGCGCAGTATCGCGATCGATATCGCGGCGACCGATACCGTGATTACCAGCGCGGCGACTGGGTGGCGGCCGACCTCGAGAAGATGACGCGGCAGGTCCACCGGCAGGCCGAGAACTACTACCGCAACGAGCGCGGCGAGCGGCAGGTGGTGCTGGCGCTGCATGCGCTCGAGGACGCCGCCCGGGCGTTCAACCGGAGCGGGGGCGACGAGTGGGCGTTCGAGCGGCTGGCGGACTCCTATTACCGCGCCGCCGACGCGCTCTCCCGCGTCCGTTATCGGTCGCACGTCTACGGCGGCTTCAACCGGGTCGACGAGCTGATGAACGAGCTCTTCGACCGCTACGGCTACCGCTCGCGCGGCTACGACCGCTTCGGCCGCCGGGACGATGGGCGCCGGCGAGACCGGCCACGCGACCGCTGGCGCTACTAGCACCTGGCCGCTTCCCGGACCCTCCGTCGGGGCGGAGCTCGTCTCCGCCCCTTTTTCTTTGCGATACGCTCCGCGCGCATGCCGACGATCGCGGTCATCGGCGCCTCGGGGCACCGCCACAAGTACGGCAACAAGGCCGTGCGCGCCTACCAGGCGGCGGGGTACCGGGTGTTCCCGGTCAATCCGCATGAGGCCGAGGTGGAGGGGCTGCCGACGGTCGGCGTCGTGACCGACGTGCCGGAGCCGCTCGACCGCATCAGTGTCTACCTGCCGCCGCCGATCACCCTCTCGGTGCTCCCCGACATCGCGGCTGCCGGAGCGCGCGAGGTCTGGCTCAATCCCGGCTCGGCCGACGAGCGCGTTCTCGCCGAGGCGCGGCAGCGCGGCATCCCCGTCCGCCAGGGGTGCAGCATCGTGGACATCGGCTTCAGCCCCGCTCAGTTCCCCGCCTGACCTGCGCCGGCTCCCTCGGTCCCGGGGTTTTTTCGGCCCGGGTGTCCCGCTTTTTATCTTTTGAAGCAACCTTGATTACTGAGGGGTGTCCACCGCCGGACTCCACGGGGGTCGTGTACGTGGCGGCCGACTGAAGGGGAGGTTTCGATGCGGCAGTCCTCCGGAGGGAATTCTGCGTCTCCATCATTCGAGGACCTCCTCTCGCGGCTCGAGGCTCGCTACAACGAGCTGGTGAACGACCGGGCCGCGGCCCCGGCGCTGGTGGCGGGGCTGGTGGCGCTGCCGCCGGGCCAGCGCGAGCTCGCCGCCCGCACGCGCGCCGCCCTGCACACGGTGGCGGTCGCCGAGCGGCTGATCGAGCAGAGCCGCGAGGCCCAGGAAGCCGCTCCGCCCCTGGCGCTCGAGCTCGCGCGCCTGGCGGTCGCCATCGCCGGCCGGGTGGACCCCGCGCGCTACAGCCCCTCCTTCGTCCAGGACCTGCGGTCGCACGCCTGGGCGCAGCTCAGCGAGGCGCGGCGCATGGCAGGGGACCTGACGGGCGCCGACAACGCGCTGACGGTGGCCGAGCAGCTCTCCGAGGAGGGCTCGGCCGATCCCCTCGAGGAGGCGCACCTGCTCGAAACGCGGGCGGCACTGCTCGCCGACCGCCGCGACGTCGAGGTGGCCTACGAGCTGCTCGCGATCGCGGCCGACATCTACGAGAGCGTTGGAGACGGCCCGCGTGCGGCGCGGGCGCGGCGCATGGCCGACGAGGTCGCCGCGGCGCCCGCACACTCGAAGGCCGCGGCCAGCTAGCGACGTTCCTCGGCGTCTCGCGCTATCCTGCAGGCGCACGGGCTCAGTCGGGTCGTCGCATTCAGCCGCCCGCGCCGGGAGCGCGCACGGGAGCGCGCTGCCACTTCCGAAAGGAGCGCGTATGGCATGGCGTGGCAATCTGGGCATGCTGCTGCTCGGCATCTGGCTCATCCTGACCGGTCTCATCGCCCTCTTCGGCCTGAGCCTCCCCTACGCCGGCGTCATCATGGGCGTGCTGGCGCTGCTGGCGGGGATCCTGATCCTCGTCGGGCGCTGACGGGCGGCGGCGCGCCTAGCGCGATGGGCGGAGCGTCAAAGTGCGCCCGACCCATCGCGCCGCTATCCTGAGCGGCAGCGGCAGGCGGCGGTCGACACGGCCGCGGCGCGTGGCAGCGAGGGCCGGCACCGTCGCGAAGAGGAGCGTCGCCCAGCGCGGCAGGAGCGCCTCGGCCGTGAAGTCCGCCGCGCGCGCCCGTCCGTTCTCGACCATCGCCAGGTAGAGCGCGGGATCGGCCGCCAAGCGCTGCACCGCCGACCGCGCCTCGGCCGCCGAGGTCACCTCCAGGTAGTCGAGCGGCGTGCGGCGGAGCTCGCGGTAGGCGACCTCGGGACCGAGAAGCGCCGGCACGCCCGCGAGCCAGGCGTTGAGCAGCTTGCTCGCCGGCTTGGCGGTGTGGAGACGGCGGTCGGGCGGGCGCACGGCGAGCAGCAGGTCGACCGAGCGGAAGTCCGGCCAGGCGAGCGCCAGGCGGTCGGACGCCGGCCCGGCGAAGGCCGCCGAGTCCACCACCCACTCGATCCCCTGCGCCGCCAGGAAGGCCGCCCAGGCGGGGGCGCGGAAGTCCGGGTGGAGGTTGCTGTCGAAGCCCTTGTAGGCGATGCGCTCGACGCGCGCCCCGCGGGCGGGGTTGCGGTGCACCAAGCCGGGCTGCGGCCAATGGGGGATGTGGATCCGCCGCCGGCCGTCGGCGAAGCGGCCGTTCTGCACCACTTCGACGTCGGCCGCGAGCGGCTCGCGGTTGTCGGCCCGCACGCCGACCAACACCAGGCCGTCCAGCCGGCGGCCGGCGCGCAGCAGGTCCCGCTCGTGCTTGGCGTGGAAGACCACGATCCCCGCCGCCGGCGGCTCGGCGGCCAGGCGCACCGCGTAGCCGGCGCGGGCGAGCCGCAGGTAGGCCTGGAGCACCCAGATCCGCTCGCCGCGCTGGAACTCCTGCCAGTCGCGGTCGGGGTCGACGCGCGCGAGGCGCGCGAGGTCCGGCTCGCCGGCGAGGAAGAAGGTGAGGGTCATAGACGGCGAGCGTATGGTAAAGAGGGGCCGAAATCGTCAGGCCGATCGTCCAACCCTGGGGAGCGTCGGAGCTGGTTCCGCCTTTACTGCGTTGATCCGATCTCCCTCACCCCTGGCCCCTCTCCCACATGGGAGAGGGCAACGCCGTCGCTAAGGAGCCTCTGATGTCCGTCGAGATCACCGGCTGCTACGCTGGGAACCTGAAGGTCGAGCTGACGCATGGCCCGTCGGGCGCTCAGCTCACCACCGCCGCGCCCAAGGACAACCAGGGCGACGGCAGCTCCTTCTCCCCGACCGATCTGCTGGCCGCGGCCCTCGGTTCGTGCATGCTGACCCTGATCGGCATCGTGGCCAGGCGCGAGGGCATCGACCTCTCCGGCCTCTCCTTCCGCCTCGAGAAGCACATGCAGAGCGACCCGCGGCGGGTCGGCGCCGTGCCGGTCACGATCTGGATGCCCGCCGGCTTGACCGCCGACCAGCGCAAGAAGCTCGAGAACGCCGCCCTCACCTGCCCGGTGCACAAGAGCCTGCCCCCGGAGCTCGAGCGCGAGGTGCGGTTCGTGTATCCCTAGTCCCGATCCTCCAAGAACCGCGCGCCTTGGTAGAAGAAGCAGACCGCCGCCGTCTGGACGAGGTGGTAGAGGTCGTTGGCGCTCAGGTGGCGGTGGAGCGCGATGCCGCTCTGCTGGATCGCGGCGGCGACGGCCGCGATGAGCACGCCCGCCATGATCCAGCGGCTCGCCGCGTCGCGCCGGCGCAGGGCGGCCCAGCCGTGCAGGGCGAGGACGGCGAGCATCGCCGTGCCGTAGTCGAGCACCACCCAGACGAAGCGGTCGTGGACGGCCATCCACGCGGCGAAGAGGAGGAGCTTCGCCGCGGCGACGGCGACGAGCGCCGTGCGCCACGGCCGGCGCAGCGTGGCGTAAAGCGTGGCGGCGAGCATGCAGAAGCTGGCGACGCCGGCGGCGGCGAGCGTGCACTTCCAGAGCGCCGTCGCGGCGGTGGGGCCGAGCGACGGCCGGAAGCCGTGCCAACTGCCCCCGGCCACGGCCGCGACGGCGGTCGCGAAGAGGGCCGCGGCCCAGAGCCGGACGCTCCACCGCCGCCCGGGGCCCGCGCCGACGCGCCAGAGACGGGCGCCGAGCACGGCGGCGACCGCAGCGAGGAGGTAATCGGTGGCGAGCATCATGGGCTGGGCGACGGCGACCACCGCGACGCCGCGCGGCGGCCGTGGGTCGATTGCTGGACCTGGGCCGGGAGACGGTGCGAGGACGGCGCGGCGAGCGCGCGGCGTTCGAGGCGCCGATCCGGCGGAGCTTGGCCGGCCGCCACCTCCCCGGATATCCTCGCGTAAGCCCTTCTCCGAGCGCGCCCTGTGCCCGATCCTGCCTCCTATGCCCGCTGGCTGTGGCTCTTCACCGCGCTCTTCTTCCTGCGCGTCGTTGGCCAGATCGTGGTCGTGCTCTTCCACCCGCGCTGGCTGCCATCGATGCCCCAGTGGTACTCGGGTCTCATGCCCTACCGCTACCTGCTCCCGGCGCAGATCCTGATCCTCGCGTTGATGACGGCGATCAACCTCGACTTCTCGGCCGGCCCGGGCCTCTTCGTCGAGCCGCGCCCGGCGCTCGGCCGCTGGCTGGTCGGCTTCAGCTTCATCTACTGGGGCGGAATGGCCCTCCGCTACGTCCTGCGCATGACGCGGCATCCCGACCAGCGCTGGCTCGGCGGCACGATCCCGATCGTCTTTCACTGCATCCTGGCCGCGTATCTGTTCACGTTCGGGAAGTACCACGTAGGGTAGGCCATCTTACTTTCCCCTCATCCCTCGCCCTTCACGCCGTAGTGTTCCCCTCTCCCATGTGGGAGAAGGGCCAGGGGTGAGGGAGATCGGATCAACGCAGGGAAGGCGGATCCAGCTCAGGCGCTCCCCCTGCCCAGGATAGTCGCCGAGCGAAAACGGTGCCCCCTCTAAATCGCTCTGGCGATCCGCTTTGCCGCCGTCCGCGAGTCGAGCCTAATGTTGTAAAGCCCGCCGCGGGTGTCGTAGTTCTGGCCGACGAAGTAGAGCCCGCGCTGGTCGCGGCTGGTGATCCGATCGCTCCGCGCGGCGAAGCCGCAGGTATCGCGCCGCACGAGATCGCCCAGCAGCCCTAGCGCCGCGCGGTAGCCGGTGGCGAGGAGGACGACGTCGAAGCGCTCCTCGCCGCCGTCCGCGAAGCGCACCGTTTCGGCGCCGAACCCGGCGACCGCCGGGCGGAGCGTGATGCGCCCGCCACGGATCGCGTCGGCCAGGCCGAAGCCGATGAGCGGCACGTCCGGGCAGGGGCCGGGCTCGCCCGGCGGCAGCGGCGCCGGCCCGCGGGCCAGCTCGCCGAGCTTGCCCATCAGGCGGACGACGCCCCGCCTCGCGCCCGCCGGGAGCTTGGCGAGCGGCAGCGCCCAGTACTGGATCGGCACGCCGAGCAGGGCCAGCGGCACGACCGGCGCGCCCGAGCGCACGGCGAGCGCCACCTCGACGCCGGCCGCCGCCAGCTCGGCGCCGATCTCGCCCGCCGAGTTGCCGGTGCCCACTACCAGCACGCGCCGGCCGCGGAAGGGGTCCGGCCGCCGGTACTCGACGCTGTGCAGCACCTCGCCGCGGTAGCCGCCGCGGCCGGGCAGGTCGGGCACCCAGGGGTTCGCCATGATGCCGGTCGCGACGACCAGGATGCGCGCCGCCCAGTCGCCGCGCGCGGTGCGCACCTGCCAGCCGCCGTCCCCCCGCTCGGCGGCGACCGCCTTGGACTCAAGCTCGACCGGCAGGTCGAACTCGCGGGCGTACCGCTCCAGGTAGTCGAGGAACTCGTCGCGCCGCGGGAAGAGCGGCGTCGAGTCGGGGAACGGCATCCCGGGCAGCGCCGAGAGGTGCTTGCCGGTGTGCAGGCGCAGGCTGTCGTAGAGCCGCGCCCAGCTCGCCCCGACGCGGTCGCCACGCTCGAGCACCCGGTGCTCGACGCCGCGCCGGGCGAGCTCGCGCGAGGTGGCGAGGCCGGCCGGCCCGCCGCCGATCACCAGGACCGGAACCTCGCTTCGGCTCACAGCGCGTCGCCGAACATCCGCCGGTAGTGGCGGTACCAGTCGCTCTGGAAGCGCTCGTCCGGGTCGTGCGCGAGCTTGGCGCGCAGGAAGTCGGCGAAGCGCGGATAGCAGGCCTCGACCTGCTGGCGCGTGGCGTGGCGGTGGTAGGTCAGATAGTAGGTGCCGCCGCGCCGGATGGCGGCGTCGATCAGCGCGCGGAAGGCGTCGGCCGAGCGGCGGCGGCCTGCAGGCGTGTGGACGGTGTGGAGGTTGAAGATCGTGCACGCCCAGCTCTCGCGCGCCCATGGGAGGAAGGTCTCGCCGTCGCGCTCGATCAGGCGGATCGTGCCGTAGATGACGTCGACGCCGCGGCGGCGGAAGTCGTCGGCGACCTCGGCGAGGAACCCGGCGAGGTCCGGCCGCCGCACGGAGATCTCGGTGATCACCTCGGTGGCCGGGGCGGCAGCGCCGAGCGCGCGGTCGAGCAGGCGGTGGTAGCCCTCGAGGTACCAGCTCATCTGGTGGGTGTCCGACCAGTAGAGCTGCCCCGAGGTCGCCAGGTAGTAGGTTGCGTAGCGCTCGAAGGCCGCGGCCTTGTCGACGTGCGCGAGGCGGATCAGCTCGCCCCAGTCCTCGCCCGAGAGCTCGCGCTGGTTCGCCGGCATCGGCGTCGCCGGATCGACCGGCCGGTAGCAGGAGAAGACGCCGCGCCGCAGGAAGTCCGGCGCGGCCGGGTCGATCGCGAACTGGAAGTCGCCGTAGAGGAAGCCGTCGGCGATGCGCGCGGCGAAGGCCGGCATCAGCGCCTCGAGCCCGATCACCTCGACCACCCGCTCGAGCTTGCGCCGCGGCGCCAGGCGCAGGGTCACCGTGGCCACCGGACCGAAGAGGCCGTAACCGCCGATCGCGAGCGCGAAGAGCTCCGGGTTCTCGGTCCGGCTGCAGCGCCGCAGCTCGCCCGCGGTGTCGACCAGCACGAACGACTCGATGTCCTGGACCAGCGGCAGCAGCGTCAGCCCGCGGCCGTGGACGTTCGAGGCGAGGCTGCCGCCGATCGTGAGCCGGTCCGCGCCGGTCTGCTTCTGGGCGATGCCCCAGACGCGCGGGGAGTCGCGCTGGAGCTCGAGGTACCCCGAGACGAGGTCCGGCCACTCGATCCCCGCCTCCACCTCGATGTGACCGCGGTCGGGGTCGAACGAGAGGATGCGCCGCAGCCCGCGTGCGTCGAGCAGCACCGTGTCGGTGCCGAACTGCTGCCCGCCCATCGCGTGCCGGCTGCCGGCAATCGACAGCGCCTTCCCCTCCCGCCGCACGTGGCGCACCAGCTCCTGCAGCTCCTCGACCGACCCGGGCGACTCGATACTCTCGACCCAGGTGGGGTTGAGCTCGGAGTGGACGTCGTTGACGAGCGTCCGGTCGGGGCGGCGGGCGCGCGGCAGGGCGCACGCGGCGGGCGCGAGCGCCGCGAGCGCAGTCGCCTTGAGGAGCTCCCTGCGGGTCAGCATGGGCCGTTCCGTTCCGTGCGAATGGGTCAGCTCCCCTACTGTACACCGCCGCTATGACGATCTCTCCCGGCCGCCACGGCGTTGCTCTATGCCTGCACGACTGCACCCACTCGTTTCCGTCTGTCCGGACAACCGCTCGCTTGGGTAGAGCACCGTGAACTCGTTCAGGAGTTCCTCTGTCTCGCGCCGGGCTTCTTGCGGCGAGAGGAGCGGGTCTCGGCCCGGGAGCGGGCGGGTTACGACGGTGTAGAACTCGAGGAGAGCTTGGTGCGGGAGGCGTAGAGTCCGGCTCGCGACCCCCTGAGCAAAAGCTCCTCGGCCACAGCTTGCTTCTCTGGGAAGCGGGGATCGAAGCGATAGACAAGCAGGTTCGTGTCAACGAGAGCTGCCACGCTCGTAGAGCTCCTCGCGTGTCCAGCCGCGGCCTTCGCCTTCCCGCCTCTCCGTGAGCTCGGGCCGCCTGCGCTCTCGCTCGCGTTGGCGAAGGATCGACTGTTCGAGGAGCCGGAGGCGCTGCGCCGTGTCGAGGTCCTCTGAGCGGCCCTCCGTTTGGGACTCGTGGAGTAGCTCGGTGATCTCCTCGCAGGTCTCACCTTGCCAGGGTCCGACTTCGCGGAAGACATCATCCGCCGTCCGGCGCTCGTTCGCTTGGCCGGCTTCGTCTACCGAGCCCCTCCCTTGCGGCGCAACTCGACGACGAGGCCGTCGATCTCAGCCGTCACCGGCTGGTCGGGGTCGCGCTTGAGGGCGGCGACGGCTTCTTCGATTCCCTTGACCACGGCAGCACCTCCTGATCACCGCTTGAATTCTGCGCTGGTCCGCCGAGGGAGGCGCCAGGGCACGACTTCCCCCCACCAAGTGCGGTGTTTTACCGAAAACGCCCGGGACGGGGCCCGGGCGCTACGTGGCCGCGGGCGCGGCCGCGGGCTTCCGCCGCCGGGTGCCTCGTCGCAGCGCCGCCGTCACGGCGGTGCGGGCGTCGTCGAAGAGGGTGTAGAAGATCGGCACCACGAGCAGGGTGAGGAGGGTCGCGGTGGTCATGCCGCCGATCAGGGTGAAGCCGAAGCTGGTGTAGGAGAGGCCGATCGAGGTCTCGCCGCCGAAGGTGAGCGGGATCATGCCGCCGATCGTGGTCAGCGCGGTCATCATGATCGGGCGGAAGCGGCGCTCGGTGGCGAGGAGCAGCGCCTCGCGCCGGTCGTGTCCCTCCTCGCGCAGACGGATCGCGCAGTCGATCAGCACGATGCCGTTGTTGACCACGACGCCGATCAGCAGCACCGCGCCGACGAAGCCGAGGATGTCGAGGTTCAAGCCGGTCAGGACGTGCATCCAGACGACGCCGATCGAGGCGAGCGGGATGGTGAGGACGATCGATAGCGGCAGGATGAAGCTCTCGAAGAGGAAACCCATCAGCAGGTAGACGAAGACGATCGAGAGCAGGCCCGCGAACAGCATGCCCTTCAAGTCCTCGTCCATCCCCGGCGCCTCGGCGCCGGCGCCGAGCGAGATTCCTTCCGGCAGGTCGAGCTCGGCCGCGAGCGCCGCGAGGCGTCCCTTGGCGGCTTCCTCCTCCCCTTCCTTCAGCTCGACCGTCACCGGCCGCGCGACGCGCTGGTTTTCGCGCTGGATGCGGCGGGTGGTGGGCAGGAAGCGGACGTCGGTGAGCGACGCCAGGCTCACCGCCCCGTGCGGCCCGGCGGGCACCTCGAAGCTCGCGAGGTCGGAGAGGCTCTCGCGGTCCTCCTCCTCGAAGCGCACCCGCACCGGCACCTCGCGCCCGTCGCGGTGGTAGCGCGGCAGCGCCTGGCCGCGCAGCGCGTAGCCGACCACCCCCGCCACCACCTCGGGGTTGACCCCCATGCGCTGGACGCGCGCCCGGTCGAGCACCAGCGCCAGCTCGTTCGGCGGGCGGTCGGCGGCGCGGCGGACGCCGAGCACGCCCGGCACCTGCGCGAAGATCGCCTCGACCTGCAGCGCCGCCTCCTCGAGCGCCTCGGCGTTCTCGCCGAAGAGGGTGACCGTGTGGACCCCCTTCTCCTTCTCCTGGTCCTGCTGCTGCTCGCCGGTGTAGAACTTGAAGCCCGGCTTCTCGGGCAGCGCCGCGATCACCCGCTCGGTCGCCTCGCGCGGCGTGATGTCGGTGGTGCGCGGCTGCGTGAACCATCCCTGGAGCTCGCCGAAGGTGGCGCGGTGGAAGAGGAACCACCCCTCGAGCCCCAGCTCGCCCTTGAGCCCCTCGATCGTCTTCTCGGCGCGCAGGAACCACTCCTCGGCCTCCTGGAGGGTGGTGTTGGCGGGCATCTCGACCTCGATGCCGAAGCCGCGCGCCTCGCTCTCTTGGGTCGGCGAGACCTTGACGCGCTGCGACGCGGCGACGCCGGTGGCGACGAGCACCACGAGGAGCGCCAGCACGACGTCGAGCCGCCGGCCCAGAGCCACGGCGAGGAGCCGCGTGTAGGTGCGGTTGAGCCAGCCGAAGGTGCGCTCGTAGAGCCACTCGAGGACGTGCTCGACACGGCGCCAGGAGCCGCGAACCCGCAAAACCACCTGCGGCGCCACCCCACCATCCCTCGCCCAGATCCCTCGCTCACGCTCGGGATGACTGTCGTCAGCATGCGCGGCGGGCTTGACCCCGTTCTTCGGCAGCGTCATGTAGACCGCCAGCGGGATCGCGACCAGCGCCACCACGAGCGAGGCGAGGAGCGAAACCGAGATCGGGATCGACAGCCGCAGCAGGAAGAACTGTCCCTCGCCCTCGACCAGCGACACCGGCAGGAAGACCGCGACGCTGGTCAGGGTCGCGAGCGTGATGGCGAGGGCGATCTCGGCCGCGCCGTCGATGCACGCCTGCCGCCGCGGCGCGCCGGCGAGGTGGAGGCGGTAGACGTTCTCGGCGACGACGATCGAGTTGTCGACCAGCATGCCGACCGAGATCATCAGCGCCAGGATCGAGATGATGTTGAGAGTCTCGCCGGCGAAGAACATGGCGATCAGGGCGATCACCAGGGAGAGCGGGATCGCCAGCGCGATGATCAGCGTCATGCGCAGCCGGCGGAGGAAGAAGAAGAGGACGGCGACGGCGATCACGCCGCCGATCAGGCCGCTGTCGACGAGCGTGCTGAGCGAGTCGCGGATCACCTTGCCCTGGTCGAAGAGGGGGACGATCTGCACGTCCTGCAGGCGCGGGTCGCGCCGCATGGTCTCGATCTGGAGCTCGATCGCCTGCGCCACCTCCAACGTATTGGCGTCCCCCTCCTTGAGCACGACCACGGCCACCGCCGGCTTGCTCATCGCGCGCGCGTGGTAGTTGTGCTCGGGCTCTTCGTATTTGATGGTCGCGATGTCGCGCAGGCGGGCCGTCGTGCCGACGGGCTCTGCCTGGGGCCCAGCGCCAAAGGCCTGGCCATTCACTTGGAGCCCGGCGCCAAAGCCTTGACGCGCTGTCTGGAGCCCGGCGCGAAGGTCTTCGCGCTTTTGGCCCACCGGCCGGTTGCCCAGCTCCTCGAGGTCGCGGTAGCGCGCCACCGAGCGCAGCAGCAGCTTGTCGCCGCCCGAGCGCACGTTGCCCGAGGCGAGGGTGAAGTTGTCGCCGCCGAGCTCGAGCCCCAGCTCGTAGATGTTGAGCCCCAACGCCTCGGTGCGGTCGCGGTCGAGCTCGATCAGGATCTCCTTCTCCTCGAGCCCGTCGGTCTCGACCGAGGCTACGCCGTCCAGGCGCTGCAGCGGCAGCACGACCTCGTTCTGGATCAGGTTCCAGGGGTCGGTGACCGCGGGATCGATGGCGAGGCCGACGACGTACACCGGGATGCCGCTCTCGTCCTCCTTGCGGATGAAGATGCGGTCGGCGTCGTCGGGGAGACGGACGCGCAGCCGCTGCACGCGGTCGCGCACCTCCCGGTAGGCGACGTCCATGTCGGTGCCCGGCTTGAACTGCAGCCAGGCGCGGCCGAAGCCGCTGGTGGCGGCCGAGTCGATGCGGTCGAGCCCGCGCACCGTCGCCAGCTCCTCCTCGAGCGGCAGCACGATCTTCTCCAGCACCTCCTCGGGAGGCGCGTCGCGCCAGGGGACGAAGACCCCGAGGTGCGGGCTGTTGAAGCCGCGGGGGATGAGCTCGAGCGGGATGCCGAGGGTGGCGACGACCCCCACCACCACCGTGCTGGCGACGAACACCAGGACGCTGATGCGGCGGTCGAGCGAGAGGCGCGGCAGCGCGCTCTCCCAGCGCGACCTCATGCGCTCCACCGCCTCACGAGGCGAGGCCCTCGGCGCCGGGGAGGGCCGGCAGCGGCGGCGGCGGGGCGCCGGCGGCGGTCTCGGCCTCGACCGGCCGCCCCAGCAGCCGCGCCTGCATGCGGTCGACCAGGGCGTAGATCGACGGGATGATGAACAGGGTCAGCACCGTCGAGGTCGTCAGACCGCTGACCACCGCGATCGCCATCGGGGTGCGGATCTCGGCGCCGTCGCCCAGGCCGAAGACCATCGGCAGCAGGCCGAGGACGGTCGTGGCGGTGGTCATCAGGATCGGCCGCAGCCGCACCTGGCCGGCGGTGACGATCGCCTCGTCGCGCGGCAGCCCGCGGCGGCGCAGGATGTTGATGTAGTCGACGAGCACGATGGCGTTGTTGACCACGATGCCGGCGAGCATGATCATGCCGAGGAAGACCACGACCGATAGGCTGATCCCCAGCACCCAGAGGGTCACGATGGTGCCGAAGAAGGCGAGCGGGATGGTGAGCAGGATCACCAGCGGGTGGAGCAGCGACTCGAACTGCGCCGCCATGATGACGTAGACGAGGAAGACCGACAGCCCGAGCGCCAGCCAGAGGCTGCCGCGGCTCCGCTCCCACTCCTGGGTCTGGCCGGCCAGGACGAAGGTCATGTCGGCCGGCCAGTCGACGCGGTTGGCGAGGGCGCGCTCGATCGCCGCGGCGGCCTCGCCGAGCGAGCTGCCGCCGGCGCCGAGGGTCCCCGGGGCCAGGTTGGCGCGCACCAGGCCGACGCGCTGGCTGTCCACCCGCCGCACCTCGCTCGGCCCCTCGCCGAGCGACACGGCCGCCACCGCCGCGAGCGGGATCGGCGTCGTGCCCTCGGGGTTGGCCACCAGCCCGCGCACGTCCTCGACCGCCTCACGGTCGACCTCCTCGAGCCGGACGACGATCGGCACCCGCCGGTCCTGTTGATTGAAGCGGCTGGCCTCGCGGCCCTTGACCTGGTCGCGCACCAGCTCGGCGACCCGCCGCAGGTCGAGGCCGTAGCGGGCGAGCCGGTCGCGGTCGTAGACGATCTGCACCTCGGGCGCGCCGCTCTTCAACGTCGCCTCGACGTCCGCCAGCTCGGGCAGCCCGGCCATCACCTCGCGCACCCGCTCGGTCTGGGTCTTCAGGCGCTGCAGGTCGTCGCCGCGCACCTCGACCTCGATCGGCGTCCGGGTGCTGAAGAGGACGGGGCGCACGACCCGCGCCTGCAGGTCCGGGATCTCGGCGAGGCGCGAGCGCAGGCGCGCGATCACCGCCTCCTCGAGCCGCGGGTCGGAGCTGTCGAGCAGCATCTTGAAACGGGCGCTGTGCTCGCCCTCGTCGGCGCGCTGCGCGTTGGCGGGGTCGAAGCCGACGGTGAGGATGAGCGAGCGCAGGTGCTCGCGCTCTTCCAGCAGCGCCCGCTCGACCGGCGCCAGCACCGCCTCGGTCTCCGCGAGCGGCGTCCCGACCGGCAGCGCCACCTCGAAGGTGAACTCTCCCTGGTGCACTTCCGGGAGGAGCTCGCTGCCGAGGCGCGCCGTCAGCAGCCAGGTCGCGGCCATCATCGCAGCCGTGACGGCGATCACCGGCAGCGGATGGCGCAGCCCCCAGCGCACCGCCTCGGGGTAGGCGCGGCGAAGGCGGCCGGCGCGGCCGATCGTGGCCCGCTCGGCGCCGCGCGAGAGCAGGCGCACGACGCCGCGGGCGGCGGGGGCGGCGGTCCAGCCCCACACCTTCGCGCCGCCGACCAGCAGGAGGAGCATCAGGCGGCCGAGGACCTCGAAGAACGCACCGAAGAAAAGACGAAGGGTCAGGTAAAGAAGGGCAGGTAGGGCAAGAAGCGAACGCAGGAGCCGGATCGGCATCCAAATCTTGAGGCGCCGGAGGTCTCCCCGAAACGCCTGCCAAGCCGCCAGCGGCCGGCGCAGCAGCGCCTGGCCGGCGTCGCGCTGCAGGCCGGGATCGGCGAGCGCCACGCCGCGGCGGCTCGCCAGCATCGGCACCAGGAAGAGCGCCACGCCGAGGGCCGCGAACTGCGACACCACGACCGCGAGCCCGAGGTCGGAGAAGGCCTGGCCGGCGATGCCCTCGACGAAGACCATCGGGAAGAAGACGGCCACCGAGGTCAGGGTCGAGGAGATGACCGCCGCTCCCACCTCGTTGGTGCCGCGGACCGCCGCGGCAACGATGCCGTCCCCCTCCTCGCGGCAGCGCGAGATCGACTCGAGCACCACGATCGAGCAGTCGACCAGCATGCCGACGCCGAGCGCCAGGCCGCCGAGCGACATGATGTTGAGCGAGACGCCGGCGAGGTGGAGCGGCGCGAAGCAGAGCAGCAGGGCGATCGGGATGTTGACGGCGACGATCGCCGTCGCCCGGAAGTCGCGGAGGAAGAGCAGGAGCACCAGGACGGCGAGGAAGCCGCCGAGGATGCAGTTGTCGCGCAGCTCGGCGATGCTGGCCTGGATGAAGACCGAGCGGTCGGCCACCATCTGCAGGCGCGCGCCCTCCTCGCGCAGGAGCTTGCCGGCCAGCCCCACCGGCTCGGTCCGCCCGCCGGAGCCGCCGCGACCGCCCTGGGCGCCGCCTGACGGCGTCCCCGCGTCGCCTTCGCCGTCCTTCGCCTCGCCGAGCGCCGCCCGCACCCGCGCGGCCACCGCCACGATGTTGGCGTCGGCCTCCTTGAAGACGTCGATCTGGACGCTCTCGCCGCCGTCGGTGCGGGTGAGCATCTCGCGCTCCTTGTGCGCGCGCACCACCCGTCCCAGGTCCTGGACCCGCACGTCGCGCCCCTCGCGGCTGGCGACCACGGTCTCGCCGATCTCGCGCAGGTCCTGGTACTCGTTGAGCGTGCGCACCATGTACTCGGTGCGCCCCTCCTTGATCGTGCCGCCGGCGACGTTGATGTTCTCCTGCCGCAGCCGCTCGATGACCGCCTGGATGGAGAGCCCGGTGCGGCGCAGCGCGTCCTCGGAGAGGAGGACGTGGATCTCCTCCTCCAAGCCGCCGCGCACCCGCACCGCCGCCACGTCCTTGATCGGCTCGAGGGCGCGCTTGACCTGGAGCTCGGCGAGCCGCCGCAGCCGCCGCAGTCCCTCCTCGCCGCGGAAGCGCTCGCCGGTCCCCGAGAGCGAGAGCTCGAGCACCGGGTCGAGGGAGGGGTCGTAGTGGAGGATGAGCGGGCGCTCGGCCTCGTCGGGGAGGAAGACGAGGTCGAGCTTCTCCAGGGTGTCCTGGGTGGCCTCGGAGACGTCGCTGTCCCACGAGAACTCGAGCACCACGTCCGACACCCCGGCGCGCGAGACGCTGCTGATCCGCCGCAGGCCGCTCACCACGCCGAGCGCCTCCTCGATCGGCCGGCTGACGTCGTTCTCGACCTCCTCGGGGGCGGCGCCGGGATACTCGGTGCGGACGGTGATCGTCGGGTACGACAGCTCCGGCATCAGGGTGACCGGCAGCCGCTGGTAGGAGAACCAGCCGAAGACGACGGCGGCGAGGAAGATCATCGACACCGCCACCGGCCGCGCGGTGACGAAGGCGGCAAAGCCGCGCCGCTCGGGCCGCGGCAGCGACACGGAGGGCTCGCGGGGCTCGCTCAAGCTTTCTTCCCCGCCATGCGCACCAAGGCGCCGTCCTTGAGCCCGGCCTGCCCGGCCACGACGATGCGGTCGCCCGGCGCGAGGCCGCCGGCCGGCTCGACGTGGGCGCGGTCCTCGAGCCGCGGCACCAGGCGCAGCCGCTGGACGTGCTTGCCGTCGGGCTTCAGGCGGAAGACGAAGACCTGATCGGCGTCGTAGACGAGCGCCCGCTTGGGCACCAGGAGCGCTTCCGAGTGGACCGCCGTCACCAGCGCGACGTCGACGTACATCCCGGGGCGCAGCCCCTCCTGGTGCGGCACGTCGACCGTCACCTTGATGGTGCCGGACTGGGGATCGACGACCGGCGACAGGCGCTGCACGCGGCCGGCGAACTCGCGCCCGCCCAAGGCCGGCGCCACGATCCGCACCGGCTGGCCCGGCGCCATGCGCACCAGCTCCTTCTCCGGCACGTGGACGCGGGCGACGATCGAGTCGAAGTCGACGATCTGGAACAGCTCCTGGTTGACGTTGATGTGGTCGCCCACCCCGACCAGGCGGCGGGTGACGGTGCCGGCGATCGGCGCCCGCACTTCGGTGTAGGAGAGCGCCCGCCGCGCCTCGTCGTGCGCCAGCTCGAGCTGCTCGAGCTCGTAGGTGGACTCGTTGAACGCCTGCTCGGCGATGAGCTGGTTCGCGAAGAGCTTCTTCTGCCGCTCGTGCTCGCGGCGCGCCTTGGCGAGCTGGCCCTCGACCTTGGCGAGGGCGGTGCGCTGCTCCTCGTCCTGCAGCCGCAGGAGCACCTGCCCCTTCCCCACCCGCTGCCCTTCCTCGACGAAGAGCTGGCGCACCTGGCGGGCGGCCTGGGCGAGGACCGCCACCTCCTCCTCCGCCTCGAGGTGCGTGGTGTAGCGGAGGACGGCCTCGATCGGGCCGCGGGAGAGGGTGGCCACCTCGACCGGCACCGCCTCCGGCGCCTTCTTCTCGCCGTCCTTGCCGTCCTTGTCCTTGTCGGCCTTGTCCGCGACCGCCCCCGCCTCGCGGGCCTGCGCGTCGTCGCCGGAGCAGCCGGAGGCGGCCAGGCAGACCGCCAACAGCACGAGACACCATAGGCTCTTCACGTCGTCCTCCTCGGTCGGGTGGGGAGACCCTCCGACCCATGGTACGCCCGGGCGGGGGGACATGTTTCAGCGCGAGACGGAGCCGGTAAAGACGGATAGGATAACAGGCTCGTTACTGCGCAAGGAGGTCAACCATGCGCGCGCCGCTCGCGGTCCTCGCCCTCCTCGTCCTCGTCCTCGCCACCGCCTGTGGCTCCGCCAACTTAGACCCCTACGACTGCGCCAACCCGCCGCAGCTCAGGGGCGTGGTGCGGGTCGAGCATCCGGTGCGTGAGCGCTACATCGTCGTACTCAAACCCGAAGCCGGCTTGCAGCCCGGCCAGGACATGGCGGCCGCCGCCGCCGAGATGGGGGCGCGCGAGGTGACCGCCTTCCCCGCCGTCCAGGGGTTCGTCGGCACCATGGACGCCCTGACCGCTTCGCGGGTGGCCGCCAACCCGCGCGTGGCCTTCGTGCAGATGGACGGGGTCAAGCGCGTCGAGCCCCGGCCGGCGGCGGAGCGGGCGACCTGGGGCCTCGACCGCATCGACCAGCGGAGCCTGCCGCTCGACGGCCGCTACGAGCCGGGAGCGACCGGCGACGGCGTCCACGCCTACGTCATCGACACCGGGATCGACGTCAATCACCGCGAGTTCACTGGGCGGCTGGGCGACGGGTTCAACGCCGTCACCGGCGGCGATCCGACCGACGGCCACGGCCACGGCACCCACGTCGCCGGCACCGTCGGCGGGCGCGAGTTCGGGGTCGCCAAGGAGGTCGTGCTGCACGCCGTCAAGGTGCTCGGCGACAACGGCAGCGGCACCGACTCGGAGGTCATCGAGGGCATCGACTGGGTGACGCGGCACGCGCAGGAGAACGGCTGGCCGGCGGTGGCCAACCTGTCCCTGGGCGGCGACCCGGCGCCGGCCCTCGACGCGGCGGTCTGCCGCTCGCTCGCGGCCGGCGTGGCCTATGCGGTGGCCGCCGGCAACGACGACGCCAACGCCTGCGGCGGCTCGCCGGCGCGCGTGGCCCAGGCGATCGGCACGGGCGCCACCACCTCGGCCGACCGCCGCGCCTCCTTCTCCAACACCGGCCGGTGCGTCGCCGTCTTCGCGCCCGGCGAGGCGATCACCTCGGCCCGCAGGGGCGGCGGCTCCACCACCTTCTCCGGCACCTCCATGGCCTCGCCCCACGCGGCCGGCGTCGCCGCCCTCTGCCGCGAGCGCCATCCGGAAGCCGACCCGGCCGCGGTCAAGCGCTGTGTACTCGACAGCGCCACCCGCGACCGCGTGCGCGACGCGGGGGGCGGCTCGCCGAACCTGCTGGTGTACGCGAAGGAGGATTGACAGGGCGCACCGCGCTCCCCGCGGGCCGCGCAAGAATTTGCCGAGCGCGTTCCGGACGGGCAGGATTCGAACGACGTAGCGTTCAGCCGCGATCAGGTCGCGGGAATCTACTCCTACCCGATCGTCTTCCGGAACGCCCGCGCGCTCCCCGCCACGAGGACAGCGGCGATGGCCAGCAGGGCGGCGGTGTGCTGCCAGAGGTCCCAGAAGCCGGCGCCGCGGATGACGATGCCGCGCGAGATGGCGATGAAATGGGTGGCCGGGAGGATCTGCGCGATCGCCTGGAGCGCCACCGGCAGCGACGGCAGAGGGAAGATGTAGCCGGAGAGCATGATCGAGGGGAGCAGGATCATCTGCGCGATCTGCATCGCCTCCATCTGGGTCTTCGCCCGCGACGAGATGAGGAGGCCGAGGGCGAGGAGGGCGAAGAGGTAGAGGACGGCGAGCGCGAGGAGGAGCGGCACGCTGCCGTGCATCGGCACGCGGAAGACGGTGACCATGAGCACCAGCACCAGGAGGAGCTGGACGAAGGAGAGGGCGAGGTAGGGGAGGAGCTTGCCGATCACCACGGCGATCGGCGAGGCCGGGGTGACCATGAGCTGCTCGAGCGTGCCGCGCTCGCGCTCGCGGACGATGCCGAAGGCCGAGAGCAGGGTGCCCGAGAAGCTCAAGATGATGGCGATGAGCCCCGGGATCAGGAGGTTCGCGCTCCGCGAGTCGGGGTTGAAAAGGAGCTGCGGGCGGGCCTCGATCGGCAGCTCCTCGACGCCCTGCTCGCGCGCCAGCTCGGAGAGCGAGCGCGAGAGGGCGAGACCGTTGGCGGCGGCCAAGGTCTGCGAGGAGAGGCTCGAGTCCGAGCCGTCGATCAGCACTAGCACCTGGGCGTTGCGGCCGTAGAGCCGCTCGCGCGCGAAGTCGGGCGGCACCTCGATCCCGACCGACGCCTGGCCGGAGACGATCGCCTCGCGCAGCGCGGCGCGCGACGGCACGTAGCTCGTGACCGCGAAGAGGCTCGTGCCCGCGAAGCTCGCGATCAGCTCGCGGCTCTCCTCGCTGCGGCTCTGGTCGAAGACGGCGGTCGGCACGTCGCGCACGTTGGTGTCGATCAGGCCGAAGAGGATGAGCTGGAAGACCGGCAGCGCCAAGGCGAAGCGCAGGGTGCCGCGGTCGCGCACCATCTGCAGCCACTCCTTGCGCAGCACCGCGCGGAAACCCCTCATCGCGCGCCTCCTGCCGCCGGCCGGACGGTGCCGCTCGCCCGGCCGTCCCCCTGCAGCGCCGTCAGGCGCACGAAGACGTCCTCGAGGCTGGCCTCGATCGGCCGCACCCGCACGTCGGCGCGCCCTTCGGCCTCGAGGTCGCGCTCGATCCGCTCGTCCGGCACCGCGGCGTCGACCAGCAGGTGGAGGGCGTTGCCAAAGATCGTCACCTCGCGCACGTAGGGCAGCGCCCGCGCCCGCCCCATGACGGCGGCGGCGCCGCGGTCGCACTCGGCCTCGATGCGGCGCGTGCCGGGCGGCGTCACCTCGGGGAGCTGGGTCAGCTCGTCCGGCCGCCCCTCGACCAGCATGCGCGACATGTAGAGGTAGGCCACCGTGCCGCAGCGCTCGGCCTCGTCCATGTAATGGGTGGTGACGAGGAGGGTTACGCCCTCGGCGGCGAGGTCGAAGAGGAGGTTCCAGAGCTCGCGGCGGGCGACCGGGTCGATGCCCGCGGTGGGCTCGTCGAGGAACAGGACGCGCGGCCGGTGCATGACCGCGGCGGCGAGCGACAGGCGCTGCTTCCAGCCGCCGGAGAGCTGGCCGGCCAGGCGGTCGAGATAGGGGCCGATGCCGGCCATCTCGACCACCCAGGCGCGCCGCTCGCGCGCCACCTCGCCCGTGAGGCCGTAGACCGAGGCGAAGAAATCGAGGTTCTCGGTCACCGAGAGGTCCTCGTAGAGCGAAAAGCGCTGCGGCACGTAGCCGATGCGCGCCCGCACCTCCTCGCCGTGGCTGACGACGTCGAGGCCGTCGACGGTGCCGCGCCCGGCGGTCGGCGCGAGGAGGCCGCAGAGGATGCGGATCAGGGTCGACTTGCCGGAGCCGTTCGGCCCCAAGAGACCGTAGATCTCGCCGCGCGGCACGCGCAGGGAGACGTTGTCGAGGGCGCGGACCTTGCCGAAGTCGCGCGTGATCCCCTCGGCCTCGATGCCGAAGCCGGTGCCAGACGGGGGGGATGCGGGGGGCGCCGCCGCGGGCGCGCCGGCGACGCTCACTTGCCCTCCTCCGGCGGCGGCTCCAGCTCGACCAGCGCCGCCATCCCCGCCTTGAGCTCGGGCGCCGGCTCGACCTCCACCTTGACGCCGAAGACCTGGTCGGCGCGCTGTTCCAGGGTCTGGACGTTGCGCGGCGTGTACTCGGCCTGGTCGCGGATCTCGACGATGCGGCCGCGGAAGCGGCGCTCCGGGAAGCTGTCGACGACGATCGCCACCGGCTGGCCGACGCGCACCCGCCCGAGGTCGGGCTCGGGGACGTAGACGCGCACCCAGAGCTGCCCCGGCTCGAGGAGGGTGGCGACCGGGCGGTTGGCGGCGACCAGGTCGCCGGGGCGGAGGTCGAGGACCTCGACGACGCCGGCCGCCGGCGCGGTGACCACCGTCTCCTGCCGCTGCCGCTCGAGGAAGGCGAGCCGCCCCTCCTCGCGCGCCAGCGCCGCCCGCGCCGCCGCGACGTCTTCGGCGCGGCCGCCGCGCTCGGCCTCGCGCAGGGTCTGGCGCGCCGTCGCCTCGCGGACCTGGGCGGCGTCGTAGTCGCGGCGCGGCACGACCCCTTCCTCCCACAGCTTGGCGAAGCGGCGGCGATCGGTCTCGGCGGCGCGCCACTCGATCCGCGCCCGCTCGAGCTCTTCGCGGCGCGGTCCGTGCTCGATGCGGGCGAGGTTGGCGCCGGCCTCGGCGACCCGCGCCCGCTGCTCGGCGATCTCGAGGTCGCGCAGGTCGGACTCGAAGCGGACCAGCGGCTGGCCGGCCGCCACCCGCTCCCCCTCGCGCACGTAGACACGTTCCACCCGGCCGCCGACCAGCGATCCGACCTCGGCCGTGCGCGCCTCGAGCGAGCCCGAGAGGACCAGCCGGTCGTCGTCGCGCGTCGCGGCGTACCACGCCCAGGCGCCGCCGGCGCCGGCGACGAGGAGCAGGACGACGACCAGCAGCCGGCCCTTCATCTTCATCCCACTTCCTCCGGCGTCGCGACGCCCGGGCAAGCCTACCCTGCGGGCAGGGCTCGAGGCCAAGCGGCGCGAGAAGGCGCTCGAGCGCGTCGAGTGGCAAGAGGAGCCGGAGGACGTGCAGGCGGAGAAGGGCGTGCGGCGCGCCCGCAGGTAGGCCGCGGGGTCAGTCCGCCAGCTCGTCCTCCTTCCACGCCGTGCCGCAGGCGCGGCAGCTCCAGCGCGGCCAGAGGACGGGCAGCGGGAACCCGAGGAGCAGCCAGGAGCCGACGAAGGCTTTGATCGACCAGCGGCGGTAGACCAGCTCGGGCGAGCGGCAGGCCGGACATCGGCGGACGGCGATCCGTTCGCCGTCCTCGACGAGATAGATCTCCGGCAGCGGCTCGGGCTGCGCCAGGACCTCCGCCGCGGCCTTCATGTCCCGCGGTCGCACCTGGAGCTTCACGCCGCCGACCGCGTAGGAGAACATCCAGGCCAGCCGGATGGTGTGCTCGTCGGCGAGGCTCGCCTCGATGCCGGCCGCTTCGAGCAGCCCCCGGCGGAGCTGTGCCTCCCAGGGCGTGCTGTAGGCGGCGACGGTGACGCGCGGCTCGAGGTCGTACTGCGGCGCCTCGTCGAGGGAGGCCGGGTCGAAGCTCATCGCGACGGCGGCCTCACGGCGCTCCCGGGGTGACGCCGCCGGCGCGCAGCAGGCCGTCGATCCACCAGAAGAGGACGGCGAAGAAGGCGAGCACCGCCGCCGCACCGGCGGCTGCGGCGCCGTGGCCGCGCGCCTGCCGCAGCGCGAGGTAGGCACCGGCCGCGGAGAGCAGGGCGAAGACGACGAACAGCGCGGTGACCATGCGGCTTGACCGGATTCTAGCGGCGGTCGCTCCCGAAACGACGGCTTATGCTATAACCTCATAGCCCTACTCACGAAGGAGAGGCTCTCCCGAGAGTCGTCCAACGTGCCTTCGCCCGCGTCCTTCGCCTGTGGCGGACCCCGACGCCCGGAGCGTGGAGCCGATGATGCGCATCCGAGCCTTCGCCGTCCTTTGCCTCCTCGCCGCGCCCTGCGCCGCAGGCGCCCGACTGCAGCCGGTGGGTCCGGCGATCCCGCTGCCCGAGGCGAACGTGCTCGCCGTGACGCCCGACGGCGGGTACCTCGTCGCCGACGGCGGGCTGCCGCCCTTCCCGGGCGACGGCGGACCGGTGGACCTGGACGTCTTCGTGCGCCGCTACGACCCGAACGGCGCCTCCGGCCCGACGCGCCAGGTCAACCTCCGGACCGACGGCATCCAGACCCCGCAGCGGCTCGTGGCGCTCGCCGGCGGCGGCTACCTGGTCGTATGGGTCACCGAGACCCTCTCCAGCCCCGCGGGCGCGGCGGCGCGCGCCCCCGCCGCAGCTCCCGAACCGGGGGAGATCGCGGCCCGGTTGCTCGATGCCGGAGGCATTCCCACCGGCCCGGAGATCCTGGTCAACACGCCGGCGACCTTCGGCTGGCCCGAAGGGGCGGCCGCGCTCGCCAGCGGCGGCTTCGTGGCGACGTGGCACGGCAGCGCCGGCCTCTTCGCACGCCGCTTCGATGCCCAAGGCGAGCCGCTCGAGCCGCCGATCCTCGTCAGGCCCCGCGTCATCGACGTGGCTCTCCTCGGCGGCGCGGTGGCGCCGCTCCCGGGCGGCGGCTTCGTCGTGGCCTTCATGGAGCTCGGCGGCGGGGTCTTCGCGCGCCGCTACGACGGCGCCGGAGCGCCGCTCGGCCCCGCGCTCCTCCTGACCTCGCTGCCCGCCGCCTGGGAACCCTTCGTGGCCGCCGACGGCGCCGGCGGGTTCGTCGCCGTCTGGACCCACATCGACCGCCCGCCGGTCGGCACCTCCTACGAGCAGTGGGTGGTGGCGCGACGCGCCGGGCCCGACGGCGAGCCGCTCGGCGACGTCTTCCTCGTCGACCGGCCGGCGCAGGGCAACGCGATCGCGGTCGACGTGGAGATGGAGGCGAGCGGCCGGTTTCTCGTCGCCTGGAACCGCACCGGCCTCGGCCCCGAGGACGTCGACGCCGAAGCGGTGGTCGGGCTGTTCGCGCCGGACGGCGCGCCGGAGGGTAGCCCCATCGCGCTCGGGAGCGAGCTCCCGGGGGCGCAGATGATCGACGAGGTCGTGCGCGGCGGCGCGGGCGAATGGCTGGCGATCTGGCGCCGGACGAGTCAGGGCTTCGGGCGCTTCGGCCAGCGTCTCGAGACCGCCTGCGGCGGCGACGCCGACCTCTGCCTGCACGACGAGCGCTTCCGGGTGGAGGTCGCCTGGGAGCTGCCGGGAGGCGAAGCCGGCGCCGGGCAGGCGGTGCCGCTCACCGACGACACCGGCGCCTTCTGGTTCTTCGGCCCGGACAACCTCGAGCTGATGGTCAAGGTGCTCGACGGCCGCGCCCTCAACGGCCACTTCTGGGTCTTCTTCGGCGCGCTCTCGGACGTCGAGTACACCGTCACGGTGACCGACACCGCAACCGGCGCCACGCGCAGCTACACCAACCCGGCGGGGACGATGGCGAGCCAGGCCGATACGACTGCTTTCTAGGCCCAGCTGTCAGGTCCCCCTCTCCCATAGTAAAGACGGAAGCGGCTCCGCCGTCCCCGAGCCTCAATGGCCGCCTCGAGCCGACGGCCCCTTCCAACTCTTTACCCCTTCTCTTCCAGCCCCTGCACGATCTGCGTCACCTCGACCTCGGCGCGGCGGATCTTGCCGCGGCAGATCTCGAGCAGCACAGCGGCGCGCCGCAGCTCCTCGGCCAGGCGGTCGACGTCGATCTCCTCGCCCTCGATCCGCGCCAGGATCGCCTCCAGCTCCTCCATCGCCTCGCGGAACGTCGGGCCGTCAGGAGTGGGTCCGGCGGTGGGGTTCGTCGGCTCGCTCATCCTTCCTCCACTCGGCTCCTGACCGTTCCGGCGGCGAGCCGCGTCAGCAGCGCCTCCCCCGCCGCCACCTGACCGGCGTCGCGCACGAGGGCGCCCTGCTCGGTCCGCGTGATGCTGAAGCCGCGCGCCAGCGTGCGCTCCGGACCCAGCTCGGCGCACAGCCGCGCGTGCCCTTCGATCCGCCTTCCCGCCTCGCGCAGCCGCGCCCGCGCGCCGGCGGCGAGGCGGCGGCCGGCGAGCGCCCGCGCCGCCGCCGCCCGCGCGAGGCGCCGGGGCGCGAGCTCCGCCAGGCGGCCCGAGAGCGCCTCGCGGCGCCGGCCGGCGTCGCGCACGCCGCCACGCCCCAGACGCGCCAGGCCGCGCGCGATCTCCGCCAGGCGCGCGCCGCGGGTGGCCAGGCGCATGCGGGCGAGCTGCACCCCGCGCTCGGCGCGGCCGATCGCCGCGCGCCGCGCGCGCAGCGGCTCGAGGGCCTCGCGCAGCAGCCGCCGCTGGAGCTGGACGAGCGCCAGCTCGCCGCGCGCCACCCGCTCGACCAGGAACTCGGCGACCTTGGTGGGGGTCTTCAACGTCGTGTGCGCCACGAGATCGGCGATCGCCTGGTCGATCTCGTGCCCGAGCCCGGTCAGGACCGGGAACGGCGCCCGCGCCACCGCCTCGGCGATCGACCGGCTGTCGAAGGCCGCGAGATCGGCGCGCGAGCCGCCGCCGCGCACCAGGACAGCGCAATCGACGCCAGACCCGGCCAGCGCGGCGAGCGCCGAGACCACCTCGCGCTCCGCCTCCCGCCCCTGCACCGCGGCGTGGACGAAGAGCACCCGGAAGCCGTAGCCGCTCTCGGCGAGGCCGGAGAGGAAGTCGTGATAGGCGGCGCTGCCGGCCGAGGTGACGAGGGCGATGCGCAGCGGCAGCTCAGCGAGCGGCAGCGCGCGGTTCCTCTCGTGGAGCCCGGCCGCGGTCAGCGCCGCCAGCGTCTCGCGGCGCCGCCGCTCGAGCTGCCCGAGCGTGAACGCCGGGTCCACCTCGCGGACGCAGAGCTGCAGCCGCCCGCCGGCGGCGAAGAAGTCGAAGTTGCCGCGGCAGCGCACCTGCAGGCCGTCGGCCAGCCGCTGGCCGGAGGCGGCGAGCAGGCGCGCCACCCGCTGGTGGTCGGTCTTCCAGAGGACCGCCTCGAGCTTGCCGACGATCTCGTCGCGCTCCCCCTTCTCCACCAACTCGAAGTAGAGGTGGCCGCGCGAGCTGGCGTTGACCCGCTGCACCTCCCCGACGACCCACACCGACGGGAAGGCCGTGGCCACCACCTCCTTGACCTCCGCGCACAGCTCGGAGACCGAGTAGGTGACCTCGAAGAGGGAGAGACTCTGCATCGTGGCAAGCCTATCGGAGGCGTCCCTCCCCCGGATCAACCTCAATGCGGAGACTTGAGCTCTTTCGCCGTGCCGAGCGGGATCGCCTCCGCCCACTCGATCGCCTTCTTCTCGCCGGCAGTGAGCTTCGACAGGAAGTCGACTGCCTCGTCGCGCTCGCGGAAGAGACGCCAGATGAAGGTGTGCCCGGCGGGAGCGGTGAAGTAGGTGTAGTGCTTGGAGCCGTTCGAGAGGTCGAAGCCCAGGTTGCTCTCGCCGTTGACGCCGACGCAGGCGAGGGCGATGGCGCGGCAGGCGAGCGCCAGCGCTTTGACCTCGTCCTCGTAGTCCGACAGCTCCTCGCGCGACAGCGGCGAGTGGAAGAGCGAGATGCGGTTGCCGTCCTCCTCGGCCAGGAGGTTGTAGGGGATGTCGTTGCGGTCCATCGCGTCCTTGGTCTCGGCGGTGGTGACGAAGACGTCCTCGGTGCCGGCGACCTTGTAGGTGATGGCATAGACGTCCTTCTCGAGCTGGGCGAAGCTCTCGGCGAGGATGCTCTCGTCCTCGACCGTGAAGTAGAACAGGCGGTTGCGTGCGCGCCGTGTGGCCATGCGGTGACTCCTAGGCGCGAAAGCCTTCGCGCCGTCTCCAACAGATCCTAGGAGCGCCTTCCGTCGCGCGACCAGCGCGACGGGCTCCTAGGGTTGACGTGGCCCGCCGCAGGCGAGCCCCGCGACGGTTCCGAACACGACATGATATCAGATACTTACGCCGTCCGCTCGCCCATCACCGCCCCCAGCGCCAGCCCGGCCGCGAAGCCGCCCAGGTGGGCGGCGTTGTCGATGCCCGGGCTGGTGAAGCCGAAGATGACGTTGATCACCGCCCAGAGCAGGAACTGGCCGAGGAGTGAGCGCGCCTCCGGGCGCAGCCGGTCGTGGCGGCGCACCAGGAAAGCGATGAGCGCCCCGAGGATGCCGAAGATGGCGCCCGAGGCGCCGGCCGACAGGCTCTTGGTCCAGAGAACGCTGGCGAGCGAGCCGGCGACGCCGCTCACGAAGTAGATGATGAGCAGCCGCACCCATCCGAGCCAGGCCTCGACCAGCGGCCCGAGCTGGAAGAGCGCCCAGCCGTTGAGCAGCAGGTGCATGAACCCGATGTGGAGGAAGGTGCTGGCCACGAGGCGCCACCACTGTCCCTGCCCGAGCACCAGCTCGGCGTGGTTGGCGCCCAGGCGGAGGAGCACCTCGGGGTTCGTCGACCCCCCGAGCGCCATCTCGACGAGGAAGACGCCGCCGATGGCGAGGAGCAGGAGCCTCGTGAGCGGCGCGTAGCGCATGCAGGGGGCGGCTAGCCCTACTTCGCCGAGCGCTCCAGGTAGTCGTCGAGCACCCGGCGCTCGTCGCGGGTCAGGGCCTCGGCGGGGAGGAGGTAGCTCTCCCCCGCGTCCGGCAGCTCGACGACGAGGGTCGTCACCGCCTGCTCGACGCCCGAGCAGTCGAGCGCGAGGCCCGGCAGCCGCGCCATGGAGTCGCACAGCGCGAGGAGCCGGCCGCCGACGCCGCTGCGCACCGCCACCTCGACGCGTCGCGGGAGCTGCTCCGGCGTGATGCGGTAGCCCCCCTCGACCCGCGCCAGTCGCGCCCTCCCCTCGAGCGTCTTCTTCTGCCGCGGCACCCGCACCTCGTCCTCCAGCCGCCGCGTCAGCGTGCCGATCGTCACGTCCGCCACCAGCCACCCCTCCCCTTCGACCTCGACCGTCAGCTCGGCGGCATGGCTGCCGCCCGCGCCCGGCTCGAGCCGCAGCAGGTGGTCACGCAAGGTCAGCGCGTTGCGCGGCGAGCCGAAGCGGACGGCGAGGTCCCCCTGCTCGAACGTCGCCAGCTCGGGAGCGACGTCGCGGTACGTCCGATTGGCGCGCTCGAACCGGAAGCGATTCGGCAGCGCCTCCTCCTGCTCGGCCGCCGGTATCGAGGCGGGAGCGGCTGCCAGCGCGGCGGCGAGAAAGAGGCAGGTAGAGAATGGGGTCGAGAACTTCATGTAGAGGCCGATCGGGTGCCGTATCGCTGCGACTATAGCTGCCCCCCGACGCCGCTGGCCAGTGAACCAACACCTCGCCCGACCTCAGCCGCTCGAAGTAAGGAAACGGAGCCGTCTTAAGGGTAATACCCCCGAATCGTCCGCGCCTTGAGCCCATTCTTGACCTTCACCTCGACCGGCCTGAACCCGCCCCCGCCGGCGGCCCCGCTCGGCGTATACGCGAGGTAATACCGGCTCCGCAGCTCCTTCTCGATCTGCTCGTAGACCCCGACGAGCTGGCCGGCCTTCTCGACGAAGAAGGCGCGGCCACCGGTCTCGTTCGAGAGCATCGAGAGCTTCCTGCGGATGTCGGCCGAGAGCGGCGAGACCGCGAGGCCGATCGTGTAGACGGCGACGCCGCTCCGGCGCGCGTACTCGAGCGCCTCGCGGAAGGGCGTGTGGCTCGCCGTGTCGTCGCCGTCGGAGAGCAGCACCAGCGCCCGCTGCCCGCGCACGCCGCGGAAGTAGTAGAGGCTGGTGACCAGCGCGTCGTGGAGCGAGGTGTAGCCGGCGGCCTGGAGACCGTGGAGCGTGGCGATCACCCCTTCGGTGTCGTCGGTCGGCGGCATCAGGAGCACCGGCTTGTCGGCGAACGAGACGGCGAAGGCGCGGTCGCGCGGCGTCATCACGTTGCGCAGGAAGTCGGCGGCGGCGCGCTGCGCCTCGACGAGCGACGAGACCATCGAGCCCGAGGTGTCGATCACCATCCCCACCGAGAGCGGCAGGTCCTGGACCAGCTCGAACTTGGTGATCGTCTGCGGCTTGCCGCCTTCGAGCACCTCGAAGTCCTCGACGCCGAGCCCGAGCGCCGGCTGTCCGGAGCGGTCGTTGACGGTGGTGTAGAGCTCGACCAGCGTGACGTCAACGTTGTCGAGGTTCGCCGGGGCGTTGAGGAACCGCGTGTCCTCGGCGCGCGTGCCGTCGTCGAGCACCGCGACGATCGAGAGGTAGACGATCCCCTCCCCCGCCGGCACGTCGACGTCCGCCACCCACGGCGGCCGGGTGAGGGTCGCCACGGTCTGGTCGTTGACCCGGAACTCGACCTGCTGCAGGCGCCGGCCGTCGGGCACCGCGATCTCGGCCCGCGCCCGCGTCCGGCCGCTGGCGCGGGCGCCGCGCACCGGCTCGAGGATCGTCACCGTGAGCGCGCCGCGCGGCTGGTTGATCACCACCTCGTCCGAGGCCACCAGCTCGCCGGCGGCGTCGTACCCCTCGGCCCGCACCACCTGCTCGGAGGGGAACTCCGCCAGGCGCACCTCGGCGGTGAACGGGCGGCGGGTGCGCGTCAACTGCACCTCGCCGTCGACGAGGAAGACGACCTTCTCGATGCGCGCGCCGGTGACCAGCGCCTCGGCCCGCCAGAGCCCCAGCACCACGTCCTCCTCCGGCGGCACGACGACGAGGCTGTCGCGGCCGGCGATGCGCATCTCCGCCATGTCCTCGCCGAGCGCCACGACGACCTGCTCGGGCAGCGCCGGCTGCGCCTGCTCCTGCGGCGCGCGCGGCACCTTGAAGCCGCGGGCCAGCCGCGCTCTTTTCCCGCTCACCTCGTCGGTCACCTCGAGGCGCAGCAGGAACGTGCCGCCGGGACGGAGCGCCCGCTCCATCGCCAGCGCCAGCGGCACCCCCTCGCCCGGCGGCTCGAGGCGGTAGCGCACCCGGAACTCCTCGAACGCCTGCCCCTCCTGCTCGAGCAGGCCCTGCACGGCGAGCCGCAGCTCCGGCTTCGCGGGGGTCGCCGGCGGTTCCGCCGTCGCCGGCGCGGGCGCGGCGCTCGCCGGCGCGTCGCTCCCCGCCGGTGTCCGCGCGCCGGCCGGCTGCTTGTCGTTCGCCGCCGCTTCCGGTTTCACGGGCTCCGGGCCGGTCGAGGCCTGGGCGGCTCCGGGCGGCAGCGTCAGCAGGGCGCGGGCGAGGAGGCGCTGGCCGCGGCGGTCGGGGAAGAACAGCTCGATGCCCTCGGTCGGCAGCACCGCCGGCGGCTGCTTCGCCGGCGCCGTCGCGAGCGCCGCGCGGGCCCAGGCCGCGAGGTCGTCGGGCGCGGCCAGGAAGCGCTCGATCTCGGGGCCGGTCGGGCGGCCGGGCATGAAGCCGAAGAGCCCGTCGACGCCGGTCGCGCGGTCGACGCGCACCGCCTCGGGGCAGACCTGCTTGTCGAAGCGCACGGCGCGGATGCGCCCGCGCAGCTCCTCGAGCTGCTCGAGCCAGTACTCCATCTCCGGGGCGTAGAGGGCGCGCTTGCCGTCGATCGGCGTCCACAGCCGGTAGCCCTGGCCGGGCTTGAAGCGGTAGACCACCAGCTCGCGCCGCCGTGGCTCGCCGCGCTCGTCGAGGCCGGCCGGGTAGCCCCAGATCTCGAGCGGCTTGAAGGCGTTGCCGCAGTCGACGAGGAGGCGCTCGGCCGGCTGGCCGTTGAGGAACAGCAGCCGCGCCCGCACGTCGAGCGGCGAGAGGAACTCGGTGGCGGCAAGCGCCTGGCGCCGCTCGATTGCCGCCACGAGCTCGTTCTCGGGCGTCGCCGGCAGCGGATCGCGCGCCAGGAAGTCGCGGATGAACGCCTCGCGCGCGGCCTCGTCCATGGTGAGCAGGGCGTCGCGCTGCTCGGCCGCGAGGAGGAGGCCCGGACCGTCCTGGAAGAAGGCCCGCTGCTCCTCCGGCCAGAGGAGCGGGTCGACGTCGTCGTTGGCGTTCGGCGGCGCGGCGGCGGCCGGCGCGAGGCCGGCGGCCAGCGCCACGGGCAGGGCGAGGGCGAGCGCGAGGCGGAGACGACGCGGCATGGACGATGTGGAACGATGCACGGCAGGCCGACTTTGCATGCGAGGTGCCAGACACTACACTCTCCCCGCGCCATGACCAAGCCGCGCCGCAACGCTCCGATCCGGACCTGGCAGGCCGGGGACCTGGTGCAGGGCTTCGCCCTGGTCACCAAGAAGGAGCTGCGCCAGGACCGCAACGGCAAGAGCTTCCTCGACCTCGAGCTGGCGGACGCCTCCGGCTCCATCGTGGGCAAAGCCTGGAGCGACAGCCCGGCGCTCGGCGCCCAGTTCGAGCCGCACCAGTTCATCGCCTTCCGCGGCCAGGTCAAGAACTACCGCGACCAGCTCCAGTTGAACCTCGACGAGTGCCGCGAGACGACCGACGACGACCGGCGCTTCGGCTTCGACGAGGCGCTGCTCGTCCCGTCCACGGCGGAGGACGTGCACGACCTCTGGCGCCGGCTGGAGGCGCTGCTCGAGACCGAGGTCGAGCGGCCGGTGCTCAAGCGCCTGGCGCGCGAGACGCTCATGGCCCACGGCGCAGCCTTGCTCGAGCACCCCGCCGCCAAGTCGATGCACCACGCCTACCGCGGCGGCCTGCTCGAGCACGTGCTGTCGATGGCCGAGCTGGCGGTCGCGATCTGCCGCCACTACCGCGACCTCGACCGCGACCTCCTCGTCCTCGGCGCCCTCTTCCATGACCTCGGCAAGCTCCAGGAGCTCGGGGCGATGCCGGTCAACGACTACACGCTGGTCGGCCGCCTGGTGGGCCACGTAGTGCTCGGGCGCGACCTGCTGCGCGAGCGCTGCGCCGCGATCGCGGGCTTCCCCGAGGACCTCCAGCTCCTCCTCGAGCACATGGTCCTCGCCCACCAGGGGAAGAAGGAGTTCAGCTCGCCGGTCGAGCCGATGACCCCGGAGGCGCTCGCCCTCCACTTCATCGACGACCTCGACTCGAAGCTCAACCAGCTCCGCGCCACGCGCGCCGCCTCGCCCGGCGTCCAGTACCACCGCGGCCTCGGCCGCTTCGTCTACCTACCGGCGGTGGTCGGGCAGCCGGAGGAGTCGCCGGAGGGCGGGGTGGTGGTGACGGTGGAAGCGGAGGCCGCGGAGCCGGAGCCCGCGGCCGCCGAGCCCCGCCCGCTGTCGCTGTTCGAGTAGTTCGTGGAAAGACTGAGATCATGAAAACCGAGATCGAGCTGCGCGGCCCCGCCGTGGCGGGGCAAGAGCGGGTGTTCACGTCCGAGGCGCTCGGGTTCGTGGCCGAGCTCGAGCGCCGCTTCGGGCCGGAGCGGCGGGCGCTGCTCGAGCGCCGCGACGAGCGGCTGGCGGCGCTCGCCGCGGGCGTGCGCTTCGACTTTCTGCCCGAGACGGGCGACGTGCGCGAGGCCGACTGGCGGGTGGCCGCGGCACCCGCCGACCTCGACGACCGCCGGGTCGAGATCACCGGGCCGGTCGAGCGCAAGATGATGATCAACGCGCTCAACTGCGGCGCCCGCGTCTTCATGGCGGACTTCGAGGACTCCCTCTCTCCCACCTGGACGAACGTCGTCGAGGGCCAGGTCAACCTGCTCGACGCCGTGCGGCGGGAGCTCAGCCTGGTGACGCCGGAGAAGGAGTACCGGCTGGGCGAGCGGCTCGCCACGCTCCTCGTCCGGCCACGCGGCTGGCATCTGGAGGAGCGGCACGCTCTCCTCGACGGCCGGCCGGTCTCGGCCAGCCTCTGGGATTTCGGCCTCTACTTCGTCCACAACGCCGGCGAGCTGCTGGCACGCGGCAGCGGCCCGTACTTCTACCTGCCGAAGCTCGAGAGCCATCTCGAGGCGCGGTTGTGGAACCAGGTCTTCGAGTTCGCCCAGGACGCCACGGGTGTGCCGCGCGGCTCGATCCGGGCGACGGTGCTGATCGAGACCCTTCCCGCCGCCTTCGAGATGGACGAGATCCTCTACGAGCTGCGCGACCACGCGGCGGGCCTGAACGCCGGCCGCTGGGACTACATCTTCTCGATCCTGCGCAAGCTCCGCGACCGCGCGCCGCTCTTCCCCGACCGCGCGCAGGTGACGATGGAAGTGCCGTTCATGCGCGCCTACACCGACCTCCTGGTGCGCACCTGCCACCGGCGCGGCGCCCACGCCATCGGCGGCATGGCGGCCTTCATCCCCAGCCGCCGCGACGAGGCGCTGAACGCCGTGGCGCTCGCCCGGGTGCGCGAAGACAAGGAGCGCGAGGCGCGCGACGGCTTCGACGGCACCTGGGTGGCGCACCCGGACCTGGTGCCGGTGGCGCAGCAGGTCTTCGACCGCGTCCTCGGCGAGCGCCCGCACCAGAAGGAGCGGCGGCGCGAGGAGGTGAGCGTGACGCCGGACCAGCTCCTCGACTTCCGCGTCCCCGGCGGCGAGGTCACCGAGCGCGGCGTGCGCAACAACCTGACCGTGGCGCTCCAGTACCTCGACTCCTGGCTGCGCGGCATCGGCGCCGCCGCGATCCTCAACCTGATGGAGGACACCGCGACCGCCGAGATCTCCCGCTCGCAGCTCTGGCAGTGGGCACGGAAGGAGGCGGCGCTCCCCGACGGCCGGCGCCTCACCGCCGAGCTCTACCGCGAGATGCGCGACGAGGAACTGGCGGCGCTCGGCGGCGCCGAGACGGGACGGCTCGGCGAGGCGGCCGAGCTGCTCGAGGCGCTGGTGATCGCGCCCGACTTCGTCCCCTTCCTCACGCTCGCCGCCTATGACCGGCTCGACTGACCCGATCTCCCTCACCCCTGGCCCCTCTCCCACATGGGAGAGGGGAATCGGGATAGGGGGGCGCCTCGCAGCGCCCCTCCTCCCACACCACCGTGCGTACGGGTCACGTACACGGCGGTTCGGCTGATTCAGTCAATCTCCCGTTAACCGTTCACCAGGCTGGGCAGACCGAGCTTCCGGAAGTAGCCAGTGGGCAGCGCGAAGACCAGCGCTGGACTCTGGCTCAGACGCCACGGGCCGTGGGCCGACTTCGCCGTGTTCCAGGCGAGATCGGTGCTCACGCCGCGACGCTTCAACTCCCGATAGCCACGCCTGCCCCACTGCTTCCAGAGATAGCTCCGCAGTCGGCGGCGGATCCACTTCTCGAACTCCTGAAGTGCGGTCGGCACATCGCCGAAACCGAAGTAGGCTAGCCAACCGACCAGGGCCTTGCGCAGGTCGGACATCAACCCTCGGAAGCTCACCCCACGGGTCCGGCTGGTCATCCTCTTCAGCTTCCACCGCAGCGCCCGGAGCGCCTTGTCGCTGACCCGCCGGCGATACGTCCGACCGACGAATGTGAAGCCGAGCAGCGTCCGCCGCCAAGGGCGATCGACCGCGCTCTTCTCCCGGTTCACCCGCAGCTTCAAGCGCTTCTCCACGAAGCAGGTCACACTCGCCATCACCCGCTCGCCTGCACGCTGACTCCGCACGTAGATGGTAGCATCGTCGGCATAGCGAACGAATCGGTGACCGCGCCTTTCCAGCTCGCGATCCAGGTCGTCGAGGAGCAGGTTCGCCAACAGCGGAGACAGCGGGCCACCTTGCGGCACGCCTTCCTCCGTCGGCTCCAGCGTCACCCCGATCATCACTCCCGACTTCAGGTAACGATCGATCAGCTTCAGCACACGCGGGTCCGCGATCCGCCGCTTTACCCGCACCATCAAGACGTCATGCACCACGCGGTCGAAGAATCGCTCGAGGTCCAAATCCACCACCCAGGCGTAGCCCTCCCGGAGGAAGTGCTGCGCACAGGCGATCGCTTGGTGCGCCGAGCGCCGCGGGCGAAAGCCGAAGCTGAAGCGGGAAAACGTCCGGTCCCACTCTGCCTGTAAGGCCTGCATTACCGCTTGCTGGATCAGCCGGTCCACGACCGTGGGGATCCCCAGCTCGCGTACGCCACCTCCCAGCTTCGGGATCTCCTTGCGGAGCACCGGTTGCGGTCGGTAGCGCCCTGCGAGCAGGGCCGCACGAAGTGACGGCCAGTGCTTCTTCAGGTACTTCGGCAGCTCGTCGACGGTCATCCCGTCCACGCCCGGAGCACCCTTGTTCTGGCGAACTCGCCGCAGCGCACGAAACATGTTGGATCGCTCCAACGCGCGCTCGAGCAGGTTCGGAAGACCAACCGGAGCCTCTCTTCTCCGCTCTCCAGCCCGGGCTTCGTCCTCCGGCGGAACCAGAGGCAGCAGGAGCTGCTTGACAGACGCAGTGCCAGGGCTCATCGCGAAGCGACCGCTCCTCTCATTCACCCCGACGTTACCGGGGCACCGTTCGGGCCTTCGAGGCTCGCGCCTCTACTCTGCCCTCTGCTGACTTCTGTCCAGCGGTCAGAGAGGATCTCTCCCCCCTCAGTCCGGCGACGCCGAACGCTGGGCAGATCTCCCGGGGTAAGGCACAGAGCTTTCACCGCGTAGACGCCAGATTTATAAAGCACACCCCAAACGCAGAGGGAGGACTTCGCTGTCACGTGCCAGCTCGTCCCGGGTGTACCACACCTCCTATCTGGTTCCTGT
>JBIOUG010000034.1:0-10417 GCA_044866775.1 Thermoanaerobaculia bacterium | reverse complement strand
TCGGACGCGCCCTGTTCGATCTTCGGTCTCACTCGGTCCTCAACAGCGTGATTGGCTGGCTCTACTCACTACGACCGGCTGCGGCCTGAAAGCAGCTCAAGAGACGACTTCCACCACGGGCTGCTAGCCTCCGGGAGATCGATCTTGAGCGAAACTAGGATCTACGCTGACGAATCGGGCACCCACGGCGGGCGTTGGCTCATCATCGGGATGCTATTCGTTCCCGATCACGGAACGCTGCATTCCGACCTGTGCGCAGTCAAAGAGAGAGCGCAGTACTTTGACCACGGCCCGCGGAGGGCTCGCTACAAAGAGACTCACTTCGCAAAGTTGAGATCGCCACGGGACACGGAAGTGGCTGAGGCATGGATCGATCGTTTTCTAGCGAGCGGCAGTTTTTTCCGTTCTGTGGTTATCGATTGGTCTATATACGAAGGGCGATATTTTGGCGATCCGTTCGAGCCAGATGCCCTAAAAATGCGGCGGGCTTACAAGAAGTGGGCGGAGATGCTTTTGCAGCCCGAAGTAAGGGCATTGAGGGACGCCCGATTCTACTTGGACAAACTGAAGATTTTATATGACTATGACGTGATTCGGAGCTTAAAGGAGAGGTTCCAACATGATGAACGCGGAGAGGTTCGGTCTCGTCCCCGGATTATAGAATTTCAAGCAACAGAATCCTGGAAGGATGCTAATCAGTGCCTACAGCTCAGCGATCTGTTGACCGGCTGCGTCCATCAATCTCTTGTACCAAGCACAAAGCTTGCCAAGCTTCGAGTAACGAACTACCTCTATCAGAGGCTCCAGGCCCATGGTGTCAACGGTAGGACGCCAGGCTATTGGCGCGGCTTCGGGAGTCACGTCCGGAAGCACTTCCCTCGATTCAGTGAGTGGTTCTGGAAGCCAACGGAGTAGCCGTCCAGAAAAGGAGAAACCTAGCAGGTGGGCCGGCTGTCAACGGTGATCGGGGTTTCCCCCAAACCCTCGGCCGGCGCCCTAGCTAGGCAGAAGAAGAATACGACCGCTGCGGTATGTTGTCAAGTAGCTTTAGGCGTCACTACCTAAGTGCTTGGCACGTGGCAGCTTACGGCTCTCCCTATACATCTAGCCAACGCGGCCATGCGCGCCGCCTCGGACCGCCACCAGCGCCTTCCCCTCCCTTCGCCCCGCCGAGCTTCCGAGGGCCACAGCGGCGGGGTTCTTCTCGGGTTCCAGCTCTGACGGCGCCTCCCCGATGGCCTCTAGGTACATCTGGTGGGCCAGCTCGTTCGGGTCGCGGGGCCTGCATGGGCGCTTAGGCAGAGCACTCACGGTAACACGCCCCGGCGGATGAGGGATTCCCGCAGCGGCCCGCGCGTCCGTGGCCGGCTCGGAGCTGTCGCCCCGGACCCACAGCCCCGCGAGGTCTGCGGCGAGTGCGCGCGCCTCATAGCGGAACTGCACGGTGGCGAGCACGCGCCTGTCTGGGACGTAGACCAATGTGTGACGGTCCGCCTTGTCATCGGTCCAGCATCGGTGCCGTGGAAGCTACCGAACGGCGGCGAGATGTGGCCGCGCACGAGCAGCTCTCCGCCCGTTAGGCGGGCGCGGAACAGCCCGCGGCGCCAAGCGAGGGGGGAACGGACGCTCCCGCTCGCGCTCGCGCCTTCAGGTAGGCGTCAGCAGCGCAGGCGAGCCAAGCGCCGGCCGACGAGAAACCCTCCGCCTCGGCCGCCTGCTTCCAGCGAGCGCTCTGGTGCGCGGTCGCATGCACCGTGAACGAAGCTACGCGCAGCATCCTCATCTGAGCGCCCCTTCCAGCGCCACCGCGAGCCGTCCAACTTTAGGTGCGTGCCATCCGGGCCACGAGATTGCAAGCTTCGTATCTGCCGCATCCAGCGCGGTGTTCAGCAGTCCCCACCGAGTTTGATGAGGAACGCGTTCAGGTAGAACAGGTCCTCTGCTGCCGCCCTCAGCTTGGCGGCCGTCGCGGACTCCTCCAGCTCATCCCAGACGCTCCCTTCCTCCGGCAGCAGCCGGTCCAGCATCTTGCTCAACCGGATGAGCGCGTCGCGCTCAGGCGGCCTCGTGACGCGATGCAGGAAGCTGCGGCGCCAGCCGTCCGATTCGTCGAACGGCCGGGGCGGCGGGAGAAGCTGCGGTTGCTTCGGGACGGTGACTTGCGGCGGTCGGGTATGGGCTTGCTCCCTTGCTCGGCGGGCCCGGCGGAGTGTGCAAGCACTTCGTCGGGCCGCTTCGGTTTGAGGGGAGGACTTCTCCCCAGGGGAGAAGCTATCGCGGAATCAAGGGGTCAGGCGGGCGGAAAACTAGGTAGGACACTACCGGAGGTCGCCCCAGGTTTGCGCGGAGTCCTGGCCGCTGCTAAAGTGCCATGTCCCGCTGGTCGGTCCCAGCTCGAGGAGTCCCCCATGCTCAAGACGTTCCGGAACAACCTGAAGACTCTGGCGCCGATCCTCTGGGTCGTGATCGCCGTTTTCGTCCTCGCCATCTTCTACGACTTCGGCAGCATCACGAGCTCCGCGGCCGGCACCGACGCCGCCGCGACCGCCGGCCCGCACCGGGTGACGATGAACGAGTTCCGCAACGCCTACTCGAGCACCGAGCGCCAGTACCGCCAGCTCTACGGCGAGCAGTTCTCGCCCGAGCTGCTGCGCCGCATGGGGCTGCCGCTGCAGGTGCTCAACGAGCTGGTCGGGCAGAAGATCCTCCTCGACGAGGCGCGCAGCATGGGCCTCGAGGCGAGCGACGCAGAGGTGCAGGAGGCGATCCTCGAGATCCCCGCCTTCAAGGACGAGACCGGCCGCTTCGTGGGCGAGGAGCGCTACCAGGAGATCCTGCGGCGCATGCGGCTCGACCACGCCGCCTTCGAGCGCGAGATGCGCGACTCGGTCGTGCTCGAGAAGCTGCAGCGGGCCCTCGCCGCCAACGTCTTCGTCAGCGACGGCGACGTCGAGCGCGCCTATCGCGACCAGGTCGAGCGCGCGAAAGTGAAGTTCGTGCGCCTGTCGCGGGCGCAGGCGGGGGAGGTGCAGGTCTCGCCGGCGGAGGTCGCCGCCTACCACCAGCGCCACCAGAACCGCTTCCGCCTCCCCGAGCAGCGCCAGGTGTCCTACCTCCTGGTCGAGCCGATCAAGCTGATGGCGCAGGCGATGCCGACGGCGCAGGCGGTCGAGCGCTACTACGACGAGCATGCGCAGGAGTTCGCGCACGAGGAGGAGGTGCATGCGCGGCACATCCTGGTGCTGGTCGAGGACGACGCGCCCGCCGCCGACGTGGCGGCGGCGAAGGCGAAGATCGACGCCGCCCGCCGCCGCCTCGAGGCCGGCGAGGACTTCGCCAAGGTGGCGGCCGAGGTCTCGGAGGACTCCTCGAACAAGGACCGCGGCGGCGACCTCGGCTTCTTCGGGCGCGGCCGGATGGTCAAGCCCTTCGAGGAGGCGGCCTTCGCCGCCGCCCCGCACACCCTGGTCGGTCCGCTGCGCACCGACTTCGGCTGGCATCTGCTCGAGGTGCTGGAGAAGCGCGCCGGCGGCACGACGCCGCTGGCCGAGGCGCGGGCGTCGATCGAGAGCCGTCTCGCCGCCGAGAAGGTGCAGGAGCTCGGCCGCGCCAAGGCCGAGCAGCTCAGGACCCAGCTCGCGGCCAAGGAGCCCAAGGCGGCCGCGGACGTCCAGGCGGTGGCGGCCGGCGACCCGGCGGTCACCGTCGCCACGACCGACCCCTTCGCGCCGACCGATGAGGTGAGCGGCCTCGGACGCGTCCAGGCCTTCGCCGCGGCGGCCTTCGCGCTGCCGCCGCACGGCGTCTCGGCGCCGGTCCAGGTGCCGCGCGGCTGGGCGGTGCTCTGGCTGCAGCAGGTGTTCCCGCCGCGGACGCCGCCGCTCGCCGAGGTCGAGCCGCGGGTGCGCGAGGCCCTCGTGGCCGAGAAGCAGGGCGAGCTGGCGAGCGCGCGGCTGGCGGCGGCCAGGCAGGAGATCGGCCGCGGCAAGGGCTTCGACGAGGTGGCGGCCGGGCTCGGGCTGACGGCGCAGGAGAGCGGCGAGTTCGGCCGCGACGGACAGGTCTCCGGGGTCGGCTACAGCCCGGAGCTGGCGCGCCAGGCGCTCGCCCTCCAGGTCGGGCAGGTGGGCGGTCCGGTGGCCGACCCGCAGGGGCCGGTGCTGTTCCAGGTCACCGAGCGCAAGACCTGGAACCCGCAGGAGTTCCAGAAGGCCAAGGCCGAGACGCGCGAGCGGCTGGAGCGCGAGCAGGTGCAGCGCCTGGTGAAGTCGATCATCGAGCAGCGGCAGCGCGAGCTCGGCCTCTCCTACAACCCCGAGCTGCTCGAGCTGCTGGGCATCAGCGCGCAGCCCAACCAGACGTCGTGAACCGGCCGGCGTGATCGGCTACCTCAAGGGCACGCTGATCAAGCGCACCCCCGAGCGCCTCACCCTCGACGTCCAGGGGGTGGGCTACGAGGTGCACGTGCCGCTCTCGACCTACTACGAGGTCGAGCGGGACGGCGGCGCCGGCCCGATCGCGCTCCACATCCACACCCACCTGCGCGAGGACGGCATCGCGCTCTTCGGCTTCTGGACCGAGCGCGAGAAGCTCCTCTTCGAGCGCCTGATCGGCGTCTCGGGGATCGGGCCGCGGCTGGCGCGGGTCATCCTCTCCGGCATGCCGCCCGACGACCTGCTGGCGGCGATCGCCGCCGGCGACGTGGCGCGCCTGTCGACCATCCCGGGCGTCGGCCGCAAGACCGCCGAGCGGATGGTGCTCGAGCTCAAGGAGAAGATGCAGGAGCTGGCGGCCGAGCTGCCCGGCCGGCCGGCCGCGGCCGACCACGACCTGGTCTCGGCGCTCGTCAACCTCGGCTACCGGGCGGCGCAGGCCGAGCGCGCCGTGGCCGAGGCGCGGCGCGACCGGCCCGGGGCCGCGTTTCACGAGCTGCTCAGGGCGAGCCTGAGGAGGTTGTCGAGAGGGTAGGGGTGGGGTCTGCAACAGTCCCAAAGTCGGCGATTGGCAGGTGTTCCCGCTACCGCTTCGGCGTGCGGATGGTGACCGCGGCCGAGTAGGGCGAGTAACCGCCGGCGTTGCGGGCGCGCAGGCGGTAGGTCACGGCGGCGTTGGGGCGGAGGCCGCTGAGCCGGACGCTGGTCGTGTCGGCGCCCAGGACCAGCACCTCGCGCCAGCCCTTGCCCACCTTCTGCTCCAGGCGGAAGTCCTCCTCGTCGGCGAGGTCGCGCCAGGTCAGCTCGGCCTCCTTCGCGCCGAGCGCGCGGCCCGCGAGGGCGGCCGGCGCGGCGGGCGCAACCGGCGGCGGCGGGGACGAGAACCCGTACAGGGCGTGCGCCGCGAGCCGGTCGTCGTAGTCCAGCCGCGCGCCCCGCCCGTCGTTGTGGGCGACGCCGTACATCATGGCCTGCCGCTCGGCCGAGTGGCCGAAGCCCAGCGTGTGCCCGAGCTCGTGCGCGAACACCTCGGCCGCCCCGGCCGGGTTGTCGCGGAAGAAGCAGCCGCTGCCGTCGTTGGTCACCACGTCGGCCTCGACGATCTCGTGATAGCTCTTGCCGCCCGCGCCGCGCGTCCCCGGGTAGAAGAACGCGACGCCGACGGCGACGACGCCGCCCGCGCCGCACTTGTAGCTGCCGGGCACGTGCGCGCCGGCCGGATCGTCGAACAGCACGGCGTTGACGCCGTCGGTCCTGAGGACGCCGCCGGTGGCGGTCGTCGTTCCCGCGTAGCCGAAGGCGATCTCGCTCGCCGCATCGTCGTTCCAGGCCGCGAGCGCGGCGCGCAGGGCCGCCGCCGCGGCGTCGGCGCCGACGCCGGCGGGCAGCGCCGTGTTGAGCTTCCAGCCGGCGCTGTCGCCGCTGGCGAAGCGGAACCAGCGCAGCGGCACGCCGTCGGGCGTCGGCATGGCGGTGAAGGCGGCCGTCGCCGACCGCGGTCCGGCGCCGTCGACCAGGTAGTCGCGCGCGCTGTCGCGGCCGGCGGCGCGGTCGGCGAGCCAGCGGGTGAAGCGCTCGAGGTCGCGCGCCGGATCGGCCGCCGGGCCGAGCGCCCGCCCCTCGCCGAGGTCGCGCGCGGCGAGGCGGCGCCCGCCGGCGCGGACCTCGTGGAAGGCGCCGAGGAACAGATGGAGGACGCCGTAGCTGCCGTCGCGGTTCGGCTCGAGGAAGAGGAGCACGCGCTCGCCGGGCGCGAAGCGCGGCGCGCCGGAGACCCGCATCTCGAGGCCGCCCTCGGCCTCGCCGCCGGGCACCCGCACCACGACGGCGCCCGCCAGGACGTCGCCCTTGACGACCTCCTCGACCTCGACCACGTAGTCGGTGGCCGCCCCGACGCGCGCCGGCGCCGGGCCGGCGTCGGCGATGCGCACGGCGGCGATGACCGGCGCCTGGTCGGCGAGGTCGTCGTCGCTCGGCAGGACGTAGGTGGCGGCGGACAGCGGCGCGGCGATAAGGATCGCCGGCAGGAGGAGGGGCAGGAAGCGCTTGGTGACCATGCCCGCAGAGTAGGCGGCGGGCAGAGGGCGAAGAATCGGCGGCTCGCGGATTGTGCTATCGCCGTTCGTCCTACCCCGCGAGGCGGTCGTCCGACGCGCTCACCGCCGCGCCGGTCGGCGAGGCGGCTACAATGCCCGGCATGCACCTCGCCGACCACCTGCTCTCCGGGGCGCCGGATCCGGACGACCTCGGCATCGAGCCGTCGCTCCGGCCGCAGCGGCTGGAGGAGTACGTCGGCCAGTCGCGGGTGCTCGACAACCTGCGGGTGTTCATCCGCGCCGCCCGCGAGCGCCGCGAGACGCTCGACCACGTGCTGCTCTTCGGGCCGCCGGGGCTCGGCAAGACGACGCTGGCGCACATCATCGCCAACGAGATGGGGGTGCCGCTGCGCTCGACCTCGGGGCCGGTGCTCGAGCGCGCCGGCGACCTCGCCGCCATCCTCACCAACCTCGAGGCGGGCGAGGTGCTGTTCATCGACGAGATCCACCGCCTGGGGCCGACCGTCGAGGAGATCCTCTACCCGGCGCTCGAGGACTTCCGGCTCGACCTGGTGATCGGCCAGGGGCCGGCGGCGCGCACCGTGCGCCTCGAGCTGCCGCGCTTCACCTTGATCGGCGCCACCACCCGGGCCGGGCTCATCACCGCGCCGCTGCGCGCCCGCTTCGGCATCGTCCATCGCCTCGATTTCTACCGGCCGGAGGAGCTGGCGCAGATCCTCCACCGCTCGGCGCGCCTGCTCGGCATCGCCCTCGACGCGGGCGGCGCGAGCGAGATCGCCCGCCGCAGCCGCGGCACGCCGCGCGTCGCCAACCGCCTGCTCCGCCGGGTGCGCGACTTCGCGCAGGTCGAGGGCGCGCACACGATCGACCTCGCCGAGGCGCGGCGCGCGCTCGAGCTGCTGGAGGTCGACGAGCACGGCTTCGACGACCTCGACCGCAAGATCCTCAATACCCTGATCGAGCACTACGACGGCGGGCCGGCCGGCATCAAGGCGCTGGCGGCCGCCATCGGCGAGGACCGCGGCACGCTCGAGGACTTCTACGAGCCCTACCTGATCCAGGAGGGGTTCCTGCAGCGCACGCCGCGCGGCCGGGTGGCCACCCGGCGCGCCTACGAACACCTGGGGCGCCGGCCCCCGTCGGGCGCGACCGGGACGCTCTTCTGAACCGCATGGCGAGCGAGCCGGCCGCCGCCGGGGTGCTGCCGCCGCGGCGTCTCGACGCCATCTTCGCCCCGCAGTCGATCGCCGTCGTCGGCGCCTCGCGGCGGCGCGACTCGGTCGGCTTCGCCCTCCTCCACAACCTCGTCGTCACCGAGTTCAAGGGCGCGATCTACCCGGTCAACCCCTACGCCCGCGCCATCCACTCCCTGCGCTGCTATCCCACGGTGGCGGCGATCCCCGACGCCGTCGACCTCGGGGTCATCCTGGTGCCGCGGGCGCTGGTCCTGGGCGCGGTCGAGGAGTGCCTGGCCAAGGGCGTGCGCGGCCTCGTCGTCATCACCGCCGGCTTCGCCGAGACCGGCGAGGAGGGGGCGGCGCTCGAGCGCCGGCTGCGCGACATGGTGCGCGCCGCCGGCGTCCCCATGATCGGCCCCAACTGCATGGGCGTCATCAACACGCAGGCGGGCGTGGACCTGAACGCCACCTTCGCGCCGGTGCCGGCGCGCCCCGGCTCGATCGGCTTCGTCAGCCAGTCGGGGGCGCTCGGCGTGGCGATCCTCAACGTCGCCTCCGACCTCGGGGTGGGGCTCACCCAATTCGTCTCGATGGGCAACAAGGCCGACATCTCGGGCAACGACCTGCTCGAGCACTGGGAGGACGACCCGGCGACGCGCGTCGTCGCCATGTACCTCGAGTCCTTCGGCAACCCGCGCCGCTTCACCGAGATCGCCAAGCGCGTCGGGCGCAAGAAGCCGATCCTGATCGTCAAGTCGGGGCGCACCGCCGAGGGCGCGCGCGCCGCCACCAGCCACACCGGCGCGCTGGCCGCGGCCGACGTCACCGTCTCCGCCTTCCTCGACCGCTGCGGCGTGCTGCGCGCCAACACGATCGAGGAGCTCTTCGACATCGCCCGCGCCGTCGACCGCTGCCCGCCGCCCGCCGGCGACCGGGTGGGGATCGTCACCAACGCCGGCGGCCCGGCGATCATGGCGACCGACGCCTGCGTCAACCTGGGTCTGCGGATGGCCGAGCTGGCGCCGGCGACGCGTGCCCGCCTCGCCACCTTCCTGCCGCGCGAGGCGAGCCTCGGGAACCCCGTGGACATGATCGCCTCGGCGACCGTCGAGCACTACGGCGCGACCCTCGAGGCGGTGCTCGACGACCCCGGCGTCGACCTGGCGATGGTCATCAACGTCACCCCGCTCCTCGCCAACCCGATCGACGTCCTGGAGGAGGTCGGGCGGGTGGCGGCGGCGCGCGCCAAGCCGGTCTTGGCGGTGATGATGGCGACCGAGGAGTTCTACGAGGCGGCGCGCGAGCGGCGCCACCTGCCGCCGGTCTACCGCTTCCCCGAGCCGGCGGCGCGGGCGATGGCGATGCTCGCCCGTTACGCCGCCTGGCGCCGGCGCCCGGCCGAGGAGCCGGCGCCGGAGCTCGCGGTCGACGACGCGGCGGTCGGCGCTCTCCTCGCCGACCCGGCGCGCCGCGACGCCGCGGGCTACCTCGACCCGGCGGCGGCCTTCCGGGTGCTCGAGCTCTACGGCGTCCCGGTCGCGGGGTGGCGCACGGCGGCCGGCCCCGAGGAGGCGGTCGCCGCCGCCGAGGCGCTGGGCTACCCGGTGGCGGTCAAGGCGATCGTCCCCGAGCTGGTCCACAAGAGCGACGCCGGCGCGGTGCGCCTCGACCTCCGCGGCCCCGGCGAGGTGGCGGCGGCGGTCACGGCGATGCACGCGGCGCTCGCCGCGGTCGGCGCCCGGCCGGCGGGGTTCCTGGTGCAGCAGATGCGGCGCGGCGGCCACGAGGTGATCTTCGGCATCTCGACCGACCCGCGTTTCGGCACGCTCCTGATGTTCGGCCTGGGCGGCCGCTACGTCGAGGTCTTCCAGGACGTCCGCTTCGCCGTCCCGCCGCTGGCGCCCCACGAGGCGCACGAGCTGGTACGCGGCATCCGCGGCTTCCCCCTCCTCGCCGGCGTCCGCGGCGAGCCGCCGGCGGACCTCGACGTGCTGGTGGAGGTGCTGCTGCGGCTGGCACAGCTCAGCGCCAGGCATCCGGAGATCCGGGAGCTGGACATCAACCCGTTCCTGGCCGCGCCGGAACGAGGGGCGGCGGTTGCGCTCGATGTGCGCATTCGGGTGACTGGCTCGCCGGAGACCGCCGCGAAGGTGGATTCGCACCTGTAAGATGCGCCCCGCGGTGTTTGCCGAGTCGTAAGGACGAACGGAGATCGTATATGGATACCGAGCGCAGAAAGCGGCTTGAGGCTGCAGGGTTCAAGTTTGGCACCGTAGGGGAGCTGCTCGGGCTAACCGAGGCCGAGCAAGAGCCGAGCAAGATCTCGTGGAGATGAAGGTCGCGATCGCAGAGGCGATCCGTGATCTCCGGAGAGAGCCCTAGCTCAGTCAAGCCGACCTTGCGGGCTCGATTGAAACGGCAGCACGCACGTCCAAGCTGGAGAGATCAGTGAGTCAACGTCCTTCGCCATGCTACCGCGGGTGCATGCTCGTTCTCGGAGGCACCGTTCGGGCCTTCGAGGCTCGCGCCTCTACTCTGCCCTCTGCTGACTTCTGTCCAGCGGTCAGAGAGGATCTCTCCCCCCTCAGTTCGGCGACGCCGAACGCTGGGCAGATCTCCCGAGGTAAGGCACAGAGCTTTCACCGCGTAGACGCCAGATTTATAAAGCACACCCCAAACGCAGAGGGAGGACTTCGCTGTCACGTGCCAGCTCGTCCCGGGTGTACCACACCTCCTATCTGGTTCCTGT
>JBIOUG010000033.1:0-15796 GCA_044866775.1 Thermoanaerobaculia bacterium | reverse complement strand
CGTAGCGCCCGGGCCACGTCCCGGGCGTTTTCGGAAGACTTACCGATGTTCTTCACACCTGTTCTAGACCGCTTTCGACTCCGACACTGGAGGGCTAACCACATGCTCCGTCACCTGATCGCGTTGCTGCTGGCCGCCCTGCTCCTCTCCTGCGACGTCGCGGCGGCGCCTTCCGACGCCGCCGGCACTGCGACGCAGACCACCGCCGAAGCCGCCGCTCCGCCTGCGCAAGCGACCGCTCCAGCCGGCGAGCCGCAGGTCGAGAACGCGAGGATCGAGCACACCGCCGGCGGCGGCAACGTCACCGCCGCGCTCGACCGCCTCGCCGCGGGGGCGCGCGGTCCCTTTTGGACCGCCTACACCGTGCCGATGGTCGCCGGCCACAACGACATCTGCTGCTGGAACGGCGACTGGAACGGCAAGCGCTCGCCGACCTGGCAGCGCGGCCCCTGCCGGCTCGAGTCGAACAACCAGAGCTGGGGCAGCTCCGATCAGGACCGCGATCGCACGGCGGGGCCGCTCATGGTCCTGCTGCGCTCCGAGGAGGGCCGCGTCACCGACGCGCGCGCCGTCTCCCAGGGCTGCGCCGTGGACGCCGGCGGCCTGCGCTTCGTCTGGCTCGACGGCGTGGAGGCCGGCGACTCGATCGACGCCCTGGCGCGGATCGCCCGCGGCGGCGGCGAGACGCGCCGTCGCAAGCACGACGCCCGCGAGGAGGCGGTGATGGTCATCGCCTATCACGGGGTGCCGGCGGCCGACCGCGTGCTCGAGGAGCTGTCGGCGGCGGGGCAGGCCGAGGACGTCCGCGAGGCCGCGATCTTCTGGCTGGGGCAGGCGCGCGGCCGCCGCGGCTACGAGGTGCTGTCGCGCATCGTGCGCGAGGACCCGGACGACGACATCCGCGAGAAGGCGATCTTCTCGCTCTCGCAGAGCGACGTGCCCGAGGCGGGCGCGACGATCGCCGGCGTGGCGCAGAGCGACAAGAGCGCCAAGATGCGCGGCCAGGCGCTCTTCTGGCTGGCCCAGATGGGCGACGAGCGGGCGCTGCCGGCGATCCTCGCCGCCATCGAGCGCGATCCGGCGATGCGCGAGGAGGCGGTCTTCGCTCTCACCCAGCTCCCCAAGGACGCGGGGATGGAGCACCTCGAGCGGCTGGCGCGGCGCAGCGACGATCCGGAAGTGCGGGCCAAGTCGCTCTTCTGGCTGTCGCAGGAGCACACCGACAAGCCCGAGATGATCCTCGAGGCGGCCTTCGACGACCCCGACCCGGAGGTGCGCGAGCAGGCCGTCTTCGCCCTCTCGCAGCTCGACGACGACCGCGGCACGCCGCTCCTCGTGCGGGTGGTCCGCGAGAGCCGCGACCCGAAGGTGCGGAAGCAGGCACTCTTCTGGCTCGGGCAGTCGGACGACCCGGCGGCGATGGAGGCGCTGAGCGACCTGCTGGACGACTAGGCGGGAGGAGCAAAACCCCTGTGGTACCGTCCTCCCTCTCATGGCGAGGACGGCATGAAGCGCCATCGGCTCGCCCCCGGCAAGCCCGTCGACCTGGCGAAGCTCGATCCGGGCTCGACGGCGGGCTTCCGCGGCGGCAAGTCCGCGGCGGCACCGCAGCTCGCCGAGCTGACCGAGCGGCTCGAGACGCTCCAGGAGCTGCTCTGGGCCGAGCACGAGCACAAGGTGCTGGTGGTGCTCCAGGGGATGGACACCGCGGGCAAGGACGGCACCATCCGCCACGTCTTCGAGGGCGTCAATCCCGCCGGCGTGCGGGTGGCCGCCTTCAAGACCCCGACGCCCGAGGAGCTGGCGCACGACTTCCTCTGGCGCGTGCACCCGAAGGTGCCCGGGCGCGGCGAGCTGGTCATCTTCAACCGCAGTCACTACGAAGACGTGCTCGTGGTGCGCGTCCACGAGCTGGTGCCGAAGAAGGTCTGGGAGCCGCGCTACGAGCAGATCAACGCCTTCGAGAAGCTCCTCGCCGACACCGGCACGACGATCCTCAAGTTCTTCCTCCACATCGACAAGGACGAGCAGCGCGAGCGCCTGCAGGCGCGGGTCGACGACCCGCGCAAGCGCTGGAAGTTCCGCCGCGGCGACCTCGAGGAGCGCAAGCTCTGGGACGACTACGTCGCCGCCTACGAGGACGCCCTCGCGCGCACCACGACCGAGTGGGCGCCCTGGCACGTGGTGCCGGCGAACAAGAAGTGGTACCGGAACCTGGTCGTGGCGACGGTGCTGGTGGAGACGCTGGAGAGGCTCATGATGCGCTACCCTCCGGCGGAGGAAGGCATCGAGGGGTTGCAGGTCACCTGAGCAGGCGCGGAGGAGACGAGATGGGCGAGACCCAGGAGCGGACGATCGCGGGCCTGCGCGTGGTGATCGAGCGCGATGTCTGCATCGGCAGCAACAACTGCACGAAGCTGGCGCCGGAGGTGTTCGTGCTGGACCCTCAGCGCATCGTCACCTTCCGGCCCGATGCCGCCGACATCGAGCGCCAGCGGCTGATCGAAGCGTGCAAGGTCTGCCCGGTCGACGCGCTGGTCGTCTTCGAGGGCGCGCAGCGGCTGGTGCCCTGAGCCGCCTGCGTCGCAGCGACGAGCGGCTACGGCCATCTCGGCGTGTGGCTCGCCGTCGCGGACCGCCGGTGCGCGTCCATCCACGAAACCCAACGGCTTGATCCAGAGCGCGACGCGAGCTAATCTTACGGGCGTCTTACCAGGGCGACCACCGTGCCCAAAACTCGCCTCTCCACCGAGGGTCAGCTCACCATCCCGCGGGAGGTCCGCGACCGGCAGGGCTGGAGCCCGGGGGTGAAGCTCGAGGTGGAGGACCGGGGAGACCACGTCGTCGTGCGCCTCGCGAGCGCCGGACCGCCGACACCCTGGACGACCTGATCGGCTGCACGGGCTACCGCGGGCCGGCGCGCTCGCTGGCGGAGATGGAGGCGGCGATCGCCCGCGGCGTCCGGGAGAGCCGGTGATCGCTCTCGACACCAACGTCGCGTGCGGGTGGTCACCGCCGACGATCCGGAGCGGCTTGGCGCCGCGGTCGAGTTGCTGCGGGTCGCCGGTGAGTGATCTCTCCGGGCTGCCCGACGTCCTGGCGCGAGCGACCAGGGCCCAACCCGTTGCACGCGTCCGGTGCGCGCTGACGCCCGCCCCGCGGCAGGACTCGGCCGTGCAGGAGGGAACGCTGTCCGCCCTCCAGGCAAGAGCCTCGTTCCTTGTGGAAACGGCCGGCGTCCACGACGCCGACCACGCCGTCGAGGTGGGGAGGGCGCTCGCCCAAGTGGCCAAGGGCGCCATCCACGTGGGAAAAGCCGTCGTGCAACGGGGGGCGCACACCGGTCACGTGGAGAGGGGGGCTGGCCAGCAAGGACGGCGCGCCGTGCGACTGGCCGCAGCCTTCGCCCACGTGGGAAAAGTGCTCGCCCAGGTGGGGAAGGCGTCTTCCCAGGTGGGGAAGGTGCTTCCCAACCTGGGAGAGCCGCTTCCCCACTCGGACCAGCCACTTCCCCACCGGGACCAGAAGCTTCCCGATCGGGACCGCAAGCCTCCCCACCGGGACCAGGCACTGCCCCACCTGGACAGGCCGTTTCTCCACCTCGACAGGCCGCCTCCCCACCTGGACAGGCCGTTTCCCCACCTGGACCGGTCGTTTCCCCATTCGGACCAGCCGCTTTCCCGCCTGGACGAGCCGTTTCCCCTGCCGCGCGACGTCTCTTCCCGGCCGGAGGACTGGTCATCCCGCGCAGCCGGGGCGCCGTCTCGTAGGTTCTGCGAGCCGTTCCGGCGGGGACGGTCGAGACGAGCAGGGGGCGCCGCCGGCGTCGTGTCGGCCGCGGACGGCGTCCCGCCGGGCGTCGCGTTCTAGGCCGGCGCGATGCTGGCGGCGCTGCTGGTCTTCGCGCTCCTGCTTGCGCTCGCGTATCTATACGGTCGCGGCGTGCTCGCGGCGCTCGGGTGGGCGGCGGGCGTGCGGCGGGACGGTGCCGGTGCCTCGCCGCCTTTGCCGGTCGCCGCACTGGTGGGCTTCGCGGCGCTCGCCGCCGGCGCCGGAGTGTGGGCGCTCTTCGGGCCTCTCCGCGGCGCGGCGTTCGCGGTCGCCCTGGTGGGCGCGGCGGCGCTGGCCGCGGCGCGGCCGGGGTGGCTGCGCGAGGGGCTCGCCCGCGAGGTCGCGGAGCTGCGCGCCGGCGGGCCGCTGGCCTGGCTGGCGTTCGCCGCCGGCGCCGCGTTCGTGCTCGCGCGCGCCGCCAACCCGGTCGACAACTACGACTCCGGCACCTACCACGCGCCGGTCATCCGCTGGCTCGAAGAGGTCGGCTACGTCCCCGGGCTGGGGAACCTCCACGGGCGGCTCACCTACTCGCCCGGCTGGTTCGCGCTCTCGGCACTTTTCAGCTTCGGCTGGGTGGGCGGGCGCTCGCTCCACGTGCTCGACGGGACGCTCGCGCTGCTCCTCCTGCTCTGGGGAGCGACGGCGCTCGGCGCCTGGCGGCGTGGCGAGCGGCGAGCGAGCCTGTTGATGCGGCTGGCGCTGCCGCTGCTCGTCCTGCGCCTGTGCGGGAAGTGGTTGTCCTCGCCGACGCCGGACGTCTCGGTGGCGGTACTGATCTGGGTGGTGGGAACCCTGGGCCTCGAGATGGCGGAGGATGTCGCGGCGGAGCCGCGGCGGCGGGACGATGGCCGATTCCTGGTCATCACGCTGCTCGCGGCGTGGGCGGTGGCGGTCAAGCTCTCGGCTCTGCCGCTCGCCGTGTTCCCGCTCCTCCTCGCCGCCGGCCGCCTCGCCGAGCGGCGCTGGCGCGAGGTACTGGTGGCCGCGGCCGCAGCCGTCGCGATGATTGCGCCTGCCCTGATGCAGGCGGTGATGACAACGGGCTACCTGGCCTTCCCGCTGCCGGCGCTTCCTCCCTTCCCAGTCGACTGGGCGATGCCGCGCGAGGAGGCAGCCCGCTACGTGCGGGTGATCACGGCGTGGGCGCGGCTGCCGCACCGGCCGCCCGACGAGGTGCTGGCGCTGCCCTTCTGGGAATGGCTGGCGCTCTGGTGGGAGAAGATCCGGTGGCCGTTCTCGGGCCTGTTGCTCGCGGTGGTGGTGCTCGCGCCGTTGCGCGCCGCCGCGGCGGTGTGGCGGTGGATTGGCAGGCGGAGTCCACGCGCCGCGCTGCGCCAGCACCTGTTGCACATCGCTGTCAATCTCACCGCCTGGGCGGGCTTCCTCTTCTGGTTCGCGACCGCCCCCGATCCGCGCTTCGGCCTCGGGTTCATCGCCCTCCTCGCGCTCCTCCTCGCCGTCCCTTCGCTCCTCGCCGCGCTCCGCCGGCTGTCCGCCGCCGGCCTTGCCGCCCTCTTCCTCGTGGCGCTCCTGTGGGAGGCATGGCGGGTGCACGGCTGGGAGCCCGACGTCTTCCCCGCCGCCGCCCGCCACGCGCTGGTTCCCGCCGACTACCCGGTGCCGGAGGAGCTGCGCACCGTGCACCTCGACGGCCTGGCGGTGCAGGTACCGGTCACCAACGACCAGTGCTGGCACGCGCCGTTCCCATGCACGCCGTTCCCGAACCCACGGCTCGAGCTGCGAGGAGCGACGCTCCGGCGGGGGTTTCGGTTACATCAGCTCGGCGCGGTGGATGGCCAGGATCGTCAGGTCGTCGATCTCCGGTACGCCGCCGAGGAAGTCGACGTGGTCGCGCAGGCAGCCGTCGGCGAGGGCGCGCAGTGAGGTCCCGCGGTGCGCCTGGAGGGAGCGCGCCAGTCGCTCGGCGCCGTACTCGACGTCGCCGGCGTCCCGCGCCTCGGTCAAGCCGTCGGTGTAGAGGAAGAGGGTGTCGCCCGGGGCGAGATCGATCTCCTGCACGCCGTAGACGCCGCGCGCGAAAAGCCCGAGCGGCATGCCGGTCGCGGCGACCGAGGCGACCGTGCCGTCGCGCAGTACGAGGGGCGGGCAGTGGCCGGCATTGCACAGCTCGACGCGGCCGGAGCGGTCGGCGCGGCCGGCGACCAGGGTGGCGTAGGCGGCGGACGTGGTGCTGCCGGCGAGGAGTCGGTTCGCGCGCTCGACCATCTCGCGCAGCGGCAGGTGGCTGTCCACCAGACTGCGGAACATGGCGTTGAGGTGCGCCATCAAGAGCGCCGCCGCCACCCCCTTCCCCGAGACGTCGCCGAGCAGGAAGTAGAGGCTCTCCTCGTCCTCGCGCGCCAGCGTCAGGAGGTCGCAGTAGTCGCCGGACACCGGCCCGGCCGGACGGTAGCGGTAGTGGGCCTCCCAGCCGGCGAACGCCAGGTCCTGCCGCGGCAGCAGCGCCCATTGGATGTGCGTCGCCAGCTCGAGGTCGCGCTCGAGGTGCCGCTGCTGCTCCGGCGTCAGGTTGCAGAGGCAGTAGGTGATCGCGGGATTGGCCTCGAGGAACTCCTCCTCGACCGACTTGTGGCACACCGAGCAGAGACCGTAGGCGTGGCCGTCCATCCGCGCCAGGGCGGCGTCGACCTCGAGCATCAGGCGCACCAGGTCTTCGGCCTGTCCGACCTCGCGCACCGCGCCGGCGAGCCGCCGGCGGCGTTCCAGGAGCTCATCGCGTAACGTCGATTCGAGTACCGCGTCCATGACCCCTAGCCTATGCCGACTGGGGCGGAAATGGAACGGGAAGAGGCGCCCGGCGCGGCGCCTCGCTGAGGGTAGAATGTCCCCACTTTGGCTTCGTCCATCCCCGCGCCGGCAGGCGACCGTCGCGACCGGCCCGCCCCGGCCGTGTCCGGCGGCGAGGCGACCCCGACCCTCGTCCGCGGCCTCTCGGCCTGGGACGGCGCGCTGCTGACCATCGGCTCCACCGTCGGCACCGGCATCTTCCTCACCACCTCCGACATGGCGCGGGTCCTTCCCCACCCGGGGCTCATCCTCCTGGTGTGGGCGGCCGGCGGCCTGCTCACCCTGGCCGGGGCGCTGACCTACGCCGAGCTCGGGGTGCTCTTCCCGCGCGCCGGCGGCCTCTACCACTACGTCAAGGAGGCCTACGGCCCGCTGCCCGGCTTCCTCTACGGCTGGGTGGCCTTCCTGGTCATCATGTCGGGCGGGATCGCGGCGCTGGCGGTGGCGTTCGGCGAGTACCTCGGGAGCTTCCTGCCCTGGTTCTCGACCCGCCACGAGCTGCTCGCCGTGCCCGTCGGGGGGTGGACCTGGACGCTGTCGGGCGGTCAGGTGGCGGCCGTGCTCGCCATCCTGGTGCTCACCGCGGTCAACCACCTCGGGCTCAAGGAAGGGGCGTTGTTGCAGAACGCCCTGACGCTCCTGAAGGTCGGCGCGATCGTGGTCTTCGCCGCTCTCGGGCTCTTCACCGCCCCGCGGGCGACGCCGGAGCTCTTCGGCGGGGTGGCGGGCGCGGCGGCCGGCGGCGCCGGCGCCCTGCTCGCCGCCTTCGGCGTGGCGATGATCGCCGCCCTCTGGACCTACGACGGCTGGTACGGCCTGACCTGCTCGGCCGGCGAGGTGAGGAACCCGGGGCGGGCGCTGCCGCTCGGCCTGATCGGCGGCACGCTGACGATCATGCTCCTCTACCTGCTCCTCAACCTGGTCTACGTCCGGGCGCTGCCGCTCCCCGAGCTGGCGGGAGCGGCGCGGGTCGGCGAGGCCGCGGCGGCCGCCCTCTTCGGGCCGACCGGCGCGCGCCTGGTGTCGGTGGCGGTACTGGTCTCGACCTTCGGCTGCCTCTCCTCGACCATCCTCTACAGCTCGCGCATCTACCAGCCGATGGCGCAGGACGGCCTCTTCTTCCCCGCGCTCGCCGCCGTCCATCCGCGCTTCCGCACGCCGGTGCGCTCGCTCTGGGCGCAGAGCGGCTGGGCGCTGCTGCTCACGGTCTCCGGCACCTACGAGCAGCTCTACACCTACGTCGTCTTCGCCAGCGTCGTCTTCCACGCCGCCACCGCGGCGGCGGTCTTCGTCTTCCGCCGCACGCGGCCGGAGCTGCCGCGGCCCTACCGCACCTGGGGCTACCCGGTGGTGCCGGCGGCGTTCATCCTCGCCTGCCTGCTGCTCATTGGGAACACGCTCGCCGAGCGGCCGCGCGAGTCGCTGGCGGGGTTGGGGTTGCTGGTGATCGGGCTGCCGGTCTACCTCATGTTCCGCCGGCAGGTGCGGCCGGCTCCCGTCGCCGGCGATTGATCAGGCCGCGCCGACGGGCTGGCGGGAGGCGCCCGCCACCGCCCCGCGCACGAAGCTCTCGATCGCCGCCGCCGGCCGGGCGCCGGCGGTGCGCGCCACCTCGGCGCCGCCGAGGTAGACGGCCATCGTCGGGATCGATTGGACGCCGTACGTGGCGCCCACCGCCGGGTCGACGTCGGTGTTGACCTTGACGACCAGGAGCCTGCCCGCGTTGCGCGCGGCGACGGCGGCGATCTCCGGCGCGACCGTGCGGCAGGGCCCGCACCACGGCGCCCAGAAGTCGACCAGCACCGGCAGCGCGCTCGCGCGCAGGATCTCGCGCAGCTCGGCGGCGCGGTCGACGGCGAGCGGCTCGGCCGGCGGCGGCAGCGGCGTCTTGCAGGCGCCGCAGCGCGCCTCGGAACCGAGGCGGCTGTAGAGCACCCGGTTGGCGCGGCCGCAGGACGGGCAGGTTAGGACGATTCCTTCGCTCATCGCTCTCTCTCCGCAAGGAGCAAAACAGGGTTGAGGCTCGCCGTCATTCCGGCGCGCGCGCTTGACGCTCCCGCCGGCATCGCCTAGGGTGCCCTCGTGCTCGACGCCCTCACCCAGGACAGCTTCTCCCCGCACCTGGGCACCCGCTTCGAGGTCCAGCTCGAGGGGCGCACGCTGGCGCTCGAGCTGCTCGAGGTCAAGCCTTACCGGGGCGACGGCGACACGCGCCGCGGCCGGCAACCGTTCTCCGTCTTCTTCCGCGGCCCACGCGACGTCTACCTGCCGCAGCAGATCGTGCCGCTGCACCACGAGCAGATGGGCAAGCTCGAGATCTTCCTCGTCCCCGTCGGCCTGGAGGCGGACGGCTACCGCTACGAGGCGGTGTTCACCTGAGGCGCGAAGGCTTTCGCGCCGTGTCCAACTAAGCGCGAAGGCTTTGGCGCCGTGTCGAACTAAGCGATCAGGCGCCGGGTGGATCCGGCGTCCACTGCATCAGGAGATAGACCCCTCGGTCCTCGGCGGGCCGGAACCCCAGCCGCCGGTAGAGCCGCATGGCGGGGTTGTAGACCTCGACGTGGATCGTCAGCGGCTTGCCGGCGGCGCGCGCCTCGCCCATCAGCTCTTCGAGGAGCGCGGTGCCGAGGCCGGCGCCGCGGTGCTCCGGCAGCAGCGCGATCTCCATCAGCCGGACCTCGGCCGGCCGGCGGTGGACGTAGAGGCGCCCGGCGGGCTCGCCCCGGCGCAGCACGACCGACCACTCGGCGCCGGGGTAGTTCTCGCGGTAGTAGGCGTCCTGGGCGGCGAACTGCTGGCGGAGGAAGGCTTCCCGCTGCTCCGCGCTCCAGTCGGTCGCGGCCAGCTCCTCCTCGCGCGTCGAGGCGTAGATGCGATAGAGGAGCTCGCGGTCGTCCTCGCACACCGGGCGGCGCGAGAGCCCCGCGTCCGGCCGCGGCCCGGGCTCCCCCGCGGTCACTCCGCGAGCGGCTCCGAGTCGATCGAGAGCAGGATCGACACCCGGTCGGCCGGCGCCGTGCCCGCCAGCTCGTCGAGCGCCAGGCCGCTGCGCCACGCCTCGGGCGCGAGCCCGATCAGATAGACGCCCCGCCGCAGCCGCGGCAGCCCGCTCTCGTCGTCCAAGGTGAAGCGCGTCCGCAGGGTGACCGGCGCCGCGCCGCGCGCCGCCGGCGTGACGCGGAGCAGCAGCTCGGGGTAGACGTACCAGTCGAGCGGAAAGACGAAGGAGATCGGCGGGCTCGGGTTCCAGCCCGGCCGCCGCCGGAAGCTCCAGGCGTAGAACGGCGCCGGCTTCGGGAACACCGGGTCGGGCGGCGGAAAGACGACGTCGAGGTCGACGGCGAGCGGGAGCTGCCGCCGGCGCGCGGGGCTCCGGATGGCGGCCCCCGGATAGAGGCCGTGGATCGTCAGGCGCAGCGGCCGGCCGACGAGACCGGTGTCGCCCAGCGGCAGGCGGTGGGCCGGGACGATCTCCGGCGCCGCGCCGAGCGCCTCCAGCACCCTGACGGCGGCCGCCGGATTGCGCACCGCCCGCGGCAGCCGCCGGAGGTTCGCCAGCAGGTCGCTCCCTTCGAGATACCCCAAGGTCGCCGGCAGGACGCCGACCTCCGCGCCCAGGAGCTCCTCGGCCCACGCCGCGCTCGCCAGCCACGGCGAGAGGAGGGCCGCCGAGCCCAAGGCCAGAAAGTCGCGGCGACGCAGCAGCCTCCTGGCTGCTACTCGATCAGTCTCTGACCTGACTTCAGTGCCTAGTAGGCAACCGGCCATGACTCGCTCGCTCCTCGGCTCGCGCTCACGCCTGCCAGCGCTGGGTTGTGACGCAGTGTAATGCGCGAGGACCGTAGAGCAGTGGCCAAGCCGGAGTCAAGCGTAGCCCGGCCATACCTTTGGCTACGAATCAGCTTGTCTCTGTTGCGATCGCAACCGCCGAAGAAAGCGATTGGAGAGACTTCGGCCACAGCTCGGATATTGCGAGCTGCGGCCGCGTCCGGCCTTCGCGGCCGGCTACTTCGACGGCGAGCGGTTCGGGTCCCGCGAGGTGCCGCGCATCAGTTCGACCGCTCCCCCTCGAGACGGTTGACGCGGTCTCCCAGATCGAGCACGGTCTGCTCGAGCGTGCGCAGACGGCGATCCAGCTCGGTATAGGACAAGCGGATCATCGCCCTCACCTCAGTGAACTCCTCCTTGACATCGCTCCGCAGACGATCGAGCTTGCCGTCAACGCTCGCCACGCTCTCCGCCAACAACTGGATCTGGCTCTGGAGGCCCTCACCCACGACGTCGAAGTGGCGCCGGGTGTCCGCAGCCTCCTGATGCAGCTCCTGGGCTGTCTCCGCGAGCTCCCGCCGCAGCTCCTGCCCTGACTCGGCGAGCTCCCGGCGCAGCTCCTGCCCTGACTCGGCGAGCTCCCGGCGCAGCTCCTGCCCTGACTCGGCAAGCTCCCGGCGCAGATCCTGCCCTGACTCGGCAAGCTCCCGGCGCAGCTCCTGCCCTGACTCGGCAAGCTCTCGGCGCAGATCCTGCCTTGTCTCCGTGAGCTCTTGGCGCAGCTCCTGCCGTGTCTCCGCAAGCTCCTGGCGCAGCTCCTGCCGTGTCTCCGCAAGCTCCTGACGCAGCTCCGCGGCGACGCCATCGAAGTGCCCGCGCGTCTCCGCCGCGAGATGCTCGACGAGCTGCCTGAGAGCCTGCTCCTCCATGTGCGTGACACCTACTTCACCCCTAACCGCGGGGCGGGAAAACCCCCTGCAGCGCGATGCAGAAGTAGAAGGTCAGGTAGGGCTGCAGGTTGTTGTGCGGCTGGTCGCCGCCGGCGGGGGCGAGGGCGCTCGGGCTCAGCGAGGTGAGAGGACCGGGAGCGGCGTACTGCCCGATCCCGACGCCCGCGGCCAGCTGCTCGCCTGCAGGTGTCTGGCTGGTGCCGTCGGCCAGCGAGACGCTGACCGCATGGCTGTGCGCCGGGATCTCCGACTCGAGGAGAGTCACCGTTTCCGAGCCGCCGGTCTCGCCCAGGTCGTGGAGCGAGAGTCCCGGTCCCTGGCCGGGGTGCATCGGCGCGCGCCCCTGCAGATCGGGGAGCGCGAAGTTGCTCTTGCCGTTGCCGCCATAGGTGGTCCCGAGCAGCGAGAACAGCGCCGTGTTCTGGGACAACGGCATCAACTGCCCGTCGCACCACGCCCACCCCCTGGGGGCGAAGTTGAACGGGAAAATGCGAATCTCGGCGACGAATGGATCGGCCATGGTGTCTCCGCTTAGGTCGGGCTCGGGAAGATCCCGAACAGGGAAATGATGAAGTTGACGCACAGGTAGGGCTGGAAGTTGGTGTGCGGCTGCGAGCCGCCCACGGGGCCTACCGAGCTCGGGCTGAGCGTACCCTTCGGGTTGTCCGATCCGTACGGCGTGATCGTTGCGGCCAGCGCCCGGGCCAGCACGACGTTCGGAGACGGTGCCGTGCTGCTGGCGGCATCGAGCGTCGCGAGCATCGGGTGACTATGGGCGGGGATCTGGTTCACCGTCAGCGTGATCTCTTCCGCGCCGCCGGTCTCCGCAAGGATGAAGCCGTTCCCCTGATGAATCGGGATCCGGCCGCGTAGGTCCGGCAACGCAAACGTGGACTCCCCGTCGCCCCCGTAGGTCGTCCCGATCAGTTGGAACAGCGTCTCGTTCTCGGAGATGGGCAGGAGCTGTCCCTCGCAGAACATCCAGCCCGCGGGCGCGAAGTTCCCCGCGAACATGCGGATTTCACCGACATAGGGCTGTGCCATGGTGGTCTCCTAGTTCGGGCTGGGGAAGATGCCCTGTAGGGCGATGCAGAAGGACAGAGTGAGAAATGGCTGCATGTTGAGATGTGCCTGTGAGCCACCCACATTCGAGATCGCCGCTGGGGACATCGCCTGCAGGTTCGACGCGCCACCGTACAGAGATGAAGCCGTGCTTTGCGCCAGCACGACGCCGGATCCGGGGTTGTTGGTGGTCGAAGTATTGGTGGTGGCGTTGGCCGTGTGCGTGTGCTCGGGGAGCTCCGCGATCGACAGCGTGTGCGCTTGCTCACCCCCGCGCTCGCCGAGCGTGTGCCCGCTGCCGACGTGGATGGGCGTGCGCCCCCGCAGGTCGGGGAGGGCGAAATTGACCCGACCGTCGCCGCCGAAGGTGGTGCCCAGCAGTGAGAACAGGGCCTGGTTCTGGTTGATGGGCAGCAACTGGCCGTTGCACAGCGCCCAGCCTTTCGGTGCGAACACGAAGCTCATGATCCGCACTTCTGAAAGGAATGGTTCTGCCATCCACTCTCCTCCTTCCTGGTAGATGCCGGTTTACCCGAATCGACTCAAGGGGCCGTAGCGCATGTGACGAAGTTGCTCCCCGAGATGGCGAGGGTCTTCGACCCAGGGTTACCGTCACAGTCGGTGCCCGTGGTGACCGCGCCTGGGTTCTGCGAAGAAACGCGGTCTTCCGCCTGCCCGCACGTCGCGGGGCTCGGTACCAGCCCTTCGATGCCGAAGTCATTGATGCTCGCGTTCGTGCCTTGCTTGCGGATGCCGATGCCGGCATGTCCGCCGCTGCCACCACTGACGTTGTTGGCGATCTCGGCGCAGACGGCGTCGTCGACCGAGGAGGCATTGCCGGCGTCGACCCGGATGCCGGGCCGGACTCCGGTCAAGGGAGCGGCTACCGTGTTGTTCCTGATCCCGACGTTCAACGTGCCGGTGACACCGCGGCTGACCGCGAGGATCCCGTTACCGTCGGTCTGGCTGATGTTGTTGTTGGTGATCGTCCACGTCATGTTGGGCGTCTCAGCGCTGCTTGCGACGATGCCGTTGCCGCCCCCGATTCCCGGCGAGGCCACCGTGTTGTTGGCGACGATCACGTTGCCGTCCATCACGTAGGTGCCGTCGGCGTAGCCGTTGTGGCCTACCAGGATCGCCGTGCCGGCCATGTTGGTGAGCGGATTGTTGTTGGAGACGATGAAGTTCCCCTGAGACCGCTGAGCGCTGTTTCCACCGTTGACGGACACCTCGATTGCGCTCGTGCCCATCCGATTGGCCGCGCTCTGGCCGGAGATCGAGTTGCCGGCAATGGAGATGACGTCCGTGCCTGGTGTCGGGTCGCCCACGAAGCCGGCCGGGCCCGTCGCGTTGGTGTTGCCGCCGATCACCTGGATTCCGCAGGCGCTCGGGAAGTTAGCGATGACGTTGTTGGCGATCGTGGCCTGAGTGATGTTGGCGACGGTCGAGGCGGTTCCCTTCACGACCGCCTTGATGGCGCAACCCTTCGAGGTGGCGGTCGAGGTCGTGCTGGTCAATGAGTTATTCGAGACGGTGGCAGTGCTGATCGTCCCGTCTGTCGACTCGACGTGGACGCCGGCATCGAAGGCGGTGTTGAGCACGTTGTCGGTGATCACCAGGGAGCCATTGGCGTTGTTGCCGACGAGCGTTCCACTGCCGTTGAAGGCGATGTTGGACTCCCCAGTAGCGTCCCCCGAGCCGGTGATCGTGCCGTTGTCGAAGGTAAAGTCGGTCACCTGCGTCCCGTTGATGCCGCTCCCTCCCGTGGTCTGGATGGTCAAGTTGGCGAAGGAGGGCTCGCGAGTGTTGGTGAGCGCGACACCGTGGCCGGTGGTGTTCTGGATGAGACCACCACTGCCGTTGCCGCCCTGGCCGGACACGCCTGTGCCCGTGACCTTGAGTCCTCCCAATGTTCCCGTATTCGTCAAGACGATCCCGTTGGCGGGATCGGCGGCGGCGGTGTTGTTGCCCGACGAGACGTTCTGGAAGGTGAGGTCGGACGCCCCGATCGTCGTGTCGGTGACACGCAGTGCCGTCGCGCTGGTCGAGGTGATCGTGTTGGTCCCGGTGACGTGCAGCCCACCGGTGTTCGTATTGCTCGTCGCCGCGAAGCCCTCGCCGGTCGTGGTGTCGATGTCCATGCCGCCGCTGAAGGTGATCGGGCGGGTGCCGGCGTTGCCGTTGACCAGGATGCCGGCGCCGTTCTCGTCGATGGCGCCGGAGAGGGTGATGTCGTCGCTGGCGTCGTCGCCGCTCCAGGTGGTGAGCGAGACCGCGCGGGCCGCGGCCGAGGTGTTGGTGATGGTGCCGGCGTAGCTGATGTCGGCGTTGCCGCCGCTGACGTTGAAGATCGGGCCGGTGGCGCCGGCGGTGGTGGTGATGGTACTGCTCGAGCCGGCCGAGAAGACGGCGTTGAAGGCCGGGCTCGCGGCGTCGCTGACGCTGGTGAGCGACACGCCGGAGGTCGTGGTGTTGGTGCTCTTGAGACTCGAGAGCTGGAGGTCGGCGGTCAGGTTGTTGAGGTTCACCGCCGCGCCGCTGGTGGCCTCGACGATGCCGACGCCGGCGCCGACGGTCACCCGCGTGCCGGTGCCGGCACCGGTGTTGACCGCCCCGGTCCCGGCGACCTGGAGACCGGCGCCGCCGTCGGCGAAGACGTCGAGGTCGGTGAAGGCGAGGTCCCCGGCGACGTTGGTCATGACGACGCCCGCAGCGCCCACGCCGTTGCCGGAGGCGCCGACGACCGTCGTCCCTCCCGCGATCTGGTTGTAGGGGGCGCCCGGGGTGCCGTCGAAGGTGGCGCTGACGATGCTGATGCCGGTGCCTCCCGTGTTGCCGTGCACGGCGTTGTTGGCGAAGCCGGTGATGGTCGTCGTGCCGCCGCCCGCGCCGTCGACGACGATGGCCGACGCGAGCGACACGACGTTGGTGTTGTTGCTGATGTCCAGCCGCAGCGTCCCGGCGTTGGTGTCGACGTCGATGGCGTTGCCGGTGTGCGTCCCCGCGAGGTCCCAACTGTTGCTGGTGATGTTGAGGTTGAGCGTTCCGGTCGTGCCGGTGTTCAAGTTGACGTCGATCCCCTCGGTCGAGGCGCCACGGAACTGGTTGTTGCCGATGGTCAGCGTCGAGGAGCCGGTCAAGGCCGCCGCCGTGGTCAGGTCGATGGCGTTGGAGGATCCCTGGAGGCTCAGGCCAACGATCTCGACCGGGATCGCCGTCGACACCGTCACCGCGTCGCCGGCGGCGTTGGTGACCTGCGGCCGGGTGCCGGCCGGCACCAGCACGGTCGGCGAGCCGTTGCCGTTGAGGTTGACGGGGATCGATAGCCCCACGCCCTCGCCGATCAGGTGCTGGTTGGCCTCCATTGGCATCGG
>JBIOUG010000032.1:0-2901 GCA_044866775.1 Thermoanaerobaculia bacterium | reverse complement strand
CGCCGGCGAGGCGCGGGTGCGGGTGACGCGCGTCGAGGTGTGGGAGAACGAGAGCTCCTGCGCCGCCTATGAGCGGTGAGCGGCCGGGCCGGCCGACAGATACAATCCAGGATTCAAAAAACTCCGCCGGGCGCCGCACGTAGGTGTGCGAGAGCGGGCGACTATCGAGAGGCACATGGCAGAGAAGACGGCGCTGGACGCCTTGCGGATCGAACGCGACGACGAGGCGGCGACGGGCTCGCGGCGGGGGATGTGGATCGCCGTCGCCCTGGTCGCCGTGGCGCTCGGCGCCGGCGCCTGGGCCTGGCTCGGCCGCCCGCGCGCGGTCGAGGTACGGACCGCCGCCGCCGAGGCGATCGCGGGAGGTCCCTCGGGCGCGGTGCTCAACGCCTCGGGGTACGTGACGGCGCGGCGGCAGGCGACGGTGTCGTCGAAGATCACCGGCAAGGTCGTCGAGGTGCTGGTCGAGGAGGGGATGGCGGTCGAGGAGGGGCAGGTGCTGGCGCGTCTCGACGCGGCGATCGCCGAGCGCGCCCTCGGCCTGACGCAGGCGGAGCTCGCCTCGGCGCGCCAGGCGCTCGACGAGACGCGGGTGCGCCTGCGCGAGGCCGAGATCAACCTCAAGCGGGTGCGGCGGCTGGCCGAGGAGCGCGTGGTCGCGCAGTCCGAGGTCGACGCCGCCGAGGCCGAGGCCGACTCGCTGCGCGCCCGCCTCGGGGTCGGGCGTGAGCAGGTGACGGTCGCCGAGCGGGTGGCGGCGCTGCGCCGCCAGGAGCTCGACGACACGGTGATCCGCGCCCCGTTCACGGGGGTCGCGATCAGCAAGGACGCGCAGCCGGGCGAGATGATCTCGCCGGTCTCGGCCGGCGGCGGCTTCACCCGCACCGGCATCTGCACGCTCGTCGACATGGGCTCGCTCGAGATCGAGGTCGACGTCAACGAGGCCTACATCGGCCGCGTGCGGCCCGGGCAGCCGGCCGAGGCGGTGCTCGACGCCTACCCGGAGTGGCGGATCCCGGCGCGGGTCATCATCACGGTGCCGGCGGCCGACCGGCAGAAGGCGACGGTCAAGGTCCGGCTCGCTTTCGACCAGCTCGATCCGCGCATCCTTCCCGACATGGGCGTCAAGGTGGCGTTCCTGGGCGAGGAGGAGCAGCAGGCCGCCGCCGGCAAGCCGGCGGTGCGGGTGCCGCGGAGCGCCGTGCGCGGCGACGCGGCGAACCCGGTGGTGCTGGTGGTCGCGGGCGACCGCGTGGAGAGCCGGGCGGTGCGCCTGGGGCCGGCGCCCGGAGAGCAGGCCGAGGTGGTCGCGGGGCTCGCCGCCGGCGAGCAGGTGGTGGTGGAAGGACCGGCCGATCTCGCCGCGGGAGACCGGGTCGAGGTCAAAGAGCCGTAGCGCCCGGGCTACGTCCCGGGCGTTTTCGGAAATTGCCGCGGACGGCCCAGAGCGGCCGTCCCTGGACAACAACGGGAAGGCGGTCAAATGAACGGCAACGGCACGCTGGTCGAGGTCGCGGACGTCCACAAGGTCTTCCGCCGCGGCGAGGAGCGGATCGAGGTCCTCAACGGCCTCTCGCTCGCCGTCCGGCAGGGGGAGTTCCTCGCCCTGATGGGCCCCTCCGGGTCGGGCAAGTCGACGCTGCTCAACCTGATCGGCGGCCTCGACCGCCCCACCAAGGGCTCGATCGAGGTCGCGGGCGAGGAGATCCACAGCATGCCCGACGGCCGGCTCGCCCGCTGGCGGGCGCGCCACGTGGGGTTCATCTTCCAGCTCTACAACCTGCTGCCGGTCCTGACCGCGGAGCGCAACGTCGAGCTGCCGCTCCTGCTCACCAAGCTCTCCCGCGGCGAGCGCAGGAAGCACGTCGCGACCGCGCTCTCGGTGGTCGGCCTCGCCGACCGCGCCAAGCACTACCCGCGGCAGCTCTCGGGCGGCCAGGAGCAGCGGGTGGGGATCGCGCGCGCCATCGTCACGGACCCGACGCTGCTGCTCTGCGACGAGCCGACCGGCGACCTCGACCGCAAGTCCGGCGACGAGATCCTGGACCTCCTGCAGGCGCTCAACCGCGAGCACGGCAAGACGATCATCATGGTCACCCACGACCCGCACGCGGCGGCGCGCGCCGGGCGCACGGTGCACCTCGACAAGGGCGTCCTCTCGGCGGAGCCGGTGGCATGAGATACCTGCCGCTGCTGTGGGCCAACCTGAAGCGCAAGAAGGTGCGCACCGCCTTCACGCTGCTCTCGATCCTCGTCGCCTTCGTGCTCTTCGGCTACCTCGCCGCCATCCGCGCGGCGTTCAGCATGGGCGTCGACCTGGCCGGCGCCGACCGGCTGATCACCCGGCACAAGACGACGATCATCATGCCGCTGCCCAAGAGCTATCAGGAGCAGATCGCGCGCGTGCCGGGGGTCGCGATGGTGACGCACGCGAGCTGGTTCGGCGGCATCTACCAGGACCCGAGCAAGAACTTCCAGGGCATCTTCCAGACGCCGGTCGAGCCCGAGGCCTACTTACGGATGTATCCGGAGTACGTGCTGCCGAAGGAGCAGCTCCAGGCCTGGCTCGCCGACCGCGAAGGGGCGGTCGTGGGCAAGAAGACCGCGGAGCGCTACGGCTGGAAGGTCGGCGACCGGGTGCCGATCCAGGCCACGATCTACCGCAAGAAAGACGGCTCGGCGACCTGGGAGTTCAACATCGCCGGCATCTACGACGGCGCCAAGGAAGGCGTCGACAACACCCAGTTCCTCTTCCGCTACGACTACTTCGACGAGGCCCGGGACAACGTTCGCGGATGGGTGGGCTGGTACATCGTGAGGATCGCCGATCCCGACCGCGCGGTCGAAATCTCGAAAGCGATCGACGAGACTTTCGCGAACTCCCCGGCGGAGACCAAGGCC
>JBIOUG010000031.1:0-40343 GCA_044866775.1 Thermoanaerobaculia bacterium | reverse complement strand
GCTTCGAGAAGGTCTTCGTCGTCGTGCGCGCCGGCGAGACCGGGGCCGGCCGGCCGGCCGCCGATGCTGGGACGCTGATCGAAGCCGCCGACCGGCTCGCGGAGCTGTTGGCGGCGAGCCAGGAGGTGGCCGCCGCGCGCTCCGGCCTGACCGACGAGGACCAGGCCTTCTTCCTCCACGCCGTCGCCCCGCGTGCGCTCCTCCTGACCGACCTGCCTCCTGAGGAGATCGCCCGCCGCCTCACCCCGCAGGCCATCCGCGCGCGGGTCGCCGAGCTGCGCCGCCTGCTGCGCACTCCCCTCGGCGGCGCCGCGGCGCCCCTCCTTGCCGCCGATCCGCTCGGCTTCTCACAGGAGCTGCTCGAGGCCGCGCACTCCGGCCTGCCGCTCGATCCGCCGTCGGGGGCCTTCCTCTCGCCGGACCGGGACGCGGCGCTGGTCATCGTCACGCCGGCGCGGGCCGAGATCGATCCGGAAGGAGGGAGGGCGCTCGCCGCCGCGCTCACCGCCGCCACCTCACGGGTGCGGCGCGAGCTGGGACAGCCGCTCCGCTTCGACGCCGTCGGCGGGCCGCTCTACGCCGCCCAGGACGAGGCCATCCTGCGCGCCGACCTGACGCGCACCGTCTCGGGCTCGGCCGCCGGCGTCGGGCTGGCGCTGGTGGCCGGCTTCGAGGGGGTGCTGGTGCCGCTCGCGATCCTCCTCGCCGTCGCGGCGGGGGTGGTGTGGACGGGCGCCTTCGCCGTCCTGACTGGGGGCGGCCTGACCGCGGTCGGGATCGGCTTCACCGCCGCGCTGGTCGGGCTCGGGGTCGAGTACGGCATCCACGGCGGCGCGCGCTTCCAGGAGGCGCGCCTGGCCGGCGCCACGCCCGCAGAGGCGCTCCGCCGCGCCTTCGCCGAGGCCGGTCCGGGGGTGGTCTCCTCGGCGCTGACGACCGCGGTGGCGCTTGCCGCCCTCGCCGTGTCGCACTTCCGGCCGCTCGCCGAGATGGGCGTCGTGCTCACCGCGGGCGTGCTGGCGACGCTCTTGACCACGGCGACCATCGGCGCCGCGGTCCTCGTCGTGCGTCGCCGCCCCGCGGCGACCGGGCGGCTGCCGGGCTTCTGGCGGCGATGGGCGCAGCCGGCGGTGGACGCGCTCGTCGGGCTCGCGGCGCGCCGGCCGTGGGGCGTGCTGGCCGCGGCGCTCCTCCTCTCGGCGGTGGCGGCCTGGGGGCTGCCGCGGCTGGCGCTCGACGCCGACCTGCGCGCCCTGCGTCCGGCCGATCACCCGGCGCTCGCCGCCGAGCGGCTGCTGGTCGAGCGCTTCGGCCTCGGGCTCGACACCGCGACCGTGGTGGTGCGCGGCGCCGATCTCGGCGCCGCGCTGGCGCGGGCGGCCGCCGTGCGCCGCACGCTCTCCGCTACTCTCGGGCCGGATGCCGAGATCTCTTCCCCCTCCGGCTGGCTGGTGGCCGGCGCGCCGCGCGATCGTAGATTGCGCGAGCTGGCCACCCTGCCGCTCGCACGGGCGGCCGACGATCTCGAGCGCGAGCTCGCCGCCGGCGGCCTCGCGCCGCGCGCCTTCGCGCCGGCGCTCGCGGCGCTGCGCGCCCTCGGCCGCGGCGAGGACCCTGCCGCGGCCGCGCCCGGTGCCGCCGCTTGGCCCGACTGGCTGCGCGAGCTGGTGCGGGCGCCGGCGGCCGGCGGCGGGGCGGCGGTGGCGGTGACCGTGCGGCTGCCGCTCGGCGGCGAGGCGCAGGCCCGGCGCCGGGCGCTGGCGGCGCTCGCGCCGCTCGGATCCGACATCGCCTTCGCCTCGGCGCCGCGGGTCGGCGAGGAGCTGCGCCGGCTGGCGATCTCCGACCTCCGCCGCTCGAGCGCCATCGCCCTCGCGCTGGTGGCGATCGTCGTCCTGGTCTCCTTCCGCGGCCGCCCGGGCCTCTCGGCGCTCTCGGCGGTGCCCCTGCTGCTCGGCTGCCTCTGGACCTTCGGCCTCTGGGGTCTTCTCGGCCGCCCGATCGACCTCCTCTGCATCGCCACCCTGCCGGTCCTCTTCGGCACCGGCATCGACCTCGGCGTGCACACGCTGCACGGCGGCCGCATGCACCCCGAGGGGGTGCCCGGCGCCGCGCGCACGCTGGGACTGGCGATGACCCTGACCGTGGTGACGACCGGGATCGGCTTCGGCAGCCTCGCCTCCTCGCGCGTGCCGGGACTGCGCAACGCCGGCCTCATCGTCGCGGCGGGGGTGGCGCTCTGTTTGCTCGCCACTCTCACCGTGCTGCCGGCGCTCGCCGCGGCGCGACCCCGCCCCCGCGTGGAGGCGGCGCCGCCCCGGCCGTCAGCCGGCAGGGAGGACTCGTGACCGCCTCGGCGCATCCCGTGGAGCGGCCGCCGCACGCCCCCGCGGTGGGGCTCGCGCGGCGCCTCCTCGGCCGCTTCCACGTCACCGGCGTCTTCTGGTACCGCCTGCACCGCCTGGGAGTCAGGATCCTTCCCGAGTGGGCGATGCCGATCGGGATCGACCTCATCACGACCTTCTTCTGGCTCGCCCTGCGCAACATCCGCGCCGCCGTCGCCGCCAACCTCGAGCCGGTGCTCGGCGCCGGCGGCTGGTGGCAGCGCCAGGCGCGCATCTATCGCACCATGCACGAGTTCGCCTGGTGCCTCTCGGAGCGCTACGAGCGGCTCGCCGCCGGCCGCACGGCGCAGGCCGTCTGCGAAGGGGAGGATCGCTGGCGCGCCCTGCTCGCCGCGGGCGCCGGCTTCCTCATGGTCACCGGCCACGTCGGCCCGTGGGAGGTGGGGTCGATGGCGCCCGCCGTCGAGGACCGCCGGCGGGTCCACCTGGTGCGCGAGGCGGAGGCCGACCCCGACGCCGACCGCTTCTTCCGCGACCTCGTCGAGCGCAGCTCCGCCGGCCTGCACCAGACGCACTTCTTCGCCGCCGACGAGCCGCGCTTCGGCCCGCGGCTGCTCGACGCCCTGCGCGCCGGCGACATCGTGGCGCTGCAAGGCGACCGGCCCCGCGCCGGCGGGCGAACGCTCCAGGCGCCGCTCTTCGGCCGCCCGTTCCCGTTCCCGATCGGCCCCGCCGCCCTGGCGCGCGCCGCCGGCGTGCCGCTGGTGCCGGTCTTCGTCTTCCGCGAAGGGCGCCTGCGCTACCGTGTGCGCATCTGCCCGCCGATCACGGTGCCGGCCACCGCCGAGCGCGACGCCGACCTCCGCGCCGCCCTCGGCCGCTTCGCCGCCGAGCTCGAGGCGGCCATCCGCGAGCGGCCGCATCAGTGGTTCTGCTTTGCGAAGGTGTGGGAGTAGGGGGCGCGTCAGAGACGATACGTGCTGATGGTGCCGCTGGCGAGGAGGGTGTCGCCGAGGTGCGCCGTGAAGTCGTAGACGGCGAGCGGGCCGGCGGTGCCAGCGGGCTGGATGGCGATGCGGACGACCTCGCCCGCCGGCAGCGAAAGTCGGTGGAACGTCGCATTGCGGGCGCCGACGAGATAGCCCTCACGTGGCGCCCCGGGTCGCTCGCGCGCCAGCGCGGCGAGCGCCGCGGCCGCTTGCGCGGCCATCTCGAGGGTCACGAACGCCGGCACGAGGCCGGAAGCCGCGAGCGGCGAGTCGGTCGGGACGGCGGCCAGCGCCACGAGCCCATCGTCGGTGCGCTCGGCGATCCGCTGGAGCAGCCGCGCCGGCCCGCGATGCGGGATCAGCGACTCGACGGGCGGAAACTCCTCGCCTTCGGAGTTCTTCACGCGGTCGCCGGCGCCGCCTCGGCCTTCTCCGCCGCGGCCGCCGCCGGCTGCCAGCCGGCGAGGAGCGAGAAGCCCGGCCGGCGGCGGGTGAGCGGGAACCGCCGGTGGATCGCCACGAAGAGGTCGAGGAGCCGCAGCCGCCAGCGGACCGCCCAGATGGGCTGCGGGAAGACGTGGCCGGCGAGGACCGAGATCATCGCCCGGTGCACGGCGAGCGGTCCCTGCGCGTCGAGGAAGAGGTCGCGGAAGGCGCGGTCGTAGTAGAGGTAGACGAGGCGGAAGAAGACCTCCGAGCTGCCGCGGATGAAGCGGACGTGACGCCGGCGCACCCGCTCGGGGTCGGCGCCGCCGCGGAGCAGCGCCTCGACGCCGCGCGCCGCCTCGGCGCCGCTCATCATCCCCAGGCAGACGCCGGTCGAGAAGATCGGGTCGACGAAGGTGGCGGCGTCGCCGATCAGGAAGTAGCCGGGGCCGGCGTAGGGCGCGCAGCGGTAGCTGAAGTCGGCGGCGACGTGGTTGGCCGGCGGGAAGGTCGCCTCGGCGGTGCGCTCGGCGAGCAGCGGGCAGCGGCGGATGGCCCAGGCGAGGAGCTGGTTCGGTGGCACGCCGGTCGCCCGCGCCGCCTCGGCGTCGATCACCAGGCCGATGCTGGTGCGCCGCTCGTCCAGCGGAATGAGCCAGAACCATCCCTCGTCGCACATGACGATCGAGATGTAGCCGCCCTCGATCCCCGGCTTGCGCCAGACGCCCTCGAAGTGGCCGAAGTAGGCGGCCTTGCGCAGGCGCGGCAGGACACGGCGGGTGCCGAGGTGGCGGGCGACGACGGTGGCCTGGCCGCTGGCGTCGAGGAGCCAGCGGCCGCGCACCTCGCGGCCGTCGTCGAGGACGACCGCGACGTCGCCGTCGGCGAGGCGCGGGATGGCGCGGACGGCGATGCCTTCGGCGACCTCGGCCCCGGCCTCGCGCGCGGCGGCGAGCACCATGGCGTCGAACGGGGCGCGCTCGATGTTGATGGCGCGCACCTCGCCCGGAGCGAGGCCCTGGTCGAAGACGATCGACATCAGCTCGCTGGCGTCGCCCATGCCGAACTCGGCGCCGTACTTGGGCACGTGCGGCAGCGCCGCGACGCGCTCCTCGAGCCCCAGCTCGCGCAGCAGCGCGAAGTGGCGCGGCAGGAACGACTCGCCGATGTGGAACCGCGGATGGACGGCACGCTCGGCGAGGAAGACCCGGAAGCCCCGGCGGGTGAGAGCGAGGGCGGCGGTCGAGCCGGCCGGGCCGCCGCCGATGTTCAGGGCGTCGTAGGGCGAGGGATCTGCGGTCATGCGGGAACGAGAGTAGTCAGCGGGTGGGGGTGGGTCAAGGCGAGGCGGAGGAGTTATCCCGGTATGCGTAGGCGCCGCCCTCCGGCGTGCGCTCCCCGGAGGCACCGGCGCGCGAAATAGAGGACTTCTGATCTGAGTCGCGCGCCTTGGGTTCGCTGCGCGCGCCGGATCGGTGCGAGCCTGCGGAGGTCTTGCCAGCGCTTGCTCACACATGCCTCCGGGGAGCGCACGCCGGAGGGCTACCGTTATCGCGGTCGATCCACCGAGCGCTCTATCCACCCGTCGAGCAGGGACACGCCGCTGAGACGAGCTCCCACGAGAGATCGGGAGGACCGCCGCGCCGGCGCGGGCGGACGGTGAGGGTTGCCGCGTTGTCCTTCCCACCTGAAGTTGTGACGGTTTGGGAGTCGCCGCCGTCGAGGGTGGCACGGTCGGGGGTGCGATTGCGCAGACGGATCGAGAGCGGGTCCTCGGTGCCTTCGACGCGAACGATGAGCGGCGCTGGGTCGCCGGCGTCGAGCTCTAGATTGATGGTGACTGCTTCGAAACGGACCTCCCTACCCGCGGGGAAGCCGAGGGCCGGCAGGCCGGCGACGGTGTGGCGGCCGGGGGGCAGGCTCTCGGGCAGCGGCAGCCAGGCCGCCCAGCCCGACGCGGCGGCGGGCGTGGCCGGGGTGCCGTCGAGGGTGAGGCCACGCCAGGAGCGCGGGGTGGGGAAGCGGCCGCAGAGGCAGAGCGGGGCGCCGGCGAGGGCATACGCGGCGGCCTCGTCGAGACGGGGCGGGCCCTGGCGGCGGCCGGGGGGCTCGATCTCGACGCCGGCCGCGGCCTGGACGTCGACCGTCGTCTCGCCGCTCGGATCGGTGTAGCTGACGGCCAGCGCACTGCCGACCGGCAGGTCGGCCGGCAGGTCGACCGTGAAGAGCGAGGCGACAAGCTCGGGCGGCGGCGGCGGCGGGAGCTTCTCGACGGGCGCCACGTCGAAGGCGAGGCGTCCGCCGGCGCGGGCCGGGACGACGGCGAGGAAGCGGTCCGCCGGCGCGTCGCCGCCGGCCGCGGCGACGGCGAAGACGCGCTCGGGCGCGCCGCCGGCGGCGGACGCCTCGGTCACGGCGTAGAGCCGCAGCCCGTCCTCGCCGGGGCCGACGTCGGCCAGGAGCTCGGCGCCGTCCTGGCGGGCGACCGCGAAGACCGCCGCTCCGGGCTCGCCGTCCAGGCCGAAATCGCCGCTCTCCACGGGCACGATCGCGTACGCGGTCGCGTGCTCCAGGGCGCGTAGCGGCTCGGGCTCGGCGACGGCCGGCGCCTCCACCTCCGGCGGCGCCTCGGCCTCCGTCTCCGCCGCGTCGTCACCCTCGCCCTCCCCCTCGATCGTCTCCTCTTCGAGCGGCAGCTCCTCGACCGCGAACTCCTCCTCCTCGATCGCCGCCCCCGCATCGAGGTCGGCCGCAGTCAGCGGCCGCACGGCGTAGCGCCGGGTGCGCCCGGCGTCCTCGGCGGCCAGCGCGGCGGCGAGCCGCGCCAGCTCCTGGCTGCGCGGCGCCGGCAGTCCCGCGGGCCCGGCCGCCTCGAGCTCGACGCGCCGCGCCCGCTCCGGGTCGAAGGCGGAGACCTGCGGGTCATAGGGCGCGGCGGCGACGCCGGCAACGCGCCAGGTGCCGGCGGTCGGCGTCCGCGCCGGATCGAGCACCTGGAAGAGCACCCGCTCGCCGGGGGAGGCGACCGGCGGCAGGAGCAGCAGGCCGTCGAGCTTCGACGCCGGCGGCGCCGCCGGCGTGACCGGCAGGTCGTCGGCGGCGAAGACCGGGTGATCGTCGCTCCGCACCTCGACGGCGATCGTCCGCGGCGTCGCCCCCTCGGCGAGGTCGAGCCGGAAGCGGACCGGCGGCGCCGCCTCCGGCCCTGCCAGCGTCAGCGACCCGGCCTCGCGCCGGACGTACCACCCTTCGGGGAAGTCCGCGGCGTGGAGCCGCCCGGCGAGCCGCGGCGGCACGATGAGCCGCAGCTCGTCGATCGCCGGCCCCTCGGTCCAGAGGAGCGTCAGCGCCCGCGACGCCGGGTCGAAGGTGGCCCGCAGCTCACCCTCGAGCGGCTGCCCGACGGCGTCAGCGAGCAGGATGAATGCGCCGCCCAAGGCGAGGGCGAACATGGCGTGGAGCTGCGGGCGGCGAGGCATGGGGGCGGCATAGGTTAGCCGCAAACGCTCGACACCGCAGCGCACGCCGCGAGCGCCTCCGGGCTTCGCCGCGCTGGTACAGTCGACTGGAGCGCGAGAGGAGGTCGGGCGATGCCCAGGATCACCAAGGTCTACACCCGCACCGGCGACGACGGCACGACGGCGCTGGGCGGCGGGCAGCGGCTGGCCAAGGACGCGTCGCGCGTCGCCGCCTACGGCACCGTCGACGAGCTGTCGGCCGCGATCGGCGCGGCGGTGGCCGCGGGGCTGGTGCCGGAGCTCGCCCAGGCGCTCGCGCGCATCCAGAACGAGCTCTTCCACCTCGGCTCGGACCTCTGCATCCTCGAGGAGGACAAGGCGAGCCGGCCGGTGCCGGTCGTCGAGGAGCGGCACGTCCTGGCGCTCGAGGCGTTGATGGACCACCTCAGCGCCGAGCTGCCGCCGCTCGCCAACTTCATCCTCCCCGGCGGCACGGCCGGCGCGGCGCAGCTCCACGTCGCCCGCACCGTCTGCCGGCGGGCCGAGCGGCTGGTCGTGGCGCTCGCTCGCGAGGAGGCGGTCGGTCCCTACGTGGTGCCCTATCTGAACCGCCTCTCGGACACACTGTTCGTGATGGCGCGCTTCGAGAACCTGCGCCGCGGCGCCGCCGACGTCCTCTGGGACTCGCGGGCCTAGGCGCGAAAGCCGGCTCAGGCTTTCTCGATGCCAGTGACGGTGAGCGTCGTCCCCTGCATGCAGATGCTGGCCTCGGCCACCCGGCCGGTGACCCGCACGCGGTCGCCGGCGCGGAACTCCTTGACGTCGCCGGCCAGCGTGTAGAGCTTGCCGTCGTCGCCGCGCATCGCCTGGCACTCGACCCCTTCGGTGGTGAGCGTGCCGGTGACGGTGACGGTTCCTCCGGCGCCGCCGCCGGGTTCGCTCTCGGACGGGGTCGCGGCCGAGCAGGTGAGGGCCAGGATCAGGCAGAGGCAGCTCGCGAGAGAGTTCAGCATGGCGTCGTATCTCCGACGCAAATCTAACGCCAGGGGGCGCCGTCCGTACGCGGCGCCCCCTGGGGTCCCACGTCAGGCCGGCTAGCGGCCGCTGATCTCCCCCACGCGCACGGCCGGGCCGACGCCGCAGCGCGAGCCCCCCTCGGCGACGCCCACCACCCGCACGTCGTCGCCGCGGCCGTAGCCGCGGAGGTCGCCCGCCAGCTCGTAGGTGCGGCCGTTGTCGGCGCGCAGCACCCGGCAACCGCCGGCGGTGGCGAGGCGGCCGCGGAGCACGAGCAGGCTGCCGCGGTCGTCGTCCCAGCGGCCGCGGTCGTCCCAGTCGTCGTCGCCGCCGAAGATGCGCTCGACGACGCCGCGCCGCTCACCCCAGATGTCGTCCAGCCGGACCGTGGTGCCCGGGCAGCCGGTGCCCGAGACCAGACGCCCGGAGACTCCCACCCGGTCGCCCGGGTCGAACCCCTCGAGGTCGCCGATCAGGCTGTAGAGACGATCGTCGCGGCCGCGCATCGTCGCGCAGTCCCAGCTCTCGTTCGTCAAGCGCCCCTCGAGCTCGACGTAGCGCCCGAGGCGCGTGCCGTAGTCGCGGGCGTACCAGCCCGGGCCTCGCGACCCGTGCGGCGGCGGGGCGACGTAGATCGGCCGGCGCTGGATCACCCGCTGGCGCGGCGGCGCCACGATGACCCGCTCGCGCCGCACGATGCGCGGGGGCGACGGCTGGATGATGATGCGCTCGCGCGTGACGATGCGCTGGCGACGCGGCACGATCACCCGCTCCCGCACCACGGTGCGGTTGCGCACGCTGCGCTCCACCCGCTGGCGCTCGACCTGCCGGCCGTGCCCCTTGCCGGCCTTGTGCTTCTGCTTGTGGGCCTTCTGCCCCTGCTTCTGGTGCTTCTGCTTGCCGTGGCCCCCGCCGTGCCCACCCTTGTCGTGGTGCGCCGCAGGGTCCGGCGACGGCGCGCCGTAGCCGGCGGCCGGAACGCTCAGGGCGAGGGCGAGCCCGAAGGCCGGGATCAGCCTCGCCGCGTGTCGGAATCTGGTCATGACGTCTACTCCTTTCGCCGGCGGAGCTGTCGTTGCCACCCATCCAGGACGCCCGGCCGGGGCCGGGCCGCCGACTGCGGGAGGGAGGGGGCAAGAGACCTGCCACCGCCATGAAATACAGAGCGATCAACGACTTGCATCGGCAGCGCGGCGGTTGTCGGGCCGCGCGATGTCCCCTCAGGAGGACGCAAAAAGCCGCCTTTGATACCCTCCCGCCTTCCCAGGTGGATGCGGGTCGAGTTGGTCCTGGTGGCCTGGAAGGCAGATCACACGGTGAGGTCAGAAAGCGCCAACGCTCCGCTCTGTCATCCCGAGCGTGAGCGAGGGATCTGGGGGAAGGGTGGCGCGAGTTTCGGCGCCGCTTGGCGATGACCGCTGCCACGCCCGCCGCCCTCGTCTTCGACCTCGACGGCACCCTGATCGACTCGCGCCGCGACCTCGCGACCGCGGTCAACCGAACCCGCGCCGAGCTGGGGCTCGCGCCGCTGACGCTGGCCGAGGTGGTGGGGATGGTGGGGGAGGGGGCGCGGCGGCTGGTCGAGAAGGCGATTGGTGCCGAGGTGCCGGCGGAGCGCTTCGAAGAGGTCTTCCACCGCTATTTGGAGCATTACCGCGCGGTCTGCCTCGACACCACGGTCGCCTACGACGGCGTCCCGCAGGCGCTGGCGCGCCTCGCCGCGCCCTTCCCGCTCGCCGTTCTCTCGAACAAGCCGGAGGACCTCTCGCGCCTGATCCTGGACGGACTCGGGCTCGGCGCCTACTTCCGCGCCGTCGTCGGCGGCGACAGCCTGCCGAGCCGCAAGCCCGATCCCGCCGGTCTCCTCCTCCTCGCCCGCCGGCTCGCCATCCCGCCCGAGCGCTTCCTCCTGGTCGGCGACACCGCCATCGACGCCGCCACCGCCCGCGCCGCCGGCTGCCCGTTCGCCCTGGTGACCTGGGGCTTCGCCCGCCCCGCCGACCTCGCGGGCATCGCCGCCGACTACCGCTTCGACCGCCCGGGCGAGCTGGTCACGGCGCTGGTGTAGGGGGGTCTAGGACCTCGCGTAGACGCGGCGCCGGCGCGCCCGCGTGCACGATTTCGCCTCCCGTTTCCGTCTTACCAGGTAGAAGGCCGCGGCCCGCGACGGGGGCTCCGCCAACGCCGGCGAAGCTCCGAAGCCCGAGGGCCGGGTGCTAGACTGCCCGCGAGGAGTTGCGAGCATGTCGACGGTCGCGACACGGAAGCTGACGGCGGACGAGTTCTTCGAGGTGGCGCCGGAGTGCGGCAGGTCCGAGCTGATTCGAGGGGAGGTGATCCGGCTGGCTCCCGCGACCTCGGGGCACGGCATCGTTGCGATGCGAATCGGAGCTCGTCTCGCCGTGTTCGTCGAAGCCCACGATCTGGGTTACGTCTTTGCCGCCGAGACCGGCTTCGTACTGGCGCGCGACCCCGATACCGTACGGGCTCCCGACGCCGCGTTTGTCTCCCGCGACCGCGAGCCGGCGCGGGAAGAGTTCGTCCCGTTTGCGCCGGACCTGGCGGTGGAAGTGGTCTCGCCGGACGACCGTCCCAGGAAAGTGCAAGAAAAGGTGAAGGATTGGCTCGCCGCCGGCGCGCGGCGCGTATGGGTCCTCTATCCGCGTACCGCGACCGTGCACGTCCACAGCTCGCCCACCGACGTCCGCATTCTCAGGCACGGCGACGTCCTCGCGGACGAAGAGCTCCTGCCCGGCTTCGCCGTTCTCCTCGCCGAGCTGTTTCGCTAACCGAAGAACAACGCCGGGCCACCGCGGCCGAGCCTGCGGGCGCTTGGTGGGCGTACGTGCTCGCCAGCTCGGCGAGAGGACAGGCAGAAGGTCCTCGTCGGTCAGCGTTTCGCCGCGGCGGTAACCGAAAGAGATCTGGAGTTTCGGCCGGGCGCTGCGGGTGCTCTACTCAATGCCCTCGTCTGTCCCTAGGTCACAGCCACCGACTCGCGTGCCGCCTACGCCGGCAGGCTAAAGGGGTCGGGCAGGAGCTGGGCCAGGCGGACCTCTTCGCATCGCGTTCCGTCGGCGTTGCAGACCAGGATCGGCAGATCGCGGGCGAACTCGACGAGCGTCTGGCGACAGAGGCCGCAGGGGCGGGCGGGTTGGTGGCGGTGACCACGGCGAGCGCCTGCGGGCGGGCAACCCGGCGCCAACCGCCTGCGCCACTGCCACCCGCTCGACGCAGACCGAGAGCGCGGGGATGCAGTAGCCTCAGATCACCGAGACCATCAGCGAGAACGGTTGCGGCCCCGAGGCCAGGCCGTCGGTACGGATAATGATTCGCCACGTGCCGGCAGTAAGCCCCCCCACCACGTGCACCTGTTCAAGGGTATTCCGGTGATCGCCGTAGGTGGACGGGTCGAAGACGCTCGCCTGGACGCGCGCCGCCTGCCGGTAAGGACACGAAGGGTCCAGCCACCAAGGGTAGTGGTAGAGGACGCCCCCCGGCGCCTCCACCATCAGGTCGATGTCGTTGATGATCGCCGGGTTGGCGCCCGCCGTGGCCTGCACGTCGTTCCAGGCCAGGGTCGCCTTGAGCTGGGTCCTTCCGGGCGGGATCACGACGTACCAGACCACATCCCACACCATGGCAGGGCAACCGGCGACAGGACCCGGGCCGCCCACGGAGACGGGGCTGGCGAAGGGGATTGCGGCGTAGCTCACGCCGGTCGGGCACCCGGTCGGCTGCAGGCTGCCCCCGAAGTTGCCGCTGTTGATGTGATCGCGCGCGGCCTCGGCATTGACCCGCCCATAGCCGGTCAGGAAGTCCGGCCCGTCGGTACCGCCGAAGGCCGCCCACTGGCCGCCGGTCATGGTGAGGAACGCTCCGCCGGGATGCACCCCGAGGTCGGTCGCGGTGTGGGCGAGGAGCGCCCGCACGTCGCTCGACTGTAGGGGAAGCGGCGGTACGAGCTGACCGGCCCGCTCGTAGAGAAGAGCGACGGCGCCGGTGACAGCCGGGGTGGCCATCGAGCAGCCGCTCATCGTCATGTAGGTGGTGGCGCCGCAGGTCCCTGTACCGTCCGTGAGGCCCGGTACGCAGGTCGAGACCACCCCCGTGCCGTGGGCCACGACCTCGGGCTTGAGACGGCCGTCCTGCGCTGGGCCCATGCTGCTCGAGTTGTTGAGGCGGTTGTTGACCGTGTCGACGTTGCCGACGGTGATGGTGCTCTTGGCCGTGCCGCCCGGTGCCTCGATGGTGAAGAAGCGGTTGGCGACGTTGGCAGGCGGTACCGGGGCCGCCGCCGGTGGCGGGACCCCCGGCGGCGGCGCGGCACAAGCCGGCGCGGTATAGAGGGCCGGGAGGGCACAGGCGGGATCGAGCGCGCCGGTGCATTGGTCGAAGAGGCTGTTCCGGTAGTTCTGGTCGTTCATCGTGCAGAACATCTCGGTCGGTGCCGGAGTCGCTCGGATGAGCTGGTCGTAGGTCGCGCTCAGGCCGTCGTAGAAACCGAGCGTCGCGTTGCACGCCGGGCACCAACCCCAGGAGTTGTTGTGGGAACGCGTGCCGAAGCTGGTGACGGCGTCCTGGCGCTCGCAGGTCAGCTCGGTGGCGCTCGTCGCCCATTCGTAGGAGACCACCTGGGCCTGGTTCGCCATGCCGCGGTTGATTCCTGCGCCGCCGCCCGCAACCGTGCCGTCGCCGATCATGGTGCCGGAGACATGTGTGGCGTGATTGCCGAAGCTGCACAGACCAGCGCACGTGATCTGGGTGGCCGTGCAGCCGACCGGGTAGGCGATCCCCTCGGTGCCGCCGGTGTGATCGCGCACCCGCACCCGTCCGGTGAGGGCGACGTTCACCCCGCCGCCCGGCGCCGCCGGCGGCGCGGCGTTGTCGCCGTCCGCCCACCCGCCGTCCCACTCGCCGATCGTGATGCCGGAGCCGTTCAAGCCGCCGGTGTTGAGCACGTCAACGCGGATCGCCGGTCGGCTGGTGGCATTGCCCGTCGTCGGCCGCTGAACGGTCTCGATCGTCAAGACCTCATCGAGCCGGGCGAGCGCCTGGAGCACCTCGCCGCTCACCGAGACCTGCCATTGATTGACGCGCTGGAGGACCGTCCCGCAGTCGTTCTTCAGCTCGATGCCCTCGGTCAGGATCTCGGCCCCCAGCCGGCGTAGGAGCTCGCGCGCGCGCTCGAGCGAGATGTCGTCGTGGAACCGGATATTGACGCTGCGTCGCTCGTTGGGCCCGGGTGGTTTCTCCCGCAGGTCACCGACGAGCCGAATCCTGGCGTCGAGCGGCACCAGGGCGTGGAACCAAGGAAGGCCAGGGAGCGCCGCGAACGCCTGCGGGTCCGCCGCCACCACGAAGGCGTGCCGTGCGAGAGGCTGCTGCAGGACGACCCCCAGCTCGCGTAGCCGCCCCTCGATGGCGCCGTCGATCTCGCGGGTGAGGAGCAGGACGCCGTGGGGCCGTTCGGCTTCGATGTCACGCATCCGCGGGTCGACACCCGGCGGAGGGGCGATCGGGATGCCGTTGATCGCGACGCTCTGCGGCGGCTCGCAGGCGTCACCGGAGCCGTCGCCGTTGCGGTCGGCCTGATCGCGGTTGGCGCTCGCCGGGCAGTTGTCGCACATGTCCCCAAGCCCATCGGCGTCGGTGTCGCCGTTCTGCGGATCGAACCGGTCCGGGCAGGTATCGGCACCGTCCGGCAGACCGTCGCCCTCCCGATCGCGCTCTCCGGTGGCGAGCGCCAGGAGCAGGCAAGCGTTGGTTGCGACCTCCTGCCACTCGGCGTGGACGACCACGACCTCGGTAGGTGGCCCCAGGTCGGGCATGCGGAAGCGGAGGACACCGCCTTCGACTCCGACCGCCTCGGCCAGCTCGGAGCGCTCGCCGCGGGAGACCACGACCCGCAGCCCTTCGACACCGTCGGGGAGGTTCTGAACGACCGCGCGCACCGTCTCGCCGGGCGCGGCGGCAAGCGGCTCGAAACCGAGGATGGCGGGTTTCTTGCCGGTCGCGACGAGGAAATCGTTGACCAAGTCGGTCACGGTCACGCCCGAGCGCAGATCGAAGTCCGGCCGCGGGTCGAGATCCGGGACAAGGAGCGCCGCCACCCGGTAGCCGGCTTCGACGTCGGCGAAGCTCACCGTGCGGTCGCCATCGACGTCCAGGCACGGGCGCGGCTGAGCGGCGAGAGGTGCAGCGGCCAGCAGCGCCGCGGCGACGGACCAGCAGCGAGTTCGTGCGTTCACGGCAGCACCTCCCCGATCACGATCCGTCCAGGCCGGACGTGGGAGGCCAGCTCGCGGCCGTCGGCCGCGGCCGCCGCCCGGCGGACGGCACGGAACGCGGTGACCTTGGCGCCCCGGGTCGCCCGGAACCGCACCGTGCCCTGGAGTCCGGACGGCAGCGCGTCGAGGTTCTGGCCGAACACCACCACCCTCGCCACTCCGCGCCCCAGCGGCCGGGCGGTAAGCGCCTTGCCGACGGCGCGGAGGCCCGGCGCCGCCTCTGCCCCGGTGAGCTCGAGGGTGTCGGCGTCGAACTCAAGGTCGAACTGGAGGGCAACCGAACTCTGGCCGGCGAGGTGGACGGGGACGGTGATCGCCGCGCCGGCTCGCACCGGCGCGACCACGTGGACGAGTTCGGCGGCGCCGTCATGCGGAAGCTTGCGGAACAACGAGCATCCCGTGATGGTGCCCGCTAGCACGAGGATGGTCAGCGTTCGGGACATAGCATTTGTCTCCTCGAGATGGATGGCGGACAGCGGCCGTTCAATGCCCTATGAAGGGTACCGGCACTCTCCTTTGGCGAGATTCTCTATGGATTGGACGGACCGTCGCCCGCGATTCCACCCGCCGCATGCGGATGCATCTGAGAAGAGGAGACGGAGGTTGTATTTGCCGTATAGCGTGGTGGTCCGGCTTGGTCGCAGCCTGCAAACGCCGGAGGTTCCGGCGCCAAGTTGCGGGCGGTCTCCCTGCCCGCCTACCCCGGCAGTCTGAACGGCGCCGGCAGCAGCTCGGCCAGGCGGACTTCCTCGCAGCGGTCGCCGTCGGCGTCGCAGACCAGGATCGGCAGGTCCTGGGCGAACTCGACGAGCGTCTGCCGGCAGAGGCCGCAGGGGCGGGCGGGCGGGTCGGTCGCGGTGAGGACGGCGAGCGCCTGCGGCCGCCGCAGGCCGGCGCTGACCGCTTGCGCCACCGCCGTGCGCTCGGCGCAGACCGAGAGCGCGGGGATGCAGTTCTCGACGTTCGCCGCGGCGTGGATCGAGCCGTCTTCCATCAGCACGGCGGCGCCGACGCGGAAGCGGCTGTAGGGGGCGTAGGCGTTCTCGCGCGCCGCCCGGGCGGCGGCGATGAGCGGCTGCCAGTCCATGGGGCGGGAGAATCTAGCACGCCGGGCTCGTGATAACGTGTCACGGCGTTTGGGCTGCCGTCCGGCGGTCCTTCAACACGACATTCCGCAGGAGTGGGGCTTGGACAGCGCAGCGCAGCACGACGTGCCGCCCGCCGGCGGGCAGGAGATCCGCTGGCACGAGGCGGAGATGCGTCTCGAGGTGCCGGACCGGCCGATCGTCCCATTCATCGAGGGCGACGGCACCGGCCCCGACATCTGGCGCGCCGCGCGGGTCGTGCTCGACGGCGCGGTCTCCCGCGCCTACGGCGGCGCGCGCGCGATCGTCTGGCGCGAGGTGCTGGCCGGCGAGAAGGCCTACGCCCAGACCGGCTCCTGGCTGCCGGAGACGACGCTCGACGCCGTCCGCCGCTACCGGGTGGCGATCAAGGGCCCGCTGACGACGCCGGTCGGCGGCGGCATCCGCAGCTTGAACGTTGCCCTGCGCCAGCTCCTCGACCTCTACGCCTGCGTCCGCCCGGTGCGCTACTACCCCGGCGTCCCCTCGCCGGTGCGCGAGCCCGAGAAGGTCGACATGGTCATCTTCCGCGAGAACACCGAGGACGTCTACGCCGGCATCGAGTGGCCGGCGGGCTCGGCCGAGGCGCGGGCCTTGATCGAGGTGCTGGCCGAGATGGGCAAGCCCGTGCGCGACGACAGCGGCATCGGCATCAAGCCGATCTCGGCGACCGGCAGCAAGCGCCTGGTCGGCAAGGCGCTCCAGTACGCCGTCGACTGCGGCCGCCGCAGCGTCACCCTGGTGCACAAGGGCAACATCATGAAGTTCACCGAGGGCGCCTTCAAGGACTGGGGTTACGAGACGGTGCGCGAGCGCTTCGCCGACCGCGTGGTCTCCGAGGCCGAGGTGGCGGAGCGGCACGGCGGCAAGGTGCCGGAGGGGCGGATCGTGGTCAAGGACCGGATCGCCGACTCGATGTTCCAGCAGATCCTGCTGCGTCCCGACGAGTACGACGTCCTCGCCACCACGAACCTGAACGGCGACTATCTCTCGGACGCCTTGGCCGCGCAGGTCGGCGGCCTCGGCATGGCGCCGGGCAGCAACGAGGGCGACGGCATCGCCGTCTTCGAGGCGACCCACGGCACCGCCCCCAAGTACGCCGGCCAGGACAAGGTCAACCCCGGCTCGCTCGTCCTCTCGGGCGTCATGATGCTGCGCTGGCTCGGCTGGCCGGAGGCGGCCGCCGCCATCGAGCGCGCCTTGGCGCTCACCATCCTGCAGAAGCGCGTCACCTACGACCTCGAGCGGCAGATGGTGGGGGCGACGCTGCTCAAGACCTCCGAGTTCGCCGCCGCGATCGTCGAGAACCTGTAAGACGGGAGGAGCAGCGATGCATCACAAAGTCACCGTGGTGGGGGCCGGCAACGTCGGCGCCACCGCCGCGCAGCGGATCGCCGAGGCGGACTTGGCCGACGTGGTGATGGTGGACGTGGCGGCGGATCTGGCGACCGGCAAGGCGCTCGACATGATGGAGTCGGCGCCGGTTTTGGGCTTCAACGCCAAGATCTCGGGCGGCGGCGACTACGCCGCGACCGCCGGCTCGCACGTCTGTGTGGTGACCGCGGGCATCGCGCGCAAGCCCGGCATGAGCCGCGACGACCTGCTGCGCACCAACGCCGGCATCACCCGCGACGTCGTCGCGCAGCTCGTCCGCTACTCGCCCGACACCATCCTCATCATGGTCACCAACCCGCTCGACGCCATGTGCGAGGTGGCGCGGCGCGTCTCGGGCTTCCCGCGCGAGCGGATCTTCGGCATGGCCGGCGTGCTCGACGCGGCGCGCATGCGCTGCTTCATCGCCGCCGAGCTCGGGGTCTCGGTCGAGGACGTCGACGCCTTCGTCCTCGGCGGCCACGGCGACACCATGGTGCCGCTGCCGCGCTACGCCACGATCAACGGCATCCCGCTGCCGCAGCTCCTCGCGGCCGAGCGCATCGAGGCGATCAACCAGCGCACCCGCGACGGCGGCATCGAGATCGTCAACTACTACAAGACCGGCTCGGCCTACTACGCGCCCGCGGCGGCGGTCTACGAGATGGTGGCCGCCATCCTCCACGACAAGCAGAAGATCCTCCCCTGCGCCGTGCTCCTCGCCGGCGAGTACGGGCTCTCCGACCTTTTCGTCGGCGTGCCGGTCAAGCTCGGCAAGGGCGGGGTCGAGAAGGTCATCGAGCTCGAGCTGACGGCCGAGGAGAGCGCCGCGCTCGAGCGCTCGGCCGCGGCGGTGCGGGAATTGATCGCGACGCTGCCGGATTGATCTTGGCCTTCGTCCGCGCCCGCAACCCCCGGCGGCTTCCCGCGTAAGCAAGACTCGACCGCCCATGCGCGACCGCAAGCCTCTGATCGTGTGGACCGTGCTGGGCGCCGCCGGCGTCCTGGTGGCGGTCTTCGGCTTCCGTCACGCCTTCCCTTTCGTGCCGGCGCGCTGGGAGATCACCAAGCAGGAAGCGGTGGCGATCGCCCTCGAGCGGCTGGCCGACCTCGGGCCGGCGGTGGCCGACCCGTACGTCGTCGCCCAGCTCGACTCCGACCCGCTGCTCGAGCGGCGGCTGCAGATCGCCTTGGAGGAGGGCGCCGACCGGAAGCGGCTGCAGCAGAGCCCGCTCGCGCAGAGCCTGCTCTACTGGCAGGTGGTGGTCTACGAGCCGGGGGCGACGCCGCAGGAGTGGACCTATAGCGCCAAGGTGGCGTTGAGCGGCGAGCTCCGCGAGCTGCGGCTGCGCTTGCGCCCCGAGGTAAAGGGAGACCGGATCGACCCGGCGGCGGCGCGGCTGGGCGCCGACGCCTTCCTCGCCGAGCAGGGCTTCGACCTCGCCCGCTTCCGCGAGCCGCAGGTCCGCACCGCGCAGCTCCAGGACCGCACGGACACGACGCTGCGCTACGTCGAGCGCGAGCTGGTGCTCGGCGAGGAGCTGCCGTACGGCGTCGAGGTGGGCTTCGGCGGCACGACCCTGACCGGCTTCCACTTCCGCTACGACGACCCGCAGAAGGGGCGCCTCGAGGCGGCGATCCAGCCCGCCATCCTGCTCAACTACGTCACCATCCTGGCGGTGTTCGTGGTGCTGCCGGCGATCGGGGTGCTCTTCGTGCGGCGCTACCACGCCGGCGAGGTGGGGGTGAAGCGGGGCGGGCAGATCATGGCGGTCGTCTGGGCGGCGAGCCTGCTGCTGGTGCTCGCCACCGTGCGCTCGGCCACCCAGGGCTTCAACTTCGGGCCGCTGACGCGCCTGCAGACGACGGCGGTCTGGGGCACCCAGATGCTGGTGCTGTTCTACCTGCCGCTGTCGCTCGTCTGCCTGCTCTCCTGGTCGGTCGGAGAGTCGCTCTGCCGCGAGCGGTGGGGGGCGAAGCTCGCCGCCTTCGACGCCCTCTTCCGCCGCGACTGGGCGAACGCCACGGTGGCGCGCTCGGCCCTCGTCGGCACCGCCGGCGGACTGGCGCTGGCGGGAGGCGTCGTCGGGCTCGGCCTCTTGACCGCGCGCTTGGGGCTCTGGCCGGTCCTCACCTTCCACCTCGGGCCGTGGTGGCCGAGCGCCACCTGGCCCGGGATCGCGCTGCTCCTCTTCAGCTTCGTCTTCGTGACCTACGGGACGCTGGTCGGGCGCCTGACCTTCGTGCCGCTGTTCGCGCAGCGCCTGGGGCGCGTCGGCGGCGGCCTGCTGGCGGCGTTGCTCTCGGCGGTCTTCCTCTGGGGCTCTCCCGCGCTGCCGGTCTTCTCGGCCGGCTGGGGGCTGCTGCTGGCGACGCTGGCGGCGGCGGCGCTGGTGGCCTTCTTCATCGCCTACGACCTGCTCGGCGCGCTCCTGGCCGCCTTCATCGCGCAGGTCCTGCTCAACGCCCTGCCGCTGCTCCTCGCCGACGACCGCTCCCTCCAGCTCCAGGGTTGCCTGCCGGTGCTCGCCGGAATGGTGCCCTGGCTGCTGTCGCTGCGCTACCTCGACAGCGACCGCGAGTTCGAGTACCGCTACGACGACGTCCCGCCGCACGTGCGGCGGATCGCCGAGCGCGAGCGGCAGCGGGTGGAGCTCGAGACCGCGCGCGGCATCCAGAGCTCGATCCTGCCGGAGCTGCCGTCGCGCCTGAACGGCGTCGACATCGCCCACTCTTACCTGCCGGCGACCGAGGTCGGCGGCGACTTCTACGACGTGCTGGCGCTCGAGGACGGGCGGCTGGCGCTGGCGGTGGGCGACGTCGCCGGGCATGGCGTCTCGAGCGGCCTGGTGATGTCGATGGCGAAGTCGGCGCTGGCGGTGCAGGTGACTTTCAACCCCGACGTCGCGGCGGTCTTCGAGACGCTCAACCGCATGGTCTTCCAGACGGCGCGGAAGCGCCTGCTCGCCACCCTCTGCTACGCCGTGCTCGATCCGCGGCGCCGCGAGCTGGTCTACGCCAGCGCCGGGCACCTCTATCCCTACCACGTGTCGGCGAGCGGCAGGGTGCAGGCGCTCGAGTCGACCGCCTACCCGCTCGGCGTCCGCGGACGCCTGCAGATCGAGGCGCGCACGGCGCGCATCGACCCCGGCGACACTCTCTTCCTGTGCAGCGACGGCATCGTCGAGGCGCACTCCGAGGGCTCGGACGACCTCTTCGGCTTCAACCGCCTCGAGGCGAGCCTGTCGCGCCACCACGGCAAGGACGTCGAGCGCCTCCGCGACGCCGTCCTCGCCGACCTCGAGCGCCACACCAAGGGCGCCCCGCGCGAGGACGACCAGACGGTGCTGGTGCTGCGCGTGCCGGCGGCGTAGAGAGCAACACGACGGCGCCGGCAGCCCTCCGCTGCCCTGGGCGACGTCGCCTCTTCTACCCGATGTCCTTCAAGAACGAGTAGAGCGGCAGATACATCGCCGTCACGATCGTGCCGATAACGGCGCCGAGGACGGTGATCATGAGCGGCTCGATGAGCTTCATCAGGCCGGCGACGGCGGTGTCCACCTCTTCCTCGTAGAAGTCGGCGATCTTCGACAGCATCTGGTCGAGGGCGCCGGTCTGCTCGCCGACGTTGATCATCTGCACCACCATGGGCGGGAAGACCTTGGTCTCGCCGAGCGGGTCGCTGATCGTCTTGCCCTCCTCGACGGCCTTGCGCGTCGCCATGACGGCGTCCTCGACGATGGCGTTGCCGGCGGTCTTGGCGGTGATCTCGAGCCCGTCGAGGATCGGCACGCCCGAGGAGGTGAGGGTCGCGAGGGTGCGGCAGAACCGCGCCACCGCCACCTTGCGCAGCAGCATGCCGATGACCGGGATCTTGAGCATCGCCCCGTCGAGCACCCGGCGGCCGCGGTAGGTCTTGTGCCAGCGGAAGACGACGAAGACCGCGGCCGCGATCACCAGGGCGATGAAGATGAAGAAGCGGCCGATGAAGTTGCTCGCTCCGATGACCATGCGGGTCAGGAACGGCATCTCGCTCCCCAGGCCGGCGAAGAGCTGGGCGAAGACCGGGATCACCTTCCAGAGGATGATGAAGACGACCAGGGCCGCGATCACCACCACGGCCGTCGGGTAGATGAGCGCCGACTTGACCTGGCCCTTCAGGCGGACCGCCTTCTCGATGTAGACCGAGAGGCGCTGCAGGATGATGTCGAGGATACCGCCCGCTTCGCCGGCCGCCACCATGTTGACGTAGAGGTGGTCGAAGGCCTTGGGGTGCTTGGCCATGGCGTCGGCGAGCGAGGAGCCGGCCTCGACGTCGCTCTGCACCTGCTGGATGATGGTCTGGAAGCGCTGGTTCTCTTCCTGCTCGCCAAGGATCTCGAGGCACTGCACGAGCGGCAGCCCGGCGTCGAGCATGACCGAGAACTGGCGGGTGAAGATGGCGATGCGCTTGGCCGCGATGCCGCGCGGGATGCGCGGCATGAGCTTGATCTCGCGCCCCTTCTCGCGGATGTTGAGGACCTGGATCTGCTGCCGGCGCAGGGTGGCGACCGCGGCGTCGCGCGTGTCGGCCAGCAGCACCCCTTCCTGGTGAGCGCCCGAGCGGGCACGGCCTTTCCACATGAAGCTCGGCATGGGCTAGCTCCTGACCTCGGCCACCATCCCCGGGCTCAGGGAGGAGGGGCCGCGGGCGATGATCTCCTGCAGCTCGTCGGGGTGCGACGAGCGCGCGAGCGCCGTCTGCTGGGTGATCATGCGCTTGAAGTAGAGGGAGGCGAGCGACTGGTTGAAGGTCTGCATCCCGTGCTTGGCCTGCCCGGTCTGCATCATGCCGTAGATCTGGTGCACCTTGTCCTCGCGGATCAGGTTGCGGATCGCGGCGTTGGGAATCAAGATCTCCATCGCCATCACCCGCCCCTTGCCGCCGGCGCGCGGCAGCAGCGACTGGCACATGATCCCCTCGAGCACGAACGAGAGCTGCACCCGGATCTGCCCCTGCTGGTGGGCGGGGAAGATGTCGATGATGCGGTTGATCGTCTGCGCCGCCGAGTTGGTGTGCAGGGTGGCGAAGGTCAGGTGCCCGGTCTCGGCGATGCGCAGCGCCGACTCGACGGTCTCGTGATCGCGCATCTCGCCGATCAGCACCACGTCGGGGTCCTCGCGCAGCGCCGAGCGCAGGGCGTTCGAGAAGCTGTGGGTGTCGGCGTGGAGCTCGCGCTGGTTGACGATGCACTTCTTGTGGCTGTGCAGGTACTCGACCGGGTCCTCGATGGTGATGATGTGCTCGTGCCGCTCGCGGTTGACCTTGTCGAGCATCGCGGCGAGCGTCGTCGACTTGCCGGAGCCGGTGGGGCCGGTGACCAGGATCAGGCCGCGCGGCTTCTCGCACAGCCGCTCGACGATCGCCGGCAGCCCGAGCTCGCGGAAGCCGCGGATCTCGTAGGGGATCTGCCGGAAGGCGGCGGCGATCGCCCCGCGCTGGTGGAAGACGTTGGCGCGGAAGCGGGCGAGCCCCTTGATGCCGAAGGAGAAGTCGAGCTCCAGGTTCTCCTCTAGCCGGTGCTTCTGGTTGTCGGTCAGGATCGAGTAGGAGAGCTGCTTGGTCTCGGCCGGGGTGAGCGGCGGTGAGTTGAACGGCTTCAGGATGCCGTCGACGCGGATCTGGGGCGGCGAGTTGGTCGTGATGTGGAGGTCGGACCCGCCTTGCTCCACCATCTGCTTCAAGAGCTGGTTCAGTGTCGGCGGCATACGGCGCGCTCCTCGCTGCAGACTCCCTAGGCTCCTAGACTTGTACGACTTGAGGTCCGGCGGAGTGTACACCAGGCGGGTTCATCGACGAAGCCGCATATGGCTAGGGGCTTGAGGAGGAGTTGGCGGCTCCTCGGTTGCCTTCGTGGCTCCTAGGACGGCCCATTCTGGCAGGAGGGAGGGGACTAGGGGTTAAAAACACCCAGTTGTGGGTTGAATACAAGCGCTACCTGTGGTAGAATGCCCCCATGTGGCAGGAATACCAGAAGCCCGGCCTCTTCTCGGCCAGATCCCGGAATCCTGGTCGCGTGGTCGATGAACCCTTGCCGGATTCCCGCGACCTGGGCCGGTGTCGAGCGTTCCCGTGCCCGGCTCCGCCATCTCAGGGCGGGGCGCACGGATCCCGTGGCCGCGCTCAGAGATCTCAGGCCCCTGCCGGCGTATCCGGCGCCCGCGTTCGCGAATCCCAGGCCTGCGGCGACGAATCCGTCGTCAGGATTCGCGAATCCCAGGTCCGCGCAAGCGGATCCCATGGCCGCGCTCCTGTATCCCAGGTCCGTGCAAACGGATACCAGACCTGTGCTGGCGAATCTCAGGTCCGCGCATACGGATCCCAGGCCTGCGCAAGCGAATCCCATGGCTGAGCTCCTGAATCCCAGCCCCGCGCGGGTGGATCCGAGGGCCGGGTTGCGGATTCCCGGCCCTGCGCCAACGGATCCTCCGGCTCGACGGCCGACGCCGTCGCCTGCGCCGGGCGCCTTTCCGGGAGATTGGGCGAGCGCCCCGTCCGGCTCGGGTGCGCCCCGCGGCCCGCCCCGGTGGGAACCGCCCAGCCCTTCCGCCGCCGCGGCCGCCATGCGGGGGCCCGCGGTTTCCACACAACGCACGACGTCGACAAGGAGGTGCAGCATGGCTGCAAAAGGACGATCGCTTGCCGCGCGCTTCTCGCGCTGGCAGGTGCTGGTGGGCAATCTCAAGGAGGCCGACGGGTTCGCGCACGTCGTCGAGGAGCAGCAGCGCCTCGAGACGATGCTCGGCGAGGCGCGCCTGCTGGAGAACCAGCGGGACGACCTGCGCTCGCAGTTCCGGATCATCAACGCCCGGCTGCGCGCCCTCTCCCAGGAGGGCGACGAGCTGCGCGCCCGCCTCGGCTTCAACCTGCAGGGGAAGCTCGGTCCCACGAACGAGGCCCTGATCCGCTTCGGCTTCGAGCCGCGCCGGGCCGGTCGCCGGCGCTCGAAGGCCGAGATCGAGGCCGAAAAGGCGAAGGAGGCCGCCGCCAAGGCGGCCGCGGAGACGAAAGCGCCCGCCGGGGAGGCAACCCCGACGGGCACCCAGGCCTGAGGAATGGACCCCAGGCCAGTCACACCAGGAGGAATCAGGATGACAGAAAAGCGCAGGACCTCCAAGAGGGTGGCCTCCGAGGCCGCGCGCATCCTGCGCGACCCCGGAGCCGGCCTCACGGAGAAGTCGGTAGCCGGCTCGGCGCTGTCGCAGGCCCCGGACCGGCTCCCCGGCCGCCGGCGGCCGAAGCGCCGGCACCACCCGACCCGCTGGGAGGAGGATGAAGGCTAGTCACCCAGCCGGCGCGGCGGGCGCCAGACGTCCCGGCGCCCGCCGCGCCGTTTTTCGGTCGTCGTTGATCGCGACAAGACCAGTCCGACCTCGTCCTTGAAGCAGCCCTGCGTGGTGAACCTCTACAACCTGGTCACCGTGATGCGCGACGGGCTCGGCAGCCGGATCGCGCAGCTCTCCGACGCGCGGATGCGTGAAATCCGCTCGGCGCTCGCTTTCGCCCTCGGCTGCGATGAAGGATGAGCGTCTTCGCGCCCCAGATCACACAAACTTAGCAACCCTACAATATCCGCCCCCCTCGTTCGTCTACAGCCATAGGTGAACGACGCCGCGAGCCTGGTGCGCATGCCACTCGAACAGGACCAGCGGATCTCCGACGTGGTCCAGCGGGAGCGGCTCCGGCTGCGCAACTTCATTCGCCAGCGCGTGCCCGACCCGCGCGACGTCGAGGACATCCTGCAGGACGTCTTCTACGAGCTGGTGGAGGCGAACCGCCTGTTGATGCCGATCGAGCACGTCACCGGCTGGTTGTTTCGCGTGGCGCGCAATCGCATCACCGATCTCTTCCGCAAGAGGCCGCCGGAGAGCCTCAGCGAGAGCGCCGTCGCGGACGAGGAGGACGAGCTGCTGCGGCTGGAGGACCTGCTGCCTTCGCCCGATGCCGGACCCGAGGCGCTCTATGCGCGCAACGCGCTTCTCGCCGAGCTCGAGCTGGCGGTCGACGAGCTGCCGAAGGAGCAGCGCGAGGTGTTCGTTGCGCACGAGCTCGAGGGGCGCAGCTTCAAGGCGATGGCCGCCGAGACCGGCGTGAATGTGAATACGCTGCTCTCGCGCAAGCGCTATGCGGTGCTGCACCTGCGCGAGCGATTGCAAGACATGTACGACGATTTTACGAAAGCGTGAGGGACTGATCATGAGACCGAGAGCGAAGAAGCTGATGTTCATTGCCCCGCTGGCGATTCTGGGGATCCTGGTGCTCATCGCCATCGGCGGCGGAGTCGTGCTGCTGCTGTGGAATTGGCTGCTGCCGCCGATCTTCGGCTGGCCCGAGGTCACCTTCTGGCAAGCGATTGGAATGCTGGCGCTGTGCAGGATCCTCTTCGGCGGGTTGGGACGCCACGGTACCGGTCGCTCCGAATTCCGCCGTCGCCGGGCCGAGCGCTGGGAGCGCATGACCCCTGAGGAGCGGGACCGACTGCGACAAGGCGTGCTCGGACGTTGCGGCTTCGTCCCCTCCAGCAGTGAGAGCGAGGGGCAATGAAACCCTAGGACGCGGGGGCGTCAGTCGGTCGCGTCCTCGCGCCCAGATCAAGAGCCAGTATCGCTTCATCGATACGCCGAGAGGGCCCGAAGCTCACAGCCACGCTGGCGTTATGCTTGCCCCCGCCCGTGCGCGAGCTCTTGCAGGACCTGGGCGAGCGGATCGACCGCTCCGGATGGCGGGAGCTGCTGGCCGATCTGGTTGCGACGCCGAGCCACCCCGGTGTGCCGCGGCAGGAGGAGGGGGTGGTGCGCCGGCTCGCGGCGTTCCTCGCCGCGCACGGCGTCGATGCGACCCTCGACGAGGTCGCGCCCGGCCGACCGAACCTCGTCGCGACGATCGCTGCGGCGCGGCCCGGCCCGCTCCTCCTGCTCTGCGGTCACACCGACACCGTGCCGCTCAACGCCGGCGACCCCGGCGTGGGCTTCTCGGCCGCGGTGCGCGACGGGCGCCTGCACGGCCGCGGCGCGGTCGACATGAAGGGGGCCGTCGCGGCGATGGCGGCGGCGCTGGTGGCGCTCGACGGGAGCGGCGCGCTCGGCGCCGGGTCGGTCACCTTGGCCGCCGTCGTTGACGAGGAGATGGAGAGCCTGGGCGCCGAGCGGCTGGTGCGGAGCGGCCTGCGGGCCGACGGCGCGATCGTCGGCGAGCCGACCGAGAACCGGCTGGCGCTCGGCCACAAGGGACTCGAGTGGCTGGAGGTCGATCTCGTCGGGCGGGCGGCGCACGGCGGCACGCCGGAGCGCGGCGTGAGCGCGATCGCCGCCGCCGGCCGCCTGCTCGGGCTCGTCGAGAGCGAGCTCGCGCCGCGCCTCGCCGGCCGCGGCCACCCGCTGCTCGGCCCGCCGACCTTGAACGTCGGGACGATCCGGGGCGGCGACCAACCGTCGACCGTCGCCGCGCGCTGCGTCCTCGCCGCCGACCGGCGGCTCGTGCCCGGCGAGACGGTGGACTCGGCGATCGCGGAGCTCGGCGAGCTGTGCGGCCGCGTCGCCGCGAGCTTCCCCGGCCTCCGCTGGAACGTCCGCCGCCAGCCCGGCGGGATGGCGACCTTCGCGCACGGCCCGCTCCTGACGCCGGCCGAGCATCCGCTCGCGGCCGCGGTGGCCGCGGCGGCCGCCGCCGTGCGCGGCCGCCGCGAGGAGCCGGTGGCCTTCCCCGCCTGGACCGACGGCGCTCTCCTCGCCAACGAGGCGGGCATCCCGACGGTGGTCCTCGGCCCCGGCGACATCGCGCTCGCCCACGGCCCCGACGAATCGGTGCCTCTGGCCGAGGTCGCCGAAGCGGCCCGCATCTACGCCCTGAGCGCCCTCGCCTTCTGCACTCGCTCATGAGCCGCCGCTTCCCCCACACCTCGTCCTGCTTTTCCTCGCCTGCGGCGCCGCCACCCACTTCATCCCCGCCGGCGCCTACGACCGCGGCCTCCGCGACGGCCGCGAAGTCGTCGCCCCGGCTCCTACCCCCCTCTCTCCCCGCCCCGCCGGCCCGGCCGAGGTGCTGCTCGCCTACCCGCGCGGGCTCATCGCTACCGCGGTGATCGTCGTCTACATCTTCCTGATCGGTGGCGCCTTCGGCGTCCTCCAAGCGACCGGCGTGATTGAGGGCTCTGGAAAAGTCTCGTGGATGATCGTTCGACGGCGAGATCGATCGCCGCATCCGGGCGACCCGGGCGCCCGGCAGCAGGATGTCGGCCGCGTAGCCTCCCTGGATCGCGTCCGCGCCACGCGCCGCCGTACGTCACCGCATGAGGACGATCTGCTCGATGTAGAGGCCGCCGGGCAGCGGCCCGACCCGGACCTTCACCGACGCGATGTCGCACGTGACGGCCGGGGCCGTCAGGTCGATCGACCCCGGCGTGAGGACGTTGTTGGTCACGCCGGTGAAGGTCAGCGACTGCTGGTCGAGCAGCGCGCCGTTGGCGTCGTAGGCGGAGGCCCCGACGATGACCGGCATGTTGTTGACCGTCGACGACGGGATCGACGTGAGGAGCAGGGTCACGCGGTGGGCCGGGCATGCGAGCGAGATCGTTGCGACCTCGCTGTCGCTCAGGCCGTGCGCGGACTCCGTGAAGTTGGGCTCGGCGAAGCCGATGCTGACGCCGGTCGCGCCGACGTTGCCCGCGAGCGTCGTCGTCCACACGATGCCGGACGGGCTCACGCTGATGTTCAGCCCCTTGCTCTGCAGCCACGCGAGGTGGGTCGCGTTCCCCGTGAGGTTGTCGCCAGGCTGCGGGTCGTCCTCGAAGTCCACCGTCTCGACAGCGCCGTCGGGGTCGCCGTCGAAGTCTAAGTCGGCGCCGCACTCGCAGCAGTTGCAGGAGGTCACGTCGCCGTCCACGCCGAGCACGCAGCTCGTGGCAGGGTCCGGGCACGTCGACACGCATGCGGCGCTGGGCTCGCCGCTCGGCAACACCACCGGCTGGACGTGACACTCGTTCGTACAGTCGCACTCCTCGATGCTCTGCTCGGGCGCGCAGTCGCCGGAATCGCAGTCCGCGTCGACGTCGCACGGCAGCCCGTCGTCGAGCCCGCCCTGGCACACCAGCGCAGTGGCGATTTCGGTGGGCACGCACCCGACGTCGGCGCCGCACGGGAACGGCTCGCACGCCGTCGCGTCGTCGTTCGGCTCGCACTCGATGTCGTCGCACTCGCACGCTACGACGCCGTCCTCCTCGTCGCGCACACACACCTCCGTGTCCGGGCACCCGCCGATGCACTGTGGCTGCTGCTGTGCGTCGAACTCGACGTGGCAACCGTCGCCGCAGTCGCACTCGCTGAGCAGCCACACCGGCACGCAGAGGCTGCTCGGACAGTCGGTGTTCGAGGTGCACGGCACGCCCGCCTTCGGCCCGCCTAGGCACAACATCTGCGACGTGACCTCGATCGGCTGGCAGGGCTCGACGCCGGGGCACCCGCCCTCGCACGCCGTCATCTCCTCGTTCTCGGAGCAGGGCGGCGTAACGCAGCCGCACGAGTACTCGTTGCCGTTCACCCGCAGGTCGCACTCCTCTACCGCGAGCGGGCAGTCGCCGGTGCAGGACGCGCCGATGTTGGCGTCGAACGCCACGTGGCACGCCCCGGGATCCATGCAGGTGCAGGTGACGACCTCGTGGAAGGGCTTGCACTCGCCACCGCTGCAGTCGGGGTTGGTGATGCAGGGGGCGCCGGACGTCGGCCCGCCCACGCAGCTCCAGTTGACGGCGATCACCGTCGGGATGCACTCCTGCAGCGGGTCCGGGCAGAAGTGTTCCTTGCACTCCGAGCGATCCGGCACGGGCTCGCAGGCTTGCGCTCCGCACCGGCAGCAGATGTCGTCGCCCTCGCCGATGCAGCCCGGCTCGGTACTCGAGACGCACGTGTAGTCGGGCGGGCAGCCGCCGCCACACGCCGGCCCGCCGGGCGCGCCGACGTCGACGCCGCAGGTGCCCGGCGCCCGGCAGTCGCAGTCCTCCACGAGCAGCGTCGAGGTCTCGTCGTCCCAGTTCACGCACACCGGGTCGCACACGCTCGACGCCGACGCGCAGGCGGGCGACGGCGCGCAGCTCTGCGCGTCCGGCGCCGGCACGCACGGCTCGGCCGGCGCGCAGGTGCAGCAGAAGCGGCCGTTCTCCTGGGTCGCCTGGCACGCCTCGCCGGTGCCGCAGGCGCCCGCGCAGGCGGGCCCGCTCGGAGTCATTACGGCGTGGCAGGTGCTGTCGGGCCCGCCGCACTCGCAGTCGGTGACCACGAGCGTCTTCTGTCCCGCCTCGCCGACCGCCTTGCCGAGGCAGCGCGGCAGGCAAACCCCGACGGTCGGATCGCAGGCCTCCTTCTCGCACGCGGACGAGCTTGCCGGATTGGGGCGGCACCGCGGGCAGTTGCCGATCTCGACGGTCACGATGTCGCACGCACCCAGGGGGGGCGTTACGGCGCCAGAAGACTGCGTATACCCGGCAGGCACGATCTCCAGGACGGCATATGTACCCGCCGGAAGATCGAAAAAGGCGAACATCCCTGTCTCGTCGAGCGCCGTGTCCGGCAGGTCGTAGCTGGAGATCGCGCTGGGCTCAGTGGTGTCGAGCACGCCGTTCGCGATCACGTCCAGCCACACGGTCACGCCGGGGAGCCCCGGCTCGCCCGGTTCGCGCCTGCCGTTGCAATTGAGGTCCTCGTATTTCACGCCGCGGATCTCGGCGCCGTTCACGGGCGGCAGAGGCAGAGGCAGCGTCGGCGACCCGCCCTCGCACGTGCTCAACGAGTCGCCGGTCTGGCCGCCGCCGTCGCAGTCGTCGCTGCTGCCCGGGCCGCCCCGGATCCGGTCATCGCCCGGGCCGCCCAGGATGTCGTCGTCGTGGCGGTTGCCGCGGATCTTGTCGTCGCCGTCGCCCCCCGACATGCGATCGCGGCCCGAGCGCCCGCGCATCAGGTCGGCGTCGGCGTCGCCGTACATCACATCGTCGCCGCGCTTGCCGTTCAGGAGGTCGCGGCCCGGTCCGCCCGACATGCTGTCGTCGCCGTGTTTACCGCGCATGAGGTCGCGCTCGTCCTGGCCGCACATGCGATCGTCGTGGCGGTTGCCCCACATGCGGTCCTTCTCGGTCCCGCCGTACATCTTGTCCCCGCCGCGGCCACCGCGGAGCCAATCCCGACCCTCCTCGCCGTACATCCGGTCGTCGCCGCCGCCGCCGCGGATCTTGTCGTTCCACAGGCCGCCGTGCATGTCGTCGTTGCCGCTCTGGCCGAACATGAAATCGCCGTCGGAGTCGCCGTACATCGTGTCGTTGCCGCGGCCGCCGGACATGAGGTCGACGCCGCTGCCGCCCTGCATCCAGTCGTCGCCGCCGTTGCCGCGCATGACGTCGAGGTGGGAGTCGCCCTGCATGGCGTCCTCGTCCCCGCCGCCGCGCATGAAGTCGGGGTCGGAGCCGCCCGACATGAAGTCGGGACTCGGTCCGCCTGACATGATGTCGAGCCCGGCCTCGCCGAACATCCGATCGGATTTGCCGCCGCCGAGCATCACATCCGGCCCTGGGCCGCCGTACATCACGTCGTCGCCGAGGTCGCCGGACATGATGTCGAGTCCCGAGCCGCCAGACATCGTGTCGCCCTCGGTGTCGCCCAACATTACGTCCCAGCCTCTTTCGCCGTACATCTCGTCCGCGTCGCGGTTGCCGTACATCATGTCGTTGCCGTTGCCGCCGTACATCAGGTCGTTGCACTCGTCGCCAAACATGAGGTCGAGCCCGTTGTCGCCCCACATCTGATCCGCCTGCCGGCCGCCCCACATAAAGTCGAACGGCGGCAGCGGCAGCGGGGGAATCACCGGGAAGAAACACGGGATCCCGCTGTTGTCGCCGTGCATCTGATCGGGTCCCTTGTTCCCCCACATGAAGTCGCAGGAACCATCGCCGTTCATCGTGTCCTCGCCGCTCCCGCCGAACATAACGTCAGGCAGCCCACCGCCGCTCATGGCGTCCTTGCCGCCCTGGCCCCACATCCAGTCCGACGCGCCGCCGCCGGTCATCGTGTCGTTCCCCGTGCCGGCGACGTCGCCGAACATGAAATTGCCCAGGTGGGCCATCGGGGTGCCGCACAGGTCGAGCCCGCCGCCGCCCTGGCCCAGCATGACGTCGTCCTGGTCGTCCCCGAGCATCACGTCCATCTCGTCGTTGCCTTCCATCGAATCGGTGCCCGCGCCGCCGAACATCGCGTCGATGTATCCGTCGCCGAACATCGTGTCCAGGCCGGCCTGGCCGAACATCGCATCGCCGACGTCGATCGTCACAACGCAGGCCTGGGTGAGGTCGAAGGACACTCGGGAATCGGCGCCGCCGCCGTGCATCTCGTCGTCGCAACCCTCGCCCAGCATGAGATCCGCGCCCTTGTCGCCGTGCATCCGGTCGTCGAGATCGGAGCTGCCGCCGAGGCAATCGCCCCCGCACATGACGTCGCCCAATTCGACCTGCAAATTGTTGATGGTCACGCTCGTCCCGCCGCCGCCTCTCATGAGATCCGCGCCGCCGCCGCCCACCATCAAGTCACTGTCGGCTTCTCCCTCCATGCAGTCGTCGTGCGCCTCGCCGAACATGATGTCGATGTCGCTGCCTCCCCGCATGTCGTCGCTGCCGTCGCCGCCGATCATGAAGTCCTTTCCGGAGGCGCCGGTCATGCGGTCGTCGCCGTCATTTCCCCAGCTGAAGCTGAACGAACAGGAGGACGGCACGGTGATCAGGTCGTTCGCGGTGGTGCCGAAGGCCACACACCACGAGTTGATGACGTGCGTCGTCGCGCTGTTGCAGACGTAGGCGGCCGGCCCGCACACGCTTGTCGCGCCCACGCCCGACGCCGGCCCGATGCGGCCGGCCACCGCGCCCACCTCTCCCGCGAGCGCCGCGGCCCGCGCGCCGAGCGCCTCGAGCTGGGTCTGGAGCGCGGCGGCGCGCCGCTCGAGGTCCTCGGCGGCGGGCAGGAGCTGCGCGTCCACCTGCGCGTCCAGCGCTTCGGCCGCGCCCGCGACGTCGCGCTGCGCGTCCGCCTCGAGCGCGTCCAGCGCCGCCGTCACCTCGCGCTCCGCGCGCGCGTCGAGCCACAGCGCGGGCCCCTCCAGCGCCGCTGCCACCTCGGCGGCGAAGGCGTCCTGGCGCCGCTCGAAGGCGTCGATGGCCGCGTCCACGCGCGAGCCGGTGTCGTCCTCGTCTTCGAGGAGCTCGTCGAGGCGATCGAGGAACGCGTCTGTATAGGGACCGGCCAGCCGCTCGTCCTCGGCATCGAAGGTGTCGGCGCGCTCCACCAGCGTGGTTGCGTCCGCGACGAGGCGCGCGAACTCGGGGAGCGGCGCCCCCTCGTCCGCCCGGGCCGCGTCGTCCACCTCGGTGTCCGACTCGGCAGTCGCGGTGGCGCCGGCGCGCGCGAGCAGAGCCTCGGCGGCGGCGACGATCGTCTCTGCGCGCTGCACCATCTCCTCGGCGGGCGGCCGTATGGTGTCCTGCGACCTCACGAACAGGTCGGTGAGGCCGGTGGTGAGGCCGGCCTGGACGTCCGCCGCGAGCGCCTGCACGCGGCTCGCGACGTTGCCGAGAGCGCGCAGGTCGCGCAGCTCCTGCAGCACGAGCGCCGGGTCCCGCCCTCCGGTGCTCCCGAGGAAGGTGTTGTCGCCCGCGCCCCCGTACGCCTCGATGGCCACCGCCGCGGGGACGGCTCCGGCCGAGTCGTCGAACACGACGCGGTCGTCGCCGTCGCCGACGACGATGACGATGCGCCGCACGCGCGCCAGCTCGAACGCGAAGTCCGCGCCCGCGCCCCGCGTGGCGTCGTCGAGCTCGAGCACGCCCGCGTCGCGCGCGCCGCGGCGGATGACGATGTAGTCGGGCCCCGGCGTGCCAGTCACGTACAGGCGCCCGGCCAGGTCGAGCTTCGCGGCGACGCCGTGATGCCCGGGCGCCGTCGCGCATGCGTGCAGGTATGCCGTGCAACCGAGACACGTCGCCAGACGGCGGAAATCCGTGCGGCTGATCACGTCACTCACCGCGCGACACGGGCTTTCGTATGCCGGGCAGTATACACCGGCGCGGCGGGCGCGACGTTCGCGCGCGACCTGAGGCACGATCCGCCGCCATCCGAATCTCGTCGCGACGATCGGAACGAGGCCGGCAATCCCCACGGTCGTCCTCGGTCCCGGCGGCCTCGCGCTCGACCACGGGCCTGACGAATCGGCGCCCCTGGCCGAGGTCTTGGAAGCCGCCCGCATCTACGCCCTGAGCGCCCTCGCCTTCTGCGGCGGCTCCCTGGTCGCTCCCGACTTCGTCAGACCGACCAGCAGGCCACTCCCATGTAGGGGGGCAGCTTGCCTGCCCCTGGGCGGAGGCAAGCTCCGCACCTACACGGATTGATTCAAGGGACGCCGAGCTCGCGCGGCGCGCCGAGCGCGCGAGCCGATTCGCCGACGACGGGCCGCAGGAAACCAGTCCTCGGCGGGTTTCTCCGAAGCGCTCCAAGAAACAGCTCGCGGGAGCGCCAGGAGGCGGCGATGCGGCATGGCCGGACGGTTCTCGGAGTCCTCGGAATCCTGCTCCTGCTCCCAGTCCTACTCCCCGCCACCGCGCCGCCGGCGGCGGCCCAGGGCAAGGCGGCGCCGCCGGTCTTCGACCCGCCGCCGGGCACCTACCCGGCGCCGCTGACGGTCCGGATGACCAGCGCCACCCCCGGCGCCACGATCCGCTACACCACCGACGGCTCCAGGCCGTTCCACGCCAGCCCGATCTACCAGATCCCCCTCGCCCTCAACGCCAAGACGACTCTCAAGGCGGTCGCCTTCAAGACCGGCCTGGCCGCGAGCGCGGTCACCGTCGGGGAGTATCAGGTCACCGCCCCGCCGGTCGACGAGAACGGGCCGCTCTATCTCGCGACGCTCACGCCGCAACCCGGCGCCGTGAGCTCGGGGTCGGGCTCCGCCAGCCTCACGCTCGCCGGCGACGGCCGGAGCGCCACCCTGCGCTTCTCTTACACCGGCCTCACCGGCCCGCTCACCTCGTCGCACATCCACGGCCCCGGCGGGGTCATCCTCTTCGATCTCGACACCACCCCGCCCCAGCCCGACGGCTCCCGCGTCTGGCGCATCCAGGCGGCCGGCACCCTCACCGAGGCCGCGATCCTGACTCTTCTGCGCGGCGGCGAGTGCTATCTAAACCTCCACACCGCGGCCTATCCGGCGGGGGAGATCCAGGGCTACTTCCGGGTGGCGAGCGGCAGCCAGGCGTTCGTGCCGCCGCCGGCCCCGCCGCCGCTGCCGCCCGGCCCTCCCGGCGAGGCGGACGCCGCGCGCTTCCTCCTCCAGGCGACCTACGGGCCGCGGCTCGAGGACGTCGACGCCGTCCGCCAGCGGGGATTCGCCGCCTGGCTCGACGAGCAGCTCGCCCTGCCGGCGGCGTCGCACCTCGCCTACTACGACCAGTTGGTGCGGACCGGCGAGGAGCCGGCCCCGGGGCTGGTGCGCGAGTCCTTCTTCCAGCAGGCGATCGGCGGGCAAGACCAGCTCCGCCAGCGGCTGGCCTTCGCGCTCTCCGAGCTCTTCGTCGTCTCCGACCGCGACGCCGACGTCCGCAACAACCCCGAAGGCCTCGCCGCCTACCTCGACCTGCTCATGCAGCACGCCTTCGGCAGCTTCCGCGACCTCCTCGAGGCGGTGACCCTGAGCCCGGCGATGGGGGTCTATCTCGACATGGCGGGCAGCACCAAGGCGATCCCCGAGCTGGGACGCCTGCCCAACGAGAACTACGCCCGCGAGATCCTGCAGCTCTTCTCGATCGGCCTCTACCAGCTCCACCCCGACGGCACCCTCAGGCTGGACGCCGCGAACCAGCCGATCCCGACCTACGACCAGGAGGTCGTCGAGGGCTTCGCCCGGGCCTTCACCGGCTGGACGCTCGGCGGCCAGTTCCCGCGCCGGCCGCAGCGCTTCTTCCGGCCGCAGCGCAACTTCCGCATCCCGATGGAGCCCTGGGCGGTGTACCACGCGACCGAGGAGAAGCGGCTCCTCGACGGCCTGGTCCTGACCGCCGGGCAGAGCGCGCAGCAGGATCTCGAGGCGGCGCTCGACGCGATCGCCCGCCACCCCAACGTCGGGCCGTTCGTCTGCCGCTTCCTGATCCAGCGGCTGGTGACCTCGAACCCGAGCCCGGCCTACGTCTACCGCTGCGGCCAGGCCTTCGCCGACAACGGCGCCGGCGCGCGCGGCGACCTCGCCGCGGTGGTGCGCGCGGTCCTCCTCGACTACGAGGCGCGCAGCGCGACGCTCGCCGGGCGTCAGGACTACGGCCACCTGCGCGAGCCGGTGGTGCGGCTGGCGGGCCTCCTGCGGACGCTGCGGGCGACGCCGCGCAACGGCCGCTGGCGGCTCGCCCAGTTCGAGCGCGCGAGCGGCTTTGCGACCGGCCAGATCCCGCTCCGGGCGCCGACCGTCTTCAACTTCTTCGAGCCCGGTTACGCGCTGCCCGGAGAGATCGCCCAGGCCGGGCTCCTCTCGCCGGAGTTCCAGATCGCGACCGAGACGACCGTCATCGGCGGCGCCAACCTCCACCTCGCGGTGCTCGGGGCCGGCGGCGCCGGCGGCCAGATCACGCTCGACTTGGCGCCCTTCCTGCGCCCACAGGTCGCCGACGACGAGGCCCTCCTCGACCGCGTCGACCTGCTGTTCTTCGCCGGGGCGATGTCCGAGGAGACGCGCGACGCCCTGCGCGACGCCCTGGCCGACGCCGACTTCCCGCGCCAGCGCGAGCAGCGGGTGCTGACCCTCCTCTGGCTCGCCGGCTTGGCCCCCGAATCCACGGTCCAGAAATAGCTCGGAAGCAGGAGACGCGACGATGACCACCTCGAAACCGCCGATCCCGGGCATGACCCGCCGCCGTTTCCTCCGCCACTCGGCCTGCGCCGCGGCCGGCATGACGGCCGCCTACAACACCCTCTTCGACCTGCGGCGGATCGCCGCCGCGGCGCCGCTCGGCGACTCGAAGTCGCTGGTCTGCGTCTTCCTCGCCGGCGGCAACGACGCCAACAACACGCTGGTGCCGACGCTCGCCGGCGACTACGCCCAGTACGCCGCCGCGCGCGGCGCCCTGGCGCTGCCGCAGACCGCCCTCCTGCCGCTGCGGCCGGTGGTGCCGCCGCCCGGCGACTCCCGCGAGTGGGGCCTCCACCCGAGCCTCGCGGGCGTCCAGGGCCTCTTCGCGCGCGGCCGCCTGGCGGTGGTCGCCAACGTCGGCCCGCTGGTCGGCCCACTGTCCCGCGAGGAGTTCCTGAACCGCAGCGCGGCGGTGCCGCCGCAGCTCTTCTCGCACAGCGACCAGACCGTCCACTGGCAGACCGCGCTCCCCGACCAGCCGGCGCGCACCGGCTGGGGCGGGCGCACCGCCGACCTCCTGCACGCGCTCAACGACGAGGCGCGGATCTCGATGTCGATCTCGGTGGCCGGCACCAACACCTTCCAGGTCGGCGACGCGGTGACGCAGTACCAGGTGTCGCCGGAGGGGCCGGTGGGCTTGACCGCCTACGTGCCGGCGGAGGCCGGCCACGACGCCGGCTCGGTCGCCATCCGCCGGCTCCTCGCCAGGAGCTATGGCAACCTCTTCGAGCGCGGCTACGGCGGCATCTTCCAGCGCGCCCTCGACAACCAGGAGCTGCTGGCGGGCGCCCTCGCCGCCGCCCCGCCGCTCGCCACCGTCTTCCCGGAGACCGAGCTCGGCCTCCAGCTCCAGATGGTCGCCCGCCTGATCTCGGTGCGCGAGGACCTCGGCCTGCGCCGCCAGATCTTCTTCTGCGCCGTCCAGGGCTACGACACCCACGGCGGCCAGATCGGCGCCACGTCGCTCGACGGCGCCCACGCCGACCTCCTCGCCGAGCTCGACGGCGGCCTCGCCGCCTTCGACGCCGCCATGACCGAGCTCGGCCTCGCCGACTCGGTGACCGCCTTCACCGCCTCGGACTTCGGCCGCGCCTATCTCCCCAATGGCGACGGCTCCGACCACGGCTGGGGCGGCCACCACTTCGTCGTCGGCGGCGCCGTGCGCGGCGGGCGCCTCTACGGGCAGATGCCGACGCTGGCGCTGGAGGGGCCGGAGGACGCGGGCGAAGGGCGGTGGATCCCGACGACCTCGGTCGACGAGTACTCGGCGACCCTCGCCCGCTGGTTCGGGGTGGCCGACGGCGACCTGCCGCTGGTCTTCCCGAACCTCGGGCGGTTCGCGAACCCGGACCTCGGGTTCATGGGGTAGAGGCGCTTCTAAGCGATCGGGATCACGCCGTCTCCGCCAACTCGCGGACCGCGTCGGTGGCGACGGGCGACTGCGTTCGCGTCGTTGCGCCGCTCTGCGGCCCGGATCACGGCCGATCCATCGACCCTCGGCCCGCAGTAGCCTGCGCATGCCAGCGCTTTTCATCCACGCCCTTTACTGATAGCCACAGCACCAGAAGAAGCGCGCCGGCAAAGCCCGGGCGAAAGACGCGCGGCGACGCATTTGTGATCGGTTCCATGAGGTCTTACCGGGAGCGTGTCCGCTGGTTCCACAGCCCGCGCGCCGAGAGAATGACGGAGAACAGCGCGGTCACGCTGAGGAGGATGGAGAGCAGAGACGCGATGGTCAACATGACGCGCTGTTTCATCCCTAACAGAGTAGCGGTACTTGTGCGCTCGAACAACCAGCTTGCGACGAAGAGCGGATTAGCGCGGACGAACGACGGCTCCATCTGCTGGACGGCGATCGGACCGTTCGGCCCGCCGCCTGCACCTCGGCCGGCGGCAAGCCCGAAATGCGCGCAGACCGCGAGCGCATTCGCTCGCTCCACGTTATTGACACAGCGAACAGCCGACCCTATGCTCCGGGGATATGACGATTCAGCGGATGGACAACGTTCTCATCGTTGTCGACGACCTCGAGGCTGCCAAAGCGTTCTTCGCCGAACTCGGTATGGAGCTGGAAGGCGAGACGACGGTCGAGGGGCGTTGGGTGGACCGCGTCGTCGGGCTCAACGACGTCCGTGCCGACATCGCCATGATGCGGACCCCGGACGGCCACGGCAAGGTTGAGCTGACGAAGTTCCACACGCCGCCGGCGGTCAGAGCCGAGCCGGCAAGCGCGCCGGCGAACACGCTGGGCATACGCCGCATCATGTTCGCTGTCGACGACATCGACGACGTCGTTGCCCGCCTGCGCAGCCACGGCGCCGAACTCGTCGGCGAGATCGCGCAGTACGAGGACATCTACCGCCTCTGCTTCCTGCGTGGCCCTGAGGGCATCATCATCGGACTGGCCGAGCAGCTCAGCTGAAACCTCCATGGGTGCGGCCGGGGGGCGGCCCCGGGGTAGCGCCCATCGGGTGTATCGCGAAACAGTTGAAGATCAAGTGCGGTTCGAGGGTCGGCACAACGCTGGGGGCTCACCGGCGGCGTCAGCCGCGCGGTGCAGCGTCGGGGTTGTGCGCCTTCTCGGCGCTTGCTTGGGACCGGCGCTTCACTCTCGCATGTAAGTCTTCAGTAAGTTCCGCTTGCTCCTCCTCACTGAGTTGGCGTAGCAGGTAGTAGATGTGCTCTGCTCGCTGGCGTCCTCGGTATTGCTCCAGTGGCTCAGTCAGCACGTGCACCTTGTAAGATCCTGTCGCGAGCTGGTGAAGGTCCTTCTGGATTCTTTCCAAGTCATCGGCGACCGAATACAGTGGCTGTTTCCCTATTCGTGTAAGATTCTCGAAGGCCGCAAAGTTGATCACAAAGGTCCGTTGATACGGCCTACCCTGGCCGTCGGAGTAGGTCGCGGTTATCTCAAGCGGTTCCCTCATCAACTCGTCCCAAGCTTCCATCATGCTTGCGAGAAGGTGCTCGATCCTCTGGCGCGAGGCGAAGAAACCCAGTGTGTGCCGGAATAAGCCGAGCTTGGTCAAGTGGACATTGCCGTCGGCGCTGAACTCGCGATCTGTCGTTAGCCTGACGTTATAAGCAGCGCCGGGGCCAACATTCTCCACAACGAGGTTTAGGAAATTTACGCGACGTAGACAGCAAGGTCTGGTTTGTTCATGGCTATCCTAAGTTCTTTGTTCTCCCGAAGTAGACCGAGGGCGATATAGGCATAGTAACCCGTGAACACAGTCAGGAGGACTGTAGCTATCGCTGTGATGGCGGGGCCGTTCGCGTTCAGCCAGTCCATGCTCTACCACCTCGGACGGTGCCGCCCAACCTGTAAGCGTCTTTCCGTACTGCGCCGACAGACGGCCGCGAGATAGCGCTGGCAGCATCACGGACTTCAGGCCTCGCCGAGGAGCGCAGTGCGGAAAGACGCTGGTTGGACGAGACCGCGGCCCGCCCGGAACGCCCTATGGACTTTGAATCGGGTGGTCGGGGAGTGTCGGCGAGCGCTGGCAGCGGGCCGGGAGGGTAGGTCCGCGGGCTGGGTGGGCCACGCCGCAGCTCTGGAAACGCTCATGGCGATCCTTCTCTGTGTTCGCAGTTGCCGTGTCACGGGATTATACCGCGCGCGAGTGGTGGCGGCGCACAGCTCCCACAGACCGAGCCTGGGCACGCGGCGTTGAGAGATGCGGAGGCGAGCGCCTGGGGGTCTCACGGCGGGCTCCGGGCGGGGCATGCCGGCAGCGCACCGAGCAGGTGGAGCCGACCGGTCGTGCAGGCGGGGCACCGCAGCGTGTCGCAGCCGGTCAGCCGCAGGAGCCGCTCCTGCCAGGTCTCGGCGGCGTGCTGGACAGGCGGCGGTGACGCGGCGACACCGAGGTGGTCGCGACAAAGGGCAAGCAGGAGGCGGCGGTGACGGTGAGCGAGCAGCCCGAAGTAGCGCATGCGGACGAAGCGATCGGGCAAGACGTGGAGCAGGAAGCGACGGATGAATTCGATCGCGGGGAGCCGCATCGTCTTCCAGCGCTCGCTCTCCGCCCGGTCCTTGTAGCGGAAGAGCACATCGTCGCCCTCGAGGCCGACGAGGCGCTGGTTGGAGATCGCGATGCGATGCGTAAGCGGCCGAGGTAACGGAGGACCGTCTCAGGACCGGCGAAGGGCGGCTTGACATGCACCACCCAGTCCTTCCGATAGAGAGCGGAAAGGAAGGCGGAAAACCGCAGGGGATCGTCGAGACCGTCGCTGGCGGCAAAACGCAGGGCGCCGCGCGCATGGAGGGCCGTGAGCCCGGCCAGGAGCTTGCCCCGAAAGAGGCGACGGAGCACGGCGATCGGAAAGAGAAAGCCCGGGCGGGTGCTCACCCAGCGCCGGTCG
>JBIOUG010000030.1:0-29464 GCA_044866775.1 Thermoanaerobaculia bacterium | reverse complement strand
ATCCCCTCGGACTACGGGCACCATCTGGTCTGGGTCCACGAGGTCCAGGAGGCCCACGTCCTGCCGCTCGCGACTGTGCGGGATCAGGCCGAGCAGGCGGTGCTCCAGAAGCTGGCGGACGACTGGCTCCGGCTGCGGCTCCGCGAGCTGCGGGCCGACTTCGAGATCGTCGTGCCGGGAGGGATTTCCTGATGCATCGATCCCCGCTCGGCCTGCTCTTGGGAGCCCTCCTCCTGGCCCTCGTCGCCCTCGCGGGGGCTGCTCCGGCGCGGGCCCACCAGTTCGCGCCCGCCCTGCTCGAGATCGACGAGGTCTCGGCCGACGAGGCCGCCGTGCGGTGGAAGCAGCCGGTGGTCCGGGTGCAGGGCAGCCGGCTCCGTCCGGTGTTGCCGGTCGAGTGTGAAGGCCTCGGCGATCCGGAGGTGCAGCAGGAGGGCACCGGAATCCGCGCCCGCTGGCGGATGCGGTGTCCGGGAGGCCTGACGGGCAAGTCGGTAGGCGTCGAGGGCATCGCCGGCAGCCAGGCCGACGTGCTCCTGCGCATCACCCTGCGCGACGGCCGCCGCATCCGCCACGTGCTCAAGGCCGAAGCGCCCAGCTTCACGATCGACGCCGACAGCAGCCGGGCCGGGGTCTTCAAGGACTACGCCGCGCTGGGAGTCGAGCACATCCTGCGCGGCTGGGATCACCTCCTCTTCGTGCTGGCCCTGGTGCTGCTCGTCGGCTGGGGAAGACCGCTCCTGTGGACCATCACCTCCTTTACCGCCGGCCACAGCGTCACGCTCGCCCTGGCCTCGCTGGGCGTGGTGCACGTGCCGCAAGCCCCGATCGAGGCCGCCATCGCGCTCAGCATCTACTTCCTCGCGGTCGAGCTCACCAGCGTGCGCAAGGGCGAGCGGACGCTGACCCAGAGAGCCCCTTGGGCGGTCGCCGCCGGCTTCGGCCTGCTGCACGGCCTCGGCTTCGCCGGAGCCCTGGCCGAAGTCGGCCTGCCCACGGCGGAGATCCCGCTGGCGCTCTTCTCCTTCAACGTCGGGATCGAGCTGGGCCAACTCGCCTTCATCGGCGCCGTGCTCCTCGTCGTCGCAGCGCTCCGCAGGGCACCCGTGGCCTGGCCGCACTGGTCGAAGGCCGTGCCGGCCTACGGCATCGGCACGATGGCCATTCTCTGGTTCCTGCAGCGAGCCGTCTCGCTGATGTGATCAGCGCGCTTCATGGAGCGGACTGATTTCGCCAAGGCGGCTCGCAGCAATCGTTGCTTCGAGTCGCAGCAGCCGATGCTTCGGGTCGAAGCAGTCGTCGCTGCGGGTGGAAGCAGCCGTTCCTTCGCGCCGGAGGAGTCGCCTGTCGCCGCTTCGGCGGCGCGGGCCGCCTGACGGCTATCTGCGGATCCACACCCCCGGCAGCCGGGAGGTGCAGGCCATGACGTGGGTGATGGCTTCGCGGTCGTACTCGTCGCCGGAGCGGTAGGTCGCGAAGAAGGCGTTGAGGCGGTGGACGCGGTCCTCCCAGGCGCCCACCGCCTGCAGGCCGAGGGAGACGCCGAAGTTGGTGAAAGCGAATTTCACATCCGGCAGGCCGGGCTCGCGGCAGAAGTAGCCGGGCGGGTCGATCCACATGCGGTCGAGGACGGCGAGGCTCCGTTCGCGGTGCACCCGCGCCCACTCCTCGCGCGGCGCCAAGTGGGTCATCCAGAGCATCATGCCGAGCCCGAGGTCCTGGGTGATCCAGAGGTCGCTCCAGGAGCGCTCGACCAGGTCCGCCATGTCGCGGATCTCGGCCGCCAGAGCTTCGGCGTCGAGCAGGCGGTAGACCACCAGGCCTTCGAAGGCGTCGAGCGCGCCGAGGCCGAAGCCCGGATAGGGGCCGGAGAGGTCCTCGCGCATCTTCCACCAGACGCCCCGCCCGGGCACCACGAACGCCGGGTGGACCTGCCGCACCAGCTCGACCGCCCGCTCGCGGTAGCCGCGGCGCTCCTCGCCCAGGCAGTGGAGGGCGTACATCCACACCGTCAGGTAATGGAAGTACTGGCCGTCGCGGTCCGGGGCCTCGCCGATGCGCAGCCCGCGCAGCCGGCCGAGGACGCGCTCCACCTCGGCCACCAGCCGCTCGGCCGCGTCGAGCCAGCGCCCGTCGTCGGTCCCGAGATAGAGCGAGACGAGGAGCACCACGCCGAAGGCGTCGGTCCAGAGATAGCGCCGGCCGTTGGGCCAGATGCGCTGCTCGCGCATCCAGTCGAGGCGGTCGAGCACCCAGAGGATCGCGGGGGCGGAGGTCTCGGTCGTCGCGGCCACGCCTCAGAGCCCGAAGGGGTAGGTCTCGGGCTCGCCCTCCTCGACCTCGCCCTCGACCGGCAGCGGCGTCACGGCGCGGGTCTCGTCGAGCCAGACGTACTCGTCGAACTGCCAGGGAAGGATGGCCTGGAAGTAGTGGCTCTGGAGCTCGGTCTCGGGGCGGTAGATGACGCCGATCGCGCGCTCGAGACGCGGCGCCTCGAGCTCCTCGCGCACCGCCGGCCGGGCGCCCTGGCTCAGGGGAAGGAAGAAGGCCGGGAGTGCGCTCTCGTGGCAGAGCGACTCGTAGCTCTCGGGGTGCGAGGGGCGGACCTGCTTGACCTCCATCGGTCCGTCCCAGTCGGTGGCGGCGGCGACCGTGCCGTGGTCGGTGCCGAACCCGACCAGGTAGGCGGCGTCGCCCCAGCACTCGCGGGCGAGCTGGCCGACGTTGATCTCGCCGCGCAGGGCCATCTCGGTGGCGCCGGCGTTGCCGATGTGCGAGTTGTGCTCCCAGACGACGGCGCGCGCCGCGGGGCCGCCGTGGGCGAGCACGGTCTCCAGGGTCTCGAACATGTGGCGGTCGCGCAGGTTCCAGGAGTCGCGCGAGCCGTAGTACATGACCCGGTAGTAGCGCTCGGCGTTGGCCGCGGTGCGGGCGTTCTGGACCGCGTCGAGGAAGCTCTCGCCGTCCCGCGCCGCGTAGTCGAGGCGCCGCTTCAGCATGTCGACCAGGGTCGCCACCACCTCGCGCTCGCAGGTCTCGTGGGTGCGCATCAGGGCGGCGCGCCCGTAGAGCGCCGGCTCGTGCTCCCACGGCGTCAGGCAGCCGTAGCGGAGGCGGGCGACGCGCGCCGCCTCGGGATCGACGCCGTCGAGGTAGCGCACCACGGCCTCGATCGAGGTGTAGAGGCTGTAGAGGTCGAGGCCGTGGAAGCTGACGCGGCGGGCGGGGTCCTCGACGCCGGCGTTGTGGGCGCGCAGCCAGCGGGCGAAGTCGCGCACCTCGACGTTGCGCCACATCCAGGTTGGGAAGCGGGCGAAGGCCGGAGCGTCCGCGAGCAGCGGCGGACCGCCGCGGACCCAGCGGTCCACCTGCGCCGCGTCGGGCCAGTCGGCCTCGACCGCCACGACGGTGAACCCCTTCTGCCGCACCAGCTCCTGGGTGATGCGCGCCCGCAGGCGGTAGAACTCGGCGGTGCCGTGGGTGGCCTCGCCGAGGAGGACGGCGCGGCAGTCGCCGATCCGCTCGAGCAGCGGGCCGAGGTCGGCCGCGTCGAGGTCGCCGAAGGGCTCGGCGGCGCCGGCGACGAGGCGGGCCAGCTCGCGGCGGGGCAGCGGACGGCGGCGGGGAGCGGCGGGGGACGGCGCGGGACGGGTCGCGGGCGGCGCGGCGGCGCCGCCTCGGGGCGGTGGTGGCGGCGCGGCGGCGGGGGGCGCGGCCGGGACGTCGCCGCCTGCCGGCTCGCTGGGAACGATGGTCGTCGCGATCGGCGCGCCGACGCCTCCGACAGCCTCCTCGCCCGCCACCTCGCGGGCGCCGAAGGCGCGCGAGCGCGGGCGCGCGCCGGCCCATCCCGCCGCCGCATCCACCTCGTCCTCCGACCACCCCTGGGCCCCGACGAGCGGCACGAAGCGGACCGCCCCCAGCTCGTCGCGCTCGAAGCCGTCCGCCCGGCGCCGCACCCGCACCAGGTCCTGGAGGCGCGGGTCCTCGCCGATCGGGATCACCAGCCGCCCGCCGATCGCGAGCTGCTCGAGCAGGGCCGGCGGCGCCTCCGGCCCGCCGGCGGCGACGACGATGGCGTCGTAGGGCGCGTGCTCCGGCCAGCCGAGGGTGCCGTCGCCCTCCCGGACGTGCACGTTGTCGTAGCCGAGGCGGCGGCAGCGCTCGGCGGCGAGGCGGGCGAGCGCCGGGTGGCGCTCGATGGCGTAGACCTCGCGCGCCAGCCGCGACAGCACGGCCGCGGCGTAGCCCGAGCCGGCCCCGATCTCGAGCACCCTGTCCTCGGGACGGAGCTCGAGCGCCTCGGCCATGGCCGCCACGATGTAGGGCTGCGAGATGGTCTGCCCCTCCTCGATCGGGAGGGGCGTGTCCTCGTAGGCGAACTCGGCAAGGCGCTCGGAGATGAAGGCCTCGCGCGGCACGGTGCGCATCGCCTCCAGCACCCGCGGGTCGGTGAGCCCGCGGCGGGCGAGCTGCTGTGCCACCATGGCGCGGCGGCGGGCCGCGAAGTCGAGCATCCCCTCGCCTCCCGCGTAAAACTGCTTTCAAGCCGCGTGCCGGGGCTTACGAGCCGAGACCCAGGTCTTCGTAGACGGCGTCCAGCGTGGCCCCGAGGCGCCGCTCGTGGTCGGCCTCGGCCGGGGTGCCGTTGAAGACGAGCGCGACGGCGAGGCCGTGCTCGGGGTCGGCGAAAGCCGTCGAGGAGAGCTTGCCGCTGTGGCCGAAGGTGCGCCGCGAGGCATGCCGGCCGTAGCCGTAGGGGACCGTGGCCACGCCGTAATGCTTCGAGTCGAGGATCACCCCGAGCCCCCAGTCCATCATGTGGCGGAAGGTGTGGTCGAGCATGCCGACCCGGTGGCGCGCGGTCAGCGCCTCGACCGTCTGCGGAGTGAGGAGCCGCACACCGCCACGAGTGCCGCCACCGAGCAGCATCTCGTAGAGCCGCGCCAGCTCGCGCACCGGCCCGCGGCCGTTGCCACCCGGGTTCGGGTGGACGCACTGCGCCTCGGAGTCCCAGCCGTGCGGCTGCGGCGGCCGCTGCGCGGTGTCCCACAGGACGCCCAGCCGCCCCGCCTCCCGCGCCGCGCGCCAGCGCTCGACCGGCATCCCGATCCAACAGCTCGCCATCCCGAGCGGCGCGAAGACCTCCTCGCGCACCGCCTGCTCGAACCGCAGCCCGGTCAGCCGCCGGACGACCTCGCCGAGCACGAACCACGACGAAGCGGTGTGGTAGCCGGCTTTCCGTCCCGGCTCCCACCGCGGCTCCGGCTTGGCGGCGGCGATCCGCGCCACGATCGCCTCCCACGGCTCCCGCGGCCACCCCACGTCGAGCATGCGGATGCCGCCGGTGTGGGTCAGGAGGTGGCGCAGTGTGATGCGCTCCTTTCCCTGCGCCGCGAACTCCGGCACGTAGCGGGCGACGGGATCGTCGAGCTCGAGCAACCCCCGCTCCCAGAGCCGCGCCAGCGCCACCGCCACGACCGGCTTGGTCGAGGAGAGCCAGAGCGACAGCGTGTCGCGCGCCAGCGGCTCGCCGGGCCGGTTCTCGCCCACCGCGGCGTCGGCCACCGGCTCGCCTCCGACCGACACATAGAGCTGCGCCCCGAGATGCAGCCCTTCCGCGATCCCGTTCTCGATCGCCGCCTGCGTCCGCGGCAGCCGCTCGATCGTGCCGTCCATGCCGCAGCGGATGTTATGCTGCCGCCTCTCCATGCTAGAGACCATCGACCACGGCCCAGTCCGCGAGCTGCGCCTCGCCCGCCCTCCCGTCAACGCCCTCGACCCATCGCTGATCGCCGCCCTGCGCGGCGCCGTCGAAGGCGCCCGCGCCGGCGGCGCGCGGGCGCTCGTCCTCTCCGGCCGCCCGGGGATGTTCTCGGCCGGCCTCGACGTCCCCCATCTACTGGCGCTCGACCGCCCCGCGATCACCGCCGCCTGGGGCGACTTCTACGACCTGATGGCCGGCCTCGCGGCCTCGTCCATCCCGATCGCCGCGGCGATCACCGGTCACAGCCCGGCCGGCGGCGCGGTGATGGCGCTCTTCTGCGATTACCGGGTGATGGCCGAGGGCGACTTCCGCATCGGCCTGAACGAGGTGCAGGTCGGCATCCCGATGCCGCCGGTCATCCACGCGGCGCTGAAGCGCCAGGTCGGAGGCCACCAAGCCGAGCGGATGTGCGTCGGCGCCGTGATGATGACGCCCGCCGAGGCCCGCGCCATCGGCTTCGTCGACGAGCTGGCGCCGCCGGAGCAGGTCGTCGAGCGGGCGATCGCCTGGTGCCGCTCCCTCCTCGAGCTGCCGCCGCTCGCCATGGAGTTCACCCGCCGCCTCACCCGCCGCGACTTGACCTGCCTCTTCGAGGGAGAACGGGAGCTCGAGCTCGACACCCTCGTCGACGCCTGGTTCAGCGACGAGACGCAGCGCACGCTGCGGACGCTGGTCGCGCGCCTCGCCGAGAAGCGCGGCCCCTAGCCTCAGCCCCCCTTCAAGTCCGGATGCCCGAAGATGTGCGGGTCGAAGGTGTCCGCGCTCTCCGGGTCTCCAATGAGCTGCACCCTCCAGGTGAACTTCCACAGCTCGTGCCCGAGGCCCGGGGCGACACGGGTGCTGCGCATCGGTCGTGCCGCGTCATTGAAGGCGGGCGCGTGCTCGAAGTCCAGCGACTGTGCCCCCCGTGCCCTCCCGACGAACAGGCTGCGGCCTCGCTCCCCCGGAGCCGCCGTCTCGAAGTCCTTCATCACCAGGAGCATGCCGCCGACCGGCTCGAAGCGAATGCGTCCTCCGACCAGCGGCTCGGGCGCCGCCGCCTCGCCCGGACCCGCCGCCGCGGCCGCCCCCGGGCCCGCGGCCTGGGCGCGCATCTGCTCCATCGTCCGGTTCAGCTCATCCTCGGCGAGAGGCGCCTGCCTGAGGCTCAGCTTCTCGGCCAGATCCTCCAGGTCGCCGACGAAGTGGAGATCCTCGACCGTGAACTCGGTTCCCGCGGGGCAGTGACAGATCCAGACCACCCGATCTCCCGGCCCGACGACCGCCGAATCGTGCTTGCTCTCGTCGATGTCGACGCGCCGGTTGCCGCTCCCGGCATCGACCAGCGTCGCCCAGACTTCGAGCTTCTTCGTGTGGGCGCACCCCACCGACAACAGGAGGGCGACGGCCGGCACCAGAATGCGATCGCATCTCATGGCTCACCTCGTTCGTTCGCCGCGTTCAACGTGACTGCCACCTCCGGCGGGCTCCCCGCCGGTTAACGGCTGACCAGCAGCGCCTGGAAACGGGGCTCGTCCCGCAGGCTGTCGAACTCCACGCTGAGCCGGAGCTCGCCGCGGGGCCACCCTCCAGCCACCGCGCGCTCGAACCCGGCCAATGCCTCCTGCCGCCGTCCCAGACGGTTGAGGATGCGCGCCGCGAAGTAGGAGTAGTGCGGGTCGTTCGGATGCCGGTCCAGGGCCCGTTGCAGAGCCGCGAGGCTCTCCTCCGTGCGCCCCAACATCGCCAGGTCGAAGGCGAGCCAGAGCCGGGCGGCGGCGTCCTCGGGATCGCGCGCGAGGTGCTCGCGGGCGACCGCCGCCGCCCGCTCGAACGCCGCCCCCGCCTCCGCGTGCCGGCCCGGGGTCCAGAAGTAGGCGTCGGCGAGGTTGCCCAACACCGTGTACTCGGCCTCCGGGAAGCGAGCGGCCTGTTCGAGCGCGTCGACCGCCTCGGGGAAGCGCCGCAGCAGCAGGTAGACGATGCCCAGGTTGGTGGACGCCTGGCAGCTCGGGCGGAGCGCGATCGAGCGCTCGTAGGCGGTGATCGCTTCGTCGTATCTGCCGAGGAGGTGCTGGGCGGCGCCGAGCGTCTGCTCGACCACGGCATTGCGGGGCGCCAGCTCGAGCGCGCGCCGGTACTGGTCGGTGGCCGCGGCGTACTGATCGGTGTCGTAGTAGAAGCCTCCCAGCGACCAATAGCCGGTCCAGCAGGTCGGGTGGAGCTCGATGACCCGCCGCCACGTGCGCTCCGCCCGGTCGGGGAGGCCGAGGTCCTGGAAGACGCGGCGGAGCTCGTGGTGCGCGTCCAGGGACGTGGGCTGCAGCTCGATGGCGCGGACGTATTCCTCCTCGGCCTCGAGCGGCCGCTGGCGATCGCGGTGGACGCGTGCGAGGCAGAGGTGGGCCGCCGGCAGCTCGGGGTCGATCTCGACCGCCGCGCCGCAGGCGGCGGCCGCGCCGGCCAGGCTGCGGCCGCGGCGGCTCGTGAGGTACAGCCGGCGGCGGAGCTCGCCTTGCAGGGCGCGGGCGGGCGCGAAGCGCGGGTCCTTCCGGACGGCCCGGTCCACCAGCGCCAGCGCTGCGGCGAGGTCCGGCGCTCCGCCGGCGCTTGCCGTTCTCTCCCGTGCCTGCAGGAAGAGGTCGAAGGCAGCGGCGTCCTCGGTCGGCACCGCAGCGGCGCGGTAGCGGATTGGCGGCCCCGGCTGCGCGCGGAGGAGAGCCGCCACGGCCTCGGCCGCCCGGTCGAGGAGGTCGAAAGGCTCGCGGGCGCTGCCCTCCAGGATCTCGCTGCCCAGTCCGCGGCGGCTCCGCGGGTCCTCGAGGCGTACCTGTAACGTCACGTCGTCCGCGAGTCGCTGGACGTCGGCTTCGACGAGAAGGTCGGGGACCGGGTCGCTCCCGGGCGGCACGATCCAGGCGCCGGAGAGCCCGGCGAGCCGCTCGCCGAGGGAGGCGATGAACCCGCTGCGGAAGTAGGCCGGCCCCGCCGCCTGCGAGAAGCCGTGGAACCCGGCGACGGCGAGGTACGGGAGCTTCGCCGGCGGCGCCGCGGAACGCTGCCGCTGGAGAAGCCAGACGCCGAGGAGGAGCGCCGCGGCGACGACCCCGGCGAAGGCCGCCGCCACGCTCCGGCGGCGCCAGACTGACGGGCGCGCAAGCCGCGGCCGGACGCCGCTCGCCTGCTCCTCGGCGAGCCGCTCGAGCTGGTTGCGGACGTCCTTGGCGGACTGGAACCGCCGCTCCGGATCCTTCTCGAGGCAGCCGCGCACGATCCGGTCGAGGTGCCGCGGGAGGTGAGGCTGCAGCTCGAGCAGAGAGGGAGGGTCGTCGCGGAGGATCGCGGAGACGAGGTCGGCCGTGGACTTCGCCTGCCCCTGGAACGGGTGGCGGCCCGTCGCCATCTCGTAGAGGACGATGCCGAGCGCGAAGATGTCGGAGCGCTCGTCGGCCGGGCTGCCGCGGATCTGCTCGGGAGCCATGTATGCGGCCGTCCCCATCACAGACCCCATTGCGGTCAGGTCCTGCGTGGTGCGCTGATCCACCGCCGTCGCGGTGGCATCGGCGCGCAGCTTGGCGAGACCGAAGTCCAGGACCTTCACCCGGTCCTCCCGCGTGACCAGGATGTTGCCCGGCTTCAGATCGCGATGGACGACGCCCCGCTCGTGGGCCGCGCTCAGCGCGTCGACGAGGGGGACCGCCAGGCGGAAGAACCTCGCCATCTCGAGGCCGCCGGTGGGGACCGCCTGCGCCAGCGTCCTCCCCTCGACGAGCTCCATGGCGAGGACGAGCTCGCCGTCGATCTCTTCGATGGCGTACAGCGTGACGATCGAGGGGTGGTTCAGCGCCGCCAAGCTACGGGCTTCGCGCCGGAACCGCTCGACGCGCTCCGCGTGCTGCGCCAGCTCCGGGGGCAACGCCTTGAGGGCCACCTGGCGGCCGAGCTGCAGGTCCTCCGCCTGGTAGACCACTCCCATTCCGCCGCGCCCCAGCTCGGCGGCGATGCGATAGCGCCCGAGCGTACGGCCAACCAGTGGCGGAGTCCTCCATGCGGAAGCGACACGACCAGCCCGCGGCTCGACATGTTGCCGATTGCTTACACCAGTATACGCCGGGGAACGGCGAGACGGGCAAGCCGGACGCCGCGCGGGAAGCGGGGAGCGGCGGAATCCGGCCTGCCGCGGCGCGAGAGCCTTCGCGCCTTGAGCCTTAGCGCCGCCGCCGCTCTTCGCGGCCTTTGAAGAAGTCGCCGAGCGAGCCGAAGCCCGACGAGGCGGTGGCGGTGTCGCGGGTGTACTCGCGCACCTCCTCGGCCGCCGCCTCCGTCGTCTCGCCGGACATCGACAGCGAGATCCGCCGCCGCTGCCGGTCGACGCCGAGGACCGTCACCTCGACCTCCTGCCCGGGCTTGATCACCTCGCGCGGATGGGTCACCCGCCGCCCGGCGCCGAGCTCCGAGACGTGCACCAGCCCCTCGAGGCCGGGGGCCAGCTCGACGAAGGCGCCGAAGGACTCGAGCCGCGCCACCCGCCCGCGCACCCGCGCTCCTTCGTGGAAGCGGTCGGCGGCGTCCTTCCAGGGGTCAGTCTCCAAGGCGCGCCGCGAGAGCGAGATGCGCTCGGGCTGGCGGCCGTCGCGCTTCTCGACCTTGATCACCTGCACCTCGATCTCCTGCCCCACCTGGAGCAGCTCCTGCGGGTGCTCGACGCGGGTGTGCGAGAGCTCCGAGACGTGGAGCAGCCCCTCGAGCCCGCCCAGGTCGACGAAGGCGCCGTAGCTGGCGAGCGAGGTCACCCGCCCGGTCAGCACCGCGCCCGGCTTCAGGCGCTCGCGCGTCTGCTCGGCCTTGGCCTGCGCCTCGTCCTCGAGGATGGCGCGGCGCGACAGCACGATGTTGGGGCGGCGCCCCTTGGGGTCCTCTTCGAGGCGCAGGATGCGGAAGGCGAGGCGCTGGCCGACGAACTTCGTCGGGTCCTCGACGTAGCGCAGGTCGAGCTGCGACAGCGGGCAGAAGCCGCGCTGGCCGGCCACCTTGACCTCGATCCCCCCCTTGTTGAGGCCGGTCACCGTCCCTTCGACGGGGATGCCGTGGAGGTGCGCCTGGCGCAGCTCCTCCTTGATCTGCGGGCCGCGCGCCGGCTTGGCGCGCACGACCACGCCGCCGGTGTCGGGGTCGGTCGCTGCGACCGTCCCTTCCACCTGGTCGCCGACGGCCACCGTGACCTGGCCGGATTCGTCCTTCAAGCCGTCGAGGAGCACGACCCCCTCCGCCTTCCCTCCCAGGTCGACCAGCGCGGCGTCCTCGCCGATCGACAGCACCTTGCCGGCGACGGTGTCGCCGATCTGCGGCTCGCCGCCGCCGGCGGCTCCCGCGCTGCTCTGCTCGAACTCCTCGAGCGCGGCTCCGAAGTCCTGGGTCTCGGGTCGGTTCTGTTCGTCCATGAGTACAGTCCTTGGCTACGTGGCAGGTGGGTTCTTTGCTACCGCTGCGGGGACCGGGTCGCAAACGCGAGGCAGGAACGCGGTGACACCGGGCGGGCTCTGAGCAACGCGCGGCATTGTAACCCACCATCGCGGCGCCGCGCAGCCCTGGGCCTGACGGGGTGCGTGCTAGCCTCGCGCCCGTGACGCCGGAGGCCGCCGAGCCGCTGGAGCTGCCGCCCCCTGCGACCACTCCCCAAGCGCGGCCGCCGTTCTGGGGACCGGCGGCTTCGTTGGGCCTGACGGTGGCGGTGATCCTCGCCTGGCTGCTGGTCCAGGCGCTGGTCGCGGCGATCTTCTATGCCGCCGTCCTGGCGCTCGGCCCGACGCTGCCGGCAGCCGCCCGCCTGAGCGCGGCGCACCTGGGGCTGGTCGTCTCGCTCACCACGCTCGCCGGCGCGCCGACGGGGATCGCGCTGACGCTCCTCTTCATCCGCCTGCGGCGGGGCGCGACGGTGCGCGACTATCTCGGCCTCCGCCGTCCCACCCTGCGCCAGTCCCTGCTGTGGACCTTCGCGCTCGCCCTCTTCCTCGGCGGCTACGACCTCCTCGCCCGCGCGCTCGACCGGCCGGTCAGCCCGCCGGTCATGATCGAGGCCTACCGCACGAGCGTCGTGCCTCTCCTCTTCTGGCTCGCGGTGGCGCTCGCGGCGCCGGCCTTCGAGGAGGTGCTCTTCCGCGGCTTCCTCCTCCCGGGTCTGGCGCCGTGGCGGCTCGGCCGCGCCGGGGCGGTCTCCGTCTCGGCGCTGCTCTTCGCCGCCCTGCACGTCCAGTACGACCTCTTCGACGTCGCCGCCGTGCTGGCGCTGGGAGCGCTCTTCGCCGCGGCGCGCCTGGCGAGCGGCTCGCTCCTCCTCACCTTCGGGCTCCACGTGGTCACCAACTTCCTCGCCATGGTGCAGATCGCGACCGTGGTCGCGCTCGTCCCGGCGCCGTGAGACCGCCGCCGACTCGCCCGCGCGGCTGGGAGGAGCGGGCGGCGCGGTTCTTCCTCGCCGCCCTCGGGCCGCGCCTGCCGGCGGTCGAGCTCTCGCCGACCCCTCCCGAGCTCGCCCCCTTCGAGCACCTGACGATCCCCCGTCGCGGACGCCCCGGTCACCTCGCCGCCATCTGGTATCCGGCGAGTGGAGCGCGCGGCGCGGTGCTCCTGCTCCATCCCTGGGTGCCGTGGGGGCAGACCTACTTCTTCCGCCGCGGCCGCTTGCAAGCGCTGCGCGCGGCCGGGTATCACGCCCTGACCTTCGACCTCGGCGGTTTCGGCGGCAGCGCGCCGCCGGCCGGCTTCTACGATCGCGACGTGGAGGACGCGCTGGACGCGCTCGCCGAGCGCGCGGCCGGCCTGCCTCTCCACGTCTGGGGCGTCAGCTCGGGCGGCCTCTGGAGCATGGCGCTGCTGTCGCGTCGTGACGGCGTCGCCGGCGCGATGTTCGAGGACGTGGCGCCGCACCTGCTCGGCTGGGGGCGGCGCACGATGCCGTGGCTCAGGCCCTTGTACGCGCTCTTCGAGCGGCTCCTGCCGCGGGCCTATCGGTTCCTCGACCTGCGGGAGCACGCCCCGCATCTCGAGGTCGCGGCGGCGGCGTTCGTGAGCGGCGAGGCCGATCCCGGGATCCGTCCGGCCGACACGGCGGAGCTGGCGCGCCTGGCGGGAGGCACCTGCCGCGTCGTCGCCGGCGCCCCGCACCTCGGCGCGATCAAGAGCGCCACCAAGGACGTCATCGCTCTCGCGCTGGCGACCTTCGAGCGCGCCGAGCGCGCTCGCGCCGGGACCGGGATCAGTCTTCCCAGATCCTGACCTCGAACCGGCCGCCGGCGTCGGCGGCGCCGCGGTACATGCCCTTGCTGTTGTAGACGAGGGCGATCGCGCCGTCGCGGCCGACGGCGACGACGCCGCCGTCCTCGGGCTCGAGCCGGCGGTCGACGACCTCGCGCGCCGCCTCCGCGAGCGACAGACTGCGGTACTCCATGAGGGCGGAGATCTGGTAGCCCACGACGTGGCGGATGAACTGCTCGCCCTTGCCGGTGCCCGAGACCGCGCAGGTGCGGTTGTTCGCGTAGGTGCCGGCGCCGAGGATCGGCGTGTCCCCGACGCGGCCCCAGCGCTTGTCGGTGCGGCCGCCGGTCGAGGTGGCGGCGGCGAGGTTGCCGTGGCGGTCGAGAGCCACCGCCCCCACGGTGCCGTGCTGCCGCGCCGCCTCGGCGCTCGCCTTCTGGGCCATCTCCTCCTCCCACTCCCGGCGCCGGCGCGGCGTCGAGAAGTAGGAGTTGGGCACCCGCGCGACGCCCATCTCGGTGGCGAACTGCTCGGCTCCCTCCCCCATGAGCAGGACGTGCTCGGTGCGCTCCATGACCAAGCGGGCGAGCGTGATCGGGTGCTTCACCGTGGTCACGGCGGCCACCGCGCCACCCTGCAGCGTGCGGCCGTCCATGATCGAGGCGTCCAGCTCGTGGCCGCCGGCATGGTTGAAGACCGCGCCCTTGCCGGCGTTGAACTTGGGGTCGTCCTCGAGCCGGCGCACGAGCTTCTCGACGACGTCGAGGCTGCGCGCCCCGCGCGCCAGCTCCTCCTTGCCGAGCGCCAGCGCCTCGCCGAGCGCCGCGCGGTACTCGCGCTCGAGCTCCGCGCCGATCTTCTCGCGCGACATCGTCCCGGCGCCGCCGTGGATGGCGAGCGCCCAGGCGACCTGCGGCGCTGCTGGCTCGTCGCGCTCCCGCTCCTCGGCCGAGGGCGGCGTCTGCCGGCAGGCGGCGAAGGAGATCGAGAAGAGGACGACGAAAGACAACAGGCAACAGCACAGGTAGGGAAACGAGGGCTTGCGGTTCATCCGGCGGATACTCTCATTGCGGCGAGCTTCCCGCACAGTCCAACGGCGGTCGTTCTGAGTGTAGCGCCCGGGCTACGTCCCGGGCGTTTTCGAAAGACGGCCCGAATCCTTCACACGCTGAGCGTAGCGAAGAATCTGGGGGCAGGAGCCTCCGAAAACGCCCGGGACGTAGCCCGGGCGCTACGGTCACCCCTCCCGCCGCAGCAGGACCAACGTCTGGTCGTCCGCCTGTGGCGTGCCGGCGCTGAAGCGGCAGGTCTCGTCGTCGATGGCCTCCACCAGGCGCGGCAGGTCGAGGTCGCGGTTCCTCGCCAGCAGGTCGGCCAGGCGCCCGACGCCGAACTCCTCGTCGTCCTCCGCCACGCACTCGGTGATGCCGTCGCTGTAGAGGCAGAGGAGGTCGCCGGGGTGGAGCTCGAGCGTCTGCAGCGAGTAACGGCTGCCGGGCAGCAGGCCGATCGGCAGCCCGCCGGCCGGCAGCTCCTCGAGCGCGCCGTCGCGCCGCAGCAGGAGCCCCGGGTTATGGCCGGCATTCAGGTAGCGGAGCGTGCCGGTCGCGGGCGCCAGCTCCGCCAGCACCAGGGTGATGAACTTGTTCGGCGCCGAGGAGGCGAGCACGTGGTCGTTCAGCCGCTCGAGCAGCTCGGGCCCGGGCGCGAAGCGGTCGAGGAGCAGGCGGAGGGCGGAGTGGAGGGTCGAGACCATGAGCGCCGCCGGCACGCCCTTGCCCGAGACGTCGCCGACCGCGATGCCGATCCGGTCCTCGGGCAGGTGCAGGAGGTCGTAGTAGTCGCCGCCCACCTGGCGCGCCGGACGGTTCCAGCCGACGATCGAGTAGCCGTCGATCGACGGCGCGCCGGTCGGCAGGATGAGCCGTTGGATCTCGGCGGCGAGCTCCATCTCGCGCTCCAGGCGCTCGGTCTCCAGGGCCTGGCGGTGGAGGCGCGCGTTCTCGAGCGCCAGCGCCGCCTGGTTGGCGAAGAGGATGAGCGTCCGCCGGTCGCCTTCGGGGAACGGCGCGATGCCGCGCCGGCTCTCCTTGTCGCCGACCGCCAGGAGTCCCCGCGGGCCGGACTCCACCTGGATCGGCACCCCCAGGAGGTGCCGCGCGCCGGGCAGCAGCTCGGGCGGCGCCGGCCCCGCGCCGGCCAGGAAGGCCGCGAGGCGGGCGCCGGCGACCGGGAACTCCGCCGCCGCGTCGCCGCCGAAGGTGCGGTCGAGCCGGTAGGCGTCGCCTTCGATCAGGTAGAGGGCGCCGCGCCGGGCGTCGAGCAGCGAGACCGCGCGCAGCAGGATCTCCTCCGACAGCCGCTCGTGGTCGAGCGTGCCGGCGACCGCCAGGCCGACGTCATAGAGCGCCTCGAGCTCCACGACGCGGTAGTTGACCTGGAAGCGCTCTTCCTTGATCTGCTGCTGCAGGCGGCGCTTGGTGGCCGCGTCCCAGAGCAGCAGCGTCAGGTGCGCCGCCGCGCCGCCCGCCGCCGCCGCGGCCTCGGGAGGCTGGACGGCGAGGGCGCCGCCGGGAAGCGGCACGCTTCCCCACGATCCCGCGGCCGAGGCGGACGGATCGAGCGCCGCCGGAAACTCGCCGCCTCCCACCGCCACCTCGCGCCGCAGCGATTCCCCGTTCTGCAGGTAGAGCGCGGCGGCGCGGGCGCCGCTCGCCTGCAGCCACAGCTCGAGCAGCCGCCGCAGCAGCGGCCGGTCGCCCGCCTTGTCGCGGGCCAGCGCCAGCAGCTCGCCCCAGACGTCCGCCGCCACGACCGGCGCGGCTGGATCGGGCGGCGGCACCATCGGCGGCCTCAGCCGCGCAACGCCGCCAGGGCCGTCGCTTCGTCGCCGTAGATCGGCGCGTACTGCGCGAGGCCCATGATGTGGAAGGTCTTGTCGATGGTGTGGGTGAGGCAGCAGAACGCCAGCTTGCCGTTGATCTCGAGCATCTTCTCGATGATCTCGATCAGGATCGAGATCCCGATCGAGTTGACGATCGTCGTGCCGCCGAGGTTGAGCAGGAGCGTCTTGTAGCCCTCGTCGAGCAGCGCGTACGCCACCCGCGCGACCTCCTCCCCCGCCTGGTTGTTGATGTAGCCCTGGGTGTAGATCAGGGCCACGCCTTCCCGCCGGTCCACGGTCACATTGGAATTCACGGTCATCTCTCCGTCCACGCCTCGCCGCCTAAGGCGCGAAGGCTTTCGCGCCGTGCTCCAATCAATGCTAGGAGCGCTTTCCGTCGCGCGACCAGCGCGACGGGCTCCTAGCGCCGCTTGCTCATGATGACCGTCGTCCCCTCGCTGCCGGAGTGGATCTCGACGTCGTCCATGAGCCCTTGGATGATCTTGATCCCCCAGCCGCGCTTGCGGGCGTCGCCCAGCTTCTTCTCGATCGTCGGCTCCTCGATCGCCTTCGGGTCGAAGCCGACGCCGGCGTCCTTCACCGTGATGCGCAGCTCCTCCGGCTCGTGCTTGCCGACGACCTCGAAGGTCATCGTCACCTGGCGGTCGGCCGCACGGCTGTGCTCGAACGCGTTGATGCAGGCCTCGATCACCGCCATCCGGACCTCGTCGATTCTATCCGGACTCATCTTCATGAACTCGGCGATGGCCGTGGCGGTCTTGCTGGCCGCGACTTCCATGTCGGGCGCCATGGGGAGAGTCAGCGTGACCTCCCGCAGGATCGCGTTGCCGGGCATCAGACGGGCTCGGAGGGCTGGGGCGTCAAAAGGCGAGATAGAGCTGGAGGGCGAACACGGCCAGCGGATCGATGAGATCCTGCGCCAGCAGCCAGACGAAGCTGGTCAGCGTCCCCACCGAGAGCAGGAGCCGGAGCGGCACCTGGGGGATGGCGGCGGCGTGGTCGCGTAGGGCTTGCAGCATGGTGTTCCTCCTGGTCGCCCCCCCGACATCGCAACCGGTCTGCCAACGCGCGCCACCTCCCTGTAACGGAACTGTAAACCGAAACGTACCAAGGTGTTACAGAGTGCGAAAGGGAAGTCGCCGCGGCCGCGCCGGGCGGCGCCACGCGACAATTTGCCGCAGAAACATTCGCCGCGCTCGTGCGTAGGACCGCCGAAGCCCTGTTTCTCCGCGGTTTTCTCGCGCGGGGACAAAACGCCGCGCCTGCGACATTCTACCGCAGCGGCTCGACCCCACTCTAGAACCCCTTGCGCTGCAACGTCTTGCGATCGAGGCCGAGGAGCTTCGCGGCCTCGCTCTTGTTGCCGCGGGTCAGCTCGAGCACGCGCGCGATGTGGCGGCGCTCGACCGAGTCGAGGTCGAGCGCCTGGGCGTCGGAGGCCGCGGCGCCGGCGCCCGCCGCCGGCGCCGGGAGGCTCATCAGCGAGCGCACGAGGTCGGCCTCGACCTCGCCCTCGGCGAGCGACACCGCGCCTTCGACGACGTTCTGCAGCTCGCGCACGTTGCCGGGATAGTCGTGCGCCAGGAGGAGGGCGAGGGCGTCGGGGCGGAAGGGCGGCACCGGGATCCCCTCGCGGCGGCAGAACTCCTCGGTGAAGCTGCGCACCAGGAGCGGGATGTCCTGCCGTCGCTCGCGCAGCGGCGGCAGCTCTACCTCGACCCCCTTCAGGCGGTAGTAGAGGTCCTCGCGGAAGAGCCCGCGGCCCACCAGCGCCTCGATGTCCTGGTGCGTCGCCGCCACCAGCCGGACGTCGACCGGGATCGGCCGCCGTCCGCCGAGGCGCACGACCTCCCGCTCCTGCAAGGCGCGCAGGAGCTTCACCTGGAGGGAGGTCTGCATGTCGCCGATCTCGTCGAGCAGCAGCGTCCCCTTGTCGGCGAGCTCGAACTTCCCCGGCCGCGCCTGGACACCGGTCGCCACCCCGCCCTCGATGCCGAAGAGCTCGCTCTCCAGGAGCGACTCCGGGAGCGCCGCGCAGTTGACGGCGATGAGCGCGCCTTCCCGCCCGGAGAGGAGGTGGAGGAGCTTCGCCACCAGCTCCTTGCCGGTGCCGCTCTCGCCGCGCACCAGGACGTTGACGCCGCGCGGCGCCACCCGCTCGACGATCTCGAGCACCCGCCGCATCGTCGGCGCGGTGGCGACGATCTTGCGCCCCGCCACCTCCTCCGCCAGCCGCCCCTTGAGCGCCTTGTTCTCCTCCGCCAGCCGCTCGCGCTGGGTCGCCAGCCGCTCGAGCTGGCGGGCGCTGTCGAGCGCCGCTCCGGCGAGCGCCGCGACCGAGTCGAGGAAGCGCCGGTCGTCGTCGGTGAAGCGCGAGTCGCGCTCGCCGCGGACCTCCTTGTCGAGGAGGGCGAGGTAGCCCAGGAAGACGCCGCGGTAGGCGAGGGGGACGGCGAGCAGCTCGCCGTAGCGGCGCCCGGCGAGCTCGCCGCCGGAGCGCGCCACGAGCCGGGCCTCGGCCAGGAGCTGCCGCCAGAGCGGCGCCGCGAGGAGCGCCTCGCCCGCCGGCGGCGGCCCCTCCCACCCGACGGTCGACACCGCCCGCGGCCGGCCGTAGGCATCGCGCGTCACCGCCACCCCGGCCGCCGGGTCGGTGACCGCGCACACCCGCTGCAGCACCTCCTCGACCAGCTCCGGCTCGGCGCGCTGTTCCTGGAGCGTCAGCGCGAGATCATAGAGCGTCTCGAGCTGCAGGATCCGCCGCTTCTCGGCGAGGTCCGGCCGCGCCGTGGCCATGGGGACATCTTAGCGGGTGGCGAGCGCCGGGCGCGCGCTACCGCCGCGTCTGCCTGCGGGCCGGCGCCTTCGCCTTCTTGGCGGCGCTTGGTTTGGTAACCATATACTTGACTCACCCGGCGATCCGTGCTACGGTCCTGGGTATGGACAGCCAGCAGCCCGTTCCCGAGACCCTGTTGGGCGCGATCCGCTACTTCGCGGACCCCGATGTCTGCCTCGCCTTTGTGGCCGCCCTCCGCTGGCCCGACGGGCGGGTGACTTGCCCCCGCTGCCAGGGGACGGAGCACTCCTTCCTGAGCACCCGGCGCCTGTGGAAGTGCCGGGAGTGCAAGCGCCAATTCTCCGTCAAGGTCGGGACCATCTTTGAGGACTCGCCGATCGGCTTGGACAAGTGGCTGCCGGCGCTCTGGCTGGTCGTCAACTGCAAAAACGGAATCAGCTCCTACGAGATCGCCCGCGCGCTCGGGGTGACTCAGAAGACCGGCTGGTTCATGGGCCATCGCATCCGGCTCGCCATGCAGACCGGGAGCTTCGGGAAGATGAGCGGCGAGGTTGAGGTGGATGAGACCTTCATCGGCGGGCGCGCCCGGTTCATGCACAAGCACAAGCGGGCGCAGAAGATCAAGGGACGGGGACCGATGGGGAAAACCGCCGTCATGGGGCTCCTGGAACGGCACGGCGAGGACGGACACAGCCGGGTGCGCACCAAGGTCGTGCCGAACGTCAAGCGGAAGAGTCTCACCCCGGAAGTCAAGCAGCACGTCGAGAAGGGGTCGGAAGTCTTTACCGACACCCTGAAGTCCTACACCGAGCTGGCTACCGACTACGTCCACGGCGTCATCAACCACGCCGAGAAGTACGTCGAAGGGAAGATCCACACCAACGGCATGGAGAACTTCTGGTGCCTGTTCAAGCGGGCCATCAAGGGAACCTACGTGAGCGTGGAACCGTTCCACCTGCACCGTTACCTCGACGAAGAGACCTTCCGGTTCAACTCGCGGAAGGGCGGCGACGGAATGCGCTTCCTCAAGGTGGCGGTCGGCATCATCGGGAAGCGCATCATGTACCGCGACCTGATCGGCGAGCCGGCGACGACGTGAGGCACGGGAAGGCCGCGGAAAGCGGAGGAGGAAGAAGCCATGAAGGATGAGCGGGCGGAGCCGCGGGCGGAGCCGCAGACGCCGCCGCCGGAGGAGCCGCATCCATTCGAGCGGTTCACGGAGTTTGCGCGGCGCATCGTGTCGGTGCCGAAAGCAGAGATCATGGACCTAGAACGCGCACATCGTGCGAAGAAACCGAGGAGTCGCGACAAGTGATGCCTTCCACCTACTCCCCATCGTCATCTTCACTAGAGGGCGCGTTTTCTCCGCGGTGAAGCACGATGTTTCGCGGATCGCGTAACCTCCAAAACTTTCCATCCTTCGCAAGATCGCCGACGACTTCAATCGGCCTTTTCTCGCCGAATGCCTTGATAGCGAGCCCGTAATCTGGCTGGCTTAGTGTTAGGTGGACATTTAAGTCGCTGCGTTCAACCACCGCCTTAACCACCAGCTCTCCAACCAAGACCTCTTGCGCCGGTTGTTGCAAGAGTTCGACGTACCCAAATATGCGCACCCCCTCCTTAACGCTTCGTGGTCGCAGCATATCAACGGCGGATCTGATCGGTAAAGTTAGTTCTGGCTCGAACCTAACCACGAGAGGGGCCGACCCAACTAGCGGCCTGGCTGGCGCCCATGAACAACCTATTTCCAGTGGCTCGCCGGGGCCAATCTCTTGCGCCTCGACAAGCGTGCTATAGAGATCGACGGTTGCACCCCTATTGAGCACTTCCGCGAACGGTCGAAAGTCGTTAGTTTGCGCTACTTCCATGGCAGCCTCGCGCGTGTCACTCAGGAGGCTCATAAGGCGGACGCCAGCGCGCCTCTCAAATGGTTCTAGGGCGGGAGAAATAAGATCCGGGAAGAGCGGGTCGCTCAAGCGGGACGGTACGGGAACCTGCGCTGTAACAACGAAGCTCGAGATCTCAGTTTGCCCAAGCAACGCCTGCGACATGAAGCGCGAAACATCCGCGGACGGCCGCGTCACTGCCGTGCGACTAGGTTCATGTTCCGCAGCCGCCGCATACAAAAGCAGGTCACGCGCATGCGCAACGAAACGTACCCCATCGTCAATCTGAATGGTTCCCATGATATCGGAATGCGGATCTTTCCGAAATCTGAACACGTCGCAATTGGCTAACTCAATGTCACGAAGGATTTCGAGTTCTGAGCGCTGCTCCTCTCGCTGAAGATCTCCCAGGAGTTCTGCCATGCGCTCGGCGAAATCACCCAAGCCTGAGTCCAGGGGAAGGAGGGCCTCAACTTCGCGAGCGTCCGGTTTCACCCAGAGCGAGTAGCGACTCGGTTCATGGACCATCCTTTGCCATCCCTTGGCATGAAGGTAGGCTCCAACGCGAGCGGGGTGGATACCGAGGAGAGTAGCGCGGTCTTTGATGGACACGATCATGGGCCGATCCCTCGTTCCATTAAGTCACGCAGGGCCTCGGGAGTCAAGAGGTTGGTTCTAGGAAGTCGAACCGTGATTGAACTTGAATCCGGGTTAGGTAGATCCTGGGCTCCTCGCAGCGAACACCAAAAGCCGCAACGTCTGAGATTCATGCGCCGTTCGCTTTGTCTCATCCACTGAGTTATATCGTCCGGCACAATCACAACCAAGAGAAACCGCGGGATAACACTATCGATTCTGAGGTCTTCATAGTTTTTACGCTTGAGCCTGTAAGCCAAATCAACGCCGACGGGCGCTGGTTGCGCGCTACACTTCACTTGAAACTCAAGGCGATTTCGCTTCCCTTCCTTCGAGTTAAGCGTGACATCAACGCTGTCATAGTCGACTTCTGGGACCGACACCGTATAGCCCGCAACTGCTGCAACTGCGCGGAGATAAACCACGCCGAAGACGGCCTTTCGCGCAGTGGACGGGAGTTCTACATCGGTAACCATGATGATAAACTCAGCCCCCGTCCTACTTGTGTTCTCTCGTCTCAGTCCTCGATTCCGAGGAGGCGCCGCAGCGCCTGCCGCATGATCTCCGACTCCGAACGGCGCTCCCGGTAGGCGCGCTCGCGCAGCGCTTCGGCTTCGTCCTCGTGTAGCCAGAGCGTCTTCCGAACCATCCCGGACTTGGTGACGGTCGTCAGCCCGCCCCGCGGTCCCTGCCGTGCCTTGGGCGCTGGCTTCTTCCTGGGCATGCCCTAGAGCGTACCTACGTCGCTTGACGTACATACGTCAGTACGCTAGCATCCACGGAGAACCACCCTTGATCGGAGGTGAGGAAACCGGAACGCGGATAGGCAGGTAGCGCCCGACAGGAAGGAAGAACCCCGAGCCGCCGGGGGCGAACCCTGGACGGATGCCGCACCCCGGCGGCTCGGAGCCCAACAAACGCTCGACGACAGAGGAGCCGGGGCGATGCCAGACCGCTCGCAGCCTACCGTCTTTCCGCCCGACGCAGAGCAGGTGCGCAACGCACTCCGCCGCGCCGCCGCCGCGGTCATTCCCGACCGCGAACCGAACCCGCATGCCGAGCTGGCCCGCCAGCTTGTCCAAGGCGTGACGCCAGAGGTTGAATGGCGGCTGTCCATAGCGACGGCCGACATCCTCGACCTCATCGCCGCGCTCGGCAGTCTCGCGGCCCGTGTCGAGCGCTTGCGGGCCGGCGGCCGGCAGTTCAAGCACGCGCCGTCTCGGGACATCCCCAAGGACATCCCGCAATGGGAGCCGGGCAACTCCATGAACATGCCGGGCGACCTCGGCGGGGAGTTTTTCGAGACAAGCCCCGAAGCGTTCTTCTGGGGCGAGGTGGATTTGGAGGGATTACGCGACGACCTGACGGACGCTGCGCTAACCCTCGGCCGCGACCTCCGCGATACCGACGTGTTCAACCTGTGGAAGCGGGCGGAGGAACTGTTGAAGCGCCTGCCGGCGCCGATGCTCGACGCTCTCCGCGCTCGACTGGCGGAGCTGGCCGCGCCCACCCGGAAGCCGAAGGGAAAGCGGGGTGCGAAGTGAACCGCGTCGATTCCTCCGGCCGCCGCGTCCCGGTCCTGCCGCCCACCGTCAAGCCCGAGGACTGGCGGGAGCATGCCGCCTTCCGCGAGACGTTCCTGCTCGGCTTCACCAGTCCACAGCACAACGGCGCCTTGCGCGCGCTCGGCGCCATGCTCGCCGAGATTGAGCGAGAAGGGGCAACCGATCCCATCTTCCCGAGTCCGCCCGAGCCGCTCACTCTCCACCAGCTTCGCGCCGCTGCCGGCGACCTCCGTCACCTGCAAGGCTTCCTCTGGGATGTTGTCGAGGCAATAAACAAAGACACGCTGGTTATGGAGTGGGAGAGGGACCGCGAGACGTGGCGCCTCTGCAAGCTCGCGCGGCGAGCGGCGCGGCGTGTCGCCAAGATCGCGGATGCGATCGAAGCGGCGCTGGCGCCGCAGACGGGAGCGGCGTAGCCATGAGCTACTCCGGCGACATCCCTACGGCGCTCGCGGTGCTCCGCATCATCCGCGGCCTGAATCAACGCGACCTCGCCGCTGCGAGCGGCTGTCCAAGCTCCGCTATCTGCGAGTACGAGCGCGGGCGGAAAGAGCCCGAGCTGCGGACCCTGGAAACGCTGCTCGGGGCCATGAGTTACACGCTCGCGGACCTCGCCACGGTCCGGGCGCTGGTGCGCGTCCTGCGGGGCGAACGGCCGGCGGACGCGGCGGAGGACCGGCTTCGGGGCGAAGTTGTCGGCGCCGCGCTCCGGCTCGCGTCCGGGCTGCTGTTGCTGGCGGGGCCGCCGAAATGAGTCCGTGGCGTTGCGTCTCATTCGGATAGCTTCGTCGCCAAGTGGCGCATAAAGGAGCGAACGGCGGCGAATACCTCCCGTGCCTCTTCGGCATTGTAGGAGCGTTCGATGTGGAGCGTTGGATTCCGCCACGCGTACTGCACGGCACGTATGTTGGCGGTCGCGGTGGAATAGAACTGCTCCTCGGCGACCCACTCCGGACTCCGATCAGAGCGCGGTTTCTGTAGCTCCCTCTCCGCACGTTTCAAGATCTTGTCCCAGCTCGGATTCGTCTTCGGGTCCAGCGTTGGATCGTTGAGCGCCTTCCCGAGAGCGCGGAGACCGGTCTCGATAATCCGCATGAGGTGGAAGACTGCGGCGGTGCTTCGCTCCAAGGCGAGACACTTTGCGGCTTCTTCTACATCGTAGACGGTGTCCTTGAATGCCCCTAGAACGCCCTCCCACTCCTTGCGCGGGCCGCCATAGAGTTCAGCTTCGCGGAGGTTCAACGCCAGGAACGTCACGGAGGAGATTTCATCTCGCAGGCGACCATGTAAATCCTCGGCCAGCCTACTGAACTCTTGCCAAGAAGGTTTTGAAGACGCCAGCTCTTGAAGTGCGGCTTGCGCCGCCTTGGCCGAGACAGGGAGGCCAATAGCGAGACAGTCGCGCTCAACCGCGAGCACTTCTTCTCTGAGCTCGCCTTGCAGCCTGGCAGAGAAGGTAAAACTTAGCTCTGAAGAAATTCCCCAAAAGTGGCTGATGCGGCGCGGCATCAGACGGAACAAGCCTAATGACCCTGAAAGCTCCAGAAGCGGCTCGGGATGGAAGCGCTCCATAATCTCCAGCAGGCTCCAGAGCCTGTGCGGCTCCCGAACCCACGGGGCGAGAGTGCCGCCGGAGGGGAAGCCGCTGGCCCCTCCCTCCCCCGAGACGGCCGAGCGGACGGCGGGGTCAGTCAGGAGCATAGCCGCCCCCGGCAGGGTGAGTCAAGTATGTTGTTACCCTTGGTTTCTTCGGCGCCTGCTTGGCCGGGCTCTTGCCGGTCTTCGTCTTCCCCTCGGCCTTCTTCGGGAACGCCTGGTCGACGGCGTCCTGGGTCGCCTCGCAGGTGCCCTGTTTCGTGGTGCGGGTGATCCTGGCGGTCGCGCCGACCGTGTAGTGGCAGAACTGGACCGGCGTATCGGGTGCGCTGCTCGTACGGTAGGTCCGCTCCGGGATCGTGCGCTCGAGCTGCTTCACCACCGTCGCGTCGAACTCGCAGCGGCAGTTCTTGTCGCAGCTCGGCATCTGGTCGGGGAACAGCGCCCGCAGCCGCGCGAGAATCTTGTCCTTGATCTCGTCGATCTGGGTGGGGTCCGGTGGCGAAGGGCACGGTAAGCCCTCGGACCCGGGCACCGTCGCGAAGCTTCCCAGGGTGACGACGAAGGTGTAGGTCACCTCCCGGCACGGCTTCTCATTGCAGCTCATGGCTCCCCTCCTTTGGGAGGGAGGCTACTCCTCGCCGCTCGCGAAGGCGATGCGCCGGCCGGCGGGCGGCGGCTTCGAGGCGGGCGGGGAGGCCGCGGCCGGCCGCCATCGCGCCTCTCACTCTCTTCGCCGGTCGAGGTGCCGGTGGTGGTCGTGGCCGAGACGGTCCGGGCCGGATTCTCACCGGCGACAGCGAGAACCTCGAGCGGCTCGCCGCGCTTCATCCCGAGGTGCGGATCGACCCCCTCTGAGGTGACGAGAAACCGGGCAAGCCTGCGCGCCGTCAGTCGCCGATCGCGGCGCCGGTGCCGGCGATCTGCACGACCTGAAACGGGCCATCGCCGACGGCCGCCTCGTCGAACGTCGTCCCCGTCTCCTCGGCCAGGTGCTTCCGCCAGGCCACGTAGCGCTCGCGGCTCAGCGTCTCGACCCGCGCCTTCCCCTGGGCGACGGCCTTGCGACCGACCGCGTCGGCCGGGAAGACGATGACGCCGTCCTCGACCTTGATCCGGACGCGCCGGCGCGCCTCGTCCTCGAGCTCCATCCAGCAGCCCGCCATCGCGCAGACCCCCGAGACCTTACCTTCGACCCGCACCAGCCGCCCGTCGTACTCGGCCGGGGAGTCGAGGATCGCCGCGATCGGGGTCGGTTCGGTCACGGTGACGGCGGAGCCGTAGAGTGCGGGCTCCGCTGCCCGGGCGGGACTGACAACGAGGGCGAAGGCGAGAGCAAGCGTGGCGATCCTGAGCACTGGGGGGTCTCCTTCGGGTTTCGCGCGCAAGATGGCATTCCAAGGCTCAGCCTCCCCGTACTTCGGGAGTCCGGGCCATTCGCCGCCGCCGGCGCTTCTCCCAACTGGGTGCTTGCAATCGGCAGCGTAAGGCTCTAGAATTTCACCTGCAATGAGCGTCGAGCTGTCATCGCGGTCCTCAGCCCCTACGGTGCTCACCAAGGCTACCGAGCGGGCTGCGGATCTCCTAGGCTTCTCGGGGCGGGAGCTCGCTGCCGTGCTGGGCGTCAGCGCCTCGTCCTTGTCGCGGATCTCCAACCGCCAGCGGACCATCGATCCCGAGACCAAGGAGGGTGAGCTGGCCCTCCTCTTCCTGCGAGTCTTTCGCAGCCTGGACGCCCTTCTGGGCGGCGACGCGGAGAAGTGCCGGCGGTGGTTGCGGGCGTACAACGACCATTTAGCCGGAGTGCCCGCAGGACTTATCCAGACCACCCAGGGCCTGGTCCGTGTCGCCGACTATCTGGACGCGCTGCGCGGCCAGGGTTGAGCCGGGGAACCTCGAGGCCCGGCCCTGGCGGGTAGTGGAAGCGCAGCACGTCATCTCCACCCGCAAGCTGGTTGACTCGGACGCCGAGCAGCAGCTCCTGGAAGAGCTGATCGAAAGGGTCAAGCCGCCGCTGCCGCCGGAGCCGGAGTTCGAGGGGCTCCACTACCTTCTTGCCACGCCGTTCCGTTATCCGCCCCTCCGCCATGGCTCGCGCTTCGGCACCCGCGCCGCGCGCGGAATCTGGTACGGGGCGGAGGAGATTCTGACGGCCTTCGCCGAAGCCGCTTACTACCGACTGCTGTTCCTGGAGGGGACGAAGGCAGAGCTGGAGCCAGTGATGGTGGATGTGTCCGCCTTCAAGGCCCGGGTGCAGACGGCACGAGGAGTGGACCTGATGCAGGAGCCCTTCGCCGCGTTCGAGGCGGAGATCTCCTCACCGGTTTCCTACGCCGCTTCCCAGCGGCTCGGCCAGGACCTGCGCGCCGCAGGAATCGAGGCTCTTCGCTACCGCTCTGCCCGGGATCGAGCGGGAGGAGCGAACCTGGGGCTGTTCACGCCGCGGGCATTCGCGAAGCAGCGCCCCGATCCACCTGTGACCTGGTACTGCGTGGCTACGCGTGAGGCGGTGGAGTTCGCCCAGCGCGACGTCTTCGAGCACAAGGCCTACCGCTTCCCCAGGGAGCAGTTCGAGATCGAGGGCGCGTTGCCATCACCGGCAATGTAGGGCCGGTGACGTACCGGGCCCCGGGACGCCCTATCTGCACCTCGTGCAGCCCACCTGGAGGCGGTCGCCGCGTCAGGCTCAGATACTGCTCTGACCATTGTAGGATTGCATACCGCCCTGCCGACTCTTGATTCTCGTGGCGATGACCCCCAACGACAACGCACCTTCTCGTGGTAGGTGGCCGCTGCTTCCGCCAGAAGTCACGATCTCACCTGAAGATCCGTTTGCCGAGGATCGGCTTGGTCGCAAAGCTGAGATCGAGCAGCTTACGATCCTTCTCGAACACAGCCCGACACCTTTTGTGCTCAGCCTGGACGCCGCGTGGGGGACAGGGAAGACGACGTTCGTTCGCATGTGGCGCCAGCACCTCCAGAATGAGCTGTATAAGACAGTGTACTTCAACGCATGGGAGACGGATTACATCGCTGACCCGCTGGTGGCTTTGGTAGGCGAAATCGGTTCGCTACTTCCGCCGACGCGAGCGGCGGCGCAAAAGACATACAGGAAACTCAAGAGCACGACTAGCGTCATCATCAAGAAGGCGACTCCGATCGCAGTGCGGTTGTTGACGGCCGGACTCGTCGACGTCCGCCCAGAGGATCTACGAGGTCTCGGTGTCAGCCCAGAGGACCTAGAAAAGGCCCTCTCCGAAACCGCCGAGAGGGTCGTCGAGAAGGCCATCGATGAGTATCGGCGGAATCGAGACGAGGTGGAAGAATTTCGCAAGACGCTGGAGCAAGCTGTAGCCCAGGTCGCAGGCGCCAAGGCGCTCGTCTTCTTCGTTGACGAGCTCGACCGGTGCAGACCCACGTTCGCTGTCGAGCTGCTTGAGCGGATCAAGCACCTCCTGGAAGTACCTGGCGTCGTTTTCGTCTTCTCTGTCCACCTGGAGCAACTCGCGCACTCGCTGAAGGCGATCTACGGCCAAGATTTCGACGCAGAAGGGTACTTGGGTCGTTTCTTCCACCTCGGATACCGACTAGCAGACCCTACTCCAAAGGAATACGCCAAATACCTGGTGAAGCAGCTCGGAATCGGCGACTGGCAGGCCGTCAACGATCGCGTCGCCTTTCTGATGAGCTACCTCGGCTTCTCCCTTCGTCAGCAGCAGCGGTGCTTAACCCGGACAGCGCTCGTCCTACGGATCCTCGGTCAGGGCCACCGCCACGATGATCCGGTCGTGTACGCCGCGCTGCTGGTAGTGCGCGAATGGAAGCCGCGGCTGTACGCTCAGTTCCTAACTGGGGAGCGAACAGCCGACGATATTCTTGGCGAACTCGAGGCTGCTGATCCTTACCGGTGGAGACTCGAGGCGGAATCAGCGGAAATGGAAGCTAGGCTCTTGGGTCTCGAGGGCGATCGGCGAGAGTCGATGAATCGCGAGGACAAGCAACCTTGGACTTCTGCGCGGTTACAGGACCATAGAAAGAGAGCGGAGAGTGGTGATAAACGCAGTGCCAGAGTTGTCGAACACGTCGAGGGTTACCTGCAGCGGAGCCAGGAGAGATTCTGCCGATTGGAGCATTGGCGCCGGGTGCTCAAGGTGCTTGAATTGGGAGGCGAGTTTCAGCTCCTGGGCGAACAACTTCGTTGAGTGGCTCTGCCAGTAGCTCGCCGCCGCCGCGCCGCGCCTCCGGCAGTGCCCGCGCCAGGTACTCTCCCGAATAGCTCCCCGGCGTCATCGCCACCTCCTCTGGCGGGCCAGCCACGAGCACCCGTCCGCCCGCCGTCCGGCGAGAGCTGATCGAGGTCGCGGAGGAGCTGTTCTTTACGGGCTGTCGGCAACATGGCTACCCTCCTCCTCGACAAGCGATTATACGGTGGCAGCCGCGCCCACCTCAGTGAGCTCCAGCCGCCGCTCTCCGCCGCCGCGGCCGCGCCTCCGGCAGCGCCCGCGCCAGGTACTCCCCCGTATAGCTCCCCGCGGTCGCCGCCACCTCTTCCGGCGGCCCGGCTGCCAGCACCCGCCCACCAGCCGCGCCGCCTTCGGGGCCGAGGTCGATCACCCAGTCGGCGGTCTTGATGACCTCGAGGTTGTGCTCGATGACGACCACGGTGTTGCCGAGGTCGACCAACCGGTGGAGGAGGCTCAAGAGCTTGCCGACGTCGTCGAAGTGCAAGCCCGTCGTCGGCTCGTCGAGGAGGTACAGGGTGCGGCCGGTCGAGCGCTTGCACAGCTCGCGGGAGAGCTTGACGCGCTGCGCTTCGCCGCCCGAGAGGGTCGTCGCCGGCTGGCCGAGGCGAATGTAGCCGAGGCCGACCTCGCACAAGGTCTCGAGGATGCGGTCGATCGCCGGGATGTTGCGGAAGAACTCGCGCGCCTGCTCGACGGGCAAGTCGAGGATCTCGGCGATGTTGAGGCCCTTGTAGCGCACCGCGAGGGTCTCGCGGTCGTAGCGCTTGCCGCCGCAGACCTCGCAGGTGACGTAGATGTCGGGCAGGAAGTGCATCTCGATCTTGATCTGCCCGTC
>JBIOUG010000029.1:0-28183 GCA_044866775.1 Thermoanaerobaculia bacterium | reverse complement strand
ACGACCCGACTGGACCAGCTCCACGATCCGGCGGCGAAACTCCGGCGGATAGGGCGGTCGACTCCTTGGCATCGCGGACTCCTTTCTCCCAAAGGATGATGTGTCCACGAAACCGGGGCAACTCCAGGTGAGGGAGATCGGATCAACGCAGTAAGGTGGAGAGCAGCACGTGGTCGGATCGACCTCGCCGATCGCGACCACCCTGACGGACCTGTCTCTTGGAATAAATCTCAGTCTCCCGTTGTCAACAAGGGTACGGCGCAAGGTTGACAGGCGCCCACTAAGGTTTCTAGACTATCGGTGACAGGGAACCCAAGAGGAGGAGAGCAGTGAGCAAGATCATTGGCATCGACCTCGGCACGACGAACAGCGTGGTCGCCGTGATGGAGGGCGGCGAGGCGAAGGTCATCCCCAACGCCGAGGGGAACCGCACGACCCCGTCCGTCGTCGCCTTCACCAAGAGCGGCGAGCGTCTCGTCGGCCAGGTGGCCAAGCGGCAGGCGATCACCAATCCCAAGAACACCGTCTTCTCGATCAAGCGCTTCATGGGGCGCAAGTACTCCGAGGTCTCCGAGGAGATGAAGACGGTGCCCTACCAGATCGAGCGCGCCGACAACGGCGACGTGCGCATCGTCGTCGAGGGCAAGCGCTACTCGCCGCCGGAGATCTCGGCCATGGTCCTGCAGAAGCTGAAGCAGGCGGCCGAGGACTACCTGGGCGAGAAGGTCGAGCGCGCGGTCATCACCGTGCCGGCCTACTTCAACGACTCGCAGCGGCAGGCCACCAAGGACGCCGGCAAGATCGCCGGCCTGACCGTCGAGCGTCTGGTCAACGAGCCGACGGCCGCCGCCCTCGCCTACGGCCTCGACAAGAAGACCAACGAGCAGATCGCCGTCTATGACTTCGGCGGCGGCACCTTCGACATCTCGATCCTCGAGGTGGGCGAGGGAGTGGTCGAGGTCAAGGCCACCAACGGCGACACCCACCTCGGCGGCGACAACTTCGACCAGCGGATCATCGACTGGCTGCTCGAGGAGTTCAAGAAGGACCAGGGGATCGACCTCGGGCGCGACGCGATGGCGCTGCAGCGCCTGAAGGAGGCCGCCGAGAAGGCCAAGATCGAGCTCTCCTCGGCGCAGGAGACGGAGATCAACCTGCCGTTCATCACCGCCGACGCCTCGGGGCCCAAGCACCTCGCGCTGCGCCTCTCGCGCAGCAAGCTCGAGCAGCTCGTCGACGACCTGGTCAAGCGCTCGATCGGGCCCTGCAAGCAGGCCCTGAAGGACGCTGGCCTCGAGGCCAAGGACATCGACGAGGTGGTGCTGGTGGGCGGCCAGACCCGCATGCCGGCGATCCAGAACCTGGTGCGCGAGCTGTTCGGCAAAGAGCCGCACAAGGGCGTCAACCCGGACGAGGTGGTGGCGATCGGCGCCGCGATCCAGGGCGGCGTGCTGGCCGGCGACGTCAAGGACGTGCTGCTGCTCGACGTCACGCCGCTGTCGCTCGGCATCGAGACCTTGGGCGGCGTCTTCACCAAGCTGATCGAGCGCAACACCACGATCCCGACCCGCAAGAGCGAGATCTTCTCGACCGCGGCCGACAACCAGACCTCGGTCGAGGTGCACGTGCTCCAGGGCGAGCGCGAGATGGCGCGCGACAACCGCACCCTCGGGCGCTTCCACTTGGTGGGCATCCCGCCGGCGCCGCGCGGCGTGCCGCAGATCGAGGTCAGCTTCGACATCGACGCCAACGGCATCGTCAACGTCTCGGCCAAGGACCTCGGCACCGGCAAGGAGCAGAAGATCACCATCACCGCCTCCTCCGGCCTCGACGAGAAGGCGATCGAGCAGATGGTCAAGGACGCCGAGGCGCACGGCGAGGAGGACAAGCGGCGGCGCCAGCAGGTGGAGGCCCGCAACCGTCTCGACAGCCTGGTCTACTCGACGGAGAAGACCTACGAGGAGCACAAGGAGAAGCTCGGGGCGGCGGAGAAGGGGCAGCTCGAGGAGGCGCTGGCCGAGGCCAAGAAGGCGCTCGAGCAGGACGAGCTCGAGACGCTCGAGCGCGCCGCCGGGCGGCTGACCCAGGCCTCGCACAAGCTGGCCGAGGCGGTGTACCGCCAGACCGGCGCCGAGGCCGGACCACAGGGCGGCGGGGGGGCGGCGGCAGGCGGCGCCGGGCCCAGCGGAGCGCCGTCCGACGAGGTCATCGACGCCGAGTACGTCGACGTCGACAAGAGCTGAGAACGCCGGTAGCCGCGAAAGGGCGGGGGCGTCCCTCGCCTCCCGTGCGGGAGGCGAGGGATCGAGGGAGTGGAGGGAGATCGGATCAATGCTTCGAGAAGGTCGCTAACACCGAGCGCAGGCCATGCCCCTGAAAAAGATTTATCTCGAGGAGCTCTCGCGCATCCAGGAGCGCGTCAACAGCCTGCTCGAGCAGGCGCTCCTCGCCGCCGAGTACGACGAGTCGCAGGGGGCGCCCGGCACCTGGGCGCCCCCGGTCGACGTGCTCGAGACCGACGACGCCTTCCTGCTCTTCGCCGAGCTGCCCGGCATCGGCCGCGACGACATCGAGCTCTCGGTGGAGGACCGGCGGTTGGAGCTCTCCGGCAGCCGGGCCTCGCTCGGCGAGAACCGCAACTTCCTGCGCATGGAGCGCAGCTACGGGCCCTTCCGGCGGGCGTTCGAGCTCGGGGCGCCGCTCGACGCCGAAAACATCTCCGCGCGGTTCGAGCAGGGGGTGCTGCGGATCACCATCCCGAAGCAGGCGGCCACCACCGTCGAGGTGGAGGAGGAGCGCTGATGCCTCCTCGCCGGCGCCGGCAGGAGAAGCGGTACGTGATGATCAGCGTGGTGGCCGAGCGCTACGGCATCCACCCGCAGACGCTCCGGCTCTACGAGCGCGAAGGGCTGTTGAAGCCGGTGCGGAGCGCCGGCAACACCCGCCTCTACGACGAGGAGGCGATCCGCCGCCTCGAGACCATCCTCACGCTCACCCGCGACCTCGGCGTCAACCTGGCCGGCGTCGAGGTCATCCTCAACCTGCGAGAGCGCATGGAGGAGATGCAGGTCGAGGTCGACCGCCTGCTCGACTTCGTCAAGCGCGAGATGATCGACCGCAAGTTCGGCGTCGATCGCCAGCACGCTCTCGTCAAGGTGGTGAGCGGGCCGCTCGCGAAGGCCCGCTGATACACGTCCCCCTCTCCCATGTGGGAGAGGGGCTAGGGGTGAGGGAGGTCGGGTCAATGCTGTAGAGGTTGAGCCCACTCCACCGCACCCACCCGACACCCACCAATCGCTCGCAGCCACGGCTGCATTACTGCATCGTTTCTTCTACACCACGTTGACCTGGTGGTTCACCGCCGCCCAGTAGAGATAGCCCTGCGAGTTGAAGGGCACGCTGTCGGGCTGGGTGTTGCCCTTCGAGTCGGTCGCCCGCACACGAACGAGGTAACTGCCGGGCGTCGGGCTCCAAGCGACGCTCCACTGCCGCCAGGCAAAGGGGAGGTTCTTCTGGTCGAGCGTCGCCAGCGTCCAGGAGCCGCCGCCGTCGAAGCTGACCTCGACCTGGTCGATCTTGCCGTGCCCGGACCACGAGCGCCCGGTGAGGACCTGGGGGCCGGCCGGAAGGGTCGCCGGCGTCGGCAGCTCGAGCGCGCTCTTGACCTCCTGGTCGAAGATCACCGGCGAGTCCGGGTAGGCAGAGCCGAACAGGCGGTAGAGCGTCGTGTTCCAGTCGGAGAAGAGCGGCGTCTCCGAGACCTCGATCCTCCCCACCCACTTGATGTTGGCGATGCCGATCCACCCCGGCGTCAGCACGCGCGCCGGGAAGCCGTGGTCCTCGAGCAGGGTCTCGCCGTTCATGCCGTAGACGAGCAGGGTGTCGTCGTCGAGCGCCTTCTCGATCGACATCGGCCGGCGGACGGCCATGGTGTCGAGCCCTCTCGGCATGACGTCGACCGCCGTGCTCTTGACGCCCGCGAGGTCGAGCACCGTCGACAGGCGCACGCCGGTCCATTCGGCGACGCCGATCGCGCCGAGCAGCCACTGCGTGCCCGAGGCCGGGGTGCCCTGGACCGAGGCGAAGAAGCTGCGGGCGTTGCCGGCGCACTCGATGAACTTGGTCTCGGTGACCGCCGGCAGAGCGAGGATGTCGTCGTAGGTCAGCTCGACCGGCGTCGTCACGCCCGTGCCCTCGATGCGCAGCCGCCAGGTGCCGGGGTCGATGTGCGGCGTGGTGGTGTGGTTGCGCACGAAGAAGCGATCGTTCGGCGTCCGGTAGCCCTGCCCCTTCATCGCTTCCCAGCGCATCTCGGCGTTGGTGCCGCGGATGAAGAAGAGGCTCGGCGGCAGGGGCTTGACCGTGGAACCGGTGTGGCTGGCCCAGGCGCGGCGCGCACCCAGAAGGCCGCCGAAGGTCGCCACCCCGGCCCCTGCGGTGGCGAGCTGCAGGAACCGCCGCCGCGAGACCCCGAGGTCCCGCGCCCCCTGCCAGATCCTCTGCTCGGCGCGCTCGCGCTCGTACGTCCCTTCGTCCTTCAGTCCGTTGGTTCTCATCCCGTGACTCCTCCCGTGCTAGAAGGTCTAATCCAACCGATCTTCTGCATGCTAAAAGTCTGTCTCCCGTATATCACAGTTTCAGAATTGGTGCAGGGATAACCGCCGGCAACACCTTGGGAGGGGCTTGGACAGGGGTTGCTGCGAGGTTGAACGCCGGCCCGTGCGGAGGGCGTCCCGCGGGCCTTCTGCGCAGGGGCGCGTGCTACGATTTCCGCATGCCCCAGGTCGCGACGGCGGAGGCTCCCTGCCCGCACTGCGGAGGCAGAGGCTGGGTCGTGGAACCGGACGGCGGCGCCGGCGTCGCGCGGCGCTGCACGTGCTGGCGCCGCGACCTCAAGCCGCGGCTCCTCGACGCGGCCGGAGTGCCGCCGCGCTACCGCCACTTCCGCCTCATGAGCTTCCAGGTGAAGAGCGCCAACCGGGCCGCCCAGGACCAGTTGGTTCGCGCCCGCAGCATCGCGCAGCGTTACGTCGACGGGTTCGGCGGTCCCGATGGCCGCGGCGAGCCGATGGGGTTGCTCTTCGTCGGACCCCCGGGATCGGGGAAGACCCACCTCGCCGTCGCGGTCCTCCTCGAGCTCATCGACCGCTATCACCTCCACGGCCGCTTCATCGACTTCACGTCGCTCATCTACCAGATCCAGTCCACCTTCGACCCGCGCTCGCCGGAGTCGCAGCGGGAGATCCTCGACCCCTTCCTGCGCGCCGACGTGCTGGTGCTCGACGAGCTGGGGGCGCAGAAGCCGAGCCCGTGGGTCAACGACATCCTCTACCTGATCATCAACGGCCGGTACACCCGGCGCCTGCGGACGATCTTCACCACCAACTACCTGCTCGATGCGCCACGGCAGAGGCCGGTCGAGCTCGACAAGATGCAGGAGCGAGAGCCGGCGCCGAGCGCGCGCGAGGAGCTGCTGGCCTGGCGCATCCCGGCGACCCTGCTGTCGCGGCTTCACGAGATGACACAGCCGGTGGTGCTGACGGCGGTGGACGACTTCCGTCCCACCCTCACCGACTCCGGCGCCGCCGGCAGCGCGCAGGGCTCGTGACGCTCGGTCATCGCCTCTCCGCCTTCGCGTGCCTGGCCCGCGGCTTCGCCAGCCTGCGCGCCAACTGGCGGCTGGTCTGGATGCAGTGGCTGCAGGCGCTGGCGCTCTGGGTGCTGACGATCGCCGGCCTGCTGCTCCCCCTCTCGGCGCTCGGGCTCGACTTCGCAACCTCCTACGCCTTCCTGGTCGAGGGCGAGACGCCGCCGTTGGGCGGCGAGCTCGAGCGCCAGCTCGAAAACCTCTCGCCGGCGCTCCTCGGCGCGCTGGTGGGGACCGCCGCCGTCTGGACGCTGGCGTTCTTCGTCTACTGCTGGTTCCAGGCCGGCACCTACGGCGTGCTCATCGCCGCCGACCGCCAGGCGGCGCCGGGCGGAGCGCGCGACCGGCGCCTCTTCCGCACCTTCAATCGTCGTGACTTCGCCGGCTGGGCGGGGCGCTACCTCTGGCGCTACTTCTGGGTGGTCAACCTGTTCCTGCTCTTCTCGACGCCGGTCCTGGCGCTGGCGGTCGTCTGGCTGGTGCTGCTCGGCATCGGCGCCGAGCGCTACGGGCTCTCCGCCCTCGTCGGCATCGGCTGCGGCGGCGCGCTGCCGCTCGGTTTTCTGGTCGTCGTCCTGACGATGGGCATGTGGCTGGCGATGGCGGATGCCGCGCGTGAGGGGTCCGGCGTCTGGACCGCGACGCGGAACGGCGTGCGCGTCCTCGGCGGCCGCCTCGGGGCATCGACCTTGCTGGCCGTCCTGGTCGGCGCCATGCTGGGAATCGAGCTCGCGACCGTTCTGCTCCTCGGCTTCGTGATCGAGCGGGTGACCACGGACGGCTCGCCGGCGAGAACGGCGGCGGTGCTCTCGCTCAACGCCGGCCACTGGCTGGTCGTCTCCATCGTGGGCGTCCTCATCAGCGCCGCCGCGGTCGCCCTGGTGCAGTCCGAGGTGCGCGGCGAGCCGCCGTCGGAGCGGCCCGCCGTGGTTCCGGGGACCGCCGCGGCATGAGCCGGATGGCCGCCCTGCGCCGGCTGATGATCTCGGGCCTCGCAGCCCCGAGCCTGGCCGCGGCTCTGGTCCTGGCCGGGTGCGCCGGCTCGGCGCCGCCGCCGCGCACCGTCGAGCGCAAGGTGCCCGCGCCGGCGCCGCCGCCGGAGCCGGAGCCGGAGAAGACGCCGCCTCCCGCGCCCGAGCCGCCGCCGCCGGCGCCCGACGGGCTCGTCGCCGGGCCGGCGGTGCCGATCGTGCTCAAGGTCGGGATCGCCACCGATCTCGCGATCTTCACCCTGCCCTGTTGCGAAGGCGCGGTCGTGGCCGAGGCGGTCACGGAGGCCGAGCGCCACTGGGACATCTCCTCGCCGCTCACCGTCGAGCCCGCGGCCGGCGTCGCCGAGAGCGCCAGCTACCGCATCCAGGTGGCGGCGCTGCGCGACGAGCGCCAGGCGCAGGAGCTGGTGCGGCGCCTCGAGCGGCAGACCGGCGAGAAGGGGGCGGCCCATTTCGACGCCGGCGTCGACCTCTACCGCGTGCGCCTCGGCCGCTACCCGACGCGCGAGGCCGCCGAGACGGCGCTGCGCCGCTTCACCGCGGTGGGCTTCGCCGGCGCCTTCGTGGTGAGCGAGGGCGGACGGGTCGCCGATCCGGCGCTGCGCCTGACGCAGGGCACCACGGCCGTCACCGTCCCCGGCCGCTGGGTCGCCTTCCACGCCGCCGCCGGCAGCGGGCTGCGCCACGAGGGGCGGCGCTATCGCGGGCGGCTGCTCGTCTACCTGAACGACCGCGGCACGCTCAACCTGATCAACGAGGTCTCGCTCGAGGACTACCTGCGCGGCGTCGTGCCCAGCGAGATGGGCCCCGAGGCCTACCCGCAGATCGAGGGGCTCAAGGCGCAGGCGGTCGCCGCGCGCACCTACGCGCTGCGCACCCTCGGGGAGTTCGCGCGCGAGGGGTACGACATCTGCGCCACGCCGCGCTGCCAGGTCTACAAGGGGATGGAGATCGAGCACTCGCTCAGCGACCGCGCGATCGCCGAGACCGCCGGCCAGGTGCTGCTCTACGAGGGCAGGCTCGCCGACGCCCTCTACAGCTCGACCTGCGGCGGCCACACCGAGGACGTGCAGGTCATCTTCCCGCTCAAGCAGGAGCCCTACCTGAAGGGCGTGCCGTGCGTCGAGGCGGGCGTGGCGCGCCTCGCCGGCGACCTCGCCCCGGGAGCCGAGTTCCCGGCCGGGCTGACGCTCCGGCTCCTGCCGCCGCCCGCCGCCGCCGAGCCCGCCGCCGCGCTCGCCGCGCGCCTCGAGCAACTCGCGCTCCTCGCCGGCCTCCCCACGCCGCGCGACCGGCTGGCCTCGCTCGACCGCCGCGAGGTGCAGCGCTACCTCGCCGCGGCGTTCGACCTCGCCCTCGACGCCCGGCTCTTCGTCCTCGCCGCGGACGTCCCCTACCTCCTCGAGAGCGCGCCGCCGGCGTGGACCGAGGAGGACCTGCGCCGCGCCGCCTTCCTGATGAAGAGCGGCGTCCTGACTGGCGCGCCCGGGCAGGTGCTGGGGCAGGAGGAGATCGAGCGCATGCTGCTGGCGCTCGCCGAGATGCTGCAGGCGGTGCGGCGCGAGGAGGTCTCGTTCATGTCGTTGGGCGGCGGCGCGCTGGCGGTCCGTGCCGGCAAGGAGCACACGAGCTACGCCCTGCCGCCGCGCCTCGCCACCTTCCGCCGCCTCGGCGAGCAGACGACCGCCTCCGACCTCGCCCTGGTCGCCGGCGACCGGCTCGATCTCTACCGGCACGGCGGGACGCTGCTGGCGGTGGTGCAGGACGTGGAGCGCGAGGGCGTCTCCTTCGACCGCACCAGCAGCTACGCCTCGTGGACCCGCTTCCGCAGCGACGCGGAGCTCGCGAAGTCGGTCGAGGTGCGGCTGCCGGGGCTCGGCTTCCGCGACTTCGAGGTGCTGTCGCGCGGCGTCTCGGGACGGGTGGGGAAGATCCGCATCCACGGCCGCTCCGGCGAGACCGCCGAGGTCGAGGGGCTGGCCGTGCGCTGGACGCTCGACATCCCGGACACGCTCTTCACCGCCAAGCGGCTCGAGCCGCCGCGCGGCGAGGCGGGGTGGCTGTTCAACGGCAAGGGTTGGGGCCACGGCGTCGGCATGTGCCAGGTCGGGGCCTACGGCATGGCCCAGCGCGGCCACAGCTACCGCGAGATCCTGACCCACTACTACACGGGTGTCGAGCTGGGGAAGGTGCGCCTGGTGCAGGCCGCAGCAGCGCCGGCGCCGTAGCCGCCTGCCGCGCCGACCGCTGCCTGCTAGCGCAGGCTCTTCTCGAGCTCGCGCAGGTGGTGCACCCACGCGGCGCCCGACTGGCGGGCGCGCAGCGCGAGCCTGCGGTTCGCGGTCCACAGCGCCGCCCCCTCGCGCTCGGCCAGGGCGACGTAGAAGGCGTCGTGCACGCGCGAGTGCCCCAGCCGCTCGGCCCAATCGAAGCCCTGGCGGGTGAGCGCCAGATCGAGCGGCACGCTCTCGATCCCCAGCGCGAAGAGGCGCGCCACCGCCGCCTTCCCCTCGGCGCGCGATAGCACCCGCTGCGCCACGCTGCGGCGGATCGCCGACACCGCCTCGGCCACCCAGACATCGGGCGCGAGGAGGCGCGCGCCGTCCCGCCGCCACTCGCCGAGGAGGTCGACGGCGACCGACATCCCGACGGCCGCGCGCACCGCCACGCCGTGGTGCACCACGACCGGCCGCACGGCGACACGACCGCGCTTCCCCGCGAGCCTGGTCTCCTGCTCGAGCAAGGCACCTCCGCGGCGCGACGCCCGCCGCTCCACAGGGCGCGAAGGCTTTCGCGCCGGGCTCCGATACCGCCGGCTGATTCGCGGCGACTATACGCCGCCGCGTTCGCCACCCGGGCGGCGGCGGGCGGTCCACCAGCTCAGCAGCAGGTGGGTGGGGACGTAGAGCAGGATCGGGTAGGCGGCGATCGCGACCACGAGGAAGGCGGCCGGCGGCAGCCAGCGCTGCTCCACGCCGAACGGCCGCCAGAGCCAGTTGACGTTGCGCGCCGGATCGACGAGCAGGAAGGTGGCCGGGAGCAGCACGCAGGTGATCGCCGTCTGCAGCTTCCAGCCGCGGCGGTCGTAACCCAGCCGCCGCACGCCCCAGAGGAGGAGCGGCGGCATGGCGATGTGGAACATGGAAAGGCCGCGCAGCCACCAGGGCGTGGCGGGGTTGAACATGTACTCGGTGCCGCCGATCGGGTGGACGCCGAAGAGGAGCGCTCCGAGGTAGTCCACGGTCCACAAGACTTGCACGAGCAGCACGCCCGCGGCCTGCGCCGAGAGCAACAGTGGGCTTTCCAGCCAGAGCGCGAGCCCGACCAGGAAGTTCGCGAGGTCGCACAGCCAGAGGAAGTTCTGCCAGCCGTTGTGGATCCAGTAGACCGGGATCCAGACCGCCAGGAAGGCGGTGTAGGTGAGCTTGACGGACAGCGGCAGGCGCGGCATGACGGGTGCTCGTGCGAGGAACGATAGCGCTGCGCCGGCCGCGCCGCCGCTCCTGAGGTCGCCCTGGCCAGCTCGCGCCGCCCGTCGTCGTCGCGCTCACGACGCGGCGGCGTCGCTCATCGCGACCGCCAGCAGCCGCCTCGCCGGACGATACGCCGACTCCGGGATCTCCGCCAGCCGCGACCGGTGCGCGCGCGGGCCGAGGCCATAGAACTGGCAGAAGCTCATGATCAAGGGCCGCCACCGGTCGGGGTCGATGCGGTCGGCATGGCCGTCGAGGAGCAGGTCCTCGTCGATGTGCACGCGCACGATGCGGACCTCGATCCCGACCAGGTAGCCGCGGCGATCCGGGTCGTCCGCCGCCAGCGGATGCGTTCCCGCCAGCACCGCCTCGAGCTGGACCGGGCACTCGCGGACGCGCGGCGGCGCGACGAGCTCCGAGGCCTGCGGCGTTAGCCGGGCGACGCCGAACTTGTCGGCCTCGTGGCGGTACCCCATCGCCACCTTGTGCGGCGGCACCGGATTCGAGCCCGTCGTGCGCGCCAGCCGGTCGACCGCCGCCACCTGCTCGACCGACGGCAGGTTGAGCACGCACTCGCCCCGCGCCAGCAGGTTCGCCGGCGTCTTCGACCGCGCCCCAAACCCCAGCATGCAGCTCCAGCCGAGCCACCACGCCGACGACATCGGCGCCAGGTTCGGCGACCCGTCCTCGTTGAGCGTCGACACTAAGACGACCGGCGTCCCTAAATAGAGGATCGCCGGCTCCACGACACGATGCATGGCCTTATCCTCTCGCGGCTGCCGCGGAACTGCGGCTGCCGCACTCGGCGCGGCCGGAACATGCTCCGGGCCGTGGCGACCCGGTTCCGGAGTCGCTGCGCGATGGTAGAAGGGTGGACGGAGGGGCGCCACCGAGATCTAGACGGCGAATTCCCGCGTTTCGAGTCGCCGCCGCCGCCACCGCCACACCCCTCCTCCGTCCTTTGTCCTCGAAGGTGCCGCTGAACGAAGAGGTTGCGATGCGCTGGCGACGTCTACTACACCATCGCCTACACCTGCGACACTGCGACGAGGAGATCCGATCGAGTCACACGAGCCCGAAGAGCTGCAGGACCGCATCCTGTACTTGAGGCATGGGCCATCAGCTGTCGCTTCGAGCCGGTGCGCCGGGGAGACGCTTCGCCGGCGGATAGATCCGCTCCAGGCGCGCTACCGCTCCTCCGGAAGGCATCACCGGGCGCTGGGGAGTCGCGGCGCGATACGATATAGGAATTCAGAGACCTATCATCAACGAGTACACCGGTATCACCCGTCCGTACTATCCAGGCTTTCCAGCTGCCTTCCGTATCCCTTGGCCAGGCCACACCGTATACAAGTATCACCCTCGACCGCAAGGCCATCGATGGCACAGCTTGCATTGACGATAAATATCAACGCGTCTATCGAACTGTTGAGCTGTTTTCGCAGCCGCTCACGGAAGCGGCGCGCGAGGATGAGACCCGGCCAGATATTTGGTTCGTCATCATTCCTGACGAGGTTCACAGGTTCTGTCGGCCACAGAGTAGCGTGGAGTTAGCCCGGCGAGTCGCTACTCAGCGGCCGATGTCGCGAAGGAGAGCCCGCGCACTCCACCGCCAGCCAAGCCTTTTTCGCGAGGTCAACGAGTCAGCGGCGCCCTACCAATCAGAGCCCGACTTCCACCACCAGCTGAAAGCGTCGCTTTTAATGACGAGGAATGGGCGGCTTTCCGCGATGCCATACCGCAGGCGACGAGCATCGTCGGCATCCGGATCAAGGAAGCTGGCGACGTGAAACTCTACCGTCGCGGCGGGCACGCTGTGTTACGAGGAGTCGCCGATCTGAGGAGCAGCCGGGATGCTACTTATGGACACGCGGATTCATTCCTCGACTCCAGACGTATCCCGGTCGCGAAGTACCCAACCCACTCCAGATCGACATCGTCCGCGGCGACGCTGACCTACAAGTGGTCCTCAATGATGTCATGGCCCTCACCAAAGTCAATTATAATAGCTGCATATTCGCGGACGGAGTACCTGTAACACCCCGTTTTGCTGATGCTATCGGCGAGATTCTCACCGCCACTCCCGAGACCGATACAGTCCCACCACTGCCCTTCCGCATGTACATTTGAGCCGCGGGGTAAAGAGGAGCGGTACTCGCTATCGTGACTAGCGGGAACGTTGAGAACAGCAGCCACTCGTTGCTGAAGTGACGCAGCACAGGGCCAGGCAACCTGCAGGTCGCTCCTGGAGGTAGTTCGGCCCTCCAGCGGTTTCGCAAAGCACCATGAAACAAGGCGACCCGATACGCCCGAACAGAATTGGCCTGCTGGCTTAGCCGAGGCTTGTTCGTCAGTCCGTCGGCAGCTTCGGCCAGGGCGTACAGCATGCGCTGTGTTGCCCAGCACTGCCGGTGGCCTATTTCATGTTGCCCATCTCGAAAGCTGGCCTTCCAAGCACTGCGATATGCAATTAGCTGCTCGAGATGGTGTCATTTTGCTCCTGCGCTACCTATTTGATCACGCTACGCTGGGGAGGCGGCGCGATAAGACTATGCGGGTGAGAGTTTCGACGCCGAACTCAGGCCGCCTGGCCGAGCCAGCGGCGAATCGCCGCGATGAAGTCGCCGAAGTCGGCTGGCGCCCGGGAGAGGTTCTCGAGCACTCGGGCCGGATCGAGGCGCGCGTACTCGTGCACGAGGAGGTTCCTGAAGCCACCCAAGCCCTTGAGGCGCTGTGCGAGCTCCGGCGGCACGACACGGTGCGCGGCGAGCTGCGGGACGATATCCTCGTAGTCCTGAGCCGCGACGCCGAAGCGGGCGCTCAGGATGTGCTGGCCGATTTCGAAGAGAATCTCTGCGCCGAGCTGGAGGCCGCGCTCGACGGACCAACGGTCGCGCAGCGTGCCACGGACGGCCGCTTCTCCCATCGCGCGCAGGCCCTCGAGCCCGGAGACCACCTCCTCGAGCCGCAGCAGGCGCTCCCGAACGGCGTCAGGCCGTAGGACCACGCCGCCTCTCCGCCAGCCGCTCGCCGGCGCTCTGCCACTGCTGGTCGAGGAAGTACCTGAAGTCGAGGTAGCGGAGGATGGACCGGACGACGAACTCGGTTTCGAGCTCCGGCGCGCGGGCGAAAAGGCAGCGGCCACTGGTTGCGACCTCGTAGGCGAGGACCACCGGTGCTGTGTTCAAACAGATGAGGTCGATCGCCGGGCCGATCTCGAGGATGAGGTCCGCCCGCAGCCGCAGGAGGTCATCGAGAGTGAGCGGCGGCTCCGTGAGGATGGCGAGGTCGACGTCGCGGACGGCGGAGCGGTCTGGATCGGCGGTGGAGCCGAACAGGAAGACGAGCAGCACGCGCGGGTCGGCTGCCAGCAGGCGAGCGGCCTGGTTGGCGCGCTCGCGGGCGACGTCGGCCGGCACGTAATGGATCGGAATCCTGGCCATCGCGCTGATGATCGCACGGGTTGCTAGGGTTGGAGGTCGCCGCGACCGGAGAATGCCGACGGGTGTGTCCTCAGGGCTCCTCGGCGGCGATATCCTTCGCCTGGGAGGACGCGACGATGGACGTACGGCATTACCTGGACGACGTCCTGCTCCAGCTCCGCAAGTACAAGGCGATGGGCGAGGCGGCGATGGCGCAGATTGACGATGCGGCGCTCTTCCGACGGCTCGACCCAGAGGCGAACAGCATCGCGCTGGTCGTCAAGCACATGGCCGGCAACATGCGCTCGCGCTGGACCGACTTCTTGACGAGCGACGGCGAGAAGCCGTGGCGTGGGCGGGACAATGAGTTCGAGGACGAGGCCGGCGAGACGCGCGACTCAGTCCTCGAGCGCTGGGAGCAGGGCTGGGCGGCCTGCCTGGATGCGATCGCGCCGCTCACCCCGGACGACCTCGAGCGCAAGGTTGCGATCCGCGGCGAGCCGCATACGGTGGTGGAAGCCATCCAGCGCCAGCTCACCCACTACGCCTACCACATCGGCCAGATCGTCTTTCTGGCCAAGCACTTCGCCGGGCCCGCCTGGCGCTCGCTCTCGATCCCGCGCGGCCGCTCGCGCGACTTCGACGTCGCCAAGGACGGCTCCTCGTATCGGCCGAAGAGCGGCGCGGCCTGATACCATCTCGGACTCAGCGCCGGCAGGGCGCGGCAGAGGGCGGAAGCAGAGGAGAGCGAGAGCTTTGGACTTCGCGTTCACCGAGGAGCAGCGCGCCATCCAGGAGACCGCGCGGCAGTTCGCGCGCCAGGAGGTCGAGCCGATCGTCGACGAGCACGACGAGAGCCAGAAGTTCCCGCGCGAGGTGATGGCCAAGGCCGGGGAGCTGGGGTTCCTCGGCGTCATCTTTCCCGAGGAGTACGGCGGCGCGGGGCTCGGCTACGTCGAGTACGTCATCGTCGTCACCGAGCTGTCGCGCGTCGACCCGTCGGTGGGGATCAGCGTCGCGGCTCACAACTCCCTCTGCAGCAACCACATCTATCGCTTCGGCAGCGAGGAGCAGCGGCGCCGGTGGCTGCCCGGCCTGGCCGGCGGCGAGAAGCTCGGCGCCTGGAGCCTGACCGAGCCGGGCGCCGGCTCGGACGCCGCCGGCACGCGCACGCGCGGCGAGCGCGTCGACGGCGGCTGGGTGCTCAACGGTGCCAAGACCTTCACCACCCACGGCTCGGTCGGCGACGTCTGCGTCGTCTTCGCCGTCACCGACCCCGACGGGCCGCGCAACTACAACATCTCCGCCTTCGTCCTCGACAAAGGGATGGAGGGCTTCCGGCCCGGCAAGAAGGAGAACAAGCTCGGCATCCGCGCCTCCGACACCGCCGAGGTGGTGATGGAGAACTGCTTCGCCGGCGAGGACCGGCTGCTCGGCGCGCCCGGCGACGGCTTCCGCCAGGCGATGGAGGTGCTCGACGGCGGCCGCATCTCGATCGCCGCGCTCGGCCTCGGGACGGCGATGGGCGCTCTCGACGCTTCGCTCTCCTACTCCCGCCAGCGCGAGCAGTTCGGGCAGGCGATTGCGAGCTTCCAGGCGATCCAGTTCGCGCTCGCCGAGATGGCGACCCGCATCGCCGCCGCCGAGGCGCTCACCTACGCCGCCGCCGCGGCGATGGACCGCGGCGCCAAGGTGACGCGCCTCGCCTCGGAGGCCAAGCTCTACGCCGGCGAGGCCGCCGTCTTCTGCGCCGAGCGCGGCGTGCAGATCCACGGCGGCTATGGCTTCATCAAGGACTACCGCGCCGAGAAGTACTACCGCGACGCCAAGATCTGCACCATCGGCGAGGGGACGAGCGAGATCCAGCGACTGGTCATCGCGCGCCAGCTCCTGAAGGGCACGTGACGTGACGGCCGCGACGGCGCGCCGGTTGCCTGCGTCGCCGGCGAGGCGCTCGGATGCGCCGTAGCGACGCCACCCTCGACGCCCTGGTGCCGCGCCTCCTCGCCCGCGAGCCGCGGGCCCTGGCGCGTGCCATCTCGCTGGTCGAGGACGGCGGCCCGGCGCAGCGCGAGCTGGTGCGCCGGATCTACGACGCGACCGGCCGCGCCCGCGTCGTCGGCGTCACCGGCCCGCCCGGCGCCGGCAAGAGCACTCTCGTCGACCGTTTCGCCCGCCTCCTCCGCACCCGCGGCGAGACCGTCGGCATCCTCGCTGTCGATCCGACGAGCCCTTTCACCGGCGGCGCCCTCCTCGGCGACCGCATCCGCATGCAAGGGCTCTACACCGATCCCGGCGTCTTCATCCGCTCGATGGCGACGCGCGGCGCGATGGGCGGGCTCGCCCGCGCCACCCGCGACGCCGTCGACCTGCTCGACGCCGCCGGCTTCGACTGGGTGCTGGTCGAGACCGTCGGCGTCGGTCAGGACGAGGTGGACGTGGTGCGCAGCGTCGACACCGTGCTGGTGGTCACCGTGCCCGGCCTGGGCGACGACATCCAGGCGATCAAGGCCGGCCTGATGGAGATCGCCGACGTCTTCGTGCTCAACAAGGCCGACCGCGAGGGCGTGGAGCGCGCGCACAAGGACCTCGAGTTCATGTTGCATCTGGCGGAGGCGGGGCCGCCCGGCGGCTGGCATCCGCCGATCGTGCGCACCGTGGCGAGGCTCGAGGAGGGGCTGCCGCTTCTGCTCGAAGAGGTGGAGCGTCACCGGGTCTGGCTGGAGACGGGTGGCGAGCTCAGCCGCCGGCGCCAGGCCCACCTGCGGCTGCGGGTCGAGACGATCTTGAAGGAGCGGGTGCTGGCCGAGGCCGAGCTGGCGCTCGGCGTCGAGCGCGAGGTCGAGCGCGGCTTCGCCGCCCGCCTCGACCCCTACGCGGTGGCCGAGCGGCTGTTCACCGGCGTCGTCGCAGGGCGCGCGCCGGCGCTCCACGCCGAGGAGCCCGGGTGATCCGCAAGATCGACCACCTGGGGATCGCCGTCCCCTCGATCGCCGAGGGGCGCGCGCTCTACGAGGCGCTGGGCCTCGTGGTGACCGCCATCGAGGAGGTCCCGGAGGAGGGTGTGCGGGTGGCGCTCATTCCCTGCGGCGAGAGCCTGATCGAGCTGCTCGAGCCCACCTCGCCCGACTCGCCGGTCGCCCGCTTCCTCGCCAAGCGCGGCCCCGGCATCCATCACGTCTGCCTGGGCAGCGACGACCTGGCGGCCGACGACGCCCGCCTCCGCGCCGGCGGCTTCGAGGTGCTGCGGCCCGCGCCCACCCGCGGCGCCGGCGGCTGCTGGGTGCAGTTCGTGCACCCGCGCTCGACCGGGGGCGTGCTCCTCGAGCTGTCGCAGCCGGGGGAGGAAGAGGAGCAGAAGGAGGAGGCGTGATCCCGCGCGGCTCGATCGTCATCGTTCACCTCATCAACCCGACCGAGAAGTTCTGGGGCGTGCTCGAGAGCCTCGAGGTCGTCGGCGTGACGCTGCGCGGCATCAACGTCTCGAGCTTCGACGACTGGATGTCGCTCGCGGCGCGCGGCGAGCGGGCGCTGGGCCTCGCGACCATGTTCGTGCCCCTCTTCCGCATCGAGCGGATCTTCCTCGACGAGGCGGTGGGGGAGGTGGAGAGCTACCGGCAGCGCTTCGCGCGGCGGGTGGGGGTGCCGGTCGAGCGGTATCTCGGCCTGACCGGCGAGGAGAGCGACGCCGAGGTGCCCTCCTAGCTCAGAACTGCACGTTGCGGACGAAGAACGCCTCGACGCGCGTCGTCGCCAGCTCGGCGGCCATCTCGGGGGTGAGCACGAACTGGCCGGCGCGCTCGCGCGTCGGGGTGGTGAGGAGCAGCTCGAGCGCCGCCACGCGGGCCGGGTGGTGGGCGCGGAGCTGGGTCAAGGCGTTGGCGCTCGCGGTCAGGGCGCGGAAGACGGAGGCCTCCGAGGCGGTCGTGATCTCGACGAAGGGCCGGTCGCCGCGGGTGCCCTCGAAGATCTGCACCTCCTCGACGCCCTGGCCGCGATAGAGCTGCTGCAGCTCGGAGGCGACCTCGAGGTGGGGGTAGGGCTTGCGGTCGCGGCTGGTGAGGTCGACGAACCCGGCCGAGGTCTTGCCCGCCGGCAGCTCCCGCACCTCCTCGCGCTTGACCGCCGCGCGCTCGCGCGGCGCGGCGTCCCCCTTCTCGATCAGGTCGGCCAGGGTCTTGCGCCGGGGCGGCGGCGCCTGGGTCGGCGGCACGATGCGCGTGTCGTCGCGCAGCACCAGCGCGTCGCCGTAGTTGTCGCGGTTGGCCTCGTCGGTCTTCGGCCCGTCGATCTGCGCCGCGGGGACGAAGGTCTCGGTGCCGTTCTGCAGCGTGATGATCGCCTTGCCGTTGACCACCCGGTACTTGCCGCGCGCGACCAGGCGCGAGCCGTCCTTGAGAATGACGACGTAGGCCTGGGCCGCGGCGGCGGCGAGCAGCAGGACGGCGAAGAGAACGGTGGCCAGGGCGCTGGGGCGCGGGCGGCGGCGCATCGGGTGCTCCTTCTCGGGCTTGCTATGATACGCCGCCGCGAGGGTCCCGGAAGGGCTCGCCGCCGCGAGGGTTGGCCGATGCTGATCGTGATGAAGATGGACGCGACCGCCGCCGACATCGACGAGGTCGTGCGGCAGGTCGAGCGGCGGGGGCTGAAGGCCCACCCGATCGCCGGCGCGCAGCGCACGGCAGTCGGCATCACCGGCAACCTCGGCACCGTCGACCGCGGCGTCTTCGACAACCTCGCGGGCGTCCTCGAGGTCATCCAGGTCAGCCACCCCTACAAGCTGGTGTCGCGGGAGTTCCGGCCCGACGACACGGTGGTGCGGGTCGGCGGGGTGGCGATCGGCGGCCCCGAGCTGGTGATCATGGCCGGCCCCTGCTCGGTCGAGAGCCACGAGCAGACGCTGCGCATCGCCCGCCGCGTCAAGGCCGCCGGGGCGCAGGTGCTGCGCGGCGGCGCCTACAAGCCGCGCACCAGCCCCTACGCCTTCCAGGGCCTGGGGGTCGAGGGGCTGCGGATCCTCGCCCAGGTGCGCGAGGAGACGGGCCTGCCGGTGGTCACCGAGGCGACCGACATCGACGTCCTGCCGGCGGTCGCCGAGTACGCCGACGTCGTGCAGATCGGCGCCCGCAACATGCAGAACTACACCCTCCTGCGCCACGCCGGCCGCTGCGGCCGGCCGGTGCTGCTCAAGCGCGGCATGACCGCCACCGTCACCGAGCTGCTGCTCGCCGCCGAGTACATCCTCGACCAGGGGAACCTCGACGTCATCCTCTGCGAGCGCGGCATCCGCACCTTCGCCGACCACACCCGCAATACCCTGGACGTCGCCGCCGTCTGCGCCGTCAAGCGCATCAGCCACCTGCCGATCATCGCCGACCCGAGCCACGCCGCCGGCGTCGCGCGCAAGGTCGTGCCGCTGTCGCGCGCCGCCGTCGCGGTCGGCGCCGATGGCCTCCTCGTCGAGGTCCACGACCGGCCCACCGAGGCGCTCTCCGACGGCAGCCAGGCCATCCTCCCCGAGCAGCTCGAGGAGCTGATGGAGCAGGTGCGGGCGCTGGCGCCGGTCGTCAACCGCCGCGTCGCCGCCCTCGCCGCCCAGAGCGCGTGACCGCCTTCGCCCCCGCGCCCGGCCTCCTGCTGCTCGAGGACGGGAGCGTCTTCGCGGGCGAGGCGGTCGCCGCCGGCACCCGCTTCGGCGAGGTGGTGTTCAACACCTCGATGACCGGCTACCAGGAGGTGCTGACCGATCCCTCCTACCGCGGCCAGATCGTGGTCATGACCCAGCCGCACATCGGCAACTACGGCATAGCGGATGCCGCCGCCGAGTCGGCGCGGCCGTGGGTCGAGGGGTTCGTGGCGCGGCAGTTCACCCGCGAGCCGGCGGATCGCGCCCAACACGGCGCCCGCAGCGAGGGCCTGCCGGCCTACCTGCGACGCTGGGGCGTGCCGGCGCTCGAGGGGATCGACACCCGTGCCGTGGTGCGCCGGCTGCGCGAGCGCGGCGCCCTGCGCGGCGTCCTGACCACCGAGCGCTCGGACGTCGGCGCGCTCGCCGCCGAGCTCGCGGACTTCCCGCCGATGACCGGCCGCGCGCTCGTCGACGAGGTGACCTGCGACGGCGTCTGGGAGCTGCCGGCGGCGGCGCCCGAGCGCTGCCGGCTCGCGGTCTACGACTTCGGGGTCAAGCAGAACATCCTGCGCTCGCTCGCGGCGCGCGGCGCGCACCTTCACGTCCTGCCGGCGCAGACGCCCGCCGACCGCTGTCTCGCGCTGGGCGTCGACGGCGTCGTCCTCTCGAACGGCCCCGGCGACCCCGAGCCGCTGACCGGCGTCATCGCCGCGGTGCAGGAGCTCCTGGCCGCAGAAAAGCCCGTCCTCGGTATCTGCTTGGGGCACCAGCTCCTCGGCCTGGCCTTGGGCGGCAGCACCTTCAAGCTCAAGTTCGGCCACCACGGCGGCAACCAGCCGGTGCAACAACTGCCGAGCGGGCGGGTGGCGATCACCAGCCAGAACCACGGCTTCGCCGTCCGCCCCGACTCCCTGCCCGCCGGCTGCCGCGTCACCGAGCTGAACCTGAACGACGGCACGGTCGAGGGCTTCGCGGTCGAAGGCAGGCCGATCGTCTCCGTCCAGTACCACCCCGAGGCCGCCCCCGGCCCGCACGACGCCGCCGGCGTCTTCGACCGCTTCCTCGCCCTGCTGCCGGCGCGGGGGTAGCATGTCCGGCCCTCTCCGCGGCCCGCTCGCCTGGATCGTCGCCTGGCGCTTCCTGCGCGGCCCGCGCAGCCGCCTCCTCGACGGCACCGCCCGCGCCGCGCTCCTCGCCACCGCCCTCGGGGTCACCGCCATGGTCATCGCCATGGCGCTGATGACCGGCTACCGCGAGGACCTGCAGCGCAAGCTCGTCGGCGGCAACGCCGCGATCGTCGCCTATCCCCTCGTCTCGCGGCACGGCGCCCTGCCGCCGCGCACGCTGCGCGAGCTGGAATCGATCCCCGGCATCGTCCACGTCGGGCGGGTGGCGTACGGTCAGGGATCGCTCGCCGGCGGCGAGGCGCCGGAGGGCATCGAGGTCGTGCTGCGCGGTGTCGATCCGCGGCGCGACGGCGGCGCCGCGCGCGCCGGCGAGCTCTCGGCGACCGCCGAGCAGCTCCGGCCATCGCCGGAAGGGATCCCGGGCGCCGTCCTCGGCGACGACCTGGCGCGGCGGCTGGGCGTCGGAGAGGGGGCGGTGCTGCGCCTCGTCGCCCTGGGCTTCGAGGAGGGGCGGCCGCGCTTCCGCTATCAGAGCCTGCGCGTCAGCGGCATCTTCGCGACCGGCTTCGCCGAGTTCGACCGCTCCTGGGTGGTGCTCGACCGCCGGGTGATCGAGCGCCTCATGGGCCCGGAGGTGGCGAGCGACCTCCTGGAGTTCGTGGTCGAGGACCCTGACGAGGCGCCGCGCCTGGCCGAGCACATCCAGCGCCGGCTGGGCAGCGGCTACCTGGTGAACGACTGGCAGGAGTTCAACCGCGAGCTCTTCGCCGCCCTCCGGCTGCAGCAGATCGCGCTCTTCCTGGTGCTCGGGCTGATCGTCCTAGTCTCGACCTTCAACGTCGCCTCGACGCTGGTGGTGCTGGTGCGCGAGCGGATGCGCGACCTCGGCGTCCTCGCGGCCCTCGGCCTCCCGCCGGGGCGGCTGCGCGGCGTCTTCCTCGCCTACGGCGGCGTCCTCGGCGCGGTGGGGACGCTCCTCGGCGTCGCCGTGGGCGCCGGCGCCGCCTGGGTGCTCACGACCTTCGAGCTGATTCGCTTCGACGCCGAGGTGGCGGCGATCTACTTCATCCGCTCGGTGCCGTTCCGGGTGCGGCCGACGGACCTGCTCGCGGTCGTCGGCTTCGCTCTCCTGGTGACGCTCGTCGCCTGCTTCGTCCCCGCCTGGCGGGCGGCGCGGATCGACCCGTCGGCGGCGTTGCGCTACGAGTAGCGCGGTCGGTGGCCGCCGGCCCCCTACTCCTCCTTCCGGATCAGCCGCCCCAGCGCCTGCCGGTCGGGCGCCAGCAGCTCGGCGATCCGCGGCTGGTTGACGTCGGCGACGATGATCTGGCCGATCTCGGTGGTGACCTCGCGGAAGATGCCGTGGGACTTCATCTTCGCGGTCTGGTACTGGTTGTCCTCGGTAGGCGTGACGTAGTGCACCGCGTCGGCCTTGAAGCGGTGCACCAGCCAGAGGTGGATGAGGGTCATCAGGCGCTTCTTGCGCAGCGCTGCCGCGAAGGTGTTCTGGTCGCGCACCGAGAGGATGCTGCGGCCGCGGCGGTCGTGGATCGGTGCGAAGACGACGTTGGCGAGCTTCTCCTCGTCCTGGTCGTAGAGACCGAGCTCGAGCACCTCCGAGCCGGCACGGTGCGGCCGCAACTGGACGCGCAACCCGCCGGGAAGCCCGTGGTGCGCGCTCCACATCGCCAGCCACTCTTCGAGGAGCTTCTTCGGCACCTCGGTCTGCACCAGGTGCTGATGCTGGGTGGAGCCCTTGCCCATCGCCTTGGTGGTGGCCGTGCGCCCCGAGGAGGCGAGCAGCGCGGCGTCGCTGCGCGGGCCGCCGACGAGAGTCTGCGGCGTGCGGTAGGGGGACTCGACCAGACGCAGCTTGCGCTGCAGGCGGGCCAGCGCCAGCATGCCGTCCTGCTTCAAGGCGGTGGCGAAGTCCTCGGCGGCGAGGCCGTCGATCTGGTGACCGCCGTAGGTGATGAAGTTGAAGACGAAACCCAGCTTGCCGAGCTCCTCGGGGAAGCGCTTCATCTCCTCGTCGCTCATCCCGGTGGTGTCCCAGTTGAACGAGGGCGAGAGGTTGTAGGCGAGCATCTTGTCGGGAAACTCGGCGTGGATCGCCGCGGCGAACTGCCGCGCCTCGGCGAGGTCCGCGGTCTTGGTCTCCATCCAGAGGATGTCGGCGAACGGCGCCGCGGCGAGCGACTTGGCGATCGCGTACGGGATGCCGCCGCGGATCTGGTAGTAGCCCTCGGAGGTCTTGGCCGGCTCGCAGTCCCAGCCGGCGTCGACGCCCAGCGCCCGGGCCTTCTCCCGCGCGGCGTAGAGCGAGGCGCGCGCGGCGAAGCGCCGCCACTCCTCGGCGCTCATCTCTGCCTCGTCACCCTCGCTCTCGCGGAAGGTGAGAACGTCGGCCACCACGTCGCCGTAGGTCTGGAGGTTGGCGTCGGCTTCCCAGGCGTCGATGAAGCGCGACTCGATCTGGTCGAACAGGGGATCGATCGCGGGCGCTTTGCCCGCGCGCCAGGCCGCGGCTGCCTCGGCGACCAGGTCCAGGATGCCCTGGCGCTCGAGCCAGCCACCGGCGGCGGCGTACTCGCCATCGGAGAGGGCATAGAGGAGGTGGCCGTTGATCTCCTCGATCCCCAGCTCGTAAAAGTGCTGCATGAGCGCCAGGTAGCAGGCCTTATAGGAGGGAACGTCGAGGTTGGTGGCGCCGAGGAGGAACGGCTGATCGCGCTCGTCGGCGCGGCCGTCGATCAGGTTGGCCGCCTCGGCGTCGGTGCGCGCGACGATGATGCCGGGAACCCCCATGACGTCGAGCTGGAAGCGGGCGGCATTGAGCCGCTTGATCTGCTCGTCCGAGGAGACCAGCACCTTGCCGCCCTGATGGCCGCACTTCTTGGTCCCCGGGCGCTGGTCCTCGATGTGGTATCCCGGAACGCCGGCCTCGACGAAGCGACGGATCAGGTTGCGCACGTGGGGGTCACCGCCGTGGCCGGTGTCGGCGTCGGCGATGATGAAGGGGCGGAAATCGTGGGCCGGGAGCGCGGCGCGCTGCGCTTCGCTCAAACGCCGGCGCGAGAACTGCTGGTTGCGGTCGGCGGTGAGCAGAGCGCGCACCAGCACCGCGGCCTCATCCGGCACCTGGCTCAAAGGGTAGCTCGCGAGATCGGGCCCCGGGTCCTCGGCGGTGGAGCCCTTGGCGGACGTCGCCCAGCCGCCGAGGTAGATTCCCTCGATCCCCATCCGTTTCATGGTCACCGCCTGCCCCGGCGAGTAGGGGCCGAAGGTGGTGATGCTCCGGCGCTCGGCGAAGAGCTCGCGCAGGCGCTCGTAGAACGCCGCCGCCGCTTCGCGCGCCACCGTGTAGTCGATGGAGATCGTGCCGCGCTGCTCGACCACCTGGCGGGCCGTGTAGAGCCGAGTGATCCCCGCGAAGCGCGGACTGTCGAAGTACCGCTGTGTGGCGGCGACCTCCTGCTCGAACCGGGTGATGCTCTCGACGTCTGTGTCCGATGCCATGATGACCATCGCTGCCGCTTCTCCTTCAGGCGCCGAATCGAGGTGCTCGCCCTAGCGCGAGCTTACCGCGCCGCGGGCGCGGCAGAACGCCCGAAGGCCGACTAGAATCTCCGCGCCCTTGGGCCGCGCCAGGAAGGAGAAGTCCATGTCCAAGCCCATCGCCCGCGTCGTCAACCTGATCGACCCCGCGAGCCAGCGCCTCGAGGGCCTGTCGCTCGCCGAGGCGGAGGCCCGGCTGCTCGCCGGCGACCCGGACGCGGTCCTCGGCATCCGCGGCTCCTTCGCTCTCGTCGCCCGCGACGGCGAGCGGGTCTGCCTCGCCCGCAGCCTCGAGCGCCCGCTGCGCTACTTCCTGGCCAAGGAGGCCGACGGCCCGATGCTCGTCGTCGCCGAGCGCATCGACGAAGTCCGCCGCTGCCTCGAGGCCGAGGGCTACGGGCACCAGTTCCACCCGAGCTACACGCGCATGGCGCCGGCGCACCACGTCACGGTGCTGCGCCTCGTCGGCTGCCCCGACCCGAACCCGACGTACCGGCGCTTCTTCGCGCCCGAGCGCGGCACGCTGCCGCCCGACCTCGACGCGATCGGCGAGGCCTACGTCGGCCGTCTGTACGAGGAGCTGCGGTCCTGGGTCCTCGCGGCCGGCGAGCGCGAGCCGCTCGGCGTCCTCTTCTCGGGCGGCGCCGACAGCGGCGCGGTCCTCCTCTGCCTCCACCGCCTGCTCCTCGACCTCGGGCAGAGCCCGTCGCGTCTCAAGGCCTTCACGCTCGCCGTCGGCGGCGGCGGCTCCGACCTCGCCCAGGCGCGCGAGTTCCTGCGCCGCGTCGACCTCGAGATGCTCGGCGAGGCCGTCGAGGTGCCGGCCGCGGCGATCGATCCGCTGGCGGCGGTCGAGGTGATCGAGGACTACAAGCCGCTCGACGTCGAGTGCGCGGCGGTCGGCATCGCCCTGCTCGCCGCCATCCGCGCCCGCTACCCCGCCTGGCGCCTCCTCGCCGACGGCGACGGCGGCGACGAGAACTTGAAGGACTATCCGATCGAGGACAACCCGGAGCTGACGATCCGCAGCGTGGTCTCGAACCCGATGCTCTACCAGGAGGGGTGGGGGGTCGACGCCATCAAGCACTCCTTGACCTACAGCGGCGGCTTCTCGCGGAGCTGCGTCCGCTCCTGGGCCCCGGCGCGCCGCCACGGCTTCGTCTCCTTCAGTCCCTACACGCGGCCGGCGGTGATCGCCACGGCCGAGGCGATCCCCTTCGCCGCGCTGACCGGCGGCTCGCACGCGGCGCTCTACGCGCTCAAGGGCGAGGTGCTGCGGCGCGGCGCGGCGGCGGTCACCGGGCTCGAGCTGCCGGTCTTCCCCAAGCGGCGGTTCCAGGACGGGGCGGTGCCGGAGGGGAGCGCGCGGCACGGCTTCGCGCTGCCGCCGGAGCGGTACCGGAGTCACTTCTTCGGCCTGTACGGGCGCGGGTGAGCGGCGCGACAGCAGTCCATGCGTTGCGGCCGGCGAAGGAGCCGGTGGACCCGTGGCGGCCGCTCGGCTGGCTGCGGGAGGAAGAGCGGGCCGTAGGCGGCGGCACCGAGGCCGCGCTGACCGTGTTCCTCGCCGGCGCCGAATGCCCCTTCACCTGCGTCTTTTGCGACCTGTGGCGGCGCACTCTCGACCAGCCGACTCCGCCCGGCGCCATCCCTGTCCAGCTCTCCATCGCGCTCGCGGCGGCCGCTGAAGCCGAGCCCGGCGCGCCGCCCTTTCACCGCCTCAAGCTCTACAACGCCAGCAACTTCTTCGACCCGAGGGCGGTGCCGCCCGAGGACGACCCGGCGATCGCCGCCGCCCTGGCGCCGTTCCCGCGCGTCACCGTCGAGTGCCACCCGCGCCTCGTCGGACGGCGCTGCTTCGACTTCGCGCGCCGCCTGTCGGGCACCCTTGAGGTGGCGATGGGGCTCGAGACCGTCCATCCCGAGGCGCTGCCGCGGCTCGGCAAGGAGATGTCGCTGGCCGACTTCGACCGCGCCGCCGCCGCGCTCGTCGATGCGCGCATCCCGTTCCGGGCCTTCGTCCTGGTCGGCGTCCCCTACCTGCCGGCCGGCGAGCAGAGCGAGTGGGCGGCCGCCGCGGCGCGCCACGCCTTCGCGCGCGGCGCCGAGCGCGTGTCGCTGATTCCGGTGCGCGGCGGCAACGGCGCGCTCGAGGCGCTGGCCGCGCGCGGCGAGTGGACGCCGCCGCGCCTCGCGAATCTGGAGGCGGCGCTCGACGCCGCGCTCGCCCTCGGCATGGGCATCGTCGAGGCCGACCTCTGGGACGCCGAGCGATTGCTCGCCTGCACGGCGTGTGGCGAGCAGCGCCTGGGACGCCTGCGTCGCATCAACCGCAGGGGCGTGAGCGAAGCGCTCGCCGCCTGTGAAGCTTGTGGCCATCGCGACTCCGACCCAGATTCTTTGCCGTTCACCCGATGACAGCGGGAAACTCGAACGCCGCTCCAGGCGGCTGCGACGTCGCCATCGTCGGCTCCGGCTTCGCCGGCTCGATCCTCGCCCGCGTGCTCGCCCGCATCGGCCTCTCCGTCGTGCTCGTCGAGCGCGGGCGGCATCCGCGCTTCGCGCTCGGCGAGTCCACGACGCCGCTCGCCAACCTGGTGCTCGAGCGCCTGGCGCGGCGCTACGACCTTCCCGACCTCCACGCGCTCGCCGCCTACGGCCGCTGGCTGGGCGCGCTGCCCCACCTGCGCCGCGGCCTGAAGCGCGGCTTCACCTTCTACCGCCACGTCCCCGGCGCCGCCTATACGAACGGCCCGGAGAACGACGCTCGCCTCCTCGTCGCCGCGAGCCCCGACGACGGTGTCGCCGACAGCCACTGGCTGCGCGCCGACGTCGATCACCACCTCGCCCGCGCCGCCGCGGCGGCGGAGCGGGTCGAGCTGTGGGAAGACACCGAGCTCGGGCGCATCGAGGTCGGCGGCGACGGCGCCCGCCTCTGGGGCCGCCGCGGCGGCCGCGCGATCGAGCTGCGCGCGCGGCTGCTGATCGACGCCTCGGGGCCCGGCGGCTTCCTCTCCCGCCACCTGCCGATCCCGCCGGCGCCGGTCGCCACCGACTCGCGCCTCGTCTTCGGTCACTTCGCCGGCGTGCGGCTCTTCCCCGAGGTGGCGGTCGCGGCGGGAGCGGCGATGCCTCCCGGTCCCTATCCCGACGACCTCGCCGCCCTGCACCACGTCTTCCCCGGCGGCTGGATGTACGTCCTGCGCTTCGACCACGGCGTGACGAGCGCCGGGTTCCTCCTCCGCCACGACCCTCCCGGCGCCGATCTGACCGCCTGGGACCCCGGCGACCCGCAGGCGACCTTCGGCGCTCTGCTCGCCCGCTATCCATCGATCGCCGCCCAGTTCCGCGAGGCGGCGCCGGTCCTGCCGCTGGGCCAGGCCGCGCGCGTGCAGCATCGCCTGGCCCGGGCGGCCGGCGAAGGCTGGGCGCTCCTCCCGCACACCTACGCCTTCTTCGATCCGCTCTTCTCGACCGGCATCGCCTGGAGTCTCCTCGGCGTCGAGCGCTTGGCGCGCCTGCTCGAGGACGGCGTCGGCGCGGCCGGGGCCGGGCTCGCCCGCTACGCCGGCGCGCTGGACGCCGAGGCCGACCGCCTCGACCTGCTCACCCACGCCGCCTATCGGGCGATGCCCGCCTTCGACCTCTTCCGCGCGGTGGCGACGCTGTACTTCGTGGCGGTCAGCTTCGCCGAGGTGCGGCAGCGCCTGGTGCCCGAGGAGGAGACCGGGCGGCCGGCGGCCTGGGACGGCTTCCTCGGCACCGGCGATCCCGTCCTCGACCCGGTCTTCGCCGAGGCCGCCCGCCGCGTGGCGGCGCTCGCCGCCGCCGGCAACCTCGTCGATCCCGCGGCGCACGAGGCCTTCGCGGCCTGGCTCCTCGCGGCGCTCGAGCCGCGCAACGTCGCCGGCCTCGGCGACCCGGCGCGGCGCCATCTCTACCCGGTCGACCTCGACCTCTTGCGCGAGCGCGCCCCCCTCCTCGGCCTCTCCCGCGAAGCGCTCGCGGCGCGCCTGCACCTCCTGCGCAGCCCCGGGACGCCGGTGGCGTAGACCGGCCGCCGCCGAGGCTTGCCTCCGTTTGCGGAGCCCGGTCATGGGCTCCGGAATGCGGGTTGTCGTGCGATTTTGCGAATTCCGATAGGTCGATCTATGATTGGCAGCCGTACAAAGACGTAAGGCGGCTCTAACCAGCCGCTGTCGCCCTCCGGGGACCCACCGACGAGCGTCCGCCGCCGGCTCCGGGGCCCCCGCCGGCGGACGTCCTCCGCCCTGCGGTAACTGCCCACCTGTACCGCGGCCTAGGGGCCGCGCACCAGAATCGGGGGGCCGGGAA
>JBIOUG010000028.1:0-21304 GCA_044866775.1 Thermoanaerobaculia bacterium | reverse complement strand
CGCGCCGCCAAGCCCTCGCGCTCGCCCACGAGCGCGGCCGCGCGCGCCGCCAGCCGGTCGCGCTCCCGCCGCTCGTGTTCGGCCGCCGCCGCGGCCCGCGTCGCCTGCTCCCGCAGCTCCTCGACCTGCCGCCGCAGGCTCGCCGCGGCCGCGGCGAGGTCGGCCGCGCGCGCGGCGCCCTCGTGCGCCCAGGTGAGCAGGCTCGGCAGCCGGCCCAGGTAGAGCTCGCGGTGCTTGTCGATCATGTAGTGCCGGAGCGGCTCGCCCACCTCGGCGCGGGCGCACTGCGTGACCAGCGAATGGGGACGCACGCGGTAGTCGAAGCCCACGCCAGGGACGTGGTGGAAGCCCCACCCGCGCTCGGCGGCCGAGATCCAGAACTCCCAGTCCTCCCAGGCGGGCATGGCGCCGTCGAAGCCACCGCAGTCGCTCCAGACCTCGCGCCGGAAGACCGCGCAGGCATCGATGTAGTTGGCGGCGAGCAGGCGGTCGAGGTCGAACTCCGGGACGTTCACGGTGCGCGAGCGCTGGCCGAACTCGTGGCGGTCCCCGTAGACGACCCCGATGGCGGGAGCCTGGTCGAGGAGGCGCACGGCCGCGGCGGCGTAGCCGGGCCGCAGGCGGTTGTCGGCGTCGAGCGGGAGGAGATACCGGCCGCGCGAGGCGGCGATGCCGTTGTTGCGGGCGACGGCGAGGCCGGCGTTCGGCTGCGCGAGCGCGCGGTAGCCGAGTTCGCCGAGCGCCGCCAGGACCTCGCGCGTGCGCGGCTGCCGCGAGCCGTCGTCGACGACGATCAGCTCGCACGCCGCCGGCGCGGCCCGCTCGGCGCTGGCGACGGCCTCGAGCAGGAACTCGCCGTGGTCGAAGCAGGGCACGACGATGGAGAGGTCGACGGGGCCATCCTCCGGCGCCGGCGCGAGGCGCAGTGAGCGCCGGTCCGCGGACCACAGACCCGTGGCCGGCACCTCGGCGGCGCGGTCGAGCGCGGCGAGAAGCTCGACGGCCTCGGGCGACGCCGCCGCGGCGAGCGCGATCAGTGGGTCGCTCCCTCCCCGGCTCACGTAGGCGGCGCGGTCGATCAGCCGCTCCGGCGCGGCACCGTCCAGTGCGACGCCGAGCCTCTCGCGCAGCGGGGCGGCGAGCCGCTCCGGCCGCTGGACGACCGCATCGGCGCTGACCAGCACCGACCGGTCGCGGTGGCGGCGATGGAATCCGAGCAGGTGGCGGTTGTAGAACGACCAGATGCGGTACCCGTACTCGGGATGGTCGAGGAAGACGTCGGCCCCGAGGCGCTGCATCGAGTCGGCGACGTCCCAGGGGAAGCGGTAGAGGAGGAGATAGCGGGCGCCGGGAAGCAGCTCGTCCCAGAAGTCGAGCAGCAGCGTCGTCCGCGGGTCCTTCCATCCCCAGAGGCCCGGCCGCGCGTCACGCGCCGCGACGATGGCCCGGGCCTCGCCACGGAAGTCGGCGAGGCGCCCGCGGTCGAGCTGCTCGCTCTCGGTCCACCCCCAGTCCCGGTGGCCGCCGTCGCCGGCGGGCGTGCAGGCGGTCAGGATGCGGCCCTGCAGGGCCACGAGGTCGACGTCCTCGAAGTACCCGGCCGGGTTGCCGGCGTCCGGCGGCAGCAGCCGCCCGCCGAGGCGCACCCCTGACGCCGCCACGAGCGACGCCGCGAGCGACGTGCCGGAGCGGTGCATCCCGGCGATGATCAGGGGCGGATTGTTCGGCACGAAGCTGTCTGGCGCGGGCTCTAGCCCAACCGCTCGCGGACCACCCGGTCGAGGGCGCGGCGGAGGGCCTCGAGGCGGCCCAGCTTGGCCGCCTCGTCGGTCTCGACCTCGACCTCCCAGTCGAAGTCGACGTTGTCGATCATGGTCAGGCGCCAGGCGCGGTCGTCGGGGTCCCACGCTCCGGCGCCCTCCCGCGAGAGGTCCCAGCCGGTGGGGAGATAGCTGCGCACCTCGTCCTCGGTGTAGTGCAGCGGCTCGCTCGCCTTCATGGGCGCATCTTACCTGGCCTCTCGCCGCCGTTCCTTGACCCCCCCTGGGGCGGTTGCTACGATGCCGGCGGGTCAGCCCCGCGCCTGCTCGCACCCTTCCCACGAGGAACAGAGGCATGGAGATCGAGCTCACCGAGGAGCACAAGCTGCTGCGCGAGAACGTCCGCCGCTTCGCCGAGGAGGTAGTCAAGCCGCGGGCCAAGGAGATCGACGAGACGGGCGAGTTCCCGCGCGCCTTCTTCGACCAGGCGGGGGAGCTCGGCCTCGCCGGCGTCAGCGTGCCCGAGGAGTACGGCGGCGCCGGCATGGACACCGTCTCCTACTGCGTGGCGATCGAGGAGGTGAGCCGCGTCTGCGCCACCTCGGGCGTCATCCTCTCGGTCAACAACTCGCTGGTCTGCGATCCGCTGCTCAAGTTCGGCAGCGAGGAGCAGAAGCGCGAGTTCCTGGCGCCGCTGGCGCGCGGCGAGAAGCTCGGCTGCTTCGCCTTGACCGAACCGGGGGCGGGGAGCGACGCCGCGGGCCTGCGCTCGACCGCGGTGCGCGACGGCGACGACTACGTCTTGAACGGCAACAAGGTCTTCATCACCAACGGCACCGACGCCGACGTCGCCCTGGTCTTCGCCAGCGTCGACCTGGCGAGGAAGCACAAGGGGATCACCGCCTTCATCGTCCCCGCCGACACGCCCGGCTACAGCCACGGCACGCACGAGTTCAAGCTCGGCGTCAACGCCTCCGGCACGACGGAGCTGGCGTTCCAGAGCATGCGCGTGCCGGCGCGGCAGCGGCTGGGGGCGGAGGGCGAGGGGTTCAAGGTGGCGATGAGCACGCTCGACGGCGGGCGCATCGGCATCGCCGCGCAGGCGGTCGGGATCGCCCAGGGCGCCTTCGAGGGGGCGCTCGCCTACGCTCAGCAGCGCGAGCAGTTCAACCAGAAGCTCGTCGCCTTCCAGGCGATCCAGTTCTATCTCGCCGACATGCAGACCGAGCTCGACGCCGCCCGCCTCCTGACCTGGAAGGCGGCGTGGGCCAAGGACGGCGGCAAGCGCTACACGCTCGAGGCGGCGCAGGCCAAGCTCTTCGCCTCGGAGATGGCGCAGCGGGTCACCAACAAGGCGCTGCAGATCCACGGCGGCTACGGCTACACCAAGGAGTACAACGTCGAGCGCTACTTCCGCGACGCCCGCATCACCGAGATCTACGAGGGCACGAGCGAGATCCAGAAGATGGTGATCGCGGACTGGGTGCTGAACCGGGCGTGACCGAGGACCAACGGCTCCTCGTCGAGCAGGTGCGCCGCTTCGCCGAGGAGCGCATCCGGCCGGGGACCGACGAGCGCGACCGCGCCCACCGCTTCCCCGAGGAGCTGCTGCCAGAGCTCGCCGCGCTGGGGCTCTTCGGCATGGAGGTCGAGGAGCGCTACGGCGGCGCCGGGCTCGACGCCCTCTCCTACGTGCTGGCGATCGAGGAGCTGGCCGTGGTCTGTCCGGCGACGGCGGTGACGGTCTCGGTCAGCAACTCGGTGTGCGCCTGGCCGATCCAGCGCTTCGGCAGCGCGGCGCTCAAGCAGGCGGTCCTGCCCGAGCTGGCCGCCGGCGCACTCGGCGGTTTCGGCCTCACCGAGCCCAGCTCCGGGAGCGATGCCGGCAGCCTGCGCACCACGGCCCGGCGCGACGGCGACTCCTGGGTGCTCGACGGCGAGAAGGCCTGGATCAGCAACGCCGGCTACGCGCGCTGGTACGTCGTGGTGGCGCGCACCGACCCCGCGGCGGGGAAGCGCGGGCTGTCGGCCTTCGCGGTGCCGGCCGGCGCCCCGGGGCTCGCGGTGGGGAAGCCCGAGGAGAAGCTCGGGCTGCGCGCCTCGCGCACGGCGCCGCTCCACTTCGCCGGCTGCGGCATCCCGGCCGGCCATCTCCTGGGGGCGGAGGGGCAGGGCTTCAAGATCGCCCTCGCCACCCTCGACCACTCGCGCCTCGGCATCGCCGCCCAGGCGGTCGGGATCCACCGGCGGGCGCTCGAGCTGGCGCTCGAGTACGGGCGCGACCGGGTGCAGTTCGGGCGCCCGATCGCCGAGCACCAGGCGGTGCAGTTCAAGATCGCGCAGACGGCGACCGAGCTGGCCGCGGCCCGCGCGCTCACTCACTGGGCGGCGGCCCGCGAGCACACCGGCGACGCCGGCCGCCTCGCCGCCCAGGCCAAGCTCTACGCCAGCGAGGCCGCCAACCGCGCCTGCGCCGAGAGCCTGCAGATCCACGGCGGCAACGGCTTCCACGCCGACTACGAGATCTCGCGCCTCTACCGCGACGTCCGGGTGACCACGATCTACGAAGGGACCAGCGAGATGCAGCGGCTGGTCATCGCCCGGCACCTGCTGCACGGTTGAGCGAAGGCCGAGCCGAAGCGTTCGGGAAGCAAACCGGAGCCTTCGGATCGTCAGCCGAAGCGTTCGGCAAGCGAGCCGGAGTGTTCGGATCGCTTCCCGGAGCGTCCGGCAAGCAAGCCGGAGAGTCCGGATCGTCAGCCGAAGCGTTCGGCAGGCTAGCCGGAGCCTTCGGATCGCTTCCCGGAGCGTTCGGCAAGCAAGCCGGAGAGCCCGGATCGTCGGCCGAAGCGTTCGGCAAGCGAGCCGGAGCCTTCGGATCGCTTCCCGGAGCGTTCGGCAAGCGAGCCGGACCGTCCGGCTCGTCGGCCGTAGCGCTCGGCAGGCGATCCGGCCCGATTCCGAGGGCCGTGTTAAGCTGCCGCAGGTCTCCTGACAGACGAGCGCGCAGCCCGACGGCTCACGGTTCCTGCCCGCACTTCCTCGAGTGGAAAGCCTGGTTCTCCCGTTGCTCCTGCTCCTCGCTGGCGGGGCCGGCGCGCTCGCGGCGTGGCTCGTCCTGCGCGCCCGCGGCGGCGCAGAGCGGGGCGCCCTCGCCGAGCGCCTCCGCGGGCGCGACGAGCAGGTGGCGCGCCTCGAGCGCCAGCTCGCCGAGCGCGAGGCCGACCTCGGCCGCCTGCGCGACGAGCGCGGCACCCTTCAGGCCGAGGCGGCGCGGCTCGAGACCACGATCGAGAAGGAGCGCCAGGCCGCCGAGGAGAAGCTCCGCCTCCTCGACGCCGCCGAGCAGAAGCTCGCCGACGCCTTCAAGGCCCTCTCCGCCCAGGCCCTGGAGAGCAGCAGCGACTCGTTCCTGCGTCTGGCGAAGACCGCCCTCGAAGCCTACCAGCAGGAGGCGCGCGGCGACCTCGAGCTGCGCCAGCAGGCCATCGACCAGCTCGTGCTGCCGCTCAAGGAGTCGCTGGCGCGCGTCGACCAGCGCATCCAGGAGATCGAGACCGCCCGCGCCACCGCCTTCGGCAGCCTGACCGAGCACCTCCACACGCTCGCCTCCAGCCAGGCGCGGCTCGAGCGCGAGACCGCCAACCTGGTCACCGCCCTGCGCAAGCCGATGGTGCGCGGCCGCTGGGGTGAGCTGCAGCTCCAGCGTGTCGTCGAGATGGCCGGCATGGTCGAGCACTGCGACTTCGTGCAGCAACCGACCGCGGTGGGCGACGAGGGCCGGCTGCGGCCCGACATGGTCATCCGCCTGCCCGGCGGCAAGAGCATCGTCGTCGACTCGAAGGCGCCGCTCGAGGCCTACCTCGACGCCCTGGAGGCGCCCGACGACGAGACCCGCCGCGCGAAGCTCCAGGAGCACGCGCGGCAGGTGCGCGCGCACCTCCGGAAGCTCGCCGAGCGGGCCTACTGGACACAGTTCCAACCGGCGCCGGAGCTGGTGGTCCTCTTCCTGCCCGGCGAGTCGTTCTTCAGCGCCGCGCTCGAGCAGGACCCGACGCTGATCGAGTTCGACCTCAAGCAGGGAGTGGTGCTGGCGACGCCGATGACGCTGATCGCCCTGCTGCGCGCCGTCGCCTACGGCTGGCGCCAGGAGCAGGTGGAAGAGAACGCGCGCGCCATCAGCGACCTCGGCCGCCAGCTCTACGACCGCCTGCGCACCTGGACCGAGCACTTGGCCGACGTCCGCCGCGGCCTCGAGCGGGCGGTCGACAGCTACAACAAGGCCGTCGGCTCGCTCGAGCTGCGCGTCCTCCCGTCGGCCCGCCGCTTCAAGGAGCTCGGCGCCGCCACCGGCGCCGACGTCGAGCAGCTCGAGATCCTCGACAAGGCGGCCCGCGAGCTGCAGGGTGGGGAGGTCCAGGAAGAAGGCTGAGGCCACGAGTGCCGGGCCGCCCGCGGCCTTCGGGCCTACATCGGCTTCGTGCCTTCGGCGGAGACCATCGGGCGGCAGATCCTGGGCCAGCTCTGATCCCGAAGGAACGCGAGCGCGCGGCCGGCGTTCAGCCGCGCACCTCGGCAACCAGCAAGCGGTGGTGCTCGCGCAGCGTCCGGTCGGTGGTGCAAAGTGGTAAGCGCCGGGCGGCGCTATGGGCGACGAGGAGGCGGTCGAAGGGGTCGCGGGTCCAGGAGACGTCGAGAGAACTGCGGATCAGCGCGAGGAATCAGTGGCGGTGATCGTTCTCATGTGTACACCGTACGCGTCCGCAGATGGGTAGTCAAGCGATTCCGCGCCCGCCGCCCGGCGAGGGGCTCGCGGCGGGCGAGCGGGCCGGCGGGCGCGGAGCCGGGGCTTGGGGGAACCGCCTCGCCGCTAGTCCACCACGCGGATCTGGCCGCGGATCTCGCCGCCGGGGAAGTTCACGCTGTGCACGTTGGCGTAGGCCACGCCCTGGCGGATGGCGCGCAGCACCTCGAAGATCTGACCGGCCGCGACCCCTTGGCCGGCAGGGCCGATGACGCTGGCGGCCGTGAAGGTGCCGGAGAGCGTGCCGCCGGCCTCGGGGCACGCCGGCGTGCCGGCCGGGCCGTTGCCCAGGTTCGAGCAGAAGAAGACCGAGATGCCGCCGTTCACCCCGCGCTGCCCGATGTGAATGTGGGCCTGCGTGACGGCGGAGCCGAGCGGCCCGTACTCGAGCGTCCAGCTCAGCTCGGTGAGATCGGCGTTGATCTCGCCCTCGAAGGTGCCGCGCCCGAAGTTCGAGAGCGCCGGCACCTCTTCACGGCCGAAGAGGGTGGTCGCGACGTGGATGGGCTCCTGGGCCAACGCGGAGCCGGTGGCGGCGAGCAGACAGACGACGGCGACTGCGCACGGCAGCAGCGGGCGCTTCATGGGGGCAGCCTCCAGTGGCGCAAAAGGCCGGACGGGGCCGCACGATTGCGGCTGCCGCGAGTGTATGCAAATTCGGCACCCCTGACACACGACGGCCCCGATCCCCGCGGCGGGAAGCGCGCGGGGAGCGGGGCCGGGGGACCCTGGCGCGCCGCCGCGAGGGCGGCGCTTCGCCCCTACATGAAGGTCTCGACCTTGCCCTTGGCGCGCAGCGCCTGCACCTCGGCCTGCACGGCCTCCTGCGTCCGGCGCTGCTTCAGGAACTCGCGGATGCGGTCCTTGACGTTGTCGAAGGGGACGACGCCGGCGGCCTGGGTCTCGAGCCGCTGGATGAGGTGGTAGCCGAAGCGGGTCTCGACGACGCTGCTCGTCTCGCCGTCCTTGAGCGCCCAGGCGGCCTGCTCGAACGGCTCGACGGTCTGCCCCTTGGCGATCCAGTCGAGGTCGCCGCCCTTCGGCTTCGAGCCGGGGTCGTCCGAGTGCTCCTTGGCGAGGGCCGCGAAGTCCTCGCCGGCCTTGACCTTGGCCGCCAGCCCGTCGGCCTCGGTCTTGGCCTGCTGCTTCGCCTCGGCCGCCGCGTTGGGCTCGACCCCGACCAGGATGTGCCGCAGGTGCAGCCGCTCGGGGGTCTGCATCCGCGCCTGGTTCTCGTCGTAGAACGCCTTCGCGGCCTCGTCGGTGACCGTCACCTTGGGCGCGATCTTGGTCTCGACGTACTTCTGGATGACGTACTCCTGCCGCGCCTTCTGCGTCAGCTCCTGCTCGGTCATGCCCTCGGCCGTCAGCGCCTGGGTGAACGCCTCGGGATTGGGGAACTGGCCGCGGAGCTGGTCGATCTGCTGCTTGATCTCGTCGTCGGTGACCGCCACGCCCTGCGCCAGCGCCTCCTGCCGCAGCAGGCTGCGCGCGATGAGCGCCTCGAGCACCTGCTTGGCGGCGGTGGGGTTGACGCCGGCCGCCGTGGCCTGGGGTCCCTGGACGCCGCGGAGCTGCGTCAGCAGGTCTTCCTTCTTGATCTCCTGACCGTTGCACTTGGCGACGACGGCCGGGATCTTATCGACCGGGATCGTCTCGGGCGCCGCCTGGGGGGCTGCGCCGGCAGCGGGCGGCTGGGCGGCGGGAGCCTGGCCGGCCTCGGGGACGGGCTGAGTCTGGGTCTGCTGGGCGTCGGAGCTCGGCCCACAGGCGACGAGGCCGGTGAGGACGAGGACGAGCGCGAGGGACAGGGTCTGCGACTGCGAGCTGGCCTGGGACATGGTCGGGTGATTCCTCATGGGGGTGTTGATGGGGGCCCGGCGCGAGGGCGTTCGCGCGCGTAAACCGGATCGGCCGCCGGATTATGCCCGAGAGGTCGCCCGCAGCCCATTCGGTATACTCGACGGCTGGTATCGAGGAGGACTGCATGGCCGTCAAGGACATCGACCGCGAGGCGCCGAGCGCCGCCGCCCAACCGGCGCGGCCGGCCGGCGCCGCCTACCGCGAGGAGGCCCTGGAGAGCATGGCCGAGGCGCGGCAGCGCTGGGAGGCGGCCAAGGCGAAGGCCGAGCGGCAGAGCCCGCCCTGGAAGCGGGACTTCACGACCGTCTCGGGGATGGAGGTGCCGCACCTCGTCACTCCCGAGCAGGTGGCGGACCTCGACCCGCTGGCCGACGTGGGCGTCCCCGGCGAGTACCCCTACACCCGCGGCATCCACCCGACCGGCTACCGCGGCAAGCTCTGGACGATGCGGCAGTTCGCCGGCTTCGGCGCCGCGGCCGACACCAACCGCCGCTTCAAGTACCTGCTGGCGCACGGCCAGACCGGGCTCTCGGTGGCCTTCCACCTGCCCACTCTCTACGGCTACGACTCGGACCACAAGATGGCGACCGGCGAGGTCGGCAAGTGCGGCGTGGCGGTCGACACCCTCGCCGACATGGAGACGCTCTTCGACGGCATCCCGTTGGGCGAGGTCACGACCTCGATGACCATCAACTCGACGGCGCCGATCCTCTTCGCTATGTACCTGGCGGTGGCGGAGAAGCAAGGGGTCGACGTCGCGCGGCAGGTCTCGGGGACGCTGCAGAACGACATCCTGAAGGAGTACATCGCGCAGAAGGAGTACATCTTCCCGCCCAAGCCGTCCATGCGGCTGATCACCGACCAGTTCGCCTTCGCCGCCCGCCACGTGCCGCGCTGGAACACGATCTCGATCTCCGGCTATCACATCCGCGAGGCCGGCTCGACGGCGCTCCAGGAGCTCGCCTTCACCCTGCGCGACGGCATGGAGTACGTCCAGTACGGCCTCGACGCCGGCCTCGACGTCGACCAGTTCGCGCCGCGCCTCTCCTTCTTCTTCAACAGCCACAACGACTTTTTCGAGGAGGTCGCCAAGTTCCGCGCCGCGCGGCGGCTCTGGGCGACGGTGATGCGCGAGCGCTACGGGGCGAAGAGCCCGCGCTCGTGGATGCTCCGCTTCCACACCCAGACCGCCGGCTGCTCGCTGACCGCCCAGCAGCCGGTCAACAACGTCGTGCGCACGACCGTGCAAGGACTCGCCGCCGTGCTCGGCGGCACCCAGTCGCTGCACACCAACGCCCTCGACGAGACGCTGGCGCTGCCGACCGAGGAGAACGCGCGCATCGCCCTGCGGACGCAGCAGATCCTGGCCCACGAGTCGGGGGTCATCAACAGCGTCGATCCGCTCGGCGGGAGCTGGCTGGTCGAGGAGATGACCCGGCGCATGGTGGACGGGGCCCGCGACTACTTCCGGCGCATTGACGAGCTGGGCGGCATGGTCGAGGCGATCGAGGCCGGCTTCCCGCAGCGCGAGATCATGGACGCCGCCTACCTCTACCAGCGGGCGGTCGAGGAGGGGGAGAAGACGATCGTCGGCCTCAACGCCTTCGCGGTCGAGGACGACCGGCCGATCGAGATCCTCTACATCCCCGACGACCTGGCCGAGCGGCAGATCACCGCCCTCGACGCGGTCAAGGCCCGGCGCGACGCGGGAGCGGTGACGCGCACGCTCGACGCTCTGCGGCGCGGCGCCGCCGGCGGCCAGAACACCATGCCCTTGCTGCTCGACTGCGTCAAGGCCTACGGCACGGTGGGCGAGATCAGCGACGCCCTGCGCGAGGTCTTCGGCACCTACGAGGAGCCGGCGGTTTTCTGATGTCCGTCTCCGCCGCGGTGGCGCGCGACCTCATTCTTTATATGATGTGGGCCGACCGGACGGTCCTCGGCGCGCTGCGCGAGGTCACCCCGGAGGACCTGACCCGCGACGCCGGGGTGAGCTTCGGGTCGCTGCTCGGCACCATGGCGCACATGCTCGGTGCGCAGCGGGTGTGGCTGTCGCGCTTCTCGGGGCTGCCGCTCGAGCGCATCCCGGGCCCCCCCGACTTCCCCAACCTCCTCTCCTGGATCCACGGCTGGGAAGAGACCGCCTCGGAGACCGAGGCCTTCATCGCCGGCTTGACCGACGAGCAGCTCGCGACCCCGATCACCTGGACGAATACCCGCGGCGAGACCTACACCCTGCCGCTCTGGCAGCCGGTGGTCCACATGGTCAACCACGGCAGCTACCACCGCGGGCAGGTGATCTCGATGCTGCGGCAGATGGGGTACAAGGCGCCGTCGACGGACCTGGTGTACTACTTCGCGCAGCGGGCGTAGGACACAGACGTCGAGGCGCCGGTGGCAAGCTCCGTGCTAGGTGGAAATCGCATGAACAGGTCGCCTGCCTTACTCGCTCTTTCGTTTTTGGCTCTGGCATGCGCCTGTGCCGGCGCGCGGTACACCGACGGCGACACCGGCCGCGTCGCGGCGGCGGTAGGGGAGGAGTTCACCCTCGCGCGCGGCCAGACCGCCGTCGTCGACGGCGGCGCCCTCGCGGTGCGCTTTCAGGGCGTCGTGCACGACTCCCGCTGCCCGATCGACGTCGAGTGCATCACGGCCGGCAACGCCGTCGTCCGGCTGCGCCTCTCCGACGGTGGCGCCGAGGAGGTCGAGCTGAACACCACCGTCGGCGCCAAGGAGGCCACCCACGGCGGCTACACCGTCCGCCTGGTGGCGCTCCGCCCCGGCACCACGGCGGGCCGGCGCATCCGCCAGGGGATGTACCGCGCCGTGCTGCAGGTGACGAAGGGCTGAGGGCAGGAGGCCGGGCGGGTCGCCGCGTCCTTGACCGGGCGCGCGGGCCACGGCGCCGCCCCTGGTCGAGCGGATCGGGATCTCGCCCGCGATCGCCGCCGAGGTGGCGGCGCTCCCCGACAGCTTCCATCGCGACCCGGCGGACCGCATCTTGGTGGCCACGGCGCGTGTCCTCGGCGCGACTCTGCTTACTCAGGATCGCCGCATCTCTGACGCGCGAGTGGTTCCGACACTCGGCTGACTGGTCGCCCCAGCTCGACCTACCCGGCCGTCGCCGCCGCGCGCACGACCGCGGCGACGATCTCCTCGTCGCCCGGCGCGGCGGCCTCGGCGGCGGGCTCGACGCCCAGGCTTCGGAGCTCGGCGCTGGTGACGCCGCCGATCGACGCGGCGCGAAGGGTGGCGCGGCGCGCCGCCCAGCTCGCGCCGAAGAGCCCGGCGAAGTGGCGGGCGATGCGCGGGCTGCTGAAGCTGACCCAGCCGAGCGGTCCCTGGCCGAAGATCGCCGCGGCGCGCGCCGGCGCCTCGTGCGGCAGTCCCTTGTCGTAGGCCACCACGACCGCCACCTCCGCTCCGGCCTCGGCGAGGCCGTCGGCGAGGGTCGGGCGGGCGTCGGCCGCCTGCGGCACCAGCACGCGGCGGCGGCGGCCGACGTGCGGCGCCAGCGCGTCGACCAGGGAGGCGGAGTCGCTGCTGGCGACCACGGCCGGCTCGATCTCCCAGGCGCGCAGGGCGTCGGCGGTGGCGCTGCCGACGGCGGCGGCGCGCAGGCGGGGCGGCAGCCGGCCGCCGGCGAACTGCATCAGCGCCTCGACGGCGTTGGCCGAGGTGAAGACCGCCCAGTCGTAGAGCGGCAGCTCGGCGGCCGCGCGCTCCAGGGGACGCGAGTCGTGGGGCGGCAGGATGGCGAGGAGCGGCAGCCGCTCGACCTTGGCGCCGGCGGCCGCGAAGGACCTCGCGAGCCGCTCTGCCTGGTGCTCGGCGCGGGTGACCACCACCCGCACCCCCGCCAGCGGTCCCGGATGGACCGGCCGCTCGGTCGACGGCGCGACGGTGTGTCTCACGGCCGCAGCTCCGCCAGCAGCTCGTCGGCGCCGTCGGCGCGGAGGGCGGCGATGCAGGTCGCGGCGGCCTCGGCCGGGCCGGAGCCGCTGCCTTCGCCGCGCGCCAGCCGGCGGCCGTCCGGGGTGACGAGGAGAGCGGTGAGCACGAGCCGCCCGTCCTCCTCGCGGGCCCAGGCGGCGAGGGGGAGCGTGCAATCGCCGCCGAAGGCGGCCACCACGCTGCGCTCGGCGGCCGCGGCGCGGGCGGTCGGCGCATGGTCGAGGGCGCGGCAGAGCTCCCCGGCGGCGCCGCCGCGCGGCACTTCGATCGCCAGCGTCCCCTGTCCCGGCGCCGGCAGCATCACGGCGGCATGGATCGGGTGGGCCGGGAGGTCGTCGAGCCCGAGGCGCGCCAGACCGGCCGCGGCGAGGATGACGCCGGCCACCCGCTGCTCGCGCCATTTGCGCAGGCGGGTGTCAACGTTGCCGCGCACCGGCTCGACGGCGAGGTCGGGACGGCGGGCGAGGAGCTGCGCCCGCCGGCGCAGCGAGCCGGTGAGCAGCACGGCGCCGGCGGGCAGCTCGTCGATCGCCGCCGCCACCTCGCTCACCAGGACGTCGCGCGGGTCGGCGCGCTCGGGATAGGCGGCCACCACCAACCCCTCCGGCACAGCGGCCGGCAGGTCCTTCAAGCTGTGCACCGCGAGGTCGAGCGAGCCGTCGAGGAGTCCCTCCTCGAGCTCGCGGGTGAAGAGCCCCTTGCCGCCGCGCGCCGCGAGGTCGCCGGGGAGGACGTCGCCCGAGGTGACGCGCGGCACGAGAGCGACGGCGAGGCCGGGGTGGGCCGCCTCGAGCGCCCGCGCCACCATGCCCGACTGTGCCATCGCCAGCTTGCTCCTGCGGGTACCGAGGCGGAGGGGACGGCCGAGCACGGTCTCCTCGCTGCTCAAGGCTCCTCGTCGTCCAGCCGGAAGAGCTCGCGCACCAGGTCGAGGCGCGCCAGCTCGGAGCCCTCCTCGCGGGCGCGCAGGCTGGCGCTCGGGTGGTGGAGGATCTTGCGCACCAGCGAGCGGGTGAGGCGCTCCAGCTCCGCGTGCGTCTCGCCGGGGAAATGCGCCAGCGCTGCGGCCAGCTCCTGCTGGCGGATGCGCTCGGCCTGTTTCTGCAAGCGCGCGATGACCGGCTCCGCCTCGAGGCCGCGGTACCAGGCGCGGAAGCGCGCCAGCTCGTCGTCGATGATCTCCTCGACCCGGCCCACCTCCTCGCGCCGCCGGCGGAGGTTGCGCTGGATGATCTGCTCGAGCGAGTCGACGGTGTGCAGGAACAGGTTGCCGAGGCGCGCCGCCGTCGGCTCGACGTTACGCGGCACGCCCAGGTCGACCACCAGCAGCGGCCGGCCGCGGCGCGAGGCCATCGCCTCCTTGAGGTGCCGGCGGGTCAGGACCGGCTCCTCGGCGCCGGTCGACGCCACCACCAGATCGGTCGTCTCGAGGGCCGCCAGGCGCTCGGGAAAGGTGAGCGCCACCGCGCTCGGGAACTCGGCGCAGAAGCTCGCCGCCCGCGCCGCCGAGCGGTTGGCCACCTTGAGCGCCACGACGCCGCGCTCGACCAGGCTCCGCGCCACCAGCCGCGAGGTCTCGCCCGCGCCGAGCAGCAGGACGCGGCAGTCGTCGAGGCCGGAGAAGATGTTGCGCGCCAGCTCGACCACCGCGTAGCCGAGCGAGACGGCGCCGCCGGCGATCTCAGTCTCGCCGCGCGCCCGGCCGCCGCAGCCGGCGGCGATGCGCAGGAGCTTGCGCAGCACCGGGCCGCAGGCCCCGACCGCCTCGGCGAGGGCGGCGGCCTGCTTGACCTGGCCCAGGATCTCCGGCTCGCCCAGCACCATCGACTCGAGCCCGCTGGCCACCGCCAACACGTGGCGGGCCGCCTCGCCGTTGCGCTTGACGTAGAGCCGGCCGGGACGCTCGAGCTCGGGGGCGCCCGCCAGGAAGACCAGCTCGAGGACGGCGCGGTAGGCGGCGTCCTCCTCGCGCGGTTGGAGCAACACCTCGGTGCGGTTGCAGGTCGAGAGCAGGAAGGCCTCACCGACCTCGGGCCGCGCCAGCAGGTGGACCAGCATCTCCTCGGCCTCGCGCGCCCCGAACGCCACCCGCTCGCGCAGCTCGAGCGGCGAGCAGCGGAAGTCGGTGCCGACCAGCAGCAGCGGCGGCTCGGGGCGCCTAGAGGAATCCATGGAAATCCGTGAAGAAAAAATTCACCGCGACCAGCGAGAAGAGGATGACGCCCAGGCCGGTCAAGCTGGCGAGCGCGGTCTGCCGCCCCTGCCAGCGGCGCAGGCGCTTGAGCACCAGCGCGGTGGCGTAGAGCGCCCAGGTGACGATGGTGATGGCGATCTTCGGATCGCTCAGCCAGGTGCCTTCGAAGAGCCGCTCCGCCCACACCGCGCCGATCACCACCGCGCCGGTCAGGGCGACGAAGCCGACCCAGAGGGCGCCGGTCATCATCCGCTCGAGCACCTCGAGCGGCGGCAGCTTGCCGTAGAAGGTCGAGAAGCGGCCGGCCTTGAGCTCGCGGTAGAGCTGGAGGAAGAGGAAGCCGTAGCCGGCGGCGACGACGAAGGCGGCGTAGCCGAGGAGCGCGAGTGAGACGTGGGCGGCGAAGAAGGCGTCGTGGAAGACCGGGCGCGACGGCGGATTGGGGCGGGCCAGGACCGACGACAGGAGCTGGAAGACGAAGGCGAGCGACACCAGCCAGAAGCCGGTCGACCGCTCGCGGCCGTGCCACTCGACGAAGAGGTAGACGACGGCGACCGCGACGGCGACCATCGACAGCGCCTGCGACACCGTCGCCGCCGGGAACTGGCCATGGCGGGCGGCGAGCGCCGCGATGTAGGCAAGGTGGACGAGGACGGTGCCGGCGAGCAGCGGCGTCGCTGAGCGCCGGGCCTGGTCGCGGCCGGGCTGCGGTCCTCCCGCCTCGCGGCCGAAGAACAGCGCCGCGTAGGCCACCGCCGCGACCAGGTACGCGAGCGGCAGCAGGACCTGCGCGGTGCCGAGGAAAGTGTCCACGGTAAGCCTAATCTAAGGCACCGGCTTGGGAGCTGCAATCGTCGCCCACATGGGAGAGGGGGACATTTGCCGCCCCCCGGGCCATCTGCTAGTGTCCGCCCGCTTTTTCGAGGCCGCCGCCGGCACCCCGCGCACGCGATCGCCAATGGCCAACGTCGTCATCGTCGGCATGCAGTGGGGCGACGAGGGCAAGGGGAAGATCGTCGACCTCCTCTGCCCGGCCTTCGACGCCGTGGTGCGCTACCAAGGCGGCCACAACGCCGGCCACACGGTCAAGTTCCGCGACCGTCACTTCTCCCTCAACCTGATCCCGTCCGGCATCCTCCACCCGGAGATGCAGTGCGTCCTCGGCAACGGCATGGTCATCGCTCCCGAGGCGTTCCTGGGCGAGCTCGCTCGGCTCTACGAGGCCGGGGTGCGCTTCGACGGACGCCTCTTCGTCTCGAACCGCGCCCATGTCCTGCTGCCGAGCCACGCCACGCTGGACCGCGCGCGCGAAGGCGGCCGCGGGCTGACCAAGATCGGCACCACCGGGCGCGGCATCGGTCCGGCCTACGAGTCAAAGGTCGCGCGCTACGGCGTGCGCATGGCGGACCTCTTTGCCCCCGATCTCGAGGATCGCCTGCGGGTGCAGCTCGCGCGCGTCCAGGAGGAGCTTGCGAGCCTCGGCGTCGCCGAGCCGCTCGAGCACCCGGCGACGCTCGCCGACCAGTGCCGCGCCTGGGGAGAGCGGCTGCGCCCCTGCCTGCGCGACACCGAGCGGCTGCTCAACGACTGGGTGGCGGAAGGCAAGAGTCTCCTCTTCGAGGGCGCGCAGGGGACGCTGCTCGACGTCGATCACGGCACCTACCCGTTCGTCACCAGCTCCAACACCACGGCCGGCGGCGCGGCCACCGGCACCGGCGTCGCGCCGACCCGCCTCGACGGCGCGATCGGGGTGCTCAAGGCCTATACGACGCGGGTCGGCGCGGGGCCGTTCGTGAGCGAGCTCACGGGGACCGAAGGCGACTTCCTCCGCCAGCGCGGCAACGAGTTCGGCACCGTCACCGGGCGTCCCCGCCGCTGCGGCTGGCTGGACACCGTGGTCGGCCGCTACGCCCGCCAGTTGAACGGCATCGACGCCATCGCGCTGACCAAGCTCGACGTGCTCGACGACTTCGACGCCCTCCAGGTCTGCGTCGGCTACCGCGTGCGCGGCGAGGTCACCCGCGACCTCCCCGCCTCGCGCCACGCCCTCGAGACCGCCGAGCCCGTGCTGCGCACGGTGCGCGGCTGGAAGCGCGACACCAGCGGCGTGCTCGACTTCGCCGACCTGCCGCCGGCCGCCCGCGACTACGTGACGCTGATCGAGGAGGAGGTGGGGGCGCCGGTCGCTCTCGTCTCGACCGGCGCGCGCCGCGAGGAGACCACGGTGCGCGAGCACCCGGCCCTCGCCCGGCTCACCTCGGGGCGCCTCGGGGCGGTTCTCGAGCAGCGCTAGCGAGAACCTCCCTCGCCGCCGGCGGGTCCTGCCCAGCATCTATACTGCCCGAGCGAGGGCGGTTAGCTCAGTTGGCAGAGCAGCGGACTTTTAGACCTAATCAGGCCGTTTTTGAAGGTCCAGCGCTTTCAAGGGTTTGCGCCTAACTCACTGATCCCAAGCGACTTGGAAGTCTTCCGAGGTTTCCGAAGTTTCCGAGGTTTCCGCCGGCTCAGGGAAAGTGTGGGGAAAGAAAAGGGACGGTGGAGGCGGGTCCCGGTCAGTCCGGGATCTTCAGGTGGCGCCGCAGCGCCTCCCGCATGATCTCCGAGGCCGGCACCTCGCGCTCGGCGGCGCCGCGGCGCAGCGCATCAACGTGGCGGCGGGTGAGCCGTGGAAGAACGGCGGCAACCGGAGCTGGCTGGGCTCAGTTGCTCACGAACAGGAGCCAGACGAAGGCGAGCAGTGCGAGACCGGCAAGGATGGCGCAGCCCGCCGTGACGCATGAGGTCGTCGGCTTCGTCTTGACCACGTTGCGGACGGCCACTGGCTGCGGCGGTGGGGGCCGTGGCGCTACAAGATCTCTCCCGCAATACCGGCAGACGACTGCCTCGTCCTGGATCTCCTCAGCGCAGAAGGGGCACTTTTTCACGAAGGATCAGAGGCGGGCAGTGGAGGCCCTTGGACAGACGTTAGCATCCTAGTCCTCGATCCCGAAGTGCGCGCGGATGATCTGCCGAACCGCCGCCGCCAGAGACGACCGCTGCCGGCGGGCCAGCTCCTCGACGGCTGCCATCTCATCCGGGTGTAGGTAGGCGGTAACGCGGCTGAGCCCGCCCGGTGTGGTGCGGCGCTGCCGCTTGCCGTGCTTCTCCTGCACCGTCCCCGCCGGCAGGGCGGTCGTCCTTGGCCATGAGTCGAGCAGGTAGGCCAAGACAGCGGGAGGGCCGTCCGCGAGGTGAAGTCGAGTAAGGGCGATGAGAGTAGGCCGCGCGAGCTCCACCGCCCCGCCGGCCGGCGCGCGGCGCGCCTCGGCTGGTACGCGGCCGCCAACCTCGAGGCGATGGCGGAGCGCGGCTGGAGCGTCGATGCGAGCCTCCACGCCGGCCTGCTCGTCCCCGCCGGCGACCGGCGCTGGCGCCTCGGCGTCGCCTTCTACGACGGCCGCGTGCCGCTCGGCGAGTTCTTCCGCTCCGACGAGCGGAGCGTGACGCTCGGGCTCTGGCTGGTTCCCTGACTCCGGCCACACTCAGGAGGCCGGCTCGCGGTCGAAGTGGCGATCATCCAACGTGCCCTACCTGACGTAGGTAAGGAAGAACGACGACACAGACAGCTCCGAGTGGTATAGGCGGGCTCGTGGAGGCATCGTCATGCGCTACATCGTTCGGGTTCTTGGTCTGGCATTGCTGGTTTGTGTGAGCGCGGGCAGCGCCGAGGCACAGAGCGAGAGCGAGTCGTGCAAAGACTCGTTCCTGCTCCCGGCCGAGGACTGCAACAACAACGACGCCCAGAAAGGCTGCCTCGCCAAGTGCAAGGAAAAGCTCGCGGAGAGGTGCGACAACGTCAGGGGGGGATGTAGCGGCAATCCAATTACCAGCGGCGACCGCATCCAACAGGAATGCCGCTGCATCGGCACGCCGAAGAAAGCTCCGCCGCCGCCACCTCCACCGGGCGGCACGGTCGACCCGTGCGCGCTGAAGAACGACGGCGACGATTGCGAGACCGCGGAGGTCCGCCGGGGAGGGAAGTGCTGCCAGTCGAGGTGTGTCAACCGTTCGCGGTATCTGGCGCAGAGCAAGGGCTGCAACGGCGCCTGTCCGAGGTTCAGGTGCGTTGGGGAACAGACGTGCAACAAGATGGGGAAGTGCGTCTGTCCGGAAGGCAAGCTGCCCTGTGAACCCAATGGCACGGAATGCTGCTTGAAGCCGGGATCGCCGCCACCCCCGCCAGCCATCAAGCCCTGCGAGACGGGCGGGAAGGAGCAATGCGCGGCCATGGGCGGGCAGTGCTGCAACTCGTTGGCACTCAGCAGGGACAACCCGAATTCCCAGCCGTTTTGTGGCACCTGCAAGGCGGAGATTTGCGACAAGGGGCAGTTCGGAGATCAGTTCTGCGTCCAGCAGAAGAAATGTGGTTGCATGAAGGTGCAGGCAGGGACGAAGATCGCCTTCCGCTGTGTCGATTGCCCGCCGGCTCAGTCACCTCCCGCGCCTGGGGAAGGCGGCGCCGGCGACGGCTTCAAGCCCCTCCGCTGTTACGTCAACAGCCCGGCTGCGCCCTGCAAGCCCGGAGAGACCTGCGGCAACCCGCTCACCATCTGCGAGCAGGGATTCATCGCCGGCGGCTTCAGTGCCAACGTGCAGACGGTGCTGAGCTGCCGCGATCTCTGCCAGCGCCTGGGAGCCGAGGGGCGGTGCACCGTCGGCTGCCCGGTCGCCGAGGGCTTCTGCACGGCGGGAGCCACGCCGCCGTGCCGGGGACTCAACCCCGGCGGCATCGACGACCCGGCGTTCGATCGCTTCCGTGCCACCTGGGGGCAACCCGGCAGCAGCGTCCTCTGCTCGTGCCGATCGCGCTGAGCGCGGCCTCGTGCTTGCCGCGCAAGTACCAGATGCGCGAGGCGCCGTCGGGGCTCGCCTCCTTCAAGCCGATGTGGATCGTGCCGCCGTCGACGACGAAGAACTGCGCCGAGCCGCCGTCGCCGACCGAGGGATCGTTGCCCCACTTGGGGAGCGCGTGCACGAAGCGGAAGCTCTCTCCCTGGTCGAAGCTGATGTAGAGCCGGTCGGCGTGCAGCACGTAGAGCGTGCCGCGCTGGTCGAAAGCGAGGTTGGTCACCGGGATGCCGGCGGGCGACGGGCTGACGGCCGCAGTGCTCAAAGATCAGGTCGTGATCGGCCGCCACATCTTCGACCTGCTGCCGAGGTACTTACGGCAGCGGCGATCACCCGAGAACGTCGGAGCTACCCGCGTGAGGGTCGGCGATCGCATCACGACGCTCTATGACGTGACTGTCGGTGCGCTCGGGTTCGATCCGGAGCGGAGGCCACGTCGAGGGCGGAGAGGGCCGAAGGGCTGGCCTGATGAGGAGTATGCCCGGCCGCCGACTACGTGAGTGCTTGTGAGACCAGCCGCTCCCCCGTGCTCGACGTAGCGAAGGCACACGGGATGACGGATGTAGCGTTGCGCGCTGCACTCCACCGGGCGCGGAAACGGGGCCTGCTGACGAAGCAGACGGCGGGGCGTGCGGGAGGTCAACTCACGGATCGGGCGGAGGCGTTGCTACGCAGCAGGGAAAAGGTCCAGGGGAAGCCGCCGAAGAAGCAAGCGCGCAGGCGCAAGGAAGGAAGATAACGATGGGCGAAGTAAGACGACCGACCTACACCACGACCGATGCTCGCCGAGGATAACGTCCGCAAGGGCTTTTTCGAGGAGGATGAGCTCACCGACGTGCGCGCTGCTCTACCGGCGCACTTGCGCGGTATTGTGACGCTCGCCTACTACACGGGCTGGCGTGTCCAGTCTGAGATCCTGCCGCTGACGTGGGGCCAGGTCGACCGGAAGGCGCAGACGGTCCGCCTAGAGCCCGGCAGTACGAAGAACCGCGAAGCGCGCCTGCTGCCCTATGGGTTGCTGCCGGAGTTGGAGGAAGTCATCGAAGCGCAATGGGCCGAGCACCAGCGCCTCGCTGCTGAGGGAAAGCTGGTTCCCTGGGTGTTCCACCGCCACGGGCAGCGGATAAGCTCTTTCCGCAAGGCGTGGGCGTCGGCTTGCGGGGCGGCGGGCGTTCGGGGAAAGCTACTCCATGACTTCCGCCGCACCGCTGTGCGCAACCTGGTGCGCAAGCGTGTGCCCGACACCGTCGCCATGAAAGTCACCGGCCACAAGACACGGTCCGTGTTCGACCGCTACAACATCACCTCCGAGGCGGACCTTCGCAATGCGCTCGGAGCACTGGCAGGGAAAGAAAAGGGAAAGAACGAGGCGTCAGGTCGCGTGCGCAGGTTCGTAAGTCGTTGATTCTAGATTCATGGGCGGTTAGCTCAGCTGGTAGAGCAGCGGACTTTTAATCCGCGGGTCCAGGGTTCGATTCCCTGACCGCCCACCACTGAAAACAAAGGACTTAGCTAATCTGCTTGATACCTGAAATGGGCCGTGGGACAATTTTGGGACAGTTAGAGGAACCCAAAATACTTCATGGCCACCATCGAGACGCGGCGCGGGCGACGGGGCAGGGTCTCGTACCGGGTGAAGATCCGGCTCGATGGTTCGCCGGCCATCTCGCAGACCTTCGCGCGCAAGACGGATGCGTAGCTGTGGGCGGAGAGGACTGGAGTTGCCCCGGTTTCGTGGACACATCATCCTTTGGGAGAAAGGAGTCCGCGATGCCAAGGAGTCGACCGCCCTATCCGCCGGAGTTTCGCCGCCGGATCGTGGAGCTGGTCCAGTCGGGTCGT
>JBIOUG010000027.1:0-48416 GCA_044866775.1 Thermoanaerobaculia bacterium | reverse complement strand
ACGACCCGACTGGACCAGCTCCACGATCCGGCGGCGAAACTCCGGCGGATAGGGCGGTCGACTCCTTGGCATCGCGGACTCCTTTCTCCCAAAGGATGATGTGTCCACGAAACCGGGGCAACTCCATAGCGTCGCCACGTCCTGGCCCGATTCAAACTGTCCAAGCATGAGGCGCTTGCAAACGCGCGCCGGGATGGTCCTCGCGCGCAGGCGGTCGCTGAGGGCTGCACTGCGCGCAGCCGCCCCTTCTTCCGGAGAAGCCGCCGCTTCGTTTCGCGCAGCCGCCGCTTCTTCCGGGGTACTGGGTCATTTTGAATCCCGCCGGCTCGCCGCCTCGGCCTCATCCAGCAGCCGGAGCATGTCCTCCTCCTTCCACAGCCGCTCCGTGACGCCCGCGGCCATCGCCGGGGTGCAACGGATCGTGGAGTGCAGCCGGACGAAGTTGTAGTGCATGAAGTAGATCGCCAGCGCCGCCGCGTGGTTCTCCAGCTTCTTCGAGTGCGCGTTGGTCAGTCGGGTGAAGCGGCGCATCCCCATCCGCATGGTGAGGTTCTGGCGCTCGACGTACGACGTCGAGACGTGGCACGGGTCCGGGCTTCCCTGGATCACCTTCCGCTCGATTCCGATGCAGGTAGCTGGGCTGTAACGGTGCTCAGCATCCGTGGGGCCACCGCCGTAGAGTTTCTGGAGCATCGCGTAGTCCACTTCGCCGCCGAAGGCGTCTTCCGTGGCGCTCAAGTACATGCTGTGCCCATCGGTGGTCAACTGGACTCGACTGACTAGGCGCCGCGCCACGTCCTGCATGAACTCGGTGGCGCACCCCGCGTCGCGGCTCCCTACCAGGAAGCTCGGTACCAGCTTCGTCTGCGCGTCGATCGCTGTGAAGGTCCAGACGTCCCCGTAGCCGAAGACGCCTGCCTTGTCGGCCGGGACGTTCTTCTGCTTCGCGTAGCAGAACGCCCAAATCTCGTCCACCTGAAGGCGCTTGCAGGGGAGGTTGATCAGGTGCTCGTCCAGGTAGGCCGCGCAGACCGGGCCAAGGTCCGTAATCAACTTCGTAACTGCGCCTTTGGAGACGTCGTGAATCCGGCAGGTGGCGCGGATGCCGACCCCGTCTACCAGGGAGCGGACGATGGCGGCGCGGGTCTTCGTGTCCAGGCGGTTCATAATGGCGAATTATGCTTGAGCAAAAGAGGCGTGTCAAGTGGCGCCCCCGCAGAAGCTGCGAGGGGCGAAGGGAAGCCGAATTTGCCTAGTTGTCGGGTGGCGGGTGCCGAATGCACCCGTAGGAGAGGGGCGTCGGGAACACCCCGGGCTCAGAGGTCTGGCAGATTCTTTGCGGATCGCATCGCTAAGTCTTCGCCTCGGCGATGAACTTGTGAATCTGCTCGCGCGTCAGTCCGGCGCGTCTCAGGTTGCTCCCGACCCAGTCATCTTCGAGAAGGTCGGACTTAGGGACGGCGATGTAGTTAACGCCATTCTTCTGCCGAAAGAGGAACGTCCTTCGCTGCTGGGCCTTGAAGGAATAGCCTAGCTCTCGGATCTTATTAACAAACGCTTGTCGCGGAACCATCCTTGCGAGCCATCAGAAGTTCGAAGGGAACATCGAAGTCCGCATCGGATGGCCTAGCTGGCAACTCTTGAGTGCGAGCCCATCCATGAGACGCCAAGAATGTATCCAGCTCATTGCTACTCAGCAAGTCATGGAAGAGCAGATCGAGAGCATCCTTGATGTCCTCGGTGAGCTCCGAATAGCGAGCCGACTGGATGGTCAACCCCAAGGGAGGACAGTCGGCAATCCAGTTGCCGTTTGTCGTCTCGTAGTAGAGCCACTGAATCTGTGCGTTGATCTTGACTAGGCTCATGATAGACACTCCCGCCAAGTGTCCAGTCTTCTCTAACAGAGTGTGTGTCCGGAGGATTCCGGGACTGAAGTGTAACGCTTCAGTCGGGCTAAGTCTAATCCAACTTCGTCTATCTCATGTAGTCACAGCACTTATAGCGTAAGATAGGCATAACATGGCCTCACTTCGACCAGCGCGCCTGGGCAGCTTTTCTGGCGATCTCCTGCCGCTCTTCCGCCGAGAGGTTCGCCGCCCGCGCCTTCCCGCCCTTGAGTCCGCCCTTTCGTCCTGCCGCCCCTTTGGGGGACAGCTTCTTCTCTGTCGGCGCCGCCGCCTCGCCGATGGCCTCTTTGAAGACTCGGAAGGCTACCTGGGTGAAGTCTTCCTTCGGCTTGCGGGCCTTCTTCTTCGGCACGTCGGCAGTAGAGCGCATGGCGCCTCCGAGGGTCAAGGTTGACCGTGGCGGGTGAGGGAGTCCACAGCGGCCCGCGCATCCGTGGCCGGCTCCTCGCCGTCGCCCCGGACCCATAGCCGCGCCAGCTCCGCCGCGAGCGCCTTGGAGTCCCTGAGACGGCCTACGGTTGCGAGCAGGCGGCCGGTTGGCAGGTACACGAGCCGGTGCAGGTGGCCGGTGCGCATTGTCCTACGGCCCGTGCCGTCGCCACGGTAGCTGCCGAACGGCGGGGAGACGTGGCCGCGCACGGCGTGCGCCTCGCCATCCAGGATAACCGTGAAACGCCCACGGTGCCAGGCGAGGGGGACAGGGCCGCCCGCCCGGGCTCGCTGCCGCAGGTAGGCGTCTAGGGCGCGCGCGGCCCACGCCCCGACCGACGCGAACCCCTCCGACTCCGCAGCGATCTTCCAGAGCCGGCTTTGGACGGCCGTCGCGTGGACCGTGAAGCTGGCAACGCGCAGCGTCTTCACGTCCGCTCCTTCAGGCGCACGACGAAGGCCGCAGCCTCCTCCAGGTCGGCGTAGGTGAAGCGCAGCGCTTCCAGGAGCCCGGAGAGTGTCCGCACGCGGGGCGCCTGCTTCCCGGACTCATACGAGCAGAGCATGCCGCAGGTGATGTCGGCGCGGTCGGCGACCTCGCACTGCTTCAGGCCGCGGGCGAGGCGGAGGATCACGAGAGCGACATGCAGCTCCCTCATGGCCGCACCGCCCCTTCGATCGCCGCCGCGATCTTGCCGACCCGGACCGCGAGCCGCGCCGCGAGCTTGGTCAGGCGCAGCAGCTCGGCATCGTCGGGATCGTCCGGGTCTCCCTGTCCCTCCGCCGCCATCGTGAGGAAGCCTTGCAGGCAGCGAAGGTCGCCGGCCGCAGCCGCCAGCTCGTGGCGGGTGAAGAGACCCGGGAGGTCAGGGAAGACGGGGTTGCGGATGGCTTCCAGCGCAATCTCGTAGAGCATGGCGCCGAGCGCCCGGAGCGCAGCGTTGTACTCGGGGTTCGAGTAGTGCAGCAGCAGGGTCTCCCGAAAGGCGGGGAAGTCCTCCCAGGCTTCGGGGGCGATCGTGGGCGGGAAGGCTACGGCGGGGGCGGTAGACTCGTCGCGGTCGGGCATGGGAGCGTGTTCTCCTGTGCTCGGCAAGGCCCGGCGGAGTGTTCACGCACTTCGCCGGGCCGCTTCGGTTTCGGAGGGGAGGACGTCTCCCCCTTCAGGGGAGACGGTAGCGCGGAATCAAGGGGCCGGCGCGGCCGATTTCAAAATGACCCAGTACCTCTTCCGGAGAAGCCGCCGCTTCTTTTCAAGAAGCCGCCGCATCTGCGCGAGAAGCCGCCGCTTCGTTTCGCGCAGCCGCCGCTTCTTCCGGAGAAGCCGCCGCTTCTTTTCAAAAAGCCGCCGCATCTGCGCGAGAAGCCGCCGCTTCGTTTCGCGCAGCGGCTGCTTCTTCCGAAGAAGCCGCCGCTTCTCCGGAAGAATCCGGCGCTTCGCCCGGTGAATCCACCCCTTCGCCTGATGAATTGATGGCTGCGGCGCGCGCAGGGAGGCCTTTCACGGGCGAAGGGACGGATGCGGCGTCCGAGGCCGCGAGGTCGTCGTCGAGCTGGCGCTCGCGACCGCGGGCGGCTAGATGCCCCGCGCCGCCTGACACGACGTGGGACTCGGCCGCCTCCGGAGGGGGCTACACCACGTCCACCCGCGCGAGGTGCCCTGGAGCGCGCGCGCGATCGGCCCACCCCCTCTTGACAGAAGCGAACGAACGTTCGTATAGTCCGCCGCCATGAGCAAGGGTGCCGCGACCCGAGAGCGCATCCTCGACCAGGCCGTCCGCCTGGCGAGCCAGGAGGGTCTCGAGGGGCTGTCGATCGGCGGCCTGGCCACCGAGCTGGGCCTGTCGAAGAGCGGTCTCTTCGCCCACTTCGGCTCGAAGGAAGAGCTGCAGCTCCAGGTGCTGCAGGAGGCGGTGGCGCGGTTCCGGCGGGTCGTCGTCGAGCCGGGGCTGCGGGAGCCGCGCGGCGAGCGGCGCATCCGCGCCTTCTTCGAGAACTGGCTCGACTGGGACGCCGGCGAGGCCGGCCCGTCGGCCAGCGTCCTGTCACAGTCGAAGGCGGCGCTCCCCGGCGGCTGTGTGCTGATCGCGGCCGCGGTCGAGCTCGACGACCGCCCCGGCGCGCAGCGCGAGTTCCTGGTGCAGGCGCAGCGCGACTGGTTCAACGCCCTCGCCAAGGCCGCGCGGCTGGCGGTCGAGGTGGGGGACTTCCGGGCCGACCTCGACACCGAGCAGTTCGCCTTCCAGCTTTACGGCATCGTCCTCGGCTATCACCACTCGAAGCGGCTGCTCCGCGACCCACGGGCGCCGGAGCATGCCCGCGCCGCCTACCAGCGGCTGATCGACTCCGTCCGACCCTGAGGAGGTTTCGCATGGCCAGCACCGCCGCCGCACCGTCGCCGCAGAACAGCACGATCGTTCGTACCGATCTCCGCCTCCGGCTGCTCCAGCGCGCTTTGCGCGCGGCCAACCGGGTCGTGCCCGACGCCACCGAGCGCTGGGCGGCGAACCGCTTCTTCGTGCCTCGCCGCCCGCCGCCCGCTCCACTGCCCGAGGCGTTCGGTCTCGAGCGCCGCGCCTGGACCCTCGCCCTCGGGGGCGAGCGGCTGGCGGCCTGGAGCTGGGGGGAGGGCCCGGCGGTTCTCCTCGCCCACGGCTGGGAGGGGCACGCCGGGCAGCTCGCGCCGTTCGTTTCCCCACTGGTCGCGGCGGGCTACCGCGCCGTCGCCTTCGACATGCCGGCGCACGGCCGCTCCACCGGCCGCCGCGCCACCGCCCTCGACTTCGCCGCCGCGGTGTGCGCCGTGGCCGAGGTCACCGGCCCGCCGGCGGCTGTCGTCGCCCACTCCCTCGGCGGCGCGGCCACCGTCTACGCGCTACGCCAAGGGCTGCGGACCGAGCGCGTGGTGCTCCTCGCGCCGGGCGGCGAGCCGCTCGAGTTCGCCTGGATCATGGCGCACGCCATGGGTTTCCGCGGCGCGCAGGCGGCGCGCGTGGTCGAGGGCATCCGGGCGCAGATCGGCGGCGCGTGGGAGGACTGGAGCGTGCCGCGCCTCGTCCGTGATCTGCCGCAGCCGATGCTCCTGGTGCACGATCCCGCCGACCGGCAGGTGCCCTTCGAGCACGGGCGGCGTATCGCCAAGGCCTGGCCCGGCGCGCGCCTCCGCGTGGCGCACGGCCTGGGACACCAGCGCCTCCTGCGCGACCCTGGCGTCGTGGACGAGGTGGTGTCGTTCGTCGCGGACGAGAAGCAAGTGAAGAAGGCGGCTTGACCGGAGGATCCGGAGAGGAGGCGGGCCGCTGGCGCGCGCTGTTCCCAGGCGGCGGCGCCAGCGCGGTCGATCTCCCGCCTCCTTCGCTTCTCGCAGTCAGAGCCGCAGGCTCGGGTGGCCTATGATCCCCGCCCGTGCACGAGACCGAAGCTCTCCTTGAAGAAGTCCACCAGGCGGACGACGACAGGCCCGCCGTCGCCCCCGCCCTCGACGCCGCGGCGCTCGCCCCGCTGCGTCCCGGCGAGGTGAACGTCCTCGGTCCCTTCGCGGTGCCGGACCTCAAGCCCCGCCACCTGCGTCTCTATCTTCCTCGCGCGTTCACCCCTGGCGAGCCCCGCCACGCGCTCGTCATGTTCGACGGTCAGAACGTGTTCGACGACGCCCCTTCGCACGCCGGCGGCTGGCGCCTGCACGAGGCGGTGGAGAAGCTGTCCCGGTCGCGCCGCCCCGCTCCCATCTGCATCGCCGTCGATCACGGACGCGAGGAGCGCATCCACGAGCTGTCTCCGTTCGCCTACGCCGGCGAGCCCGGCAGGCTGGAGACGCTCCTCGCCTGGATCACCGGCACGGTTCTCCCCACCCTCGCCTCCGTCCTCCCCCTCCACCCGCCGCCTCTCGGCCTCGCCGTCGGCGGCTCCTCGATGGGGGGACTCGCCGCCCTCTGGGCCCACTTCCATCACCCGGCGATCCTCGGCGGCGCCCTGGCCATGTCCCCCTCCCTCTGGCTCGCCGACCGCGCCATCCTCCGCGCCCTCGCGGCGCGCCCAACCCCGCCGGCCTCGCGCATCTACCTCGACGCCGGCGGCCGCGAAGGCCGCGGCATTGTCCTCTCACTCGCTGCCAGCCTGGCCGCCGACCTCCGCGCTCGCGGCTACGACGAGGACCACCTCCTGTTCCGCCCCGACGCCCGCGGCGGCCACAACGAGACAAGCTGGCGCCGCCGGCTGCCCAAGGCGCTTCGCTTCATGTACAGATAGCAGGAAGATGATAGGCCACGCTCGCACCCACCCAGGTCTTCTCCTTGTTGAAGTCGACCCCCATCATCTTGCCCTTGCTCATCCGCACCAGGTTGTTCACCAGCCGCGGGCGATCCGTCCACAGGAACATCATCCGGATCTCGGCCTTGGCCGGGCCGTCCGGCGTTTCTATTGCCGGCGCGTACTCGACCTTGCGCTGCAGGATCCACTCCGCGGGCCGCTCGAGCGCCCGTAGCCGCTCGGGGGTCACGTCCATCTCCACCCCCACGCCGGCGAACGAGTAGAGCGGCTTGAGCACGTAGCTCCCGAGGTCCTCCGGTACCTCCCCGAGCTCGCTCACGAAGTGCGCCGGCGGGCACCAGCGGCCGGCGAGGAACGGCAGCGCAAACTTGCTGATCTTGAAGTACCAGTTCGGGTGCCCCACCCAGGAGACGTCGAGCGGCCGCCGGAAGAGCGGCTCGAGGGGCAGCCCCTTGCGCAGCAGCTCGTCGAAGATCACCCGGTTGTAGAGGCGCGCGATCGGCACCTCGCGCCCGTCGCGGCGGTAGAAGATCCGCCCGCCGCGCTCGACGACGTTCGTCACGCACACCGCCCGCACCCCGAGCAGACGTTCGGTCGCCGCGAAGTCCGGCCGCGTCTTTTGCTCCTCCGGCGCGATCTCGAGCAGCACCACCTGCTCGGGGTCACAGCCGTCCACGATCGCCTCGCGCAGCAGCTCGACGTAGCCCTCGGCGTCGAGCCCGCCGAAGTAGGGCGTCAGCTCCGGCGGGAGCCCGTAGTGCTCGCGGTAGAGACGGTCGAGGAGCCACTGGAAGCCGTAGAGCGACGGGAAGGCCTGGAGCTCGATCAACTGCGGCACGATCGCGCCGCCGGCTTCGCTCGCAAGAGCGAAGTCGATCTGCAGGCAGATCGGGTAATCGCCCTCGCCGGGGACCGCCAGCTCGGCCGGCAGCGCCCGCGCCGCGGCCGCGGCCAGGTACCCCGGCGCCGTCACCTGCGCCAGCACGTCGTGCGCCGCCTCGACCAGCTCCCGCGCCAGCTCGGCGGTCAGGAAGATCGGCGTCTCGGAGATGCGGAAGGGGACGTGATGGCCGAGCTCCGCGTCGAGGTGGCGGAGGAGGGCTTGGTAGTTGTCCTCGGCGAAGGAAGAGTTGAACGCCTGGCGGAGCTGGTGGTCCATCTAGATCAGGAACCGCCCGCGCTCCATCACCTGCTCGCCGTCCACCCAGACGCTCGCCTCGCGCGCCACGCAGTCGATGTGCGTGGTCGAGGCCCAGTCGGCGCCGGTGTGCTCGGCGTAGGGGTGGCCGAAGGCGATGTGGACGCTCGGGATCTTCTCGTCCTGCAGGATGTTGCCGACGACGTCGCGGACCGCGACGTTGGTGCCGATCGCGAACTCCCCGACGCGGTCGCTGTTGGCGTCGGTCGAGGTATAGGCGCGGAACTCCGCGAGCAGGTCCGGCTCGGCGCAGGCGAGCCCGCGGATGCGCGCCGCCGCGACGTCGATCACCAGCGGCGTCGCCCGCAGGTCGCCGTACTTCCGGCACAGGTAGTCTCCGACGACCCCGTCGACCACGAAGCGCCCCTCGACCCCGGCCGGGCAGGTGAAGATCTCGCCCCCCGGGAGGTTCCCCCACTTGTCGGGGCTGATGATGCCGCTCGTCTTGATCCAGGCGAGGTGCGGCACGAAGGTGGCGACGAGGTCGGTGCCGCCCGGCGAGGTGACGCGGATCGCACGCGCCGGGCGGACCTTGACCATCAGCCGGGTGCTCAGCGCGTCGACCTCGGCGAAGTCGGCGCGCATCCCCTCGGTCATGATGCGGCGGTCGATGTTGACCATGTGGCCGTGGCGGATGCGCCGCCGGTTGATGACCTCGGTCATGGCGATGCGCGCCGGCAGCTCGCCAGGCAGCGCCGCGGCGGCGTAGACCGAGACCTGCGAGCGCTCGAGCTCGGCCAGCACCGGCGCCGGCATCGTGGCGAGCGGCCGCGGCGCGTAGTCCTCGAGCACCATCAGGCGATACGGCGAGCCGACCGTCTCGACCTCCTGCGCCAGCGCCGCGGCAATCTCCAGCGCCTCGCGGTCGGTGATCAGCGTGATCCGCTCGTGCGGCGCGAGGCACAAGCAGGTGTGGATCGCGTTGCGGGCTCCCGGCGCCAGCTCCGGCGCCGCCGCCACCTCGTAGGACGTCATGTCGTTCCTCCGTGAGCCTAGGCGCGAAAGCTTTCGCGCCGGGCTCCGATCAATCACTAGGAGCGCTTTCCGTCGCGCGACCAGCGCGACGGGCTCCTAGCTGCTGCCCGCCGGCAGCCTCCGGCACGAGCCCCATGTGCGTCTCCTCGACGATGTGGTCGACGACCTGCTTCAGGTCGCCGGTCTCCTTCCACACCGCGAGCTGGCGGTCGGCGCCGGTCCCCAGGCGCAGGATCTCCTCGATGAACTCGATCTCGCGCCGGCTTCCCAGCTCGTCCACCACGTCGTCGACGAACTCGAGCAGCTCGTGGATCAGCGCCACGGCGTCGACCTCCGCCTGCTTGCCGAAGTCGATCAGCTTGCCGGAGATGCCGTAGCGCGCCGCCCGCCACTTGTTCTCGTTGATGAGCAGGCGCCGGTAGAGCCGGAAGCCCAGGTTCTGGCGGATCAGCTTGTAGACCTTGACCGTAACCGCCTGGATGAGCGCCGCCAGCGCCAGCGTCTCGTCGACGCGCATCGGCACGTCGCAGATGCGGTACTCGAGGGTGTCGAAGAACGGGTGCGGCCGGATGTCCCACCAGATCTTCTTGCCGTTGTCGATGCAGCCGGTCTTGATCAGCGTCGCCAGGTAGCTGTCGAACTGGCCGCGGCTCTCGAAGTAGTCCGGGATGCCGGTGCGCGGGAAGCGGTCGAAGATCTTGCTGCGGTAGGACTTGAAGCCGGTGTTGCGGCCCTGCCAGAAGGGGGAGTTGGTGGAGAGCGCGTAGATGTGCGGCAGGAAGTAGCGCGCCGCGTTCATGATGTGGATCGCGGTCTCGCGGTCGGCGATCCCGACGTGTACGTGGAGGCCGAAGATTAGATTAGCCCGCGCCACCTGCTGCATGTCCTCGATGATCGCCTCGTAGCGCGGATGGACGGTGATCTTCTGGTCCTGCCAGTGCGCGAAGGGGTGGGTGCCGGCCGCCGCGATGGTGAGCCCGTTGCGGCGCGCCAGCGCCGCGAGGTCCGAGCGCAGCCGCACCACCTCCCGCCGCGCCTCGTCGATGTCGCGGCAGATCGCGGTGCCGACCTCGATGATCGACTGGTGGAGCTCGGGCTTGACCTGGTCCTGCAGCAGCTCGCGGCCGTCGGCCAGCAGCTCGTTGATGTGCGAGCGCAGGTCGCGGCTCTCCGGATCGACGAGCTGGAACTCCTCCTCGATCCCGAGCGTGAACATGGGGTTGGCGGCCATCGGCTCACCTCATGCGGTCGTCGCGGCGGCGGCCGGCTCGGCGTGGAGGAAGCCGCGGGTCAAGCGCACGAAGTCGCCCCACACCAGGTTGAAGCGACCCGGGAGGTGCTCCTGCGCCTGGCGGATCGCCATGTTCGCCGTCGCCTCCACGACCCACTCGAAGTTCTCGGCGCCGATCGAGTGGAGGTCGGCGTCGGGCGCCGGGTTGCAGAAGTCGATGGCGTAGGGGACGCCGTCGCGCACCGCCAGCTCGACGGTGTTGAAGTCGTAGCCGAGCGCGCGGTTGAGCTTCAGGACGTCGCCGACCAGGCGCTCGTAGAGCGCCGGCTCGATCGGCGGCGGGTTGCGCACGTAGCGCTCGTGGAACGGGGCACGCGGGTCGTAACGCATCACGTGCACCTGCCGGCGGTCGACCGCGTAGCAGCGGAAGTACTCGGAGAAGACGATCTCCTCCTGCAGCATCATCACGAGCTGCCCGGTCTGGCCGTAGACCTCGTAGAGCTCCTGCGGCCCGCGGACACGATAGACGTGCTTCCAACCGCCGCCGGCGAAGGGCTTGAAGTAGGCCGGGAAGCCGACGTAGTCGAAGATCGCCTCCCAGTCGAGCGGGTAGGCGAGATTGCGCATCGAGCGGGCGTCGGTGTCGGCCGGATGCTGGTTCGAGGGCAGGAGCACGGTCTTCGGCACCGCGACGCCGATCTTCGTCGCCAGGCAGTTGTTGAAGAACTTCTCGTCGGCGCTCCACCAGAACGGGTTGTTGACCACGACGGCGCCGTTGAGAGCGGCGTTCTTGAGGTAGGCGCGGTAGAAGGGGATGTCCTGCGAGATGCGGTCCAGGATCACCGCGTAGCCGCTGTCCTCGCCTTGCATCAGCTTGTCGATGCGCACCGGCTCGGCGACGACGCCGTCGGGGCGCTTGGCGTTGATCCGCTCGACGAAGGCCTGCGGGAAGGTGTTCTCCTGGCCGAAGAGGATGCCGACCTTCTTCATCATGCGCGCTCAGCCCTCGATCCGTGAAAGGTAGGTGGGGAACACTTCGCGCCAGGCGGGCCAGTCGTGCGGCGAGTTGGGGCGCACGTCCAGCCAGTACGGGATCCCCTTCTGCTCGAGCAGGCGCGAGAGGTGGAGGTTGGCCTCGCGGGAGATGTCCCACTCCGAGGTGCCGAGGACGATCCCCATGGCGCGCAGGCGGTCGAGGTACCAGGGGTCCTCGAGGCCCGGCAGATAGTCGACGGGATTGTTGAAGTAGGCGTCGTCGCCGTACCAGCCGTCGAGGAACGAACGGATGTCGAACGAGCCGCCCATGCTGATCATGTAGCCGACGGCGTCGGGGTGGCGGAAGGCGAGGTTCGCGGCGTGGTAGCCGCCGAAGCTGCAGCCCGCGACCGCCACCCGCTCCCGCCCGGTGTCGCGCCGCGCGTGCTCGAAGACGTCGTGCAGGATCACGTTCTCGTAGGCGACGTGGGTGCGGATGCGGTCGGCGGGGTGGAGCGAGCGGTTGTACCAGCTCTCTTCGTCGATCGCGTCCGGACAGTAGATCTTGACCCGCCCGGCGTCGACGAGCGGCGCGACGGCGTCGACCAGCTTGAAGTCCTTGTTCTGATAGTAGCGCCCGAGCGAGGTCGGGAAGAGCACCACCGGATAGCCGGCGTGCCCGAAGACCAGCATCTCGAATTCCCGCCCCCCGAGGTGCGGGGTCTGCCAGCGAAGATGGCTCTCGTGCATGGATTGGTCGGGCTGGCGGCTCGCAAACCCGTGAGAACAGTAGCATAAGGGGTCCGATCCCGAGCGCTCTCAGCGGTCTTGCGGCGGCGCCTCGCCCGGCACGTGCGGCGCCGCCAGCGCCTCCGCGAGTGGCACGCCGCCCTTGGGGCCGAACTCCAGGGTGCGGATCGGGTAGGGGATGGTGATGCCCGCCGCGTCGAAGGCGGACTTGAGGGCCTCGATCGCCTCGCTGCGGGCTTGGAAGTAATCGGCCTGCTTGACGAAGCGGATCCAGAAGCGGACCACGAGGTCGATCGCGCTGGCGGCGAATTCGGTCCAGAAGACCTCGACCTCGGTTTCGGGGAGGCGCGACGGCACGGCCTCGACCGCCCGCCGGGCGATCTCGCGCGCCCGCTCGAGGTCGTCGCCGTAGGCGACGCCGACCTTGACGTCCACCCGCCGGCGGCCGGAGAGGCTGAAGTTGACCAGCGGATTGCCGAAGACCTCCTTGTTGGGGATGAGGACGTGCTGCCCGTCCGGAGTGCGCAGCTCGGTCCAGCGCAGGCTCACCCGCTCGACGGCGCCGAAGTGGTCCTTCGTCTCGACGAGATGGCCGTGGCGGAACGGGCGCTCGACCGCGAGGAAGACGCCGGCCATGACGTTGGCGGCCACGTCCTGGAGCGCGAACCCGAGCGCGATGCCGAGGATGCCGGCGCCGGCGAGGAGCGAGGCGACGGTCTTGTCCAGGCCGAGGACGCCCAGGGCGATGAACAGGCCCGCACCGACGACCGCCAGGAAGAGGGCGTTCGCGAGCAGGCGCGTGACCTGGCCGCTGTGCGACACCCTGCCGAGGAGCCGGGCGGCCAGGTGCCGCACGGCGCGCGCCAGGAGCCAGAAGAGGACGAGGAGGAGGAGCGCGACGACGAGGTTGGGCAGGTGGAGCACGAGGGCCCGCACCCAGCTCTCGAGCTTCCGCGCCAGCAGGTCCAGAGTGTCGCTCAAACGCATTGTCGGAGTAAGAAGCGCGCAAGAGTCACGCCAACGGGCCCGCTACGACGGACCCTCGATTCCCGGCAGGATCTCGCGCAGGTAGCCGGTGAGGCCGCGGCGGGGCTCCCAGTTCTGCGGGTAGCCGAGCGAGACCTCCTCGCAGCGGATGCCGTCGCGCCACTGGGTGCTGCGGATGTGGAGATGGCCGTAGACGACGGCGCGGGCGTGGAAGCGGAGGTGCCAGTCCTCGGTGCGGCGGGTGCCGCACCAGACGGCGAAGCGGGGCACCCGCGGCAGGATGGCGAGGTCGCGGCGCAGCGGGAAGTGGTTGACGAGGACGAGCGGCGCCCGCGCGGCGGCCTCGGCGAGGCGCGGCTCGGTCGCGTCGCAGCGGGCGGCGCACCAGGCGGCGCGGCTCGGGTAGGGATCGGGGTGGAGGAGCACCTCGTCGGAGCAGACGACGTTCTCCTCGGCCGCCCAGCGGACCGCGTCCTCGACCGGCACCTCGTCGGGGCGGAAGGTGTAGTCGTAGAGGAGGAAGAGCGGCGCCACCAGGCACGGCCCGCCCGGGCCCGGCCAGAGCGGGTAGGGATCCTCGGGGGTGAGGACGCCGTAGCTCCGGCAGAGGCCGACGAGGCGGTCGTACTTCACCTGGCCTCTCGCGTCCCGGCCGTCGTCCGCGGCGCCGCCGGCGCCCGGCGGCGTCCAGAGGTCGTGGTTACCCGGCACCCAGAGCAGGCGCGCGAAGCGGCGCGTCAGGAGGTCGAGGGCCCAGGCGAGCTGGGCCTCGGTCTCGCCGACGTCGCCGGCGAGGATCAGCCAGTCGCCGGGATGCGGCGGCAGCGCCTCGAGGGCGTGGCGGTTGACCTCGTAGCGCAGGTGGAGGTCGGCGATGGCATAGAGCTTCACGTCGCCGCCCCGGGCTCCGGCTCGGCCGCACCGGGGAGGAGCAGCGCCTCGCGGATGCCGCCCTCGCCGAGCTGCAGCTCGACGAGCGGCCGCGCGACCGGCTCGATCGTGCCGTCCGGGTGATAGATCGCCGCGCCTCCGGCCGGGATGCCGAGGCCGCTGACCCCGGGCGGCATCGCGGCGAGGAGGCGGCGCAGCCGCTCCCAGTCCGGCTCGTCGTGGACGTCGACGAGCGAGGGCACGACCGGCAGCCCGTCCACCGTCTCCCCGGCGGCGCCGTCGACGCCCTCGCTCCAGAAGCGGATCCCGAGCTGTACCGCTCCCGCCGACACGCCGACCAGCACGGCGTCCTGGTAGTAGCGGGCGAGGAGCAGCGTCTCGACGCCGGCGTCGCGGAACGCCGCGAGGCCGCGCCGCGCATCGCCGCCGGCGAGCAGCACCAGGTCCGCCCGCTCGAGGAAGGCGAGGTCGTCGGCCGTCGGCTGCGCCGGGACGTGCCGGCAGTCGCGCACCGCGAGCTGGTCCATGGCGGCGCGGAAGAGCTCGAAGAAGGTGGGCTCGTCGCCGTTCGAGGCGCCGAGGTAGGCGGCGGCCGGCCCACCTGGTGTCTGCGGCTCGGTCATCGCCGCCCGCTCCGTGAGCACCGCCGCCAGCCGCTCGAGCAGCGGCGCGCCGCCCTGTGTGCGGAACAGGAGCTGGCTGTCGGCGAGGAGGAAGACCGGCTGCATCGGCCGCCGGCGTTACTCCGCGTACCCGAGCGCGCGGAGCCGTTCGATGCTCTCGGGATCGAGCGCCGCCGGCCCCAGCCGGTCGCTCGCCACGAGGCCCTGCTGCACCTGCTCGATCCAGCGCTGCAGCTCCGCCGACAGCGGCGCGGCCGGCGGCGCCTCGCTGCGGCTCTCGCGCGGATCGCGGGCCAGGTCGAAGAGCCAGCGGTTGCGGCCCTCGAAGCGCAGGATCTCCTTGCGCATGCCGCGCATGACCGCCACCTCGAGGAGGCCGTGCCGCCGCGCCTCCCGCGCCTCCTGCGCCGAGAGCACCGCGCCTTTGTGCGCCTGGAACAGCGTCACCCGGTCGCGCGGCGGCGGCGCGCCGCGCAGCACGTCGCTCCAGTCGAAGCCGCGGAACGCCTTCGGCACCGGCAGGCCGACCAGGCCGAGCAGGGTCGGCGCGACGTCGACGTTGAGCGCCGGCGCCTCGACGACCGCCGGCTGCAGCCGCCCCGGCCAGGTGACGGCGAGCGGGATGCGCAGCGTGGTCTCGAAGAGCTGTCGCCCGTGGCCCCAGACGCCGTGCTCGCCGAGGCTCTCGCCGTGGTCGGCGGTGAAGACGACGAGGGTGTTGGCCTTGAGCGCCGGGTCGCCCTCGACGGCGGAGAGGAGGCGGCCGATGTGGTGGTCGGTGAAGGCGATCTCGCTGTCGTAGCGGTCGGCTCGCGGCACCTCGCCGCCGGCGCGGATGCCGAGCCGCGCGGCGAAGGGCGCCTGCAGACGGTAGGGGGCGTGCGGCTCGACGTAGTGCACCCAGAGGAGGAACGGCCGGCGGTGCGCGCGCTGGTGCTCCGCCAGCCACTCGCGGGCGGCCTCGGTCAGGTCCTCGGCCGTCGCCTCGCCCTTGAAGACGCCGAACCAGCGCTTGCGGGTGAACACCTCGTTGTACTCCTCGAAGTGCTGCCCCAGGCCGGAGATGCGGTCCCTGAGCGTCCAGTTGCCGACGAACGCGGCGCTGCGGTAGCCGCGCCGGCGCAGCGCCGCCGCCACCGAGGGCAGCCCCGGACGCATCGCGAGGCCGTTCCTGGTGGCGCCGTGCTCGTGCGGGTAGAGCGAGGTGAACATCGAGCAGAGCGCCGGGTTGGTGAGCGGCTCGACCGTCCGCGCCTCGGTGAAGCGGACTCCCGCGGCCATGAGGCGGTCGAGGTTGGGGGTCGTGGGCCGGCCGTAGCCGTAGCCCGAGACGCGGTCGGCGCGCAGGGTGTCGACGGTGACCAGCAGGACGTTCGGGAAGCGCAGCGGTGGCTGCTGCCGTGCGGCCACGGCGGCGAGCGCCGGGGCGAGCGGCAGGAGAGCGACGGCTGCCCACAGCCGGCGTCTCCACCGCGGGCGAGAGGGACGGACGGCGCGACTCATCGGGTTGGAGGCTAATCATACCCATGAGATGGCCGCAAGGTGGCGGGGCCGGTGATCGGCTCCGCTACCATTGCTACACTGCCGGGCGTGAAGAAGAGCGGCCCCGAGGCGCTGCCGCAGCCGGGCGACCCCGCCGCCCCGCCGCCCGACGCGCCCGGCCGTCCCGAGTGGGGCAAGCGCACCGAGAGCCCGGAGGAAGGGCGTTTCCTCGCCGGCCCCCAGCCGCGCTGGCAGGAGCTGGCGCGCCTCTTCCGCATCATGTCGGAGTTCGTGCGCGGCTTCCGCGCATTGCACTTCGCCGGTCCCTGCGTCACCGTCTTCGGCTCCGCGCGGTTCCGGGAGAGCCACCCCCTACTATGCGCTGGCCCGTGAGCTCGGTGGCCGCCTGGCGCGAGCCGGCTTCACGGTGATGACCGGCGGCGGCCCCGGCATCATGGAGGCCGCCAACCGCGGCGCCCGCGAGGCCGGCGGCCGCTCGATCGGCTGCAACATCGCCCTGCCGCAGGAGCAGAAGCCCAACGCCTACCTCGACCTCTGGCTCGAGTTCCGCTACTTCTTCGTCCGCAAGGTGATGCTCGTCAAGTACTCCTACGCCTTCGTGGCCCTGCCCGGCGGCTTCGGCACCATGGACGAGATGTTCGAGTGCGCCACCCTGATCCAGACCGGCAAGATCAAGGGCTTCCCGCTGGTGCTCATGGGCAGCGACTACTGGCAGCCGCTCCTCGCCTTCCTGCGCGACACCATGGTCCGCCGCGGCACGATCGCCGACGCCGACCTGGCGCGCTTCGTCGTCACCGACTCCCCCGAGGAGGCCGCCTCCCGCATCCTCGCCGCCGCCACCCAGCAGTTCGGCCTCAAGTGGCAGCCGGCCCCGAAGCCGGTCTGGCTGGTCGGCGAGCACCGGCTCGAACCGGCGCGGCGCGCCGAGCCCGAGCCCCAGCCGGCGGAGGACCGCCGGGCGGTCTGACGTCGTCGGAGTACCGACCGGTGACCGACACCCTCACCGTGCGCGTGGACTGCTACGCGGGACACCGCGGCGAAGAAACCCCGCGCCGATTCAGGCTCGGCGAGCGTGAGATCGAGGTCGCAGAGGAGCTCGACCGCTGGCTCGCGCCGGACCATCGCTATTTTAAGGTGCGCGGCGGAGACGGTGACGTCTACATTCTGCGCCACGATCCCGAGCTAGATCGTTGGGAGCTAACTCTTTACGCCAGCGCCCGTGGGCGCAGCGAAGTTGGCAATGGGTGATCGGCATCGAGCGTGGCTAGCGGTTCCGAAACCACCTCTAAGTCAGGCTGGAACGTGACCACCTCTCCTCGAACGCCCCAATTCCCTGGCGCAGGAGCTACCGGTGGCCAGGATCACTCCGTCGCGGCGCTTGGCCAAAGTGTCGCTACTGAGTTCGAGCATGGCGGTCCCACGCTTGCCGCCGAGGCGTGGGTGGCAGCGATGACCGGACAGCCGCTTAGGGGCAAGCGGCGAACGCGGAGCCGCCCGCCATGGAAAGTGACGATCGCGCCCTGGAGGAGTTCGGCCTCGGCCCTAGGAAGATTCGCGAGGAGGAGCGCTGCCTGCTGCTCGGGTCTCCGGGGTGAGCCGCGACGGAAGAGGATGATCGATGGCACCCGGCTCCCTCGAAGTGCGAGCAGCGTTCCGAAATCCGTATCGGCCGAAACGAATCCTCCTCTCGCCACCAGCGAACTCCATGATGGTCTCGTCGGCGGCGTCACGCAAGCCAACTACGCGCACGTGTAGCGCGTCGAAGTCCATCGTTGTCCCTCAGTCCGCGACTCGGGGGCGGCCTCGGCCTGTGAGCACCACGATAGCAGCTCTGCCCGACCGGCCCGATCGCCTCTAGCCTAGAGCAGCAAGCTCGCCAGGTTCGCCAGCTCCGAGCGCTCGCCCTTGTCGAGGGTGACGTGGGCGTAGAGCGGGGAGCCCTTGAGGCGGTCGATCAGGTAGGAGAGGCCGTTGCTCTGGGCGTCGAGGTAGGGGGTGTCGATCTGGAAGATGTCGCCGGTCATGATGATCTTCGTCCGCTCGCCGGCGCGGGTGATGATGGTCTTGACCTCGTGCGGCGTCAGGTTCTGCGCCTCGTCGACGATGAAGATGACGTTGGCGAAGCTGCGGCCGCGGATGTAGGCGAGCGGGACGATGTGGAGCTTCTCCATCTCCACCATCTCCTCGAGCCGCTTGTACTCGCGATCGCGCTCGGCGTACTGGTTCTTGATGATCCCCAGGTTGTCCCAGAGCGGCTGCATGTAGGGGTCGATCTTCGACTTGACGTCGCCGGGAAGGAAGCCGATGTCGCGGTTCGACAGCGGCACGATCGGCCGCGCCAGGTAGATCTGGCGGAAGAGGCGCCGCTGCTCGAGGCCGCCGGCCAGGGCGAGGAGGGTCTTGCCGGTGCCGGCGGCGCCGGTGATCGTCACCAGCGGCACCTCCGCGTGGAGCACGGCGTGGAGGGCGAAGGTCTGCTCGGCGTTGCGCGGCACGACGCCGTAGGCCACCGTCTTCTGCACCGGCTCGAGCTGGTCGCTGCGCGGGTTGTAGTAGGCGAGCGCCGAGCTGCCTTCGCCGCGCAGGATGAAGTACTGGTTGGGGGTCGGCTTCTCGGCGAGCAGCGCCTCGCGCGGCAGGCGGCCGTCGCGGTACAGCCGGTCGATCAGCCCGGTGTCCGCCACCTCCAGCTCCGCCTTCCCCTTGTAGAGGTGATCGACGTCCTTGATCTTGACGGTCTCGTAGTCCTCGGCCGGCAGGTTCAGCGCCCGCGCCTTGAGGCGCAGGTTGATGTCCTTGCTGACCAGGATGACCTTGCGCTTGGTCTCGGTGCGGGCGAGCGCCAGGGCGGCGTTCAGGATCCGGTGATCGCCCTTGCGGGTGCCGAAGACGGTGGCGGCGTCGATCCCCCCGTCCTCGGCGGTCAACACACGGAAGCGGCCGCGCGTCGGCCCGTCGAGCGGGATCCAGGTGCCGAGGAGGTTGCGTGAGGAGAGGGCGTCGAGCTGGCGGATGAACTCGCGGGCCTGGAGGTTCAGGACCGAGTTGCCCTTCTTGAACTGGTCGAGCTCTTCGAGGACGGTGATGGGAACGGCGACGTCGTGCTCCTGGAAGCTCTGGAGGGCGTTGAAGTCGTAGAGGATGACCGAGGTGTCGAGGACGAAGATCTTTCTCTCGGGCTGGGGCATCGCGGCGGGGTCGCCTCCTGGCTGCCTCTCGGGAGTGCTGCTCGGATCGTCACCCTCAAGGGTAGCGCAGCAGGGGGCAAAGAAACAAGGGATGGGGTTGCTAAATTCGATGACCACTACCCATTGCGGCCTCGGCGGCTCAATGGCGCAGCAGGAAAAGGCCGCCGCCGGCGAGGGCGAGAGCGAGCGCGGCGAGCGCCCAGGGGGCGGCGGCGGGGATCTCGAGCGGCGCCTGGAGCGGCAGCCCGGAGCAGGTGCCGTCGAAGATCGCCAGGCTCTCGAAGCCGCGCCGGCCCGGATCGGCGCGGTGCACGACGGTGGCGCGCCCGGTCGCGGCATTGACGGTGAAGACGGTCCCCTCGTCGTCCAGGCCCCAGAGCGCGCCGGCGCCGCTGAACTCGATGCCGCCGTCGACGGGGTTGACCGCCTCCAGCCGGCCGATGGCGGTCGCCGCGCCGCGCCCGGTATCCAGGCAGTGGAGCCGTCCGGGCCGGCCGTGCGCCGGATCGGCGTCGCCTTCGAGGCCGTAGAGGCCGGAAGGGCAGGCGTCGGTCGGGTAGCGGCCGGTCAGCCCGGTGATCTGGACCCCCTGATCGCCGACGACGTCGGCGCGGCCGCTCACCAGGTCGATCTGGTAGAGGCGCTTCGGGACGTCGGTCGACATGTAGAGCTTGCCGTCCTGGGCGAAGGCGAGCCCGGTGTCGGTGACGTCGACCCCGAGCGGCCCGACCGCCGCGCAGGCGCCGTTCTCGCGGTTGCAGGCGACGAGCAGGTCGCGCACGTCGTCGACGCCGTAGAGCGCGCCGCAGCCGGGCGAGAAGGCGAGCGACTCGACGTCGCCGAAGCCGGTCGGGCCGAGGCGGCGGACGCTGCCGGTCGCGAGCTCGAGCGAGTAGAGGTTGTCGTCGCCGTCGGACTTGACGCTGTAGGCGACCTGCGGCGTGGCGCCGGCGCCGGCGAGGAGGAGCGCGGCGCAGACCGCGAGGACGAAGCGCGTCGGGGCTGGGTTGAGCACGAGCTACAGGACTCCGAAAGGCCGCGGGATGCTACTACAGCCGTCGCTCCGCCGCTGCCGCCGCGCCGCGACCAACGGCGATAGTCTCCGCCGCCATGGAAACGCCCACCGGCGAGCGCGCCGCCGCGGTCTCCGGCCGGCTCGGCGTGCTCGCGGCGGCGGCCCTGTTCTCGACCGGCGGCGCGGTCATCAAGGCCGTCCACCTGTCGGGCTGGCAGGTCGCCGGCCTGCGCTCCGGCATCGCCGCCGTGGCGATGCTGGTGCTGATCCCCGAGAGCCGGCGGGCGACGGCGCGCGTCGCCTCCCGCGCCGGCCTGCGCTCGCTCGGCGTCGGCCTCATCTACGCCGCGACCCTCATCCTCTTCGTCCAGGCCAACAAGCGCACCACCGCCGCGAGCGCCATCTTCCTGCAGTCGACGGCGCCGCTCTACGTGCTGGCGCTCTCGCCCTGGCTGCTGCGCGAGCGGGTGCGGCGCTCGGACCTGGCGCTGATGGCGGCGATGGCGGCCGGCATGGCGCTCTTCTTCCTCGGCCTCGACACCGCCTCCGCGACCGCCCCCGACCCGCTGCGCGGCAACGTCCTCGCGACCGCCGCCGGCCTTTCGTGGGGGCTGACGGTGATGGGCCTGCGCTGGCTGGGCCGCGCCGGCGGCGGCGCGGCGGCGGGCGCCGCCGTGCTCGGCAACGCCGCCACCTTCGCCGTCTGCCTGCCGCTGGCTCTGCCGCTCGCCGGCGCCACCGCCGCCGACTGGGCCGGCGTCGCCTTCCTCGGCGTCGTCCAGGTGGGGCTCGCCTACGTCTTCCTGACCCGCGCCATGGCGCGCGTCCCGGCCTTCGAGGCCTCGCTCCTGCTGCTCCTCGAGCCGGTGCTCAACCCGGTCTGGGCCTGGCTCGCGCACGGCGAGCGGCCTGGCGCCTGGTCGCTCGCCGGCGGCGCTCTGATTCTCGGCGCGACCGCAGTCAAGACCTGGCTGGACGCGCGGGGACCGGCGCTCGCTCCCACCGAAGGCCGTTGACCCAATCCTTCCTGCAGTTGTTCCCCGGATCAATGCAGTAAAGCTGGAGACAGCTAAAGCGCTCCTACTGTGTAGAACGGTGGCCCAGCGCGAGCGACCCCGCTTATCTCATTGACAGCCTGCGGAAGGGCCTGACAGGATGCGCGGCGAATCCGAGAGAACGCGGCGAGAGCGAGCAGGTGCGGCCGGCCTGCGCGAAGCAGCCGGCGCAACCGCTCGAGCTCTGCCCGAACGTGGACGGACTTTCGTCGAAGGAGGAGGCCGATGACAGGGAAGGGTCTCAGTCGCTCGCTGGCGCTGCTCGCCGTGCTCGCGTCCGCCGTCTTCGCCGTCCCCGCCGCCTCGGGCCAGCAGGCCGCTGCCGCCTGCGGCGTCCCGCCGTTGGGGCAGCCCTGGGGCTGTGACCTGCGGCCCGACTACCCGCCCGCGTTCCGCCCGAGCGGCGGCGTGGTCGGCACCAGTCTCATCATGCGCAAGCAGAACCTCTACGTCCCGGTCTGGGCGGCCAAGCGCTGCCAGGGCACGCTCAACGTCTGTCTGGGGGACCTCGACTGCGGGGGAACGGCGGGCTCGTGCAGTGCCGGCTACTGCGGCAACTCCGGCAAGGGCTGCGCCGTCGACGGCGACTGCGGAGCGGGCGGCACGTGTACGCAGGGCAACACCTGGGGGTGGCAGGAGCAGGCGCTCCGCACCTACGGCCACCCGATCGATCCCACGCAGCCGTTCGATCGCGAGCACGCGAACGACTCCAACATCCGCTGGGGCTTCCCGGGACCGACGTTCTACGCCCGCACGGAGATCCTCAAGGACCCGACCAAGCCGCCCGACCCGCGGACCAATCCGCCGGTCAGCCCGGGCACGCGCATCAAGATCGACCTCTTCAACTACTGGGAGGCGCAGAGCTACGCCGAGGCCATGGAGTGCATTCCGGCCACCTACAGGCAGTGCACGAACCGGGTGTGCAGCACCACCAACACCACGGTGTGCACCCAGAACTCCGACTGCCCTGCGGGGGAGACCTGTAACTCGCGCTCCTACTGCAGCGACTACGCGCCGTGCGGCGGCGCTGCGGGTCCCTGTGGCGCGCCGCAGCCGGTTCCCCGGACCCATCCCAACTGCTTCCACGGCGAGCGGGTCACGAACCTCCATCTCCACGGCACGCACGTCTCGCCGCAGCGGCCGCAGGACTTCGTGCTGCTGAACCTCTTCCCCTACGACTCGACGGGCGTGCCGAGCACCCCCGAGTACGCGGTCGGCGAGTACCAGGTGGACGTCAACCCGCTACCCTGGAACCAGGCGCCGGGGACGCACTACTACCACCCGCATCACCACGGCTCGACCTCGCTCCAGGTGCAGGAGGGGATGGCGGGGACGCTGATCATCGAGGGCCCGTTCGACGACTGGCTGGCGAAGCTCTACGGCACGACGCTGCGCGATCGGATCCTCGTCCTGCAGCAGATCTCCGAGCGCGACAACTTCTTCACCCCCGGGTTCCCGAACTACCCGCCCAAGACCCTGGTCAACGGCCAGGCGACGCCGGTGATCACGATGCGACCGGGCGAGATCCAGCGCTGGCGCTTCATCGGCGCCACGACGCAGGCCTCGGCTTCGCTCGAGATCGGCTTCGACCCGCGGATCAAGGAGGTACGCCAGATCGCCCAGGACGGCGTCCAGTTCGCCTGGGAGAACTACGACCGCCAGCCGCTCCGCGACTCGGAGGGCACCTACAAGAACTTCACCATCTCACCGGGCAATCGCGCCGACTTCCTGGTCCAGGCGCCCGCTGCGCCGGGGGTCTACACCGTCAACAGTCGGGTCTTCGCGCCGAACCTCGCCCCCGAGGTCGAGGAGACCGTGATCCAGGTGCAGCCGGTCCTCAAGCGCGTGCCGCCGACCGGCGCGCTGCCGGCCGACAAGCCGCCCGTCGACCAGAACGGCGCGCCGCTGCTCTTCACCGTCCGCGTCGAGGGGCAGGCGCAGACCATGGAGTTCCCGGTCACCCAGGCGACGGACAAGGCGTGCAAGAGCACCCCGAGGCCGGACCGCTGCTGGCCGGCCACGCCGCCCTACCTCGCCGACCTCGACAAGCCGACCACCCCCGCCCGCGAGGTCAAGTTCCGCATGGACGGCAACCCGGGCACCCAGCCGAGCAGCTTCTGGATCAACGAGCATCAGTACACCCCCGGCTGCTATCGCATCAGCATGCAGCGCGGCGCGACCGAGGACTGGACGGTCTCGAACGTCGCCGGGACGCCAGAGACCACGGCCCTGCTGCCGCATCCGTTCCACATCCACATCAACCCCTTCCAGGTGGTGAGGAACGCCGACCGCCGCTTCACCCCGCCGTACATCTGGCAGGACACGATCGGGTTGCCGGTGCCGGGGACGACGGACGAGGAGGCCGGTCCGATCTGGAACCAGAAGGACGCGGAGAAGAAGTGCCCGCTCGCCTGCCAGGCCGACAACTCCACCTGGAACGGCGAGTGGACGACGACGGTCGAGAACGTGCAGTCGGTCTGCGGCTGCGAGCAGAAGAGCGCCAGCGTGGCGCTCCGCCAGCGCTACGATGACTACACCGGCGCCTACGTGATCCACTGCCACTTCCTCGGTCACGAGGATCAGGGAATGATGTGGAACGTGCAGACGGTTTGCGACCCGGCGAGCCGCAACGTCTTCGGCCGCACGCGCGCCGACGGCGCCCTCGACGACTGTGAGCAGACGTCGCCGGCGCTGCCCGCCTGCGGTGCGGAGCCGAGCCCGCACCACTGACCGATCGCCGCGCGAGCGGCGGGAGCAGAAGTGATGTTGACGCGAGCTGCGACGACCCGGCTGCCGACAGACTGGGGGGAGTTCCAGCTCCTCGCCTACACCGAGAACGGCTCGACCTGCCCCCATCTGGCGCTGGTCAAGGGGCAGGTCGACGCCGCGCCCAGCCCGCTGGTGCGCATCCATTCCGAGTGTCTGACCGGCGAGGTGTTCACCTCGCAGCGCTGCGACTGCGGCGCCCAGCTCGCGGCGGCCATGCGGGCGATCGAGCGCGAGGGCGCCGGAGTGCTGGTCTACCTGCGCCAGGAGGGGCGGGGGATCGGCCTGCTCAACAAGCTCCACGCCTACTCGATGCAGGACGCCGGGCTCGATACGGTGGACGCCAACGTCCACCTCGGGTTCGCGCCGGATGCGCGCGACTACTCGGCGGCGATCGCCATCCTCGAAGACCTGCGGGTGCGCTCGGTGCGCCTCTTGACCAACAACCCGGGCAAGATCGCCGCGCTCGAGGGCTCGCGCATCCGCCTCGCCGGCCGCGTGCCGCTCCTCGCCCCGCCGACCGATCACAACCGCGACTACCTCGAGACCAAGCGGCTGCGCATGGGCCACCTCCTCGCCGCCCGCGAGGGGTGACCGGTGGACGGCGGCGGCGCTGCTTCGGCCCTTCTCGCCGACGGCACGATCGACGTCCTGCAGCTCCACATCTTGCCGCTCATCCTGGGGACCGGGATCCCGTCCTTCACGCGGCCCGAGATCCACGCCGTCGCCGAGTCGGTGCGCTTCGCCCGCCATCTCTACCGGCCCGTCGGCGACGGCATCCTCTTCGTCGGCCGCGTGGCGTGATGCGGTCGTTGTACTTCGTCGCCCCCCGCCGCGTCGAGGTGCGGGAGGAGCCGCTCGCCGCGCCCGCGGCGGGAGAGGTGCTGGTCGAGACGCTGGTCTCCGCCATCAGCCCCGGCACCGAGATGCTGGTCTACCGCGGCCAAATACCGCGCGGCATCCCGCTCGACGCGACCCTTCCCGCACTCGCCGGGGAGGTCTCGTACCCGCTGCGCTACGGTTACGCCGCGGTCGGGCGGGTGGCGGAGCTGGGCACGGGGGTCGACGCCGCATGGCGGGAGCGGCTGGTGGTGAGCTTTCATCCCCACGCCAGCCACTTCCTGGCGGCGCCGGAGGCGCTGATCCCGGTCCCCGCCGGCCTGCCGCCGGAGGACGCGGCCTTCCTGCCCAACGTCGAGACCGCGGTCGGCTTCCTGATGGACGGACAGCCGCTGGTCGGCGAGCGGGTGGTGGTGTTCGGGCAAGGCGTCGTCGGCCTGCTCACCGCCGCGCTCCTGGTGCGGCTGCCCCTCGCAAGCCTGGTGACGGTCGATCCGTACGCGCTCCGCCGGCGGCGCTCGCTCGCGCTCGGCGCGGGCGCCGCCGTCGACCCGAACGAGCCGGCGGCGCTCGCGGGGCTGCGCGCCTCCGCCGACCTGACCTACGAGGTCTCCGGCAACCCGTCGGCCCTCGACCAGGCGATCGCCGCCACCGGCTTCGACGGCCGGGTGGTCGTCGGCTCCTGGTACGGCGACCGGCCGGCGACGCTCGAGCTGGGCGGCGCCTTCCACCGCAGCCGCATCCGGCTGCTGAGCAGCCAGGTCAGCACCATCGCCCCGCGCTTTGCAGGACGCTGGAGCAAGGCCCGCCGCCTGGAGGTCGCCTGGCGCCTCCTCCCCGCGCTCGCGCCGGCGCGCCTGGTCACGCACCGCGTCCCATTCGCCGCCGCGGCGGATGCCTACGCGCTGCTCGACGAGCGCCCCGAGGAGGCGGTCCAGGTGCTGCTAACGTACGCGAGCTGATGCTGGCCGACGTCGCCGCCCTCTACGACTGGCTGTCGCGATTCAACATGCTGGCGAACCTGCGGCTCTTCGGCCATCCGCGCGCCGACCTGACGATGCACAAGGCGCTGCGCCTTCCGGACGACGCCGCGGGCGGGTACCGCAAGACCGAGCGGCGGCTCTTCGTCGTCGACCGCGCGCTCGCCGCCGCGACGCTGCCGCCCGCGCCGCGGGTGCTCGACGCCGGCTGCGGCTTCGGCGCCACCGTCTTCCGCTGGCACGAGCGGGTGGGAGGCAGCTACGACGGCCTGACCGTCAGCCGGGTGCAGTGGCGGGTCGCCTGCCGCGAGGCGCGCCGCCGCGGCCTCGCCGGCTCCTGCCGCTTCCACCTGCGCAGCTACGACGAGCCGGTCGCCGGCGGCTACGATGCGGTGGTGGCGATCGAGGCCCTGATCCACAGCCCGTGCTGCGAGCGGACGCTCGCGAACCTGGCCGGCGCGCTGCGGCCCGGGGGCAGGCTCGTCCTGGTCGAGGACGTGCCGCGCGACGAGGCGGCCGAGGATGCGGACCTCGAGATCGTCCGCCGCCGCTGGGCGCTCGGCGCGGTGGCGACGGAATCCACCTATGCGCGGGCGCTCACCGGCAACGGCCTGCGCGTGCTCCACGACGAGGACCTCTCGGCCGGCGTCCAGGCCCGCCCGCCGGCGGAGCTGCGCGCGGCCGAGGCGCGCTACCGCCGCGCCCGCGCGCTGCTGCCGCTCGCCGGCCTGCGGGTGGTGCTCGACGCCTACCTGGGCGGCGTCGCCTGCGAGCGCCTCTACCGGCGCGGCCTCGTGCGCTACCGGCTGATCGTCGCCGAGCGGGTGGCATGAGCTCCTCCCGCGTCACGCCCGGCAACTGGTTCGCGATCGGCATCCAGGCCGGCCCCTCGCCGCTCGACCTCTCGCCCGCCCCGGGCGCCCGCAACCCGGTCCTCACCTATCGCGACATCCACGACGTGCCGGCGATCTTCGTCGCCGATCCGTTCCTGCACCGCGAGAACGGCGCCTGGACCATGCTCTTCGAGGTCATGACCGAGCGCAGCTACAAGGGCGAGATCGCGGTGGCGACGAGCGCCGACGGCCTGGCCTGGGAGTACCAGGGCATCGTCCTCGCCGAGCCCTTCAACCTCTCCTACTCGCAGGTCTTCCGCTGGCAGGGGGAGACCTACATGCTCCCGGAAGGGTACGAGGACGACCGCCTGCGCATCTATCGCGCCGAGCCGTTCCCGTCCCGCTGGCGCCAGGTGGCGACGCTGTTCGAGGGGCGGCGCTTCGCCGACGCCACGATCCTTTCCGCCGGCGGTCACTGGTGGATCTTCGCCAGCGATCCGCGCACCAACGACGTCCTCCGGCTCTTCTGGGCCGACGAGCCTCTGGGCCCCTGGCGCGAGCACCCGCGGAGCCCGATCGTCGCCGGCGATCCCTGCGCCGCGCGGCCGGCGGGCCCGCTCGTCGCCTGGAACGGCGGCCTGGTGCGCTTCGCGCAAGTCTGCGCGCCGCGCTACGGCACCGCCGTCCGCGCCTTCGAGATCACCAGCCTGACGCCGGAGGAGTACGCCGAGCGGCCGGCGGCGCGGCCGCCGCTCGCGCCGGCCGCACCCGGCGCCTGGAACAGCGCCGCGATGCACCACGTCTCCGCCCTGCCGCTCGACGACGGCAGTTGGATCGCTGCCATGGACGGCCACGACCATCCGTCGTATCTCGCCGGCTGACCTCGCCGGCGGTCAGCTTCGACCGCTCTGAAGCCGGGCGCCCGCCAGGCGCAGCAGGAACCGATGGACCGCCTCCAGGGAGTCCTCCCACGCCGGCCGGGCCTCGTAGGCGCGCCGCGCCGCGATCCCCATGCGCGCCAGCTCCTCACGGTCGTCGCGCAGCAGGCGCAGGTGCCCGGCGAGGGCGGCCGCGTCGCCCGGCGCGACGACGAAGCCGTCGCGCCCGTGCCCGATCCGCGCCGCCGCATCGCTCGCGGCGTTGACGACGACCGGCACCCCGTGGCTCATCGCCTCGTCGTAGGCGATGCCGTGGCTCTCGGGCGCCGAGGGCATGGCCAGCACGTGCCCGCGCGCGAGATGGGCCGCGACCTCCGCCGGCGGCAGCTCGCCGAGGAGCGTCACCTGCCCCTCGAGGCCGGCACGGGCGACGCGGCGGCGCACCTTGCGGGCGTAGCCAGGATCGGCCTCCAGGCTGCCGATGACGTCGAGCTGCCAGCCGCCGGCGCCGAGCAGCGCCAGGGCGTCGATGACCAGGTGGAGGTTCTTCATCGGCGAGAGGTTGCCCAAAAAGACGATGCGGAGCGGTCCCGGCGCGCCGGCGCGGGCGCCGATCGCGTCGGGAGTCATCGCGCCGGCCGCGCGATCGGCGGCCGGCGGCGCCACGATCGACGGACGCTCCGCTCCCACCAGCCCCGCCACCCGTTGCCGAAGCTGCGGGCTGACCAGGATCAGGCCGTCGACCGACGCCAGGTAGCGCCGCTCGACCAGGCGGTAGAGCGGCCGCTGCCAGGCCGGCCACGGCTGGCTCGTCCGCAGCAGGTGGACGATGGCGGCGATCGGGGGCGCGCCGGCCTGCCGCAGCCGGCGGTTGAGCCAGAAGCACGACGGGTGGGTCAGCTCGTCCTGGAGGAGGAGGTCGAACGCCGGCCGGTTGAGACGGGTGAGGAGCCGCGACGACAGGTTGTCCAGCAACGCGCGGCCGTACGAGCGCATGGGCAGCGCGACCACCTCCACCTCGTGGCCGCGCCGGCGCAGGTGCTCGACCAGCCTCAGGTCGTAGAGGGATCCGCCGGTCAGGCGATCCAGGCTGCCGTAGATCAGGAGGCCGATGCGCACGGGATTGGAGAGGTCTTGACCGCCAGCGCCCGCAAGCCGCCGCGCAGAGCGCCGGCGCCGAGCAGCCTGCCGGCGCGGTCCAGCGCCGCCAGCAGGGCCGCCGCCGGCGGCGGCATGTCGCCGCGCTGCACGAAGGTCCAGTAGCTGAGGTCGAGCGCGCCGAAGCCGGCCTCGCGCAGCAGCCGCTCGAGCTCATGGCGGGTGAGATAGCGATCGGTCGCGAGCTGGCGGGTGTCGAGGCCGAGGGCCGGAGCGAGTCGGCGGTACCAGAGGCCGCCGCCGTTGACCGTCAGGCAGACGAACCTGCCGCCCGGCGCGAGCACCCGGTGGACGCTCTTGCAGACCGCCGCCTGGTCGAGCATGTGCTCGAGGGCGCCGACCGCGAGCACCACGTCGACCGCGCCGTCCGGGACGGTGGCGAGCCGCTCGCCGGCGTCGACCGCGAAGTCGACCTTCGCCGCAAGGCGGCCGCGCCGGCCGCGCGCCGCCTCCACCATGGCGGGCGAGAGATCGACGCCGAGGCCGCGGCCATACTCGTCCGCCAGCGCGAGCAGGTGAAAGCCGGTGCCGCAGCCGATCTCGAGCACCGTGTCGACGGGGCGCAGCCGCGCGGCGGCGCGCAGCAGCGCCAGCCGGTAGCGCAGGAGCCGGCCGGCGTCGCCGTGCTGGTCGGCGTAGCCGGCGGCGCAGGCGTCGAAGAAGGCGGCGACGTCGCCGTGGTCGCGCGCCGGTCGGGTCGTGAGGCGACGGCTCTCCACGCGGGCTCTCCGGACGCCCGCGATGATAGTGTCCAACCGCTCACTGCGTAAGGAGGCGTCGATGTATTCGCTGACGTTCCGCGACTATTGGAAGTGCGCCCACTCCTTGCAGGGCGACATCTTCGGCCCGGCGCAGCTCGTCCACGTCATCACCTTCGAGGTCGACGTCACCTATCTGACCGAGGCGCTCGACGAGTACAACCTGATCGTCGACTTCGGCGCCGCCCAGCAGTCGCTCCAGGAGGTGCTGGCGCCGATGGAGTTCAAGAACCTCGACGACCTGCCCGAGTTCGCGGGCGCCAACACGACGACCGAGTTCCTCTGCCGCTACCTGCACGAGAAGATCGCGGCGCGCATCGCCGGCAAGTTCGCGGGCCTCCTGCGCGTGACCCTGCGCGAGAGTCCCGTCGCCTGGGCGACCTACGAGGCGCCGGTCGAGATGTAGCCCGCGGCAAGCGAACGATGCCGACCCAGGCCGCCATTCGCCGCTGGTTCGATCGGACCTACGCCTCCCGCGGACTGACGTACCTTCGCCCGCAGGAGTTCTACAGTGTCTTCATGGAGTACTTACAGGTCCAGCCCGGCGAGCGGCTGCTCGACGTCGGCTGCGGCCCTGGGCTCCTTCTCGGCGAGGGCCTGCGGCATGGGGCGGCGGCCTTCGGCGTCGACCTCTCGCTGACCGCCCTGGCGATCGCGCGCCGCCGCACACCCGCCGCCCGCGTCGCCTGCGCCAACGCCGAGGCGCTGCCGTTCCGCGACGGCTCCTTCCGCCACGCCACCTGCATCGGCACGCTCGAGCACTTCCTCTCGACCGCGGGCGGCCTCGCCGAGATGCGCCGCGTCCTCGGCGCCGGCGGGCAGGCCTGCATCATGGTCCCCAACGTTCGAGCCTTGAAGTGGCGGATCGACTCGCAGCTCCTGCGCGCTCACGAGACGGACAGCCACGAGCGGGCGGCGACCTTCGAGGAGTGGCGCGCCGTCCTCACGCGCAGCGGCTTCGCCGTCGCGCGCATCGAGCGCGACGAGTGGCCGCGCCGCCCCTGGCGGCGCCGCCTCCTCGGCGGGCGCTATCTCGTTCCTCTCCGCTGGGCCACGCAGTACGTCTTTCTGCTCCGCCACTGACCGCCCCGCCCGCCCCAGCCGGCACCGGCCGCCGCCCGCCGATTGACAGTCCTTTAATTCACGCTTAGAGTTGAACCATCGAGGATCATACGAGCTCGGCGGCTCCGCGCGTGGAGGGCCGCGGGCTCCCTGACCGCGGCGACCAGAGATCGCCGCTGGACACGGCTTCGCCGCGCCGCGCGGCGGCGCCAACTGTGCGTTGGGGAGGGTGATGATGAGGATCAAGCCGAGTCTGCGCACCACCGCTGTGATCGTCTGCTTCGCCTGCCTGGCGCTGGCGCTCGCGGCGCCGGCGGCGCTCCATGCCCGCGACTCCTCGGACCGTGACTTCGTCGACTCCATCGCCGAGTTCGTCTTCGCCCTCGCCTGGCCGACGGCGACGTACGAGAGCGTCGGCTTTGGGGAGTCGAGGCTGATCCCGGGCGGTGCCGAGATCGCCTTCCGCCTCCATGGCACCAGCGCCTGGGGCGGCGGTCCGCTGTGGGTCGACGTCGTCCTCGAAGTGCGCAACGGCGAGGTGACCGACCTGCGATGGGGGCAGCACAACGCGATCCTGGCGGCGCCCGGGGAGACCGTCAAGGCACTGGGCCAGGCGCTGGCTCAGTTGTCGGAGGAGTACTCGCAGGGCGGCGGCGCCTCGTCCGGCGGCGCCACGACGGGCACGACCTCCGGGCAGGGATATGTCTTCCGGTTCACCAACGCCTGCCGCCGCCCGCTCAAGCTCGCGATCCACTATTTGACCCCCGCCGGGAGCTGGACGAGCGCCGGGTGGTGGAGCTTCGTTCCCGGCGAGACCGCGGTCCTCAACTCCTCAGGCGGCCAGGCGCTGCTCTCGAACAACTCGACCTGGTACTACTTCGCCGAGACCACGGACGGCAGCCGACTCGAGTGGGCGGGCGACGTCGCCGCCACCCTGGACGGGCGCGAGCTGCGCATGCGCAAGGCGACCGACGAGTCCGGCGACAGCGAGTGGAGGGTGACCTGCGACTGAGTGGAGCGGTGCGCTCGCTTCGTCCTCGCACCATGCAGACGACCTTGACACACCCAACGGGGCCTTCGACCACCTAGCCTTCAGCCCGGAGGACCCGCGCGACGTCAAGGCGGAGCAGGCGGCGCGCGGGAATCAGCGCGACACTCAGCGTCACCACCGCGACGAGAGCGGTAGGCACCAGGAACGAGACAGGATCGGCGCGCCCGACCCCGTAGAGCAGCGAGGAAAGGAGACGCGTGGCGATGAGAGCTGTGGTCAATCCGGCCAGAGCGCCGAGCGCCGCCAGTTGAGCTGCTTGCCGCAGGACGAGTCCCAACTGCGCCGCGCGGCTGGCGCCGAGTGCGGCGCGGATGCCAATCTCGCGCGTGCGTTGCTGCAGTGAAAAGGTGAGCACGGCATACGTGCCGACGACGGCCAGAGCGAGGCAGAACGCGCCGAAGACGACCAGGAGGAACGCGACGGCGCGCTCGCGCCATGTGGCGTGCGCCACTTGCTCCGCGAGCGTGGTGACCGCCGACAAAGGTTGATCGGGGTCGACGCGAGCGATCGCGGCGCGGACGCCGGCGAGGGCGTGGAGCGGCGAGCCTCGGGTCTTGACGAGCAGATAATAGAAGGGCCAAGGGAGGCGGAACTGGCCGGTGGGCAGGTAAGCCAGGGGCCGCGCCGGCTCGCGAAATCCCTGCATGTCGACGTCGCCGGCGACGCCCACGACCTCGCGCCAGGTGCCGAAGACCTGCACGCGCCGGCCAATGGGATCTCGGCTCCCGAAGAGCTGGCGGGCGATCCCTGCGTCGAGAACCAGGACCGGCGGCGCGCCCTCGCGATCGCGACGCGAGAGGAAGCGCCCCCTCGTGAGCCGGATCCCGAGCGTATCGAAGTAGCCCGGCGAGACCATCACGCAGTCGGCGGCCGGCCAATCCGCCGGATCTGCGCTGGCGCTGCCTTCGGCCGCCAGGGGCAGGTGAAGCCCACCTTCTTCGAACGGCAGGCTGTTGCTCACCGCCGCTCGCCGCACCTCGGGCAGCCGCTCCACCTCCCGCACCACCGCCTCGAGGAACGCCGCCTGCGCGCCGGCGGTCGCGTGGCCGGCGCCGGTGAGGACGAGCTTTCCCGTGAGGACGTTCGCCGGCTCGAAGCCGAGGTCGTGCCGTACGAGGGCGAGGACGCTGCGCACCAGGAGGGCCGCTCCGACGAGGAGCACCAGGGTGAGAGCGATCTCCGCCACGACGAGCACGCGCAGAGGCCCGCCGCGCCGGGTCGCGCCCCCGCCGAACCCACGAAGCGTCGTCGCCACGTCGGTGCGGGCGCTGCGCATCGCCGGTCCCGCCGCCAGCAGCAGACCGCTCGCCATCGCGACCAGGACGAGAAACAGGAGCACCCTGTCGTCGATCACAAGCGCCGCGCCGGCGGGGGCCTGGGCGAGGGGCAGCGCTGCGAGGAGGCGCAGGCCGACGGCCGCCACGCCGAGCCCGACGCCCGCGGCAAGGAGACTCAGTAGCAAGCCCTCGGCGAGGAGCTGGCGGACCAGGCGCCCGCGGGTGGCGCCGAGGGCGCTCTTGACCGCCAGCTCGCGCTGCCGTGCGACGAGCTGAACGAGCAACAGGTTGGCCGTGTTGGCGCAGGTCACGAGCAGGAGCACGGTGACCGCCACGGCAAGGATCAGCAACAGCGGCCGCTGGTCACCGACCAGCTCGTCGCGTAGGGAGACGGTGCGGAACGTCACGTCGCCGCGGCCTTCGAGCGCGGCGAGCCGGCGCCCGACCGCGACCACCTCCGCGCGCGCGGCCCGCAGCTCGACGCCTGGCGCGAGGCGAGCGAGGACGCGAAAGCCGAAGGTGACGGGCAGGGGCAGGTTCATCGCCTGCCCGGCGGCGAGAGGGTCGGGCACCCAGAGATCCACGCCCGGGAAGTCGAAGCCGGGCGGCATGACGCCCACCACCGTCCAGCTCCGGTCGCTCAGGCGGAGCGTGCGGCCAATGAGCCGACGGTCCTTGCCGAAGCGCCGCTCCCAGAGGCGGTGGCTGAGAACGACCACCGGCTCACCGCTCGCCTGCCCGGGCAAGAAGGTGCGGCCGAGCAGCGGCTGGACGCCCAGCGCCGCGAAAAACCCGGGGCTCACCGCCGCCGCGGCGACCCGCTCCGGGGCGCCCGTGCCCCCGTGCGCCGCGTCGAGGCCGATGTCGAGCCCGACGTCGGGCCCGGCGACGAACACTTCGATCGCCGAGAAGGAGCGCACGCTTTCCCGGAACTGCGCGAACTGATCTGGCTGCAGCAGGCCCTTCTCCTCGCCCCCATCGACGCGGCTCCGCCAGGCCATCACCAGCCGCTCGGCCTCGGCGAAGGGGAGTGGCCGCAACAGCAGGTGATCGAGCAGAGCGAAGACGAGCGCCGTGGCGCCCAGCCCGCACCCGAGGATGAGGGCGGTCGCGAGCGTGAACCGGCGCCGGCGGAGTAGCTCCCGGGCGGCGCTGCGGAGGTCGTCGACGATTGCCATCAGGAGGCGGCGAGGCGGCGAAGCCGGCGCAGGAAAGCCTCAGCGCCGAAAGTGTCTCGCGCGCCGAGTTCCTGCAGCACGACCCCGCCTTCGGGCATGGCGAGGACGATCTTCCACGGCGTCTTGGGCGGGGCGAGCGCCCGCATGGCTTCGCCCTGCGGGTCCTGGAGGATCGGGATGTCGAGGTCGAAGTTGTCGCGGGTTTGCCTCGCCTCGTCACGGTTCGAGTAACCCATGATCGCAACGACCCTGAACTCCGGCCGCTGCGCGGCGAACTCATCCAGCGCCGCAAGCTCCGGCAGACATGCCGCGCAGTCGAGGGGCGTGAACAGGTACAGCACGAGATAGTCGGCCTTCACCTGATCCAATCGCAGTGCGGTGCCGGTATCGGTATGAAAAACGCGGGCGAGCAGGTCCCGGACTGCTTCGGGCTCGGCCGCAACTCGGGGCTCGTCGCCTCCCTTCTCGCCGGGGCGCAACCGCCAAGCGATGACCGCCGCCGAGGCTGCGATCAGCACGCCGCAGACCAGGTAGAGCGCCCAGGCGCCGCGGCGGCCGCCAACGCGGAGAGGGCTCACCGCGAACCGCGGCCGCCGGAGCCCGCCGGCTGGATACCGAGTCGGTAGCGTCCGACCTCATATCCCTCCGGGATCTTGGCGCCGAACAAGAGCTCGCCGGCGGGGGTCTTGCCAACCAACTGTCCAGGCGAGGGGAGATCGACCGCGACCTGCTCGCCGTCGAGCGTGAACACCGCCAGGAGGTAGCCCGCCGCCGCGGGCCGGCGCACCGAGACCACGACGTGCTCGCCGGCCACGGCGACGCGGTCGATGAGGTAGGCGTCGCGATAAGCGGCGCGCGCGGCCGCCGACGAGAGCTCGATTCGCCCGACCGGCTGAATCCTGCGCGAGGCGATCGGGAAGGTGCGGACCCGTCCCGTGTCGGGCTCGATCCGGTTGAGCTTCAGCACCGGCGCGTCGGCGGCAAACACGCGCCCGTGCGCGTCGAGTGCGACCGCCACGTCCTGCAGGCCAACCAGGTTCTTGCTCAGCGCTTCCGGATCAGTGGCGAGGAACGAGCGCAGATAGGTGCGGTCCGCCAGGCGGTACTGATGGATCAGCGAACAGCCCTTGTCCACGTAGACCGACGTCGGTAGGCAGCCGCTGAGGTAGAAAACCCCGCGCGCCTCGTCGATGGCGAGCCCGTCCACTTGATAGCCGGGGTTCTGGACCAACATCGTCCCCAGCAACTGGCCGGTCGCTCTGAAGAAGCTGAGCCGGCCGATCACGTCGGCCACCCAGACCGTGCCGTCGGCGGTGAGCGCGATGTCTTTCAACCGGAAGAAGCCGCCCGGCGACGGGCTGAAGCTACCGATGCGGCGCGCCACCCGCCCTTGCTCATCGAAAAACTGGACGGACTGCTTCTCGGGATGCCAGAAGTCGGAGGACCGAACCAAAGTGCCGGCGCCCAGCGCGGTAATGACCTCGTCAACCCGCTCGGGTGGCTCACGAAGCAGCGCCTGACGCGCCGTCCGCTCCAGGCGCACCCCAGCGCCGGCGGCATGGCTGAGCGGCGCCGCGGGGAGAGTGGCCACGGTGACGACAAGAATGAATAACGTTCGGCTGCGCACCGCTGTACCTCGTAAAAAAGAGGGAGCTTCGAGTGTGTGGCGGCCGGACCGCCCCCGGATGCGGAGCGCTCCCAGGGGCACGGAACGGCCGCCGCCTTTGTGTGTGTCGTCCTTCCCTGACGGTCCTCGACTACGGGTCGGTCCACTCACAGACGCAGTCGCCCACCTGCACCGGGCACTTGCAGATGTGGGTGGCAGGCCGTTCGATGCCAGCCGAGTAGAGAGTGGCCTCGGCCGTTCGCGGCGCCAGAGCGACGATGGCCGCCAGCAAGACGCTGAGCACCGTCAGCCCCAAAAGGAAGGACAATCTCGTGCGCTTCATCCTGCAACCTCCTTCGCAAGACGCACCTCGACTTACCCGCCGCGGTGCGGGACCAACGGCGTGCACTTCGGCAGTTCGGTGTTCTCTGACCTAGTGTGTGGTGACCCCGTTCCGCGGGACACGCGGCGCGACTTTCCATGCGGCTGGGGCCAATTCGTGGCCTAGCCGACAACGATTATTGGATCAGGGTTGCAGCCTCCTCGTAGGACAAATACCGACTGGGCTGTCAGGCAGAGAGCGAAAAGGGGACCAGGCAGCCGACCAGGCAGCCGAACCGCCTACCTCAGTCGCGGTACGAGAGCTCAGGGGGCAGCGATGCAGGGCCGGTCGAAGGCAGCCCCGCCGGGCCTGTCGGCCGGCGATTCCTTCCCTCATAGGAGACATGACCCTTGCCCCAAGGCTCCCTCGCCGTAACCCACTGGAAGAACCTGAGCACAGCGTTGGGCAGATGGTCGAGGAGCGTTCCGGGCGCGGCTTGCGGAGCTGGCCGCGCCCAAGGGTCGCCGTCGGGCACAGCGGCGCGACCGCCGACCTGCGGTACCGGAGGAGTAGAACTCTGCCGCCGAGCGGGATCTCGCCATCGCGTTGACGCTCCTGCTAGAACCTCGCCTCGGCCCCCGCCCCGCGCAGGAAGTCGAGCGTCTTCCCGCCCAGCCCGGTTCCCTGCCACTTCTCGACCACGTAGCGCCGGCGGCGGTCGTAATCCGCGCGCGGGTCGAGGCCGAGGTCGCGCAGGTGCGGGATCGAGGAGTTGACGTCGCGGTGGAGGTAGGTCATCCCGGCGATCGTCTGGATGTAGAACCCCTTGGCGTGCATCTGGAAGGCGAGGTCGACGTCCTCGCACCCCCAGCCCGGCCGGTCGAACGGCGGGCTCTCGTCGAAGCGCACGCCGGCCGCGAAGACCGCGCGGCGGAAGAGGCCGTAGCCGGTGCGCGCCGCCCACAGCTCCTCGCGGTCGTCCGAGATCCGGCAGCCGGCGAGGCTCGCGAGGTAGGGCGTCGCCGCGGCGCGGTCGCGGGTGTGAGTGTAGGAGTCGGCGCCGATGCAGCCGACCTGCGGATCGCTCGCCGCCAGGTGCTCGAGCATCGCCGCGACCGATCCCGGGACGACCTCGATGTCGCCGTCCGTCAGCAGCAGATAGTCGGCGCCCTCCTCCAGCATGACGTCGATGACGCGGTTGCGCGCCAGGCTGATCCCCTGGTTCTCGGCGTTCAGGAGCAGGCGGCAGGGGACGGCGAGGCGCGTGGCGGCGGCGGCCAGCGCCTCGCCGGTGCCGTCGCTCGAGCCGTTGTCGCAGGCGACGATCACGGCGGCGGCGCCGCGCCGCGCGAGCCGCTCCGCCTCGGCGGCCAGCGCCGCCAGCGCCTCGACGGTGATGTCGCGGCTGTTCCAGGCGAGGAGGCTCAAGCCGATCTTCATGCGCCGCCGTCCGCGCCGCGGGCGATGTCCAGGAAGACCCCGCGGTGGTGCTCGGCGTAGCCGGCGCCTCCCGTGCCGTCCGCGTGCTCGCCGCCGGTCCACTCCCGGCGCTCGGCGTGGCGCGGCGCAAAGCCAATGACCACGTCGGCGTCGCTCTGCCAGGCGATCGAGCGCGCGCCGTCGCGCCCGAGCGCCTCGCCGAGGAGCGCCCGGAGCGGCTTGCCGAGCCATCCCAGCTCGCCGGCGCGGTAGCCGCAGGAGTCGAGGTAGTCGTAGGCGAAGGCGAGCGCCCAGACCGCGCGCCCGTCGCGGTCCGGCGGCGCGCCGCCCGGCGGCCCCAGCTCCGGCTGGGCGAGGAGGCGGGCCAGCAGCCCGCGCCAGGCGGGGTCCAGGCAGCGCGGCGCGCGCAGCGGCCCGAGCGCGTAGAAGAAGCCGGGCAGCTCGCCGGCCGGGCTCGCGTGCCGGCCGCGCCAGACCTGGTCCCACGCCTCCCGCAGCGCCGCCTGCGACATCCCCGCGGGGAGCGCGAGGTCGCTCACCAGCGGGCCGAAGCGGACGGTCACCGGGCGGCCGCCGGCGAGCGCGGGCGGCGCCACGATGTCGCCGGTGTAGTGATAGAAGCGCAGGCGCCGCGTGCGGTCGCCGCAGTAGAGCACCGGGCTCCCGTCCTCGAAGGCCAGGAGCTTGCGCGGCTCGCGGTGCCGCTCCCAGGTCGGCATCCAGAGCTCCGCCGGCAGCTCGTGGATGGCGATCCGGCCCTCGCGCCGCAGCGAGGCGAGGATCAACGCCAGGTTGTTCTGGTCGAGCCAGAAGAAGGTGCCGTCGAGCGCGTCGAGGTGGTAGGTGACCTCGCTCCAGAGGTCGAGCACGGCGCCGTGCGCCTCGCGGTTGAGCCCGAGGAGGCCGGCGTTGAAGATCGGCAGCCCCTCGCGGTAGATCTCCGGGTGCGCCAGTCGGCGGTGGAAGACGCTGTCCGGCGGCAGCTCGCGGTAGGTGTAGCCGCGCCCCCACACCGGGTCCGGATAGACCCACTCGCGCACCGCCACGAGCCGGCCGCGCTCGAGCTCGCGGAACGCCTCCTCGAGATCGCAGAGCACCAGGGTGTCGGCGTCGAGCACCAGCTCGCAGGGGTCGACGCCGGCGGCGGCGAGGAAGCGCGAGCGGAAGTTCCAGCTCTTGCCGAAGCGGTCGTCGAGGATCGCCGCCGGCGGCCGCAGCACCTCGGCGTGGCGGGCGAGCTGGGCGCGCAGGAGGTGCGGCAGGCCGCCGAAATCGTAGACCTTGAGCCGCGCCTGGACGCGGAAGTGGAGGATGCTGTTGACCAGCGCGACGAGCGACGGGTAGTAGGCGAGGTCGCTGAAGATGCCGACGGCCCGCATCGTCCCGTCCCGCTCTACCTCGTGGCGACGTGGAGGCCGGAGGGCATGCCGCCGGGCGACCACTCCTGGTGGGCGACGCTCGCGAGGTCGGAGAAGCCGGCCTCGGCGCAGAGCTCGACCAGGCGCTGCCAGTGCCAGCGCTGCGACTCGCGGATCGTCACCCGCTCGAGGCGCGCCTCGCCGCGCTCCTCGACGAGGTACAGTACGTGCCAGTCGATGAAGTCGCGGCCGAGCTCGCCGAGCGTCATCCCGGTGCAGGCCAGCTCGCCCTCGCGGTGCCGCCAGTCGAGGGTGACGCGCGGCCGCGCCCGGAACCAACCGCGCACGGCGCGGCGATGCTCGGCGCCGCTCATCCCGGCGCGCGCCCCGAGGAAGAGCAGGACGCCGCCGGGCCGCAGCATGGCGTGGAGGCTGCGCAGCGCGCGGGCGAGATCGCGGCGCGCCGGGAGCCAGGGGAGGGCGTCGCAGAAGACGGCGTCGTAGCGGCGGGCGGTGCGCTCGGGCAGCTCCTGCCAGGTGGCGACGCAGAACGGGATGTCGTCGTGCCCTTCGCTCCGCGCCAGCTCCCGCGCGTGCTCGACGGCGAAGGCCGAGCGGTCGGCGCCCGCGACGCGGAGCCCCGCCTCGCGGAAGGTGATCGCCTGGAGCCCCAGGCCGCAGGCGCAGTCGAGGACCTCGCCGGCGGCGAGGCCGCGCTCGCCGAGCAGCGCCACGACCGCACGCGTGATGGCGAGCTTGCTGTCGCGCAGGCCCGCCTGCCACTGGCTGCGGTAGAACCAGTGCCAGCGGTGGATGTCCTCCCACTGCTCCACGCCGCCCCCCTCAGCGCGCCGGCGCCAGCCCGGCCCAGCGCGCCCAGGCCTCGGTCCGCCGCATCCCGCGCTCGAGGTCGAAGCGCGGCCGGTAGCCGAGCAGCCGCTCGGCCTTGTCGATCCGCACGCGGGTGCGGGCGGCGAAGAAGTGGATCGACGGCGGGCCGGGCACCCGGAACGGGCCCCCGTCGCCGGCCCCGTCGCGCTCGCGCTCGGCGGCGAGCGCCCGCAGCTCGTCCGCCGGCATGGCGAAGGTGGCCGCGACGCCGAGCATGCGCTCGTAGGCATCGTAGAACCGCCGCCAGGTGACGGGCGCCGCGCCCGAGACGAGGAACACCTCGCCGCCCGCGGCGGCGCGCGTCGCGGCCAGGACGAGGGCGTCGGCGCAGTCGTCGACGTAGACGGCGTTGCACAGCCCCGCGCCGCCGTCGACCAGGACGACGCGGCGCGAGGCGAGCTGCGCCAGCGGGTCGATCGTGAAGACCGGCCCGAAGGGGCCGTAGACGACGGTCGGCTGGACGACGGCGACCGAGAGGCCGTCGCGGCCGTGGGCGGCGAGCGCCAGGCGCTCGCCCTCGGCCTTGGTGGCGGCGTAGACGTCCCCGGGCGGCCCGTAGGGCGTCGTCTCGTCGAGGTCGCCGTCGGCGATCGGGCCGTAGACCGCGACCGTGCTGACGTGCACCAGGCGCCGGACGCCCGCCGCCAGCGTGGCGTCGATCACCGCCGCGGTGCCGCCGACGTTGACCGCGCGCTGCTCCTCGGCCGTGCCGCGGTTGCCGTAGGCGCAGTGGAAGACGGCGTCGCAGCCGCGGGCGGCATGCTCGACCGCCGCCCGGTCGGTGACGTCGGCGGCGACCAGCTCGACGTCGCAGCGCGCGGCGCGGCAGGCGCGCGCCAGGTCGCGCGCCAGCACCCGCACCCGCGCGCCGTGCTCGAGCGCCAGCTTCTCGACCAGGCGGCCGCCGATGAAGCCGGTACCGCCGGTGACCAGGACCAGGCGGCCGCGCAGGTCGGACGGGTCGGAGCCGGCGGAGGGCCGCTCTCTCCGCGCTGCCGCTGCGCTCGATCCCTCGACCCGATCTTCGGCGCCAGCCGCCGCCGGCTCCGGTGCCAACCACGGGAGCAGGAGCGGCTGCCGTCGCGCCGCGCAGGCTTCGACGAGCGCCACCGAGCGGCGCCCCTCGCAACCGGGGGTGGACGGCGGCCGGCGGTTGCGGATGGCGTCCACGAAGTCGGCGAGCTGGGCGCGGAAGACGTCCTTGGGGAGGTCCGCGCTCGTCTCGACGGCGATCGCCTCCCCGCCGCGCCGCAGCGTGACCTCTCCGGTCACGAAGCTCGCCTCCAGGGTCGCGGCGGCGCCGTGGAGCTGGAAGGTGTTGCGCAGCGCGCGCGTGCGGCTCAGCTCGACGACGCCGCGCACGCCGCTGGCGGTGATCAGGTGGATCTCGGCGTCGGCCTCGACGCCGCCCTGGGCGTCGTCCCGGCACTCCAGGACCTCGAGGTCGCCCAGCCAGTGGAGCAGGGTGTCGAGGACGTGGATCCCGATGTCGACGATCACCCCGCCGCCGGCGGCCGCGCGGCGGAGCGAGTCGGCGGTCCCCGGCCAGTCGTAGACCCGCCCCTCGCGGACGTCGAAGCCGGTCAGCGGCCCGAGCGCGTCCGTCGCGAGGAGCGTCTTCACCGTGCGGTGGGCCGGGAAGAACCGCCGCACCAGCCCGACCGCGAGCTGCGCCTGCGCCGCGACGGCGGCGCGGATCATCGCGTCGCAGTCGGCGACGGTCAGGGCCATCGGCTTCTCGACCAGCACGTGGACGCCCTGGCGCAGGAAGTCGAGGCTCACCGGCGCGTGCAGGTGGTGGGGGAGGGCGATCAGCGCGGCGTCGGGCCGCCGGCGCAGCGCGGCCGCGTCGGCCACGGCCTCCGGCACCCCCCAGCGCCGCGCCAGCGCCTCCGCCCGCTCCCGCCGCGTGTCGATCAGCGCCGTCACCCGCAGCTCCGGCAGCGCCGCCGCCGCCGGCAGGTGCGCAAGCTCGGTGATCGCGCCACAGCCGACGATGGCGAGGTCCAGCGGACGATCGGGCATGAGATGGTGCGAATCTACCGCAGGAATGGCCTCTGCAAGGCGGTGGTACACTGCGAGGAGAGGTCGCCATGGCAAGCGTCAAGACGATCGAAGAGGAGATCGACAAGTTGTCGCCGAGCGAGTTCGCGGAGCTCCGCGAGTGGCTGCTGGAGAAAGACTGGGAGCAGTGGGACCGCCAAATCGAGGCGGACGCCGCCGCCGGTAAGCTCGACGACCTGTTCGACAAGGCCTTGGCCGCCCACCGCGCGGGCGAGACCAGGGAGATTTGAAGCACTTCACCAGCCCGCAGCTCTGGGCGCTCCTCGCGGAGCTGCCCGCCGAAGTCCAGCAGCTCGCCCGTGAGTGTCAGGAGATCGCGGCCATGGCTCCGCTCATCGCGGCGCTCGGCGGCCAGGAGGCCCTCGACGGCGCCTTCGACGCCATCGAGAGCGCGCAGCGCTGGTGGCCTTGAGACCCCACCGCCCTACCGCGCCGCCCGCTGCTCGCCGCCGACGATCGGGAGATCGAGGTCGAGCGGCGGCTCGTCGCGGAGCGCCGCTTCGAGGGTCGCGTCGTGGCCGTAGACGTCGTCGCGGAACTGGAGGGTGCCGTCCTTGTCGACCCAGGCGGTCCAGTAGAGGATGTGCACCGGCAGCGGGCGCGGCAGGTCGATGCGGCGGTTCTCGCCGCTGGCGATCGCCGCCGCGAGCGCCGCGTGGCTCCACTTCGGATCGCCGCGGAACAGGTAGTCGGCGAGCGCCATCGGCTGCTCGATGCGGATGCAGCCGTGGCTGAAGGTGCGCTCGGTGCGGGTGAAGAGGTGCCCGGCCGGCGTGTCGTGCAGGTAGATGTTGAAGTCGTTGGGGAACATGAACTTGATCTGCCCGAGCGGGTTCTCCGGCCCGGGGCGCTGGCGCACCCGCAGCTCCTCGCCGCCCTCGCTCACCACCTCCATGTCGTGGCGCTCGAGGTACCCGGGGTCGCTCGCCAGCTCGGGCAGGATCTCCTCGCGCAGGATCGACGGCGGGATGTGCCAGTAAGGGTTGAGCTCGACGAAGGTCATGGTGTCGCTGAAGGCCGGGGTGCGGCTCTGGTCCTTGCCGACCACGACGCGCATCGCCAAGACGCTGCGCCCGTTCTCGATGACCTTGAGCGAGTAGTCGGGCACGTTGACCTCGATGTGCCGCGCGCCGAGGTCGGCCGGCAGCCAGCGCCAGCGCTCCATGTTGAGCTCCATCTGGCGCACGCGCCGGCCGATCGGCACGTTGAGCGCGGCGAGCGTCGCCTCGTCGACGATGCCGGTGACCTCGAGCCCGTGCCGCCCCTGGAAGCGCCGCACGGCGCGCTCGACCGCCGGGTCGAACACCGCCGCCGTCTGGGGCGCGCCCTCGCCCGCGGCGCCCTCGCCGCCGCTCTCCTCCTGCACGTCGCCGCTCGCCGCCAGCCGCGCCCGCAGCAGCGCCACCCGCGCGTCCGGGGCGCCGCGCCGCAGCGGCGGCCCCGCCGGCACCGGCGGCCACTCGGCCTCCGCCGCCTGCGCGCGGTAGGCGGCCACGGCGGCGCGGAGCCGCGCGTACTCCTCGTGCGGCGGGACCAGGCCGAGCAGTCGGTCGGCGAGGTCCTCGGGGTTGGCGAGCACGCCGGCCAGCAGCTCGGCGAGGTCGACGTCGCGCGGTTTGGTGTACGACTCGACGTTGATCGTGCGCGGCGACTGCCGCCCGGCGGCCAGGTGGTGGGCGAGCGTCATGAAGGCATAGGTGAGCTGCAGGTCGGTCTCGACGAGCCGCCGCTGCGCCGCGGGGTCCTCGAACGAGTCGAGCTGCTCGACCTCCTCGACGCGCCGCGCCAGCTCGTCGCGCCGGTAGCGTTCGGGGTTCACCCCCTCGCGCGCCACCTCGGGGATGACCTCGAGGAGCTTCTCGGCCGCCTGGCTCGGGCCGCCTTCGTCGCTCCAGGCGGGCATCCACAAGCGCTTGCGGTAGAAGCTCCCCATGTCGTCCCAGACGTGCTTGCGCTCCTCCTGCTCGCGCACCTCGGCCGGCAGCGTCTTCGACTCGAGGGTGGCGCGCAGGAGCTGCCCCACCGCCGCCGGCAGCGGCGCCGCGGACGGCGCGCCGCCGCCGCAGCCGGCGGCGAGCAGCGCGGCGGCGGCCGCGAGCAGGACGAGGCCTGCCGCAGTGCCAGGGACGAGGCGAGGTCTCTCGGGAGTCGTGCTCATGGTGTGTCCTCGACCACCTTCCGCATCGCGGCGGTGATGGATTGGCGGATGGTCAGAACGTCCTTCCACGGGTCGGCGCCGCCCAGCGCCTCGAGGCGCCCCGGCACCGTCTCGACGGTGAAGCGGTCGCCGCGCAGGTCGGGGTCGTCGAGCTCCTCCCAGGCGAGCGGCGTCGAGACCGTCGCTCCGGGCCGGGCGCGCGTCGAGTAGGCCACGATGGCGGTGGCGTCGCGCCCGTTGCGCAGGTAGTCGAGGAAGACCTTCCCCTTGCGGCTGGCCTTGGGGATCTTCGCGGTGTAGAGGCGCGGCTCGGCGGCCACGATGCCTTCGACCAGCGCCTTCGAGAAGGCCTTGAAGTCGTCCCAGCCGAGCCGGCGGGCGACCGGGGCGACGACGTGCAGCCCCTTGCCGCCCGTGGTCTTCAGGAAGCTGCGGAGCCCCAGCTCGGCGAGGCGGTCGCGCATGCGGCGGGCCGCCTCGGCCACGCGCGCCCACGCCAGCCCCTCGTCGGGGTCGAGGTCGAAGACCATCAGGTCCGGGCGCTCGACGTTGTCGCTGTGGGCGCCCCAGACGTGGATCTCGAGCACCCCCATCTGCACCAGCGTGATGAGGCCGTGGAGCGAGCGGACGGCGCCGTAGGGCGCGGCGTCCGCCCCCTCCTCGACCTGCACGCGCTCGATCGAGTCGGGCACGTGCTCGCTCATGTGCTTCTGGAAGAAGCACTGCTTGGTCCGCCCTTCCGGGCAGCGCAGGAGGGTCAGCGGGCGCCCGACGAGGTGGGGCAGGATCCAGTCGGCGATCCGCTCGTAGTAGAGCGCCAGGTCGCGCTTGGTGAGGCCCTGCTCGGGATAGAGGACCTTCTCGGGGTTGCTGAGGCGGACGCCGGCGATCTCCACCGCCTCCTTGCGGCGGCGCCCGGGGTTGGGCGCGCCGGTCGCCGCACCACGCTCGGCGGCGGCGGCCTTGGCGACCGGCTGCGGCCGCTCGCGCACCACCTCGGCCGGCTTCTTGTCCTCGCGCAGGCCGACGAAGGACGGGTGGCGCAGGAGGCCCTCGTCCGTCCACTCGGTGAACGCCACCTCGGCGACCAGCTTGGGCTCGACCCAGTGCGAGCGCCGGGCCTCGGCGCCGCGCGGCGCGTTGGCGAAGGCCGGCGTCGCGCGCTCGAGCTTGCCGAGCCGGCGGCGGAGGTCGCGGAGGGTGCGCTCGTCGAACCCGGTCCCGACCTTGCCCGCGAACACGAGGCCGCCGTGCTCCTTCGCCTGCGGGTCGCGGACGGCCAGCAGCAGCGCGCCGAAGCCGACCCGCGAGCGCTCGGGGTCGGTGAAGCCGACGATCACGAACTCCTGCCGCTCCAGGCACTTGACCTTGAGCCAGTCGCGCCCGCGCCCGGAACGGTAGGGGCGGTCGGCGCGCTTCGCGACCATCCCCTCGAGCCCGGCGCCGCAGGCGTGGCGGAAGAACTCCTCGCCGCGCCCGGCCACGTGATCGGAGAGGCGGACGGTGCCGCCGGCGGGGTCGCCGGCGAGGAGCGCCGCCAAGAGGCGCTTGCGCTCGGCCAGCGGCGCCGCGCGGATGTCCCAGCCGTCGAGGTAGAGGAGGTCGAAGGCGAAGTAGACGAGGTCCTCGGCGCGGCGGTTGTTGAGGGCGTTCTGGAGGGCCTGGAAGCTGGTCGTGCCGTCGGGCTGGAGGACGACGACCTCGCCGTCGACCAGCGCCTGGCGCGCCGGCAGCGCGGCGGCGGCGCGCGCCACGCCGGCGAAGCGGTCGCTCCAGTCCTTGGCGTGGCGGGTGAGGAGCCGGGCGCTGCCGTCGGCGAGCGCGCAGAGCAGGCGATAGCCGTCGTACTTGATCTCGTGCAGCCACTCGGGGCCCGGGGGCGGCTCGGCGACGAGGGTGGCGAGCTGCGGCTCGACGTCGTGCGGCATCCGCGCCTTGCGCGCGCCGGGCAGCGGGCTCGGGTCGAGCGCCGCCGCGGCGCGCGGCGCCGTCGCCTGCGCTCCCTTCTTGCCGCGCCGCGCGCCCGCCTGGCGCGCCGCGGCCTTCTTCGCCGCCGCGCGGATGCGCGCCCGCGCCGAGCCGGAAGCCGCCTCCTTCTCCTCGCGGTTCGACTCCCACACCCGCTGCGGGTCGGCCGCGATCTCCTCGATCGTCTGCCCGCTGGCGGCGCTCTCCGGCCGCTCGCGCACGACGGCGTCGCCGCTGCCGGGCCGGGCGCTCTCGTCGCGCTCCTTGATCAGCAGCCAGTTCTCCTTGCCGTCGTCGTCGCCGCGGCCGCGGGTGCGCACCAGCATCCAGCCGCCCTTGAGCTTCTTGCCGTCGAGACGGAACTTGAGCTTGCCGGCGCGGTAGTCGCGCACCGGGTCGCCCTCCGGCTGCCAGGTGCCGTTGTCCCAGAGCAGCACGGTGCCGCCGCCGTACTGGCCCTCGGGGATGACGCCCTCGAAGTCGCCGTACTCGAGCGGGTGGTCCTCGACGTGGACGGCGAGCCGCTTCTCGCCCGGGTCGAGGCTCGGCCCCTTGGGCACGGCCCAGCTCCGCAGCACGCCGTCCATCTCGAGGCGGAAGTCGTAGTGCAGGCGGCGGGCGGCGTGCTTCTGGATGACGAAGGTGAGCTTGGGTGCCGCGCGCGCCTTGGTCTTCTTCTTCTTCGCCGCGGCGCGGGCCGGCTTGCCGGCCGGCTCCGGGGTGACGGAGAAGTTCCTCTTCCGTCGATACTCGGCGAGCGGCATGGGGCGGGCTCTGGGTCAGGCGCTCTTCTTGGCGCGCGCGCGGGTGCTGGCCGACGGCTTGCGAACGGCGCGCTTGGCGGCGGCCGGCCGCCGCCTGGGGCCGCGCGGCGCGGCGCCGGCGCGCTTGGCGCTGCGGCGCTCCTTGCCGGTCTCCTCGACGCTGCGCTTCAAGAGGGCCATGAGGTCGACGACCTTGCCGCCCGCCGCCGCCGCGGGCTTCGGCGCCGGCTCCTCGACGCCCTCGAGCTGCCCCGACTCGACGCGCTTCTCGATCAGCTTCATCAGGTCGGAGTAGTAGTCGTCGCGGTACTGCTCGGGCCGCCACTCGCCGGCCATGCCCTCGATCAGGCGCTCGGCCATCTCGACCTCGCGCGGCGCGATGCCGAGCTCGCGCAGGTTCTCGTCCGGGACGTCGAGCTCGGCCGGGTCGCGCAGCTCGTGCGCGAAGCGGAGGAGCTCGAGGACGAGGACGCCGTCGCGCGGGATGACGGCGCAGAGGTACTGCTTGGTGCGGATGACGACCTTGGCGATGCCGACCTTGCCGGTGCGCTCGAGGGCCGCGCGCAGCAGGGCGTAGCTCTTGTGGCCCTTCTTCTGCGGCGCCAGGTAGTAGGGCTTGTCGAAGAAGACCGGGCTGATCTCGGCGAGCTCGATGAAGTCGGCGATGTCGACGGTCTGGGTGGCTTCGGGATTGGCGCGCTTCAGGTCCTCGTCGGAGAGGACGACGTAGTGGCCGTCGTCGTACTCGTAGCCGCGCACCGTCTCCTCCCAGGGGACCTCGCGGCCGGTCTTCTCGTTGACGCGCTTGTAGCGCACGCGCGACATGTTGCGGCTGTCGAGGAGGCTGAAGCCGAGCTCCTCGCGCTTCTCGGCCGAGTAGAGGCCGACCGGGATGTTGACGAGACCGAAGCTGATGCTGCCTTTCCAGATCGCGCGCGCCATGCGCTTGCCTCCTTGGCAAGAAGGCACGGGAGCAAGATGCATGCCGCGCGAGCCGGGAGCGGAGTGGAAGTCACCCGTGTTCAAGAGGTTACGGGTAACCGCCGCCCTCCGGGTGCGCTCGTGGCGGTGGTGGCGGGGTGGTCTATGGCAAGCTAGCGCCGTGCCCGCCCTCGAGAAGACCGGTCAGACCGCCGCGCGCCTCCTGCGCTACGAGTCCGGCCGCGCCGAGGACCGCGCCGACGCGCTGGCGACCGAGGAGCCGCTCGAGATCCGCCTGCGGTCCGGCGGCGAGCAGCGCACGATCGCCCTGACCATGCGCACCCCCGGCGCCGACGAGGAGCTGGCCGCCGGCTTCCTCTTCGCCGAGGGCGTCCTCCGCGACCGGGCCGCGATCCATGCCATCGCCGCCGGCGACCCCGCCGCCTCCGACCCGCGCTCGCGCGCCAACGTCGTCACGGTGGACCTCGGCGTCGCGCCGCTCCCCGACCTCGCCGGTCTCGAGCGCCACTTCTTCGCCAACAGCGCCTGCGGCGTCTGCGGCCGCGCCGGCGTCGAAGCCCTCCGCCTCCGCGCCGCCCCCCTCGCCCAAGGCCCCCTCATCTCCCCGGACGTGCTCCTCCAGCTCCCCGCCGCCCTCGCCCGCTCCCAAAGCGTCTTCGCCGCGACCGGCGGCCTCCACGCCGCCGCCCTCTTCGATCCCGCCGGAAACCTCCTTGCTCTGCGTGAAGACGTCGGCCGCCACAACGCCCTCGACAAGCTGATCGGCTGGGCCCTGCTCTCCTCCCACCTCCCTCTCTCCCGCCACATCGTGATGGTCAGCGGCCGCGCCAGCTTCGAGATCCTGCAAAAAACCCTTGCCGCCGCCGTCCCCATCGTCTGCGCCGTCTCCGCCCCCAGCAGCCTGGCCGTCGAGCTGGCCCAAACCTACGGCGCCACCCTGGTCGGCTTCCTCCGCCCCAACCGCTTCAACGTCTACAGCGGCCCCGACCGCATCGCCCTGTAATCCTTACACCCTCTTCCTCTCGACGTCGCCGGCGCCGCCGCGAGTCATGTGGCCGCGTGGGGTGCCGGTCCGCAGGGAGCGACCGGAGCGCGCCCCCCACAGCCGCCACGACCGTCGTGATGC
>JBIOUG010000026.1:0-44734 GCA_044866775.1 Thermoanaerobaculia bacterium | reverse complement strand
ATCGACAAGGCGCGCTGCTCGGGCGCGCACCTGCCCTACAAGGCGACCACCGCCTATCTCAACACGATCCACGCCAACGACGAGAAGACGTCGCCCGGCGAGCCCGGCCTCGAGCACCGGATCCGCTCGATCATCCGCTGGAACGCGCTCGCGCTGGTCGTGCAGACCAACCGCGAGCACGAAGGACTCGGCGGGCACATCGCGAGCTTCGCGAGCGCAGCCACACTCTACGACGTCGGCTTCAACCACTTCTTCCACGCGCCGACCGATGATTTCATGGGCGATCTGCTCTACATCCAGGGCCACAGCTCGCCGGGCTTCTACGCGCGCGCGTTCCTCGAGGGCCGGATCAGCGCACAGCGGATGCTGCGCTTCCGCCAGGAAGTGGGCGAGCGCGGCCTCTCGTCCTACCCGCATCCGTGGCTGATGCCCGACTTCTGGCAGTTCCCGACCGTCTCGATGGGCCTCGGCCCGATCATGGCGATCTACCAGGCGCGGCTCATGAAGTACCTCGAGCACCGCGGCCTGATCGACGCGAACGAGCGCAAAGTGTGGGCGTTCATGGGCGACGGGGAGATGGACGAGCCCGAGTCGCTCGGCGCGATCGGACTCGCCGCGCGCGAGAAGCTCGACAACCTGATCTTCGTGGTGAACTGCAACCTCCAGCGCCTCGACGGGCCGGTGCGCGGCAACGGCAAGATCATCCAGGAGCTCGAGACCGCCTTCCGCGGCGCCGGCTGGAACGTCATCAAGGTCATCTGGGGGAGCGACTGGGACCCGCTGATCGAGGCCGACAACACCGGCCTCCTCCTGAAGGTCATGAACGAGACGGTCGACGGCGAGTTCCAGAAGTTCGTCGTCGAGTCGGGCGCCTACATCCGCCGGCGCTTCTTCGGCAAGCACCCGGAGCTTCTGGCGCTGGTCGAGGGCTACAGCGACGAGCAGCTCCGCACCCTGCGCCGCGGCGGCCACGACCCGCTCAAGGTCAACGCCGCCTTCAAGGCGGCGGTCGAGCACCGCGGCCAGCCGACGGTGATCCTGGCCAAGACGATCAAGGGCTACGGCCTGGGCGAGGCGGGCGAGGGCAAGAACGTCACCCACCAGCAGAAGAAGCTCACCGACGAGGAGCTGCGCACCTTCCGCGACCGCTTCGAGCTGCCGATCACCGAGCAGCAGCTCGCCGAGGCCGCCTTCTACCACCCCGGCGAGAAGAGCGAGGAGGTCGAGTACCTGCGCGAGCGGCGGCAGGCGCTCGGCGGCTACATGCCCAGCCGGCGGACGCGCAGCGAGCCGCTGCCGGTGCCCGACGGCGGCTTCTGGGAGGAGTTCGACCAGGGCGTCGATCGCGAGGTCTCGACGACGATGGTCTTCGTTCGCCTGCTGACCAAGCTCCTCAAGGACAAGGCGCTCGGCAAGCAGGTGGTGCCGATCGTACCCGACGAGGCGCGCACTTTCGGCATGGAGTCGCTCTTCCGCCAGTTCGGCATCTACTCGCACGTCGGCCAGCTCTACGAGCCGGTCGACAAGGAGATGCTCCTCTACTACCGCGAGGCCAAGGAGGGGCAGATCCTGGAGGAAGGGATCACCGAGGCCGGCTCGATGGCGTCCTTCATCGCCGCCGGCTCCTCCTATGCCACCCACGGCCTCGACATGATCCCGTTCTTCATCTTCTACTCGATGTTCGGCTTCCAGCGCATCGGCGACCTCATCTGGTCGGCCGCCGACCAGCGCACGCGCGGGTTCCTGCTCGGGGCGACCTCGGGACGGACGACGCTCAACGGCGAAGGTCTGCAGCACGAGGACGGCCACAGCCACGTCCTGGCGAGCACCGTGCCCAACGTGCTCGCCTACGACCCGGCCTACGCCTTCGAGATCGCGGCGATCGTGCGCGACGGCCTCGACCGCATGGTGCGGCGGCGGGAGGACGTCTTCTACTACATCACCCTCGCCAACGAGAACTACGCCATGCCGCCGAAGCCCGCGGGCGCCGACGCGGGGATCCTGAAGGGGCTCTACCGGCTCAAGCCCGCGCCGGCGCCCGACGCGGCCGGCGCCCCGGAAGGAGACAAGCGGCCGCGGGCGCAGCTCTTCGGCAGCGGCTCGATCCTGCGCGAGGCGCTGCGCGCGCAGGAGATCCTGGCCGAGCGCTACGGCGTCGCGGCCGACGTCTGGAGCGCCACGAGCTACAAGGAGCTGCGGCGCGAGGCGCTCGAGACCGAGCGCTGGAACATGCTCCACCCCGAGGCCGCGCCGCGCCGCTCCTACCTCGAGACCGTCCTCGACGGCGTCGCGGGGCCGATCGTCGCCGTCTCCGACTACATGCGCGCGGTCCCCGACCAGATCGCGCGCTGGCTCCCCGGCCGCTTCTTCGCCCTGGGGACCGACGGCTTCGGCCGGAGCGATACGCGCGAGGCGCTGCGCCGCTTCTTCGAGGTGGACGCCGAGTCGATCGCGGTCGCGACCCTGCACCGGCTGGCGGCCGGCGGGCAGATCGACGGCGCCGTGGCGGCGCGGGCGATCGGCGAGCTGGGGATCGATCCCGAGAAGCCGTTCTCGCTGGGTTGTTAGAAGGGGACCCCTGGCGTAGGAGCGAGGGGCACGCGCCCGTCGAAAGCGGTACAATAAAGGTTCACATGATTCAGGATGGCCGTCGGGCTGGCAGCCCGGCGGGAGCCTTTGCGCTGGCGCCGGGTCAGCTCCTGGCCGCCCGCTACCGCATCGTCCGGCCGCTCGGCCGTGGCGCGGTGGGGGAGGTCTACGAGGCGGAAGACCTCGAGCTGGGCGGCCGGGTGGCGGTCAAGATCCTGCGCCCGGAGATCGCCGGCAGCGCGCACATCCTGCAGCGCTTCAAGCGCGAGATCCAGCTCGCCCGCAAGGTCACCCACCCCAACGTCTGCCGGGTGTTCGACCTCGTCTATCACACCCCGCCCGAGGGCGCCGGCCTCGCCTTCCTCACCATGGAGCTGCTCGAGGGGGAGACCCTGGCCGAGCGGCTGGCGCGCAAGGGGCCGCTGCCCCCCGCCGAGGTGCTCGCCATAGTGCGCCAGATCGCGGCCGCGCTGGCGGCGGCGCACGCCGCCGGCGTCGTACATCGCGACCTCAAGTGCGGCAACGTCTTCTTGGTCGAGGCGACGGGCGGGCGCCGTGCCGTGGTGACGGACTTCGGGCTGGCGGTGAGCCCGCTCGGCGGCGCCGCCGCGAGCCTCACCGCGACCGGCGAGCTCGTCGGGTCGCCGGCCTACATGGCGCCCGAGCAGGTGCGCGGCGAGGAGCCGACACCCGCCACGGACGTCTACGCCCTCGGAGTCGTGCTCTTCGAGATGGTGACCGGCGAGCTCCCTTTCGCCGGCAAGAGCGCCTTCTACACCGCGCTCAAGCGCCTGCAGGAGCCGCCGCCGTCGCCGCGCGGCCTGGTGCCCGACCTCGACCCCGCCTGGGACGCCGCGATCCTGCGCTGCCTGGCGCGCGAGCCGGGCGACCGCTTCGCGAGCGCCGAGGAGGTGGTCGCGGCGCTCGCGGCGGCGGCGCCGGAGGGCGCCCCGGCAAGCGGGGCGCTGCCGGCCTCCTCCGGCGCGATCCCTCGCCTCGCCGAGGGCGGCCGGGCGCCGGCCGGGCAACGGTCGGCGGCGCGGCCGGTGCGGTGGAGCCTGGTCGCCGCCCTCCTCGCCGCCGCGCTGGTCCTCGTCGTCGGGTCGCTGCGCTGGATCGGGCAGATGGGGGCGCGCGAGGTCGACGGCCCCGCGCTCGGGCCGGGCTCCAAGAACAAGGTCGAGGTGCTGATCCACGTCCCCAATGGCGCGCAGCGAAGGTCCCGTCGACTCCCCGGCGAGCGCGCCGCGCGGCTGGCGGTCGCGGTGCTCGGCTTCCAGAACCTGAGCGGCCGGCGGGACGCCGACTATCTCGGCTCGTCCCTCGCCTACATGCTGCCGACCGACCTCGGCGCCGGCGACCGGTTGCGGCTGCTGCCGGTCGAGGAGGTGGCGCGCGCCCAGCGCGATCTGGGCCTGGTGGACCGGGCGAACCTCTCGGCCGACTCGCTACGCCGTCTCCGGCAGCGCCTCGGGGCCGACCTCGTGGTGACCGGGAGCTACGTCGTGATGGCCGGCGGGCGGACCCGTTTCGACGCCGTGGTGCAGGACACGCGCAGCGGCGAGGCGCTCGTCTCGCTCGCCGAGAGCGGCACGGAGGAGGCTTTCCTCGACACCGTGACGGCGCTCGGCAGGAGCTTGCGCGAGCGGCTGCGGGCCGGCGCCCTGTCGCCCGTCGAGAGCGCGGCGATCCAGGCCTCGCGCCTCACCAGCGCCGCCGGCACGCGTCTCTACGCCGAAGGGCTGGACGCCCTGCGGCTCGGCGAGGCGGCGCAGGCGCGCGACCTGTTGGTGCGCGCCGCCCGTGCGGAGCCGCGGAACCCGCTCGTCCACTCGGCGCTCGCCGCGGCCTGGGCCGAGATGGGGTACGACGCGCGCGCCGTGGCGGAGGCGCAGCGGGCGCTCGCGCTCGCCGCCGGTCTGCGCGGCGAGGAGCGGCGGGCGATCGAGGCGCGGGCGCACGAAATGCGCAACGCCTGGCAGGAGGCGGCGCAGATCTACCGCGAGCTGGCGGAGTACTTCCCGGACAACCCCGAGTATGGCCTGCGCCTGGCCGCGGCGCAGACCGCGGGCGGCGACGTCGACGCCGCGCTCGGCACTCTGCAGCGCCTCCGCCGCCTGCCGCGGCCGCTCGGCGAGGACCCGCGCATCGACCTCGCCGAGGCGCGGGCGGCGGCGGCGCGCTCGGACTACCGGGGACAGCAGGCGGCGGCGGAGCGCGGAGCGGCGCGCGCGGCGGCGCTCGGGGCGCGTTCCCTCCAGGCGCAGGCGGAGCTCGAGCGCGGCATCGCGCTGCACGACCTCGGCGAGTACGCGGTGGCGGCTGCGGCGCTGGCCACGGCGCGCGACCTTACCGCCGCCGCAGGGGATCCGCGCGGCAGGGCCGAGGCCACCCGTCGCCTGGGGGTCGTGCGCTACCGCCAGGGGCGGCTGCGCGAGGCCAAGCGCCTCTACACGACGGCTCTGGCGGCCTATCGCGACCTCGGCTCGAAGCGCGGCGAGGCATCCCTGCTCAGCGACCTCGCCAACCTCGTCTCCGAGAAGGAGCGCGACTATACGACGGCGCGGCGGCTCTACGCCCAAGCCCTCGCGCTCCACCGCGAGACCAACAACCGGCGGGGCATGGCCGGAGCGCTCTTGAACCTGGGCAACATCTTCTTCTGGGAAGGGGACCTGGAGCAGGCGCAGCGGCGCTATGAGGAGGCCGCCGCCGGCCTGGCCGAGATCGGCCATCGCCTGGGCGTCGCCGCGACGACGCTCAACCTCGGCAACGTGCTGCTGCGCCGTGGTGACCTCGAGGCGGCGGGCGAGCGGCTGCGCGAGGCCCGGCGCCAGCTCGGCGAGATCGGAGACAAGAGCTACCTCTCGGTCACCACGCTGCAGGGCCTCGGCGAGGTCGAGCTGCTCGCGGGCGATCTCGCCGCCGCCCGTCGTTGGTACGCGCAGGCCGCGGCGCTCGAGGGCGAGGTCAGCCCCGAGAACCGCGCCCAGGGGCGCTGCGGCGAGGCCGCGCTGGCGCTCGCCGCAGGCCGGCCCGAGCAGGCCGAGGCGCTGGCGCGGCAGGCCCTTGCGCTGCTCGGCGGCAACGCCTCGGGGACGGCGCCGTCGCTGGCGCATCTCGCTCTCGCCCGGGCGTTGCTCGCCCAGGGGCGCGCCGCCGCCGCTGAGCCGGAGGCGAAGCAGGCGGCGGAGGGCGCCGCGGCGGCGGGTGACGCCTGGCTCGAGGTCCAGGGCGCGATCACGCGGGCCCGCGTGGCGGCGGCGCGCGGCGACGCCGCCGGCGCCCGCACCCGGCTTGTTGCCACCCTGGCGACCGCCCGGCGGCGCGGCTTCGCCGGCCAGGCGCTGGAGGCGCGGCTGGCGCTCGCCGAGCTGGATCTCGCGGCGGGCGACGCGCCGGCGGCGCGGACGGCGCTCGCGGCGCTTGCCGCCGAGGCGCAGCGGGAGGGCTTCGGCCTGCTGGCGCGGCGTGCCGAGCGGGCGCTCGCGTCGCGCGGCTGATCCGGCGCGAAAGCGAAAGCCTTCGCGCCGTGATCAGAGCTCGGCCCGCGCCGCCGCCGGGTCGATGCCGTAGCGCTGCAGCTTGGTGTAGAAGTTCTTGTAGTCGATCCCGGCCGCGCGGGCCGCGCGGCTGATGTTCCCTTCCGCCAGACGCAGGCAGCGCTCGAGGTAGTCGCGCTCGAAGCGCTCGACGGCGCGCCGCTTGGCCTCGCGGAAGCCGCCGGCCGGGGCGGGCTCGCCCGCGCTCTCGCCGCCGGCTCCGGCGTCGCCGCGGCGGCCCGCGATCGCCTCCGGCAGGTCGTGCGGCTCGATCGCTTCGCCTTCCGCCAAGAGCACCGCCCGCTGCAGGACGTTCTGCAGCTCACGCACGTTCCCCGGCCAGTCGTAGAGGCCGAGCAGCTCCTCGGCGGCGCGGCCGAGGCGTTTCGCGCCGCCGTGGCGCTCGTTGAGGCGCGCCAAGAGGTGCCGGGCGAGGAGCGGCACGTCGCCGCGGCGGGCGCGCAGCGGCGGCAGCTCCACCTCGACCACCTTCAGTCGATAGAGGAAGTCCTGGCGCACCCGGCCCTCCTGCGCCAGGCGGCCGAGGTCGCGGTTGGTGGCGGCCACGATGCGGGCGTCGGCGCGCCGCACCTGCGTGCTCCCCACCCGCGCATACTCGCCGTTCTCGAGCACCCGCAGCAGCTTGACCTGGAGCGCCGGCGTCAGCTCCCCGATCTCGTCGAGGAACAGGGTGCCCCCCTGCGCGCGCTCGAACCACCCGGGGTTGTCCTGCACCGCGCCGGTGAAGGCGCCGCGCACGTGGCCGAAGAGCTCGGCTTCGAGGAGGTTCTCGGGCAGGGCGCCGCAGTTGACCGCCACGAACGGGCGCGTCCGCCGCCGGCTGTTGGCGTGGAGGGCGCGGGCGACCAGCTCCTTGCCGGTGCCGCTCTCGCCGGTGATGAGAACGGTCGCCTCGGAGTCGGCGACCTGCGACACCAGCCGCAGCACGCGCGTCATCGTCGCGTCCTGGCCGACGATGGCGGAGAAGTCGAAGCGCTCGCGGAGCTGCTCGGCCAGGGCGTCGATCCGCTGGTGGAGGTGCCGGCGCTCGAGGGCGCCGCGGGCGGCGAGCGAGATGAAGTCTGAGAAGCTCTCGACCAGAGCGGCGGTCTCGGCGCTGAACATGCCGCGCACCGAGCGGTTGTCGAGGTAGACCACTCCGAGCGTCCGCCCCTCGTCACGGATCGGCTGGCAGACGACCGACAGGATCGAGAGGCGGATGACGCTCGTGCGGTCGCTGATCGTCGGCTCGTCGAGCACGTTCTCCGACCAGAACGGCACCCCCTCCGAGCGCACCCGCTCGAGGATCGTGCGGCTGACCTCGAACTCGGGGTCCTCGATGTCGCTGCGGTCGAGGTTCCGCGCCTGCTCGAAGACCATCTCGCCGTCGGGATCGAAGAGCAGGATCATCCCGCGCTCGGCGCGGCACAGCTCGGTGACCCCGTCGATCGCGCGCGTGAGCACGCGGTCGAGATCCCGCTCGGCCAGCACTGACTTCCCAATCTCCAGCAGGCGTTCGAGCATGCGTGCCCTCGGCCGGCGTGCCTCGGATCTATGGCGTTGTCGCCATGCAGTATGGCACAGGTGCCATAGAACAGTCCGCACAGAGGGCTGCCTCTCGTCCACCGTCCATACGCCAAGTCGCGCCCAGTCAAGAGGTTGTGGATCTCGGCCGACACCGAGTGGGAGCGGCACCGGGCTTGCCCTTGGGAGGGGCGACCCGGAATGACTCGGATCACTTGGCTTACGGGAGACATGACCATGAGAGGCAAGACGACGACGATCGCCCTGTTCTGGTTCGCCGGGCTGTTGGGCGCGGCGATACGGGGCGAGGCTTCACTGCTCGGAGACAGCGTGGACGTGCGCTTGAACCTCGGCACACCGGTCACGGTGGTCGTGGCGGCCGGTCCGGTGGAGCTCGCCAACGCAGGCCCGACCTTGGGGGCCGCCGGTCCGGCGCCGCGCTGGGACATCGATCTCGACGCGGCGAAGATCCGCATCGACTTCGAATCCGGCCCGGCGGACTACGGCGCCGGTTCCAGCTTCACCTTCAGCGACCTCGACCCCACGCTCTGCTCGGGCGTGGCCGGGATCGTCTCGAGCGTGACGATCGCGACCAACAAACCGGTCAACGAGCTCGACTTCACCGGCTTGCTGACCTTCACGCCCAGCTCCGTCCGCATTCAGTACGCGAGCAACGTCACGACGCGGTGGTACAACGGCCAGTTCATCGAGCTGACCCTCCAGTTCGCGCCGGTCGACGGCTTCGCCGACTGCAACGCCAACGGCGTAACCGACCAGTGCGACATCGCGACCGGAGCGGCTCAAGACGCCAACGGCAACGGCGTGCCGGACAGTTGCGAGCAGACGACCGGCTGCCCCTCGCCGCAGGTCTCGATCTTCACCGCCGGCGTCCAGGACGGCTACGCGGTCCTCCACCCCGCCTCGCCCAGCCCCCAGCTTCAGGCCCTGCTGGGGCCGAATCGTCGCCAGTTCGACGACCCGGGGTTCAACCGGAAGTTCGGGCACACCTTCACCAACCTGCCGCCCAACATCGTGTCCGCGCACCTGGTCATGCGAGCGCGCCCGAGCACCTCCGGGAGCAACGACTCGATGGCGCTAGAGCTGGGCTCGGGCTCGACCTTCGCCTCGTCCCACTCGCTCGCCGCCCTGTCCGGGACGCCGTGGACCAACCCCACCCACGACACGACGTTCCCCGCCCTCAACCTGGCGGCGCTTCCCCCGGGCTCCGTCAACATCCTGCCCGGATTGGCCGACGGCGCCCTCGACGTCTACGTCCAGGACGACACCGAGGTGGACTACCTGTTGCTGCGGGTCAGCCACTGCCCGCCCAAGCCCTGCCTGCCGGCACCGTGGGGTCTCGGCGCCTGGTGGCCGCTCGACGAGACGTCCGGCACCGTCAGCGCCGACGTCGCCGGACAGCACGACGGCACCCAGGTGAACGGCCCGACCCCGGTGCCGGGGATGGTCGCCGGGGCGCTGTCCTTCGACGGCGTCGACGATCATGTCCAGGTGCCGGACCCGCCCTATGGCCTCGACGTCGGGACCGGCGACTTCTCGATCGACTTCTGGATCAAGACCACTGAGTCCGCCGGCGTCGCCACGGTCATCGACAAGCGATCCCAGCCGGCTTCGGCGCTCGGCTACAGCGTGTTTCTCTTCAACGGCAACGTCGGCCTGCAGCTCGCCGACGGCAACGGCGCCTCGTTCTGTTCGTCCAACCCGGCCGGCTCGGCCTGCACCAACTACAACTCCACCGCCTTCGTCGCCGACGGCCAGTGGCACTTCGTGGCGGTGACGGTGGACCGCGACCAACCGCAAGGCATCCGGTTCTATCGCGACGGGGTGCTGGCCGGCACCGGCGACCCGACGATCCGACCCGGCGCGCTCGACAACGCGGCACCGCTCCTCATCGCCGGCCACTCCTTCAACGGCGGCGGCGCCTTCGCCGGCGAGCTGGACGAGATCGAGATCTTCCTGCGGCGCGTGCTCGGTCCGGGAGACGTGACCGAGCTGTTCGCGGCCGGCCAGGACGGCAAGTGCAAGCTCGGCGTCCACGTCGGCTGGGACACCCCCTTCTGCCTCGGGCAGCAGACTGCGCTCGTCTACCCCCAGGTCTGCAACCGGTCGACGCAACCGCAGAGCTACCACGTCAGCTTCACCGGTCTGGCTCCATCGGTCCTGGGCTGCCAGGTGGCCGGACCGACGGCGTACCAGATTCAGCCGCCCGACACGCTGCCGCTCCTCGTGGCGCCCGGTAGCTGCCGCACTCTCAACGTGCTCGTCGACCGGCCCGCCGGCTTCACCGCCAATGGCCAACAGGCCTGCTTCCAGGTGACGGCGCAGAACACGGCGACCGGCCAGGCGGCCATCGCCTACGGCTCGGTCTGGGACCAGAGCAACGTGTGCGCGGTCCGCGGCGGGCCGAGCATCGTCGATCTGCCGTTCGACCAGGCGCGGAGCTTTCCCTTCGAGCTGACCAACACGAGCGGCGGCACGCGCACCCTGCGCTACCGCTTCGACGCCGTGGCCTCGGACATGGACCCGGCCAACGAGGCGGTGAGCCTCGACGGCCGACCGGCGGGCGGCACCGTGGACGGCGAGGTGACCATCCCGCCCGGACAGACGCGGCAGGTGGCGGTCGAGGCTCGCATGGTCAGCTTCCAGCCGGTCAGCACGCAGGACATCCTGCTGATCGACCGCGACAACGGGTCGGTGCTCCAGTCGACCGGTCTGCGCTCGTTCACCACCGGCTGCACGGCTGACGCGACCACCCTCTGCCTCAACGGCGGCCGCTTCGAGGTCGTGGTCGCCTGGAAGGACTTCGCCGGCAACACCGGCGTCGGCCAGGCGGTGCCCCTGACCGGCGACACCGGCTACTTCTGGTTCTTCGGACCCCAGAACGTCGAGCTGGTGCTGAAAGTCCTCGACGGGCGGCCGCTCAACGACCACTTCTGGGTGTTCTACGGCGCGCTCTCGACGGTCGAATACGCGATCACGGTGACCGACACCGAGACCGGCAACAGCAAGACCTTCTTCAACCCATCGGGAAACCTGGCGAGCGTGGCCGACACCAGCGCCCTGCCGGGAAGCGCGACGGGCGCGGCCGCGGGGGAGGCGCAGGAGGATGCCGCGGCAGCCGCAGTGGCTGCGGCGGAGATGGCGGCGTTGCTGTCGGCTCTCGGCCCGGCGTCGCCGGACGCGGCGGTGAGTATTCCGCTCCCGAGCGCCCAGCTCGAGGCGGCGCCGCTCACCGCCTGCACCACCACTTCCACCGCCCTCTGCCTCAACGGCGCCCGCTTCCGGGTCGAGGTCACCTGGAAGGACTTCGCCGGCAATACCGGCGTCGGCCAGGCGGTGCCGCTGACGGGCGACACGGGGTACTTCTGGTTCTTCGGACCGCAGAACGTGGAGCTGGTCCTCAAGGTGCTCGACGGGACGTCGCTCAACGACCACTGGTGGGTGTTCTACGGGGCGCTCTCCAGCGTCGAGTACCGGGTGACGGTGAGCGACACCGTGACCGGGAACGCGAAGACGTACGTCAACCCGAGCGGCAACCTCGGGAGCGTGGCCGACACGGCCGCCCTCCCGGAGTAGGTGAGGGAACGGAACTCGCGTGTCCGTCTAACAGCGTGGAGCCTTGGCTCCTCCAGTGCTCGGCCGCCCTCGCGGGCGGCCATTTTTTTCCTTGTAACGATGTCGTCCCCCTCTCCCATGTGGGAGAGGGGTTGGGGGTGAGGGAGATCGGGTCAATGCAGTAAAGCTGGAAACAGCTCGGGCTCCGTTCAGCGCGGACGATCGTCGCGAGCGAACGGTGCCCTCTTCAAACTAGGCGACGCCGAGGATCCAGCCTTCCAGGCGGGCGCGGTCCTTCTCGGCGTCGGAGAGCGGAGGGGTGAAGTAGGGGCGGAGGAGGGCCAGGCGGTCGCGCTCCTGGAGCCAGGCGCAGATGGCGTAGGCGTCGTGCTCCTCGCGGCCGAGGCCGTCGAGAGAGTAGCGGTGGCGCAGGCGGGCGGGGCGCACCTCGGCGACGAGGGAACGGCCAGGAGGGACCTCCCAGCCGTCGAAGGGCCAGACGTGGGCGCGGTCGCCGGCGCGGCGGAGGTAGTCGAGCCAGGGGAGACCGGCGTGGGTGGCCTTGCCCCGGCTGTCCAGGGTGTCGAGGCGGAAGACGCCGGTCGGGAACGCGCTCCAGCGGCCGGCCAGGCGGTGCTCGTCGGGGTCGCCCGAGCGCGGGTTGCCCGGCAGCAGCTCGCGGACGGAGCTCTCGTGCGTCGGCCAGTGGCCCTCGAAGTCCGCGAGGAACTCCCCCCAGCTCATCAGGTTGTGGCGGTCCATGTAGCTCTGCGGGAAGGAGAAGGCGTGGTCCAGCCCCACCGCCACCGGCCCCTCGTCGCGGATCTTGGCGAGCAGCCACTCCGCCAGCTCGCGCCGGCTCCAGCGGCCGCGCGCGTCGTCGCGGTTGAACTCCTGGTAGGGGTCGTGGTCCTCGCGCGCCGCGAAGACCCTGATCTCGCGGATGCGGTCGCCCGGGTCCTTGCGCCCCGAGTAGCGCACCCCGACGTACTGCCGGAAGTCGGCCATGGTGGCCGCATGCTATCGCGCTCGGAGCGGGTGAAGGAGATCTGACCGTGCTCTGAAAACGCCCGGCGCGGGGGCCGGGCGCTACAATCCCGCCGCCGATTCTCCTGAGGAGCCCTGCATGCACTGCCTCGCCTGCTCAGTGTCGATCGCCCTGCTGCTCGCCTCCGCCGCCGTCCGCGCCGAGGAGTACGACGTCGTCATCCGCGGCGGCACGATCTACGACGGCCTGGGCGGCCAGCCCTACGTCGCCGACGTCGCGATCCGGGCCGATCGCATCGCCCGCATCGCGCCGCTCCCCGACGCCAAGGGGCGGCTCGAGATCGACGCCCGCGGTATGGCGGTGGCGCCCGGCTTCATCAACATGCTGTCGTGGGCCACGGAGTCGCTCCTGGTCGACGGCCGGGCGCAGAGCGACATCCGCCAGGGGGTGACGCTCGAGGTGATGGGGGAGGGGTCGTCGATGGGGCCGCTCAACGCGGCGATGAAGCAGGAGATGCTCGACCAGCAGGGCGACCTCAAGTTCGAGGTGGCGTGGACGACGCTCGGCGAATACCTCGAGCACCTCGAGCGGCGCGGGGTCTCCGTCAACGTCGCCTCGTTCGTCGGCGCCACGACGGTGCGCGTCCACGAGCTGGGCTACGCCGACCGGCCGCCGACCCCGGAGGAGCTCGAGCGGATGCGCGCGCTGGTGCGGCAGGCGATGGCGGAGGGGGCGCTCGGCGTCGGCTCGTCGCTCATCTACGCTCCCGCCTTCTACGCCAAGACCGACGAGCTGGTGGCGCTGGCCGAGGAGGCGGGGAAGGCCGGCGGCATGTACATCTCGCACATGCGGAGCGAGGCCAACCGCTTCCTCGAAGCCATCGACGAGCTGATCGAGATCGCGCGCCGCGCCCGGGTGCCGGCCGAGATCTACCACCTGAAGGCCGCCGGGCGCCCCAACTGGGGGAAGCTCGACGCGGCGGTGCGCAAGGTCGAGGCGGCGCGGGCGGCGGGGCTCGCGATCACCGCCGACATGTACACCTACACCGCCGGCGCGACCGGCCTCGACGCGGCGATGCCGCCCTGGGTGCAGGAGGGCGGGCTGCAGTCCTGGATCGGCCGCCTGAAGGACCCGGCGACGCGCGAGCGCGTGGCGCGCGAGATGGCCACCCCGACCGACGCCTGGGAGAACTTCTTCGTCGCCGCCGGCCCGGAGAACATGCTCCTCGTCTCCTTCCGCAACGAGAGGCTGAAGCCGCTCACCGGCAAGACCCTGGCCGAGGTCGCCGCGCTGCGCGGCAAGTCGCCGCAGGAGACGGCGATGGACCTGGTGATCGAGGACGACAGCCGGGTGGGGACGGTCTATTTCCTGATGTCCGAGGACAACGTGCGCCAGCAGATCGCGACGCTCCCGTGGGTGAGCTTCGGCTCGGACGAGGCGGCGCCGACCGCCGAGGGCGTGTTCCTGAAGTCGAAGAACCACCCGCGCGCCTACGGCAACTTCGCGCGCCTCCTCGGCCGCTACGTCCGCGAGGAGAAGCTGCTGCCGCTCGCCGAGGCGATCCGCCGCCTCACCTCGCTGCCGGCCGCGAACCTCAAGCTGCGCGACCGCGGCACGCTGGCGCCGGCCGCCTTCGCCGACGTCGTGGTCTTCGATCCGGCCAAGATCGAGGACCACGCCACCTTCGCCGACCCGCACCGCTACGCGACCGGCGTCCGCGACGTCCTGGTCAACGGCGTCGCCGTGCTGCGCAACGGCGAGCCCACCGGCGCCACGCCGGGGCGCGTCGTGCGCGGGCCGGGGTGGAAGGGCGCTCAGAAATAGCGACTGACGACGGCGCGAAGAAAAACCTCAAAATCTCCGCGGTCATGCTCCAGGATCGTGTAGACCTCCTCGGCGTTGATCTCGTCGTAGAGATGGACGGCGCGGTTGCGGAACTTGATCATCGCTTTGAAGTCTTGCGAATCCGGTCGCGATCGGCCCCTCGCTCAGGCACGTTTGTACAGCTCCCGCAGGCAAGCGCGATCTCGTCGGCGCAGTAGAGCTCCGCAACTTGCGCATTGCCGGGATTGTAGTGCGTCGTGGATAGAATGCGTGGCAGCCCTGGAGCCAGCATGAGGACTCTTCTGCTCTGCGCCCTGCCGCTCTTCGCCAGTTGTGCCGCTCCCGCGCCGATGCCGCCGGCCCCTCTGCCGGCCGGCGCCGAGGCGGTGTCGCTCCTCGGCGAGCCGCTGGTGGCGCCGGCGCTGCCGGCCGCGGTGCGGGCGGAGCGGGAGGCGCAGCTCGCGGCGGCGCGGGTGGCGGCCGAGGCCGCGCCGGGCGACGCCGCGGCGCTCATCTGGCTCGGTCGCCGCACCGCCTACCTCGGACGCTACCGCGAGGCGATCGAGCTCTTCGGGCGCGGCGTGGCCAGCCATCCTGAGGACGCACGCTTCCTCCGCCACCGCGGGCACCGCTTCATCACGCTGCGCCGCTTCGCCGCGGCGGAGGCCGACCTCGAACGCGCCGCGGGCTTGATCGCCGGGCAGCCCGACGAGGTGGAGCCCGACGGGCTGCCCAACGCCCGCAACGTCCCGACCAGCACGCTGCAGTCGAACATCTGGTATCACCTCGGCCTGGCGCGCTACCTCCAAGGGGACTTCGAGGGCGCGCTCGCGGCCTACCGCCGGTGCCTGGAGGTCTCTGGGAACCCCGACATGCTGGTGGCGACCAGCCACTGGCTGTACATGACGCTGCGGCGGCTGGGGCGCGAGGAGGAGGCGCGCACGGTGCTGGCGCCGATCCGGGCCGACCTCGACGTCATCGAGAACACGGCCTACCACCGCCTGCTCCTGATGTACCGCGGCGAGCTGGCGCCCGACGCCCTGCTCGCCGCGGCGCGCGGCGGCGGCGAGCTCGACGGCGCGACGGTCGGCTACGGCGTCGGCAACTGGCACCTCTACGGCGGCCGCCGCGACGCGGCCCTGCGCACCTTCCGCGAGGTGCTCGCCGGCGGCCCGTGGGCGAGCTTCGGCGCCATCGCCGCCGAGGCCGAGCTGGCGCGCCTCGGCGCGAAAGGCTCCGCGGGCGCCCGGCCCGTCGAGCGGCCGCGATGACCGCATCGGCGCGGGCCCTCTACCCGCGTCTCCTCGGCCCGGCCTGGGAGCGTCTGGACCCGGCGGTCCGGCGCGCGCACCTCGCCGGTGGCACCCTCGCCGTGCGCGGCCGCTTCCGCGTCTGGTGCGCGCCGGGGCGGCTGGCGCGCACCCTCTGCCGCCTGGCGCGGCTGCCACCGGCGGGCGAGGAGATCGAGACCTGCCTCGTCGTCACCGGCGACGGCGACCACGAGCGCTGGGAGCGGAGCTTCGGCGGCCATCCGCTGGTAACCGAAGAGTGGGCCGCCTCCGACGGGCTCTTGGTCGAGTGGACGCCGCCGGTCGAGCTGCGCTTCCGGCTGGAGGCCGAGGACGGGGTGCTCCGCTTCCGCCAGGCCGCCGCCGCCTTCCGCCTCGGGCGGTTGCGCCTGCCGCTTCCCGCCGCCGTCGCGCCGCAGGTCGACGCCCGCGAGGCGCCGGCAGGCGACGGCGGTGCGGTCCGGGTGACCGTCGCCGTGCGCGCGCCGCTCGTCGGGCGGCTGTTCGAGTACGAGGGCGTCGTCGAGCCCGCGGAGGACACGCCATGACCGTCGCGCTCTGGCTCCTCGCCCTACAGGGGGTGATCGGGGCGTTCGACACCGTCTACTACCACGAGTGGCGGGCGCGGCTGCCGGTGCGCGGGCGCCAGGCGGCCTCCGAGCTGCGCCTCCACGCGTTCCGCGACTTCCTCTACGCAGTCATCTTCGGCACCCTGCCGTGGATTGCCTGGCAGGGCGCCTGGACGGCCGTGCTGGTGGCGGTCCTGGTCGCCGAGATCGGGCTCACGCTGGCCGACTTCGTGGTCGAGATCGCGGTGCGCAAGCCGCTCGGCGACGTCTACGCCGGCGAGCGGGTGACGCACGCGGTGATGGGCATCCTCTACGGCGGCATGCTCGCCTACGTGCTGCCCCGGCTCCGCGTCTGGTGGTCGCTGCCGAGCGGCCTGGTCTACGCCCCGCCGGCCATCCCGGAGCTGCTGCGCTGGGCGCTGGTGATCATGGCGGTGGGCGTCTTCCTCTCCGGCGTGCGCGACCTCTACGCCGCCTCGGGCGCGAAGCACGGCGCCTGGCCATGGCGCCCCGAGCCGGCGCTCGGCGCGCCGGTGCCGCCGCGTCCGTGATCCCGCGCCGCCGCTGGCACCGCGGGGTGTTCGTCGCCGCCGGCCTCTACAACCTCGGCTGGGGCGCCTACGCCGGCCTCGACCCGCGGTGGCTCTTCCGCTTCGCCGGCATGCCGCCGCTCAACCACCCCGCGGTCTTCGCCTGCCTGGGCATGGTGCTGGGGATCTACGGCCTGCTCTACCTCGAGGTCGCCCGCCTGCCGGAGCGCGGCTGGCCGATCGCCGCCGTGGGTCTTCTCGGCAAGCTCCTCGGCCCGCTCGGGCTCGCCTGGCTGCTGTGGCAGGGCACCTGGCCTCCCGCCGCCGCCGTCCTCTGCCTCACCAACGACTTCGTCTGGTGGCTCCCCTTCGCGCTCTACCTGCACGACGCCTGGCCGGCCTACCGCGCGACCTTGCGCCCCTGAACCGTTCGCCGGCCGGCGGTAACCTACCGGTTGGAGGGGTCAACTTCGAAATCGCTGCTGGGCTCCCTCCGTGGCACGCGGCTTGCGGCGCGAGCTCGGGTGGCGGTCGAGGAAGGAGGCGACTCGGCATGGACAGCCCGCGACCGGACCACCGTCGTACCTTGTCCCCGTATCTGATTCTGCTGCCGTGGCTCTCCGGCCTCGCCGGCGCGGCGACGCTGGCGCAGGCGCCGCCGCGCCTCGTGTTGCACGAGCTCGCCGCGGTGGGCGATCAGGCCCCCGGCGCGGCGCCCGGCACGGTGATCGCGACGATCGGCGACGCGCCGCGGATCGACGACGCCGGCGACGTCTCCTGGGTGGTCACCCTCCGCGACGCCGCGGGTGGCTTCGCCCAGGCTCTCTACCGCCGGGTCGACGGCGCGACCGAGCAGGTCTTCGCCAGCGGTGACCTCGCGCCCGGGACCGGTGAGGACTTCGCGCTCTTCCCCGGCGTGCCGCAGTCGGGGCGCATCCACGGCGGCCGCCTCAGCTTCGCGGCGAGCCTCACCGGCGCGGACGGCCGCGCCGGCGTCTGGTCCGACCGCTTCGGCGGCTTCGAGCGCCTGCTGCTGACCGGCGACCACCTGCCCGGCACGCCGGCCGCCGCCGAGGTCGCCAGCTTCGGCTTCGTCCTGCGCCGCGACGTGCTCGTCGGCTACGCCACCTTCGGCGAAGGCGGAGGCGTCGCGCCGGGCAACGAGGGGCTGTGGCGCAACCGCACCGGCGCCTGGGAGCCGGTCCTGGTGCGCGGTATGCCGGCCCCCGGCCTGAGCGGCGCGGTGTTCGATACCGACCCCATGCAGGTCTTCGGCCCGCTGTTCTCCACCGCGACCCGCGACGACGGCTCGATCGCGGCCCAGGCCTGGGTGCGCGGGCGCGGGATCGACGGCAACAACGACGAAGCGCTGTGGGTCGAGAAGGGCGGCGGGCTGCAGATGCTGGTCCGCGAGGGAGCCCGCGTCGGCGGCGCCAAGGGCAAGACGACCTTCGGTCCCGCGACCAGCGAACCGGTCTTCGGCGGCGACGGCGTCAATCTCAACCTGGCGATGAACGACCTCGGCGCGGTCGTCTTCGGCGCGGTCCTGCGCAGCGGCAAGACGCAGTGGAACTCGGTGTGGACCAGCCGCGGCGGCACGCCGGAGCTGGTGGCCCGCGGCGGCCTGCCGATCTCCGGGTACGGCAAGGGGGACCCGGCGCCCGGCCTCGCCGCCGGCGCCACCTTCGGGATCTTCCAGGGGAGCGCCATCAACGATGACGGCACCATCGCCTTCCAGGGCTTCGCCGACGAGACCGGCAGCTCCTTCGCCTTGACCGCGGGGATCTGGTGGGACGAGCCCGGCACCCTGGCCCTGGTCGCGGCCGAGGGGCGGCCGGTCCCCGGCGCGCCGGGGGCGGCGTACGCCGACCTCACGCTCGAAGGGCTCACCGACGCGGGCGCGCTCTACTTCAGCGCCACCTTGACCGGGCCCGGCGTCGCCGCCGGCAACGACGTCGCCGTCCTGCGCGCCACCGCCGGCGGGGCGCCCGTCATCGTCCTGCGCGAGGGCGACCTGGTCGAGGTGATCGACGGCTCCGGCGCGCGCACCGAGCGCACGGTGGCCACTTTCGCCTTCGGCCCGGGCGTCGAGACCGCCGCGCGCGCCGCGGTGGACGTCTCGTTCGCCGACGGCAGCGCCGGGGTCTACGTGATCGATCCGCTGCCTTGAGACGCGAAAGCTTGCGCGAAGAAGAGCCCCCGGCCGCGCGGGCCGGGGGCGGCACACATCCGGATCAACTCCCTGGCTAGCTTCCTAGAACAGCAGGTTGCCCTCGCCCATCGTCAGGGTGAGGCCGGTGCCGAACTTGGCCTTGGCCGCGACGAGGTCGTTCTTCGCCCCGGTCATCAGGGTCTTGCGCTTCTGCGAGGCGGTCTCCGCGATTGCCTGGTTGTTCTTGCTGACCGCCGACTTGAGCAGCGTCACCGCGTCGGAGTGAAGGCTCTTGGCGCTGAGCTCCTCGATGGCGTCGAGCGCCTCGGCGTTCGACAGCGCCAGCTCGGTGTTGACCGTCTCGCGCTTGCCCTCGACGTCGTCCCCACCGCCGGCGCAATCCTCCTCGAAGCCCGCACCGCAGGGGTTCGGGGACTCGGCGCTGTTCTCGAGCGTGATCGCGGCGCTGTTGCGCTGGATCGAGATGTCGACGTTGAACGCGGCGTTGATCACCCGCAGGAACTTCCCGAGGTTGGCAATCTGGGTCGCGTTGAGGATGATCGGCCCGATCGCCTGTCCCGACGGCGAGTTGGCGAAGTTCGAGCTGACGTAGAAGGTAACCGCGTCCTCGATCGTCGCGCTCGTGTTGTTGTGGAAGAAGGTGTCGGTGTCGGCCGCCTCGATGAGCGGCGGCGTGTTGAAGGTGCCGTTGCCGAAGCAGTCGAAGACGAGGTCGCCGTCGCAGTCGAAGTTCGGGTTGACGGCGGCGCCGAAGCCGCCGTCGAAGGGGAAGTTCACGACCGCCCGCGCCGGGTTGACCACCGTCTCGACGCCGGTGTTGAAGTTGCGGTTTTTGGGCGTCGTGTCGGGTGGGATGATGGTGTTGGCGCTGGCGTTCTGGTGGCAGAGGTTGCACTTGGCGACGTTGTTGTCGAGGAAGAGGAGGCGCCCGCTGTTGGCGGCGGCGTTGGTGAGGCTCACCTGCGTCAGGTTCAGCTCGCTGAGGCGCCCGGTCGCCAGCATGTAGGCGTTGAACTTCTGGAGCTGCGCCAGCGTCGGCTTGACGAAGTCGATGTTCTCGCGCCGTTGCAGGCTTTTGGTGAAGTGCTGGACGACGGCTCCCTGGGCGAAGAACAGCAACGCCCCGGTCTCGGGGGCGCCGTCGCCGCCCCAGCCGGTCCGCTCGGCCGACCCCAGGCCGTCGTTGGGCTTGGCGATCGAGGTCTTGAGCGACTCGGTGTGCGGCACGCCGCGCATGACGAACTTCTGCGTCGGGTTCTCGAAGCCGTCCACGTTCTCGAGGATGAGCGCGAACTGCTGCAGCAGCTCGGGGATCTCGAGCCCGGGCACGCCGCCCGGCTGGGAGGCGACAAACAGCTTGTCGGTGGACGGCAGGGTGGCGATGAACTCGGTGTCGATGACCAGGTTGTTGTCGGCACGGTGACAGGTGGCGCAGGTGCGCCCGTTGCCGCTGAAGGTGCCGCGGAAGAAGAGGTCCGCGCCGTCGCCCACGTCCTGGCCCACCAGGCCGTGGGCGATGAGGATCTGCGTCGAGTTGGCGTCGGCGGCGCGGGGCAGGAAGAGCGAGGCCAGGGCCGCCGGCCGCAGCAGGTTCCGCCAGCCCGACCGGTTCGCCGCCTGCCGGCGCTGGGTGGCGAGGCGGGCCTGCGTGTAGACGTGCTCGAAGTAAGAGCGAGCCCCCAGCAGCACGCGGTTCTGGACGGGGTTGTGCCCGGCGCGGGTGACCACCACGAGGTCGGGCGTGAAGTCGGCGAAGAAGGTGCGGCCGAGGCGCCGCTCGATGCGGGCGTAGCCGCCCTCGCGGTCGAGGTGGCCGATGCGCACCATGCGGTCGCCCGGCTTGGGATCGATCGGCGTGTCCGGCTGCGTCGCCACCAGCCAGAGGTCGGCCTCGAGGTCGCCCAGGCCGGTGACCGCGGCGGCGACCGCGCCGCCGATGAGGTCGAGCTTGACGCGGCCCTTGGCGGCGCTCCATTCGGTCGACATCCCCTTGGCCCAGCCGAGGCTGACGGCGGCGTTGCGGTCGCCGCCGCGCGCCGCGTAGCGGTCGGCCCAGGCCTGGTAGAGGAGCGCGAAGTTGGACTGCTTGGCGATCATGTCCTTGAGCGGCTGGATGGGGCTGCGCTCGGCCGCCGGCCCGCCGGCGGGCACGGCCGCGGGCGCCGAGAAGGTGGCCAGCACCAGCAGGATCGGTGGCACCCCCAGCATCAGGACGGCTGCGACGAGGATGGGGAGCAGTGTCGTGCGCTTGATCAAAGCGGTTCGCCCTCCAGGTGGACTGTCGGTTGGTCAGAGGAGGAGCGCGCGCCGCCCCTCCGGGCGTCCGGGTGGTGAGGCGCCGGGCCGCCCTGCGGTGGGGCGCGGCTTCGTCCGGCGCTCGGCCGGTGCAGGACCATCGGTCGTTTCCCTCGCGGGCGCGGCGCGGCCGACGGCCGACTGGCAGCGTGGGAATCAGCCGCCGGCGCTGGCGAGACATCCGCCTACTGCTCTATTGATAGTGGTGAGACAGCAAGGGTCGAGCGAGACAATTTCTAAAACAAGGGATCGGCAGCCGATCGAGACGACGCCCGACGCCGGCGCCTACGCCTCGGCGGCCAGTCGCGCCAGCGCGTCGCCGGTGACGCGGTAGGTGGTCCACTCGTCCATGGCGACTGCGCCGAGGGACTCGTAGAAGCGGATGGCGCTCTGGTTCCAGTCGAGCACCGACCACTCGAAGCGGCCGCAGCCGCGCGCGACCGCGAGCCGCGCCAGGTGGACGAGGATCCGCCGCCCGACGCCGTGCCCGCGCGCCTCGGGACGGACGTAGACGTCTTCGAGGTAGAGCCCCGGCTGGGCGAGGATCGTCGAGTAGTTGTGGAAGTAGATGGCGAAGCCGACCGGCTCGTCGTCCAGATAGGCCAGCAGCGCCTCCGCCGCCGGGGACGGCCCGAAGAGCGTGCGGCGTAGCTTCTCCTCGTCGGCGACGAAACCGCCCTCGATCTTCTCGAACTCGGCGAGCTCGCGGATGAGGCGGAGAACGAGCGGCACGTCGGCCGACGTGGCCGGGACGATGAGGACTTTCAAAATGGCACCTCTTCGTTGGCTGCGACGCTCGAACCTGACGGGACCATCCACGTGCCTTCCATCTTTACTGCATCGATCCGATCTCCCTCACCCCTGGCCCCTCTCCCACATGGGAGAGGGGAACGCGGGCAAGTGAACGGATGCAGTCAAGGTGGAGTGAGCCCCGAAGCTCCAGGTGGCTCAAGCCGGCCGCAGTAAGCGGACGATCCGATTTTCAAGTCTAGCCTGCGGCAATGTAGCTCGAACGGCCGCGCCGAATGACACGGCGCCGTCTCTAATGCCGTCTCTAGCTTAGCGTGTGGACGCCGTGCGGTCGGTGATGTAGGGTCCTCCGCCACTTCTCGTGCGGGGGCTTGGACGCGCCGCACGTGGAACGCAGGAGCGCACGTGGCGGAACGCTGGGTGGTGTTGCACGTTGGCGGCGGCGGGCTCGCGACGGCCGAGCGGCGCGAGCGGCTGGCGGCGGTCGTCCGCGAGCGCCGGGCCGAGGGGCTGCGGCCGCTCGTCGTCGCGCCGGCGGAGCACGGCGCCGATCCGCTCGGCGAGCTGGCGGCGTCGCTCGACGCGGAGACCGCCGCCGCGGTCGTCTTCGAGAGCGGATCGGCCGCGGTGGCGGCGCAGCGAGCGGCGGAGCTGGGCGCGGTGCGCTGCGAGATCTGGGGCGAGGCGCCGGGGCTCTTCACCGCCGACCCGGCGCTGCTGCCGGGCGCGCGCCTGCTGCGCGCCCTCGAGTACGAGGAGGCGCAGGAGATCGCCGCCGCCGGCGGCGACGCGGTGCATCCGCGCGCCATCGCACCGCTCGCTCGCCGGGGCATCCCGCTGCACGTGCGCTCGATCGACCTGCCGGCCGATGCGGGCACCGTCATCTCCGCCGCCGGGCCGGATGCGGGTCCGCAGGTCAAGGCGATCGCCGTCCGCCGCGGCATCACGCTGGTGGCGATGGAGGCGCTCGGGATGTGGCGCGAGGTAGGGTTCCTCGCCGAGGTCTTCGCCTGCTTCGCCCGTCACGACCTCTCGGTCGACGCCATCTCCTCCTCGGAGACCAACGTCACGGTGTCGCTCGACCCGACGGCCAACGCGCTCGACCGCGACGTCCTCCAGGCGCTCCTCGCCGACCTCCGCCGGCACTGCGAGGCGCGCCTCATCGGCCCCACCGCGGCGCTCTCGCTCGTCGGGCGCGGCATCCGCGCCATCCTGCACGAGCTGGCGCCGGTGCTCGAGCTGTTCGAGGAGCTGGAGGTCCACCTGCTGACGCAGTCGGCGAGCGACCTGAACTTGACCTTCGTCGTCGACCAGGAAGAGTGCGAGCGGCTGGCGCGGGATCTCCACGGCCTCCTCTTCCAGCACCAGACCGAGGGGGCGATCTTCGGCCCCACCTGGGACGAGCTGCACGCCGAGGCGCGAAGGCTTTCGCGCCGGTCGCGCGACCAGCGCGACGGGCTCCGAGTCTGGCGCGCCGCGGCGGCGGAGCGCGCGCCCGGGCCCTGGTGGGCGCGGCGGCGCGGCGAGCTCCTCGACCTCGCCGCCGCGCACGGGCCGCTCTACGTCTACGACGCCGAAACCCTGGAGGAGGCGGCGCGGTCGCTCCTGGCGCTGGCGCCGCTCGATCGCCTCTTCTACGCCATCAAGGCGAACTGGCATCCGGGCGTCCTGGCGCTCTTCGCGCGGCTCGGGCTCGGCTTCGAGTGCGTGTCGGCGGCGGAGCTCGCGCACGTCGTCGCCACCCTTCCCGGGCTCGACGCCGGGCGCCTCCTCTTCACGCCGAGCTTCGCGCGCCGCGAGGAGTACCGGCGCGCCTTCGATCTCGGCGCGCAGGTCACCGTCGACAACCTCCACCCGCTCGCCGCCTGGCCGGAGCTCTTCGCCGGGCGCGCCCTTTTCCTCCGCCTCGACCCCGGGCGCGGCCGCGGCCACCACGCGCACGTGCGCACCGCCGGCGCGCAGTCGAAGTTCGGGCTGTCCGAGGGCGAGCTCGAGCGGCTGCCGCCGCTGCTCGAGCGGTGCGGCGCGCACGTGGTCGGGCTCCACGCCCACGCCGGCAGCGGCATCCGCGCCGCCGCGGCCTGGAGCGAGATCGCCGCCTTCCTCGCCGGCGTCGCGCCGCGCTTCCCGGAGCTGCGCGCCCTCGACCTCGGCGGCGGCCTCGGCGTGCCCGAGAAGCCCGGGCAGGCCCCCCTCGACCTCGCCGCCCTCGCCGCCGGACTGGCGCGTGTCAAGGTCGAGCACCCGGGCCTCGAGCTCTGGCTCGAGCCGGGCCGCTTCCTGGTGGCGCGCGCCGGCGCGCTGCTGGCGCGCGTCGCCCAGGTCAAGCAGAAAGGCGGCGTCACCTACGTCGGCGCCGAGACCGGCATGAACTCGCTCATCCGCCCGGCGCTCTACGGCGCCTACCACCCGATCGTCAACCTGACGCGCCTCGACGCGCCGGCGACCATGCTGGCGCACGTCGTCGGCCCGATCTGCGAGACCGGCGATGTGTTGGGCCGCTCGCGCCGCCTGGCGCCGGCGGAGGAGGGGGACGTCCTGCTCATCGCCAACGCCGGCGCCTACGGCCGGGTGATGGCCTCGCGCTACAACCTCAGGGAGCCGGCGGAGGAGTGGCTGTTGCAGCCGCCGTAACGGTCGTGACGCAGGTCGAGGTCGAGCTCGACAGATCTCGGCGCGGTGATTACAAGTGACCCCAGAGCAGGGGAGGCAGCATGAAGACACGCCTGGTCAGCATCGGCAATTCGCGCGGTGTACGCTTGCCCAAGCCGCTCATCGAGGAGGCGGGGCTCTCGGACGAGGTCGAGATCAGAGTGCGGGCGGGAGCCATCGTGATCGCGCCGGGCCCCCGTGACCCTCGCGCGGTGCTCGCGATCCTGCAGGAGATGTTCGCAGCGTAACCGTCACTCGCCGCGTGACACACCCCGTGGCTCCACTGGACCACTGCTCCTGCGCCCAGCTTCAGAACGCCTCGGGCACCAGCTCCAAGTCGCTCGCCTCCTCGACCGCCCCCACCTCCGCGCTGCCTTACAGCGGCGGCCAGGCGCCGCTGCACTGCTCGAGCCGACTGTCGCCCTTGCACCAGATCAGCACGTCCGTGACCTTGTGCGCTGCCGCGAGCGTGGCGGTGGGGATGAGCATCATGAAGATGGGCCGCCTCATGTTCGTCTCCTCGTGGTCGGTGGACCGCGTGCTCGCGGTCCACTGTCCGGGTATTCGCCGGATCGCAGGCATTTCGGACAGCCTGGCTGGGAATCAGCTCCGCCGTTCCGTGCTCAGTGTACTCGCGGTGGGACTGCCGTCATCCCGCGCGGTCCCGGAACGCCGCCGGCACCAGCTCCATGTCGCTCGCCTCCTCGATCGCCAGGCGGATCTGGAACTCTAGCGTCTCGCGCGGCACCGGATTGCGCCAGGTCGCGAGCTGGCGCTCGAGGGCGGCGAGCGGCGCCACGTCCTCGGTCTTGATCGCGCGGTAGGTCTTGAAGGCCAGCGTCTCGGCGGCCGCAGGGGTGAGCAGCTCCGGGATCTGCGGCTCGAGGCGCGCGAAGTCCGACTCGGCGATCTCGACGCCGTAGCGCCGGCCGAGGGCGCGGATCAAGGCGAACCCCTCGGCGGCGCCGGCGGTGGGGAAGAGCGGGATCTTCAAGTCGATGCGCCCGGGCCGCTTCAAGTCCACCTCGATCAGGTCCGGGCGGCTCGAGGCGAGGATCCAGATGACGCGCCCGCGGCTCTGCGAGTCGCTCATCTCCTGGGCGATCATCGAGTAGACCCGCCCCGAGAGCCCGGAGTCGCCGGTGCCGCTCTCGCGCTTGCCGAGCGTCTGGTCGGCCTCGTCGATGAAGACGAAGCAGCGGCCGAGCGCCCGCAGCAGGCGGAAGATGCGCTCCAGGTTCCCCTCCGTCGTCCCCACCCACTTGTCGCGGAAGTTCTTGATCTTGACGACCGGCACCCCGGCCTCGCCGGCCAGGCACTCGGCGAGGAAGGTCTTGCCGGTGCCGACCGGCCCGCACAGCAGGTACCCCCTGGGCAGCGCCTTGAGCTCGTTGCGGCGCCAGAGGGCGAGATCCTGCCGCAGCCAGGCCTTGAGCTTCTCCTGGCCGTGCAGGGCGTCGAGCCCCTGGCGCGCCGGCAGGATCTCGACCAGCCCCGCGAGCTCGGTCTCGACGAGCTGCTTCTTCAGCTCGACGAGGTCCTGCGGCCGGAGCGCCTCGCGCCGGTACTCCTTGACCTTGAGCAGGCTCTCGACGGCGGCGAGCGAGGCGCCGGCCAGCTCACGCGCCACCGCCGGCAGGTCGTCCCGCAGCGCGCCGAGCGCGGTCGGGCAGCCCGGCGCCAGCAGAGCGAGCGCGCCGGCGATCTCCTCCGGCGACGGCAGCGGCACCTTGACCGACGGCGCGCGCGGGTTGGTGGCGAGGAGCGGGTGCAGCTCGTTCAGGCTCTCGGTGACCAGGAAGGTGACGAGCGGATGGCGGGTGAACAGCTCGTCGCTCGACCAGTCGCGCACCAGGAGCGCCAGGGCGTGGACGTCGTAGCCGCCGGCCTCGGAGGGCACCACCAGGTGCGCCGCCTTGACGATGCAGGCCACGTGCTGCGGCGGCTGCCCCAAGCGCGCGAGGTTGGCGCAGTAGCGGTAGTAGCGGGTGACGGTCTCGAGCGCCGGGCGCGGCGCGCGCGGCATCTCCTGGGATTCCTGGAACCCCGGCCACTTGGTGAAGGTATCGCCCCCCTTCTCGACCCGCAGCCCGTTGCCGAGGTCGTAGGAGAGGACGACGTCGAAGCGGGTGAGCAAGAGGCGGAGGAAGAGGTCGGAGAGACTGCCGAGGCACGCCGCAGGCGGGGCGGCGGTTGCCGCCGCCTTCTCGCCGGCCGCCGGCGCCGCGCCGCCGGCCGGCAGGAGCAGCCGGTCCGTGACGTTGCCGTGGAGGATGAACTGGCTCGCCGCATTGCTCTCGTAGAGCTCGACGAGCTGCGCCGCCCAGGCGGGGAGGGCGCGGCGCGCGACCGCCGCCGCCGGCCTGACTTCCTGGTGCTGGTTCACCTCGGCAGCCTGTGAAAACGCCCGGGACGTGGCCTGGGCGCTACGGAAGAAAACCCGGCGCAGAGGCGTAGCGCCCGGCCCACGTGCCGGCCGTTTTCGCGCATCCGGCTCAGAGGTCTCCTCACGCCTGCTGCGCCTCGGGACCCATCGTCTTCGCCGGTGCCTCCGGCGCCTCGGCCGGCGCCGCCTGGCCCGGGAGCGGCTCGAGCGCCAGCCCCTCGCGGGCCGCGAACTCGGCGAGCGCCTGCTCGGCGAGCGCCGCCTGCTCGGCGCCTTTGAGATCGATCTGCGAGGTGTCCATCGAGTCCTTGGCGACCCGCGCCCGTCCCGCCGCCTGCTCGCGCTCCTCCTCGACCATCTTGTGCAGCCGGTCGAGGGTGTCGCCCGAGCCGCCGATCGTCGAGATCATGCCGCTCGCCATCTCGGTCAGCTCGGCCATGGCGCGCTTGACCTTCAGGTCGTCGAGGCTGTGCTTGAGCATCTCGATCTTGGTGCGGGCGGCGGTGACCGCCACGTCGCGCGCCTTGATCAGGCTCTTGTAGGTCTCCTCGGCCTGCGCGAGCTGGGTGCGGTTCTCGCCGAGCTGCTGCTGCACGGTCTGCAGGCGCAGCGCGTACTGCCCGGCGACCTCGCGGTTGCCGGCCTTCAGGTTCGCCGAGGCCTTGGCGCGCAGGTCGCGTTCCTCGGTCTCCAGCCGCTTGACCTGCGTCATCAACCGCTCGCAGAGCCCGGCGTGCGACGCCAGCCCCTGGTTGTACCTGGCGATCTGCTCGCGCAGGTTCTCCTTCTCGGCCTCCAGGAGGGCCTCGGGGTTGCGCTTCTCGAGCCCGCTGACGAAGAGCGAGAAGAAGCCGCGGATCAGGTTGGCGATGCGCTCGAACATGGCGGACCCTCCGGGTAAACCGCCGGGATCTTACCGTGAGCGCCGGTCGCGACCTAGTCGGTGCGGGCCGGCGTCACCCCCGCGACCCGCAGCGAGACCCAGAACCCGCGGGTCGCCGCGAAGACGAGCGACGAGGTGAGAGCCCAGGAGAGGAAGAAGCGCGCCAAGAGGTTCGTCAACGGCGCGGTCGCTTGCAGCCCGATCGCGGTCGCCGCGCCCAGGGCGCCCAAGACGAGAGAGATCAGGAGAGCGCGCTTGCTCGGGCCTCTGGCGTCTCGCGGCGACTGCCACAGCCCGAGGATGAAGGGAGTGATGAGCAGCGATGCCCAGAGGTCCGCGTTCTGCGCCACGGCGAAGCGCAGCAGGCCTGTGCCTGCCACGACCTCGCGCAGGGAGCCGGCCAGCTTCCCGGCGACCCAGAGGGCGTTGACCATCAGCGTCGGCAGCCAGGCGGCCGCCAGGAGCTGCCTCCAGCTCAACGCCGTGCGATCCACTTCGCGCCGCATCCTGAGGAACAGGCACACCGCCCCCAGCGCGCCCAGCTCGACGGTGTTGATCGCCGCCTCGACGAAGATGAAGTTGGACGAGAGCAGCCGTGCGCCTGCCGACAGCGCGTTGTACACGACCTGGTACGTCACCAGCGCCGCCATGTAGGTGATCGAGAAGACGATGGCGAACTGCCCGAGGTGCGCCCGCACGAGCTGGGAGGCGGCGCTCCAGCGGACCGCTGCGCGATCGCGTCGCGGCACCGCCTGCCAGACCTGGAGGCCGATGGCGGGCAGGTTGCGGCAGTGGGCGACGGCGCGCAGCACGGCGTGCCGCGCGGCGGCGAGAGGCTGCTCCAGGAGCCAGCGCGCGTGGCCGCGCACGCAGAGCGCCTCGGCGGCGCGGTTCCGCACCGGCTCGGCGGGGTCGGAGGCGATGACTTCCAGCAGGTAGCTGCGGAGCGCCGCGTCGGCCGCCGGGGCGGCGATCCAGCTCACCACCGTCAACCCGGCCCGGCGCTCTTCGGGGTCCGGCGACTCGAGGTACGGCGCCAGGAGCTGGCGCAGGGCCGCGACGTCGTCGTGCTTCGGCAGCCAGTCCGCCACTCCCCCCTCCTCGACGACGCTGAAGAGCAGGAAGTCGCGCTCCACCTGGCTCAGGGCTTCGAGGTTCTTGCGCGCCCACTCGACCGTGACGAGGAGGCGCGTGCCGCCGAAGAGGTAGCTCTTGTCGCGGTTCTGCTTGCTCCACTGCTCCGCGGCCTCGGTCAGCCGGTGGTGCGTCCGCAGGCCGGCGCGGTCGGCGTCGAGCCAGCGGCGGAGCTGCGACCAGGTGCGGATCAGGGCCTCATGGGAGACCTCGACGAAGGCATCCGCCTGCGGGGTCGAAACCCCTTCGGTCGTGATCAGCCGCGCGTCGGCCAGCGTCTGGACGATCTTCTCGACCGCGGCGCCGTCGCTGGCCGCCGACAGCACCTCGGCGAGCGGCGCCCGGCGCTTGGTGTCTTCCGTGCCCTCGCCCGGCTGCGTCAGGCGGAGGAAGATGCGCCGGCAGATCTCACGCTCGGGATCCGCGAGGCCCGCGAGCACGGCGTTGGCGCGTCCCTCGAGCGCGCCCTCGAGGCCGCCGATCGAACGGTACGCATCGGCGGTCAGGCGCCGGCCCTGCCGTTTCTCCCACAGCTCGAGCAGCGCATGCTGGAGCAGTGGCAGCGCGCCGGCTTGCTCGCTGACGTCGTGCACGAGCAGCTCGACGAGGCCGGGCTCGAGCTCGCAGCCGACGAGCTGCGCCGGGCGCTCGATGGCGCGGCGCAGCTCGTCGTCGGTCATCGGACCGACGAGGACCTGATGGTCGGACAGCGCCGCGGCGAGGTCCGCATGGGCGGCGCACTTGCCGTAGAAGTCGGCCCGCATCGTCAGCAGCACCAGCGTCTGGCCCTGGGCCACCCGCGCGGCATGGAGGAGGTTGGCGATGAAGGCTCCGCGCACCGCCTGGTCGGGGCACAGCGTGAAGACCTCCTCGAACTGATCGACCAGCAGCACCAGGCGGCGCTCGGGCGGCGCCTTGGCCAGCGCCAGGCGCGCCGTCAGGTGCAGGGCGTGCTCGTCGCGGCCGAGAGCGGCGATCAGCTCGCCGACCGCCGCCGCCCCGCGGCCGCTGTCGACGGCGGCGGTCACGGCGACGGCGAGGCCCTCGAGCGGATCCCGTCCGGGCCGGCAGATCGCGACCGGCCACTGGTCGCTGCCTTCGATCTCGCCGCGCTTGAGCGCGGTGAGGAGCCCGGCCCGCGCCAGCGAGGACTTGCCGCTGCCGGAGGCGCCGACGATCGCCAGGAAGCGGTTCGGCTCGCGCCCCGTCGCGGGCGGCCGCAGCGAGTTGAGCAGCCATTCGGTCAAGGCTTCGCGGCCGAAGAAGAAGCGGGCGTGCTCGACGTCGAAGACGTAGAGGCCGCGGTACGGCGGCCGGCCCTCGTCGCTCGCCAGGCCGGCGCCGGGGCCCGGCTCGACGCCGCGGATGCCGCAGAGCAGCCGGCGCAGCGCCTCGGCATCGTCGAGGGTGCGGCGGAACTCGACCCAGGTCGTGGCGACGAGGAACGACGGGAGCTTGCTGCGCTGCGGCCGCTCGGCTCCCGGCAGCAGAACCGGGATGACGCGGAAGGCGCCGCCGCCGTCGGCCACCCGGCGGTCGATGGCGACCCGCATCTCCTCGTGTTGCCAGGGGCCGATCTCTCCCGGTCCGACCAGCACGGCGCAGGTCTGCGCCAGGCGCAGCGCCTCCTCGATCGCCGGCTGCCACGGCTCGCCCGGGATCAGGTTCCACCGATCCAGCCACGGCACGGCGCCCTCCTGCCGCAGCCGGTGGGCGAGCTCCTCGGCTGTCTCCCTATCGGCCGAGGAGTAGGACAGAAAGACGTCGTGCGGCGGCGCCGCGGCGGCGGCCGGCGCGCGTCCAACGAACACCGGCTCGATCCCCTCCGGGCCAAGCAGGTGTTCGCTCATCGGTTCTTTCAGGTGCGATCGACGGACCGCGGGCCGACAGGCGCAGACCCCCGCCTAGGGCGGGGCCGAACGAGCACCGTCGGCCGGCTTTGAATCAGTGTGGCTCGATCTTAAGCGACTTCGCTCGCGCCCGGCAAGCGCTCCGTGAAGATCTCGGACAGCGCGATCTCCCGCTCGTCCCGGCGCCGCGCCGCCCGGCGCTCGCACGTCCCGCTCGTCCCGCAAGCGTCGCGCGCGGCCACCCGGCGTGGTGCGATAGCGCTCGCGGAGGGTGCCCCGCCCGGCACGGCGCCGGCGCGGTGAGCCCCTGGAGGGAAGCGTCATGGAGACCGTCGCCATGCCACCAACGGATGCCGCCGTACCGCACGGAGACGCCGCCTCGCCGGACCACGCGGCCCGCCGAGCCCTCGCCGCGAGCGGGCTCCTCGTCCTCGCGGCGCTGGCGCTCGCGAAGCTCGTCCTCCACCTCGCGACGACCGGCGCCTTCGGCTACGGCTACTTCGTCGACGAGCTGTACTACCTCGCCTGCGCCGATCACCTCGCCTGGGGGTACGTGGACCTGCCGCCGCTGCTGCCGGCAGTCGTCGCGGCGATCAAGGCGACGCTCGGCGACGGCCTCTTCGTGCTGCGCCTGCCGGCGACGCTGGCCGGCGCCGCACTCGGTGGGGCGGCGCGAAACGCCGACCACCCGGCGCGGAACCTCGACCGGGCCGTCTCACAGATTTTTGGGGCCGGTGGCGTTTTTTTAAGGGTGTCTGGCGTTTTTTTGAGGGTGTCTCGGGACGCGGCGCCGCCCGGATACAATGCCCCCCGCTCCGGAAGGAGGTTGGAGTGGAGATCGGGCGGACCACGGGCCCGCGCGCCGGCGCGCCGGCGCTGCGGCGTGTCGCCACGCGCTGGGAGATCGTCGCGCTGTCGCTCAACGACGTCATCGGCAGCGGCGTCTACCTGCTGCCGGCGGCGGCGGCGGCGATCCTCGGCGCGGCCAGCCTCTGGGCGGTCATCGCGGCCGGCCTCGCGGTGCTGCTCATCGTCCTCTGCTTCGCCGAGGCGGGCAGCTACTTCGACCGGCCGGGCGGCGCCTACCTCTACGCCCGCACCGCCTTCGGCGAGCTGGTCGGCTTCGAGGTGGGCTGGATGACCTGGCTGGCGCGCGTCGCCTCGGTGGCGTCGCTCTCGGCCGGGTTCGCGCAGGCGCTCGGCTTGCGCACCGGCTCCGGCCGGATGGCCGCGATCGCGCTGCCGATCTACCTGCTGACGGTCATCAACGTCCTCGGCGTCAAGTCGGGCGTCAGGACGGCGGTGTTCCTCGCCATCGGCAAGATCGTGCCGCTCCTGATCTTCATCGGCGCCGGCCTGTTCGCGGTCTCCTGGTCGCGCGTCGCTGCCGCCGAGTCGACGGGCGCCGGCTCGCTGGGGGAGGCCGCCTTGCTCCTGCTCTTCGCCTACGCCGGGTTCGAGAACACTCCGGCGCCGGCCGGCGAGTACCGCAACCCGCGCCGCGACGTGCCTTTCGCGCTCATCACCCAGATCGTCATCGTCACGCTCATCTACTCGGCGGTGCAGCTCGTCGCCCTCGGCACGCTGCCCGGTCTCGCAGCCTCCGAGACGCCGCTCGCCGACGCCGCCCGCCTCTTCCTCGGCGGCTGGGGCGGGTGGCTGCTGACGCTGGGGGGCGCCATCTCGATCCTGGGCACCAACAGCAACACCATGCTCTCCGGACCGCGCTACCTGTTCGCCCTCGCCGAGGACGGCTTCGGCCCGCGCCTGCTCGCCGCGGTACACCCGCGGTTCCGCACGCCGGCCAATGCGGTCGTGCTGCAGGCGGCGGTCGCTCTGCCGCTCGCGCTCTCGGGCAGCTTCGTCGGGCTCGCGGCGCTCTCGGTCATCGCGCGGCTCGCCACCTACCTCGGCACGGCGGCGGCGGTGCCGGTGCTGCGCCGCAAGCTGCCCGCGGGCGCGGCGACCGTGCGCCTTCCCGGCGGGCCGGCGATCCCGCTGGCGGCGGTCGTGGTCTGCCTCGCGCTGGCCGGCAGTGCCACCAGCGCCAACCTGATCGCGGGCGCGGTGGCGCTCGCCGTGGGTCTGCTGCTCTACCTGCTGCGGCAGCGCGATCCGGCCCCCGAGCCGGGGGTATCCGGAGGCGCCGCGGAGGGCTAGCCGGAGGCGTTGCGAGGCCCCTCGCGACGCGCATGTCAAGCCTGGGTCAAGGCGGCCGGTGGCGGAACGCCGGACGCGTGTCCGACTCTAGGAGCAGCGGCTCGGGGTGCTCCTACGGTTGGGGTGTATCCGGAAGGGGACAGTGCTACAACTGAAGTTGGCCTGATTTCTATCTTGCTGTGACGCCCCGATGATCAGAATCCTCATCGCCGACGACCACGTCATCGTCCGTGAAGGGTTGAAGCGGATCATCGAGGCCAGCGGGAGCGGCCTCCAGGTCATCGGCGAGGCCGCGACCGGCCAGGAGGCCCTGGACCTGGCCAAGGCGACGCGCCCGGAGGTGGTGCTGCTCGACGTCTCGATGCCCGGCCGCGGCGGCCTCGAGACGGCGCAGGAGCTCAAGCGCCGCGACCCGCGGGTCCGCGTCCTCATGCTCACCGTCCACCCCGAGGACCACTTCGCCGTGCGCTGCCTGAAGGAGGGGGCGGACGGTTATCTCACCAAGGACGTCGCCTCCGAGCAGCTCGTGCAGGCGATCCTCAAGGTGCACAGCGGCGGCAAGTACGTCAGCCCGGCCCTCGCCGAACGGCTGGCGTTCAGCCTCGACTCGGGGTTCGGCCGGCCGCTGCACGAGGCGCTTTCCGACCGCGAGTTCGAGGTGCTGCGCCGCATCGGCGCCGGCAAGACCGTGGGCGAGATCGCCACCGAGCTCAACCTGAGCGTCAAGACGATCAGCACCTACCGCGCGCGGATCCTCGACAAGATGAACATGAAGAACAACGCCGAGCTGATGCGCTACGTCGTCGAGCAGGGGATCGCCGAGTAGCGCCCGGCCCACGTGCCGGGCGTTTTCGGGGAACCGGTCGCATCATCGCGAAACGCCCGGGCGCTACGGTATATCCTGCGCGCATGAGCACCCAGCCGCTGCCGCGGCGCGAGACCCCCGCGAGCCTCGCGCGGCAGGAGGAGGCGGTCGAGGTGAGCGTCCTCGTCCCGGTCCTCGACGAGGCGGCGAGCGTCGGCGAGCTGGCGCGGCGGGTCGCCGCGGTGCTCGACGGCCTCGAGCGCAGCTTCGAGATCCTCTTCATCGACGACGGCTCCCGCGACAGCACCTCGGAGCGGGTGCGCGAGGCGCACGCCGCCGACCGCCGGGTCAAGCTCCTGCGCCTGCGCCGCAACTTCGGCAAGGCGGCGGCGCTCTCGGCCGGGCTCGATCACTCCCGCGGCGCGCTCGTGGTCACCATGGACGGCGACCTGCAGGACGCTCCCGAGGAGATCCCGCGCCTCTTGGCCGCGCTCGCGGAGCGCGACCTCGACCTGGTCTCGGGGTGGAAGCGGCGGCGGCAGGACCCGGCGAGCAAGCGCCTCCCCTCGCGCCTCTTCAACTGGGTCACGCGGCGTCTCGCGCAGGTGCCGCTCCACGACTTCAACAGCGGCTTCAAGGTCTATCGCCGCGAGGTGCTCGAGCAGATCGCGATCTACGGCGAGCTCCACCGCTACATCCCGGTGCTGGCGAGCCGCCGCGGTTTCGCGGTGGGCGAGATCGAGGTCGCCCACCACCCGCGCCGCCACGGCAGCAGCAAGTACGGCTGGGACCGCTTCTACAAGGGGCTGCTCGACCTCATCACCGTGCTCTTCATCACCCGCTACACCCGGCGGCCACTGCACCTGTTCGGCGCCTTCGGCCTGCTGTTCTTGACCGCCGGCTTCGCGATCAACCTCTACCTCGCGGTCGCCTGGCTCGGCGGCGAGAGCCTCTCGGACCGCCCGTTGCTGCTCTTCGGGGTGCTGCTGATGCTGCTCGGGATCCAGGTGCTCACCACCGGCCTGCTGGGGGAGATGATCACCTTCAAGAACTTCCGCCGGCCGGACAGCTACTCGATCAAGGAGCACCTGGAGTAGAGGGCTGCGCTGAAGCTGCTCTTCCTCACCCAGACGTACCCGCGCTTCCGCGGCGACGTCTGCGGCCCGTTCATCCACGACCTCGCCGCGGGGCTGGTGCGCGCGGGAGACGCGGTCACCGTGCTGGCGCCGCACGCCGTGGGACTGCCGGGACGCTGGGAGCAGGACGGCGTCGCGGTGCGCACCTTCCGTTACGCGCCGGCCGGCGCCGAGCTGCTGGGTTACGGGCGCAGCCTGGAGGCCGACGAGCGGGTGCGGGGGAAGGCGCTGGCGGTCGCGCCGCTCTATGCCCTGGCGGCGCGGCGGGCGGCGGCGCGGCTCCTCGACCGCGAGCGCTTCGACCTCTTCCACGCGCACTGGCTGGTGCCCAACGCCGTGGCGGCGCCGGGCCGACCGCGCCGCACGCCGCTCGCCGTCGGGCTCCACGGCAGTGACGTCTTCCTCGCCGAGAGGCCGGCGCTGCGCCCCTTCGTGCGGCGTACCCTGCGGCGCACGACGCTGCTCACCGGCTGCTCGCCCGAGCTGGTCGAGCGGGTCTGCGCGCTCGGCTTCCCGGCGGAGCGGGCGCGGGTCATCCCGTACGGGGTCGACGGGGTGACGTTCTCACCGGGCAAGGAGCGAGGGGCTGCGTGGCGCCGCCGCCTGGGCGTGCCGGAGGCGGCGCCGCTGCTCCTCGGCGTCGGGCGCATGGCGACCAAGAAGGGGTTCCAGGTGCTGCTCGAGGCCGCGCCGGCGGTGCTCGACTCCCATCCGGAGGCCCACCTGGTACTCGCCGGCGGCGGCGACCTCCTGCCGCGGCTGCGCGCGGCCGCCGCGCCGTGGCCCGGCCGCGTCCACTTCCCGGGCCCGGTCGGCCGCGACGAGCTTCCCGACCTCTTCCGCGCCGCCGACCTCTTCGTGCTGCCGGCGGTACACGATGCCCGCGGCAACGTCGACGGCCTGCCGAACGTCATCCTCGAAGCGATGGCGAGCGGGCTGCCGGTCGTCGCGACGCGGGTCTCCGGCATCCCAATGGCGGTGGAGGACGGAGCGACCGGAGCGCTGGTGCCGGAAGGCGATGCCGCCGCCCTCGCCGGCGCCCTCCGCGCGCTCCTCGCCGCACCCGAACGGCGCCGGGCGATGGGCGAAGCCGGGCGGCGGAAGGTCGACCGCGAGCTGACCTGGGACGCCGTGGCGGCGCGCTATCGCGCGGCCTACTTCGACGCCCTCGCCGGCCGGGGCGGCGCCGGAGGCGCCTGATAGGATCGCCGCCCCGATGGCACGCGAAGTCTTTGTGACGTTGCTCGCAGTCGGTCTGTCGGTCACCGCCGCGTGCAAGGCCAAGCCCGCCGAGGACGAGGCTTCGATCCAGAAACGGCTCGAGGAGAAGGGCACGCTCGAGGTGCTCAACGAGGTTGCGGCGGCCGAGTACGACCCGCCGGCCGACGGCAAGCTCACCGCGGCGCAGATCGAGATGTACCTCGCCGTCAAGCAACGGGAGCAGCGCATCCGTGAGGTGGCGAGCAAAGACCTGAAGAAGCAGCAGCCGGACGGCACCGAGGACGACGGCGGCGACGCGGGCTTCGCCGACACCATGCGCGCTCTCGGCGGCGTCGGCGACATCGCCACCGCCGACCTCCGCGCCGCCCAGGAGCTGGGCCGCAATCCCAAGGAGTACCAGTGGGTGGAGGAGCGGGTGATGGAGGCGCTCCTGGCACAGCTCAGCCAGCGGCTCGAGGGCCAGCTCGCCGAAGGGCGCGAGCAGTACCTGCAGATGCTCGAGGCGCAGAAGCAGACCCTGACCGAGCCGGCGCAGCAGGCCAAGGTCGACGAGCAGATCGCCGAGGTGCGGCGCACGATGGGGGAGCAGGCGACGGACGACGAGCCCCCGAGCGAGGCGCTGCTGCACAACGCGGCGCTGGTCGCCAGGTACCGCGACCGCATCAAGGCCGTGCTCTCGCCGGAGGAGCGGTTCGCGGTCGGCGAGTGGGAGGGGGAGAAGCCGGTCGAGCCGCCGCCCGCCGAGGCCGCCGCGCCGCCGCCGTGACGATCAGCAACCCGGAGCCATCGCCCGCCTCGCCGGCGCTCGGCGAGCGCTGGGCGCGCCGGCTGGTCTGCTCGCGCACCGGCGAGGCGGCGCCGCTCGACCGCCCCGCCTTCCTCTCGCCTGCGGGCGCTCCCTGGCTGGTCGACTACGATCTCGATCCGGCGCGCGGGGAGCAGCTCCGGCGCGCCCTGCCCGGACGCCCGTGGACCCTCTGGCGCTACCGCGAGCTGCTGCCGGTCGCCGACTTCGCCCGCCGCGTCGACCTCGGCGAAGGCGCGACACCGCTCGTTGCGCTCGCGGGCTGGACGCCGGGCGGCGTCGAGGTCTGGGTCAAGGAGGAGGCGGGCAACCCGACCGGCTCGTTCAAGGCGCGCGGGCTCTCGCTCGCCGTCAACCGCGCGCGCGAGCTCGGCGCGCCGGGCGTCCAGCTCGCCAGCGCCGGCAACGCCGCCCTGGCGCTCGCCGCCTACGCCGCCGCCGCCGGCCTGCCGGCCCGCGTCGCCCTCCCGGAGGACACCCCCGCGACCGTCGCCGAGCGCTGCCGGGCGCACGGCGCCGAGGTGCTCGCTTCGCCCGGCACGCTGGTCGAGGCCGCGCGGCTCCTGGAAGGCGCCAACGCATTGGCGCCGGGCTTCAATATGGGCGGTGAGGGGTTCTGGACCCTCTCCACCTTGCGTGAGCCCTACCGCGTCGAGGGGAAGAAGACGATGGGCCTCGAGCTCGCCGAGCAGCTCGGCTGGGAGCTGCCGGAGTGGGTCGTCTACCCGACCGGCGGCGGCACCGGGATCGTAGGCATGCACAAGGCCTTCGCCGAGCTCGGACGGCTGGGGCTCGTGGGCGCGCGCCGGCCGCGGTTCGTCGTGGTGCAGGCCGCCGGCTGCGCGCCGATCGTCCGCGCCTTCGCCGCGGGCGCCGAGGCCGCGGAGCCGTGGGAGGAGCCGCGGACCAATGTGTGGGGGCTCAGAGTGCCGCGCGCGATCGGCGACTTCCTGGTGCTGCGCGCGCTGCGCGAGACCGGCGGGCGGGCGCTCGCGATCGCCGAGGAGCGGCTGCCCGAGATCACGGCGCGCGCGGCGCGGCAGGGGCTGCTCGTCGGGCCCGAAGGGGCGGCGGCGCTCGCGGCGGTGGAAGACTTGGCGGCCGAGGGGGCGTTCGCCGCGGGCGAGCGGGTGGTGGTGTTCCAGACCGGGCATCCAGGGAATTACCGGTAATGATCCTTCGCTCTCGTTCAGGATGACGGCCGGAGGTGGGATGGCGGGCGGCGGGAGGCGCCTACAGGCCTTTCTCGATCGTCTGGTCGCCGGCGGCGAGATCACCGCCGCCGTGGCCGCCGTCGGGAGTACGACCGGCGTCGAGTGGATGGGCGTCGCGGGCGAGGCGCGGCCGGGGCAGCCCGCCGTCACTGCCACGCGCTTCGACTACGGCTCGCTCACCAAGCCTTTCGTGGCGACGCTGGCGCTCGTCCTCGAGGCAACGGGCGAGCTGTCGCTGGAGACGACGATCGGCGACGCCTGGGAGGGCGAGCACGAAGTCCACCCGCAGCTCGCCCGCCGCACCCTCGAGGAGCTGCTGCGACACCGGGCCGGCCTGCGCGGATGGCTGCCGCTCTATCACCTCTGCCGGACTCCGGCGGAGGTGGCCGAGCTGCTGCTGGGTAGGGAGGACGTGCTGGGCGCGCGGCGGGGGACCTACAGCGATCTCGGCTACATCCTCTTTCGCCTGACGGCGGAGCGCCTCCTCGGCCGTCCGCTCGCGCCGCTCCTCGCCGAGCGCGTCCTGCGCCCGCTCGGCGCGACCGGCGTCGAAGTCACGCCGGATGATCAGCCTGATGTCGCCGTCTCCCGCCTCGACACCACCAAGGAAGTCCAGCTCTCCCTTACCCAGAATCCTTTCGTCCCCAACCTCGGCCCCCCGCCCCCCGGTCTCCCCACCGACGGCAACGCCCGCTTCCTCGGCGGCCTCGCCGGCCACGCCGGCCTCTTCGGCCCCGCGCTCGACCTCTGGCGGCTGGGGGCGGAATGGCTGCGACCCCGTGCCGTGTTGACGCCGGAGGCGGTGGCGCGGGCGCTCGCGGGCGGTGGTCCGACCGCGCTCGGCTGGTGGCGGCGCAACCTGCGCGGCAGCGCCGGGCCGGCGCTGCCGGCGAGCGCCTTCGGACATACCGGCTACTCCGGCGGCAGCCTCTGGCTCGACCCCGAGGCCGGGCGCGTCCTGGTGCTGCTCGCCCACCGCGCCGCCGCCGTACCGATCAACCGGCGCCGCCGGCGCTTTCACACCCTGGCGTATCATCAGGATCCGCTCTCACCCGCTCTCCCCGAGGAGGAACAATGACCGCTGCCATCCGTGACCTGGTGCTCGCCGACGGGGTGCGCACCCCGATGGCCGAGTACAACGGGTCCTTCGCCGAGATCTCGGCCATCGACCTCGGCGCCCACGCCGCGCGGGCGCTCTTCGAGCGCACCGGCGCCGATCCCGCCGAGATCGACCACGTCGTCGTCGGCAACGCTCTCCAGACCTCGCCCGACGCCATCTACGGCGCCCGCCACGTGGCGCTCAAGGCCGGCGTGCCCAAGGAGGTGCCGGCGCTCACCGTCAACCGCCTCTGCGGCTCGGGCATCCAGTCGATCGTCTCCGGCGCCCAGATCATCCTCACCGGCGACGGCGCCACCTGCCTCGTCGGCGGCATGGAGAACATGAGCCAGGCGCCGCACGTCATCTGGGGCGCCCGCCGCGGCTTCAAGCTGGGGCAGGGACAGCTCCAGGACCTGCTCATGGTGTCGCTGCTCGACAGTTGGTGCGGCTGCTACATGGCGCAGACCAGCAACAACCTGGCGCGCGACTACGGCATCAGCCGCGCCGAGCAGGACGAGTTCGCGCTGCGCTCGCAGCAGCGCGCGGCCGCCGCCTGGAGCGCCTGCCGCCTGGCCGAGGAGGTGGTGCCGGTGGAGGTGGGCTCGGGCAAGCGGGCGAAGCGCGTCGAGCGCGACGACCACATGCGGCCCGACACCAGCCTCGACGAGCTGGCGACCCTCCCGCCCGCCTTCGACAAGGACGGCTTCGTCACCGCCGGCAACGCCTCCGGCATCGTCGACGGCGCGGCGATGATGCTGCTGACGACCGCCGGGCGCGCGCAGGAGCGCGGCTGGCGGCCGCTCGGGCGCCTCGTCTCGTGGGCGGTCGTCGGCGTCGACCCCTCGCGCATGGGGATCGGTCCGGCGCCGGCGATCCGCGCCGCCCTCGACAAGGCCGGCATGACGCTCGGCGACGTCGACCTCTTCGAGATCAACGAGGCCTTCGCCGGGCAGATCCTGGCGGTGGTGCGCGAGATGGGGCTCGACGAGGAGAAGCTCAACGTCAACGGCGGCGCCATCGCCCTCGGCCACCCGCTCGGGGCCACCGGCACGCGGCTGACGCTGACGCTGCTCCGGGAGCTGCGGCGGCGCGGCGGCGGGGTGGGGGTGGCCTCGGCCTGCATCGGCGGCGGGCAGGGGATCGCGTTGATCGTCGAGTCCGCCGGGTGATGGGCGGGTGATCGACCTCGCGGGCCGGCACGTCCTGGTGACCGGCGGCAGCCGCGGAATCGGCGCCGCCTGCTGCCGGCTCTTCGCCCGTGCCGGCGCCGCGGTGCTCGTCCATTTCCTGGCGAGCGAGGCGCGCGCCAAGCGGCTGCTCGCCGAGCTGCGCCGGCTCTCGCCCGGCCCGCACCTCACCTTCCGCGGCAACGTCACCCAGGAGGAGCAGGTCGAGGCCCTCTTCGCCTGCGTGCGCCAGGAGTGGGGGGCGCTCGACTGCCTGGTCAACAACGCCGGCGTCTGGGTGCACAACCCGCTGAAGCGCCTCGACGGCGCCGAGCTGCGCGGCACGCTCGAGGTCAACGTCGTCGGCCCCTTCCTCTGCGCCCGCGAGGCGCTGCCGTTCCTCGAGCGCTCGCCCGACGGCAACATCGTCAACATCAGCTCCACCTCGGGCCAGCGCGGCGAGGCGTTCTACAGCCCCTACGCGGCGAGCAAGGGGGCGGTGATCTCGGCGACCAAGGCCTGGTCGAGCGAGCTGGCGCCCAAGGTGCGGGTCAACGCCGTCGCCCCCGGCTGGGTCGAGACCGACATGACCGCCAAGGCGCTGGCCGGCGCGCGCCGTCGCGCCGTCGCCGCCTCGATCCCGCTCGGCCGCATCGCCACCCCCGAGGACATCGCCGGCTCCGTCGTCTTCCTCGCCTCCCCGCTCGCGCGGCACATCACGGGGGAGGTGCTGAACGTCAACGGCGGGAGCGTGCTCGCCGGCTGAGGCTGACCGGCACCATCACGGCGGTGGCCCGCGGCGACGCCCTAGTCCAGGACCCCGCGACCGGCGAGTGGTCGCTGCGGCCGGGCGCTGATCTCGTTCCAGTACAAGGTCAACGGGCCGCCCGCCGTGTGGCAGCTCCCGTTCCAGGCGCCGTGGGGCGAGTTCCCCGGCGAGGGCACGGTCGAGACCGCCGCCGCGATGCTCTTCGAGTCGACCGGCGGCGGCCAGGAGGACTACACCGACCCGGACGGCAACGTCTGGGAGTACGGCTACGACGGCTCGTTCCTCCGTGCGGCTCACCGTGGGTGGCGACGTCGCCATCGGCGCGACCACCGTCGACGGCTGCGCCTGCTCGCAGCGCCACGATCGCCACCGACGGCTGGATGGTCTTCGCCTTCACCGGCGACTTGAGAGCGCGGTCTCCGGCGGCGGCGTCGAAGGCTACGTCGCCGACGACGGCGACGTCTTTCACTTCGGCTACACCGGCGCCTTCCCGGTGCGTCTCTCCGCCGGCGGTGGCACCGCGGTCGGGGCGACCACGGTCTGGGGCGGGTTCAACGCCGACTGAGCCGCGAGGCGGCGGCCCCCGGACCGGCGGCCGCCCCCGGATCAAGCGCCCGCAGGTACTGCCGGTCGAAGGCGGCGAGCTGGCTCTCGAGCTCCGAGTAGGGGCCGGGCTCCCAGGCGCTCGACACGACGCCCTTGTAGGCGTTGGCGCACAGCTCCCAGTCCTGGCGGTTGGTGAGGTCCCAGAACTCGATCGCCGGCCGCGGGTCGAAGTCGGGGGTGGCCATGGCGTCGGGGTGGAAGAGCCAGTCGCAGACGATGCGCGTGCGGTCGATCGCGAGCGGCTGGGCGCGGTGCACGAGCACGTAGTCCGGGTGGAGGGAGAGGAAGGCGCTCGGGAAGAGCGTGTAGTAGTAGACGCGCCCGCGCTCTGCGGCCGAGAGACCGTCGAACGGTGGCGCACAGCGCCCGCCGTGCATCGTCATGCTGCCCTCGGGGTCGCTCATCCACATCGGGCCGCCGAGCACCGGCCCTTCGACGAGGTCGTTCTCGGTGTTGCGGTACGGGGTCAGCCGGTTCAGGTGCGGGTGTACGTTCGGGCAGTGGTAGCACTCGCTGTAGTTGTGGAAGAAGAGCTTCCAGTTGGCGGGCACCTCGTAGACGGTCTGGTGCGCCGAGCGCAGCTCGGGCAGCCGCCAGGGCCCGAACTTGCCGGCGAGCGCCGGCAGCGCCTCGGCGAACGGCTGCGGCTCAGGCGCCAGGTTCAAGAAGAGGAACCCCTGCCAGCCGGCGAGCGCCACCGGGCGCAGGGGGTACTCGGCGCGGTCGAAGCCGGCGACGCCGGTCATGTTGGGCGCCGCCCGCAGCGCGCCGTCGAGGCCGTAGGTCCAGGCGTGGTAGGAGCACTGGATGGCGGCGCTCAAAGTGCCGGCGGCCTCGGTGCAGAGCTGCGTGCCGCGATGGCGGCAGTGGTTGTGGAAGGCGCGGAGCGTGCCCTCGCCGTCGCGCAGCACGAGCACGCTGTCGCGGCCGAGCGTGAAGACGAAGTAGCTGCCGGCGCCGGCGAGCTGCGAGACGTGGCCGGCGAGGAGCCAGGAGCGGGCGAAGATGCGCTCGCCCTCGGCGCGGAAGATCTCTTCCGCAGTGAAGTACTCGCGAGGAAGCGTGTGTTGGCCGAAGGCGGTGCGTGGGTTCATGTCTGCCCCCCCCGCCATGATAACTTTCGCGCGCCTTCCGGCGCAGCCTCTCGACGATGCCGATCCCGTCGCCCTTCCACGAACGCACCGCCGCGCTCTGCACCAGCTATCGCTGGAAGGACTGGTCCGGCTACGCCGCGGTGACGAGCTACGACACGACGCACGACCGCGAGTACTTCGCGTTTCGCGAGTCGGCGGGGCTGCTCGACGTCTCGCCGCTCTTCAAGTACGAGGTCTACGGGCCGGACGCCGCGGCCCTGCTGTCGCGGATGATGGTGCGCGACGTCTCGAAGCTCAAGGTCGGGCGCGTCGGCTATAGCTGCTGGTGCGACGACTACGGCAAGGTCATCGACGACGGCACGGTGACGCGGCTCGACGAGAGCTACTACCGCGTCACCGCCGCCGACCCGACGCTCCACTGGCTGCAGGCGGTGGGGCGCGGGATGCGCGTCACGCTCGAAGACTCGAGCGCGCGCCTGGCCGCGGTGGCGCTCCAGGGCCCGCGCTCGCGCGACATCCTGCGCGCGGCCTGCGACGCCGACATGGACGCCCTGAAGTTCTTCGCCGCCACCCGCGCCCGGCTCGACGGCCTCGACGTCTGGGTCACCCGCACCGGCTACACCGGCGACCTCGGCTACGAGGTCTGGGTCGAGAAGGCGGGCGCGCTGCGCCTGTGGGACGCGCTGATGGACGCCGGCCGGCCGCACGGCATCACTCCCGCCGGCCTCGACGCGCTCGACGTCTCGCGCATCGAGGCCGGGTTCATCCTGCTCGGAGTCGACTACTTCAGCGCGCCCAAGGTGGTGCTCGAGGCGCGCAAGTCGACGCCGTACGAGGTCGGGCTCGGCTGGCTCGTCGACTACGAGCGCCCGCGGTTCCCGAGCTTCGTCGGCCGCGAGGCGCTCGCGGCGGAGAAGCGGCGGGGCTCGGGATGGGCGCTGGTCGGGCTCGAGGTCGCCTGGGAGGCGCTCGAGGCGCTCTACGAGAGCTTCTCGCTGCCGCCCAACCTGCCGGCGACGGCGCGGCGCGACGGCCTGCCGGTCTACGACGGCGCGGGCCGCCAGGTGGGCAAGGTGACGAGCCACACCTGGTCGCCGATCTTGAAGAAGTACATCGCGCTCGCCTCGGTCCTGGCGCCGCACGCGGCGCCGGGGACGGTGCTGCGGATGGAGCACACGGTGGAGTTCGAGCGCCGCAAGGTGCCGGCCAAGGTGGTGAAGACGCCCTTCTACGATCCGCCGCGGAAGCGCAAGCCGTGAGCGCCGCGGGCGGAGCGCGCTACGACGCGATCGTCGTCGGCGCCGGGCACAACGGCCTGGTCTGCGCGGCCTATCTCGCGAAGGCGGGGCGCAAGGTCCTCGTCCTCGAGCGCCGCCATCAGGTCGGCGGCGCGACGACGACCGAGGAGATCCACCCGGGCTTCAAGTTCTCCTGCTGCTCATACGTGGTGTCGCTGCTGCGGCCGTGGATCATCCGCGACCTGGACCTGCCGCGCCACGGCTACGAGGTGCTGCCGCTCGAGGAGACCTTCACCCCCTTCCCCGATGGCCGCTACCTGCTGCGCGACTCCGATCCCGAGCGCACCAAGCGCGCCATCGCCGCCTTCTCGCCGCGCGACGCCGAGGTCTACAAGGTGTTCGGCCAGAAGATGGCCGAGCTGGGGCGGCTGGTCAAGCCGATGATCGACGGCCCCGCGCCCGACCCGGTGTCGCGCAATCCGCTCGAGCTGCTGCGCCTCGCGAAGTTCGCCCGCCACCTGCGCGGGCAGGGCGAGGAGTGGCTGCTCGGCAACGTCAAGATGATGACGATGTCGGCGGTCGACTTCCTCTCGGAGTGGTTCGAGAGCGAGCAGTTGATCGCGCCGATGTCGGTGTCGGGGATCATCGGCACTTTCCTCGGCGTGCGCTCGCCGGGAACGGCGTACGTGCTGCTCCACCATTACATGGGTGAGATCGACGGCGCCTTCCGATCGTGGGGCCTGGCTCGCGGCGGCACGGGCGCGGTGTCGAATGCGATCGCGGCGGCCGCGCGCGAACAAGGCGCGGCGATCCGGACCGAAGCACCCGTCGCCAAGATTCTCATGAAGAACGGACGCGCCACCGGCGTCGCGC
>JBIOUG010000025.1:0-132500 GCA_044866775.1 Thermoanaerobaculia bacterium | reverse complement strand
AGCTCCCGAGGCGGATCTCCGCCCGCGTGCCTTGCGGCAGGACCCGCGGCACGTTGTCGGTCAGGCCGCCGCCGGTGATGTGGGCGAGCCCGTGCAGCGCGGGGTGGCCGAGGAGCGGGCGCAGGCTGGGAAGATAGGAGAGGTGCGGCGCGAGGAGCTCCTCGCCGACGGTGCGCCGGCGCTCGGCCCAGGGCGCGCGGTCGCGCACCCCGAGCCCCGCCGTCTCGAACACCACTTTCCTGGCGAGCGAGTAGCCGTTGGTGTGGAGGCCGGCCGACGGCAGACCGACCAGGACGTCCCCGGCCGCGATACGGCTGCCGTCGAGGAGCCGCGGACGGTCCACGAGCCCGACGATGAACCCCACGAGCTCGTAGTCACCCGGCTGGTAGAAGCCCGGCATCTCGGCCGTCTCGCCGCCGAGCAGCGCGCAGCCGTTCTCGCGGCAGCCCTGGGCGACGCCGCGCACCAGCTCCACCAATCGCGCCGGCTCGAGCGCGCCGGCGCCGACGTAGTCGAGGAAGAAGAGCGGCAGCGCACCCTGCACCAGGATGTCGTTGACGCAGTGGTTGACCAGGTCCCGCCCGACGCCGCCGTACTCGCCGGCCATCTTCGCCACCAGGAGCTTCGTACCGACGCCGTCGGCCGAGGCCACCAGCACCGGCTCGCTCAGGCCGGCGAGGTCGGGGCGGAAGAGTCCGCCGAAGCTGCCGATCTCGGACAGCACGCCGGGGGTGAAGGTGGCGCGGGCGAGCTCCTTGACGCGCGCCAGGCCGCGGTCCTGGGCGTCGATGTCGACGCCGGCGGAGCGATAGGCACCAGGCTTGTCCGAGCTCTTTCCCATGGGGTGGGGCAGGCGCCGGCGATGATAGCAGCGAGAAACGCGACACCCCCGGCGGCCACGCGGGCCGCCGGGGGCGTCGGGCCCTCCTACGGACTACCTCAGTTCAGCGGGCAACCGAGGTTGTTGTCGCGGTCGATCGCCGAGGCGAGGCCCAGGATCTGGTCGCGGTCGCGGTCGCGGCTCGCCAGGGCCGCGTCCACGTCCGCGATGAGCGCCGCCGTCGCCCGCGGGTAGTCGACTCCGGGGTGGGCGGAGTCGAGCAACCCCGCCACCGCCGCGCGCAGCAGGATCTCTGCCGCGCCCTCGATCGTCGAGCCGCCGTCGAAGGAGAGCGCCTCGTGCAGGGTGGCGGCGCCGAGACCTGGATAGCCGCTCGCCTGCGCGAACACGCTCTGCACTGTCTGGCTCGTGGCGTAGCCGCTCGGCGGCCACGAGTCGGTGTGGTTCTTCCAGTATCCTGGCGTGCACCCTTCGCCACCCGGAGGCGGCGGCGGGGGCGGCTCCTCGCCGTAGTAGTGGCTCGGGTCGTCGTCGCTCACCACCGCGCCGCAGGGCGGCGTGCCGCGGGCGGTGCCGACGTTGCGGTACTGCCCGGGCTTCGCCACGCCGTTGCCGGTGCAGGTCATCGACTCGCCGGGCTGCAGCGTGGTCTTCGGGCAGCTCACCACCACCCCCTGGTCGTCGCTCACCGTCACGTTCGTGAGCTGCACGTTGCCGGTGTTGGTGACCACGTACGTCCAGTGCACGGCCGCTCCGACCAGGATCTTGGGCCCCGGCGCGGCGTCGGCGTCGTCGCCGTTCGTCGCCTTCTTGATGCCGATCGCCGCCGCGGCCTGGCCGAAGTAGTGGCTCGGGTCCTGCGCGGTCAGTGGGGCCCCGCTCGGCGTCCGGCCGGTGGCGGTCCCCAGGTTGCTGTACTGGCACGCCCTCGCCACGCCGCTGCCGGTGCAGCGCATCGACTCGCCCGGCTGGAGCGTCGTCTTCGGGCAGGAGACGGCGACCCCTTGGTCGTCGCTCACCGCGATGTCGTTGACCACGACGCCGCCGGTGTTGGTGACCAGGTACTCCCACAGCACCGGCGCGCCGACCGGGATCGACGGCCCCGGCGGCAGGTCGGCGTCCTGGCCGTTGGTGAGCTTCTGGAGCTCGAGACTGGGGTCTTCGTGCCGGCCGAAGTAGTGGCTCGGGTCGTCGGCGGAGACCGCCGCACCGCAGGGCGGCGTGCCCTGCGCGGTGCCGACGTTGCGGTACTGCCCGGGCTTCGCCACGCCGTTGCCGGTGCAGGTCATCGACTCGCCCGGCTGGAGCGTCGCCTTCGGGCAGGAAACCGCCACACCCTGGTCGTCGCTCACCGTCACGCTCGTGAGCTTGACGTCGCCGGTGTTGGTGACGACGTAGGTCCACTGGACGGGATCCCCGACCTCGATCGTCGGGCCCGGCGCCACGTCGGCATCCTGCCCGTTGGTCGCCTTCTCGATCGCGATCGCCGCCCCCTGGGTGCCGAAGTAATGGCTCGGGTCCTCGTCGGAGACGTCGGGGCCGACCGGCGGCGTGCCGGTCGCGGTGCCGAGGTTGCGGTACTGGCAGGCGACGGCGATGCCGTGCGCCGAGCAGGTCATCGCCTCGCCCGAGGCCAGCGTGTCCTTGGGGCAGCTCACCGCCACGCCCTGGTCGTCGGTGACGCGGACGTCGTTCAACGGCACGTCGCCGACGTTGGTCACCAGGTACTCCCAGAGCACCGGCGAGCCGACCGCGATCGACGGCCCGGGCGCCTGGTTGGCGTCGTCGCCGTTGGTGAGCTTGCGAATCGTGATGCCGGGGCCGATCACGAGCTCGATCGGCAGGCACCACGACTGGAGCGCCAGCGCGTACCGGTTGTAGGCGCTGTAGCTGACGCCGACGAACGACTCGGTGTCGGTCGTCAGGTCGAGCCAGCCGAACGGCGCCGACAGGCCGAGCTCGCTGACCGCGACCTTCTCGACCGGCAGCAGGCGCAGGTCGCGGGCGTCGATGTGCCGGCCCGGCTCGTCGTAGGCGCCGGAGGCGATGAAGACCAGCTCCTGGTTGGCGATGCCGGGCTCGCGGGACGGGGTCCCCCGGCGGTCGGTCCAGATGACCACTTCGGTACCGCCGTCGAAGCCGCCGCCGTCGAGGAAGCGCACGGCATGGCGGCGGCAGAGGCCGCCGCGGCAGGCGTTGGCGCGGCCGATGTCGACCAGGTTGTCGCCCTGCGCGAAGTCCTGCGCCGTGTCGACGACGAAGAAGTCGCCCCACAGCGCGTCGGGGCGGCTCCCCTGCGCCCGCAGGGTGACGTAACCCGCCGCGCGGTTGGGCGCGATCTCGGTCGCGTAGTAGAGGCCGTCCTTGGGCGACTGGCGTCCGGAGAGCGCGGCCTGGAGGTGCGCCAGCTCGGCGGCGGCGAGCGGCGGCGCGCCGGGGAACTTCCCTTGCGTCAACCAGTCACGGAGGTTGACCGTGCGCAGCTCGTCGCGCTGCAGCGTGAACGCGGTGCTCGCCACCGGGATGCCCCAGTTGGTGTGCACGGTCGCGATGACGTCGACCGAGCCCTGGTGCGCGTTGCCGACCGCGAACAGGGTCGTGGGCCCGGGCGCGCCGAGCTCGACCTCGAAGTAGGGCAGCAACAGGTCCGACGTCGGCTGCAGCATCGCCCGCGCGCTGCCGGCCGGGACCAGGGTCGCGGCGAGCAGGAGAACGATGATTGGAAGCAATGGTTTGCGGCTCATGGCTCTTTCCCCCTTTACCCCTCTCATGGCCGCGCCGCGCATCCCGTTTCATGTCTTTTTCAACATATCGCCAAGCCGCGCTCGCCGGCGGCGGCGACGAGACCCTTCCGGGTCGGGGGATCAGGCGGGAGGACCGGCCGCGCCGTAGCGGACCGATTCGAGACAGGGCAGGCCGGGGCCGTCACGCACGATCCACAGATACCGGCGGGTGGCGGACCAGGCGACGAGGCGGTGAACCACCCCTGGCCGGGAACCGCGGCTGCAACCAGCGGCGGTCTGCGCGCGCTCGCCGGCAAGGTGAGCCCACCGCGCCGAAGACCGGCCGGCAGCCCTGAAGCGAGACCGCGCCACCGCCCTCGGCGCGCGGCAGCGCGAAGCTCGGCCGGTCGGTGCCGGGCGGCAGGCGCCAGCACCAGCGCCGCGTTGGCGGCGCTCTCCCGCGACCAGAGCCACCAGACCGCGAGATCGTCGCTCCAGCCGTGCGGCGGCACGACGAGCGCCAGGAAGAGCGGCGAGGAGGCGCCGGAGGACGGCTCGCCGGGGCTCCACTCGAGGAACCGGCCGCGCGCGAGCTGCTGGGCGTAGCGGACGAAGATGTAGGCGTCGTCGAGCGGCAGCAGCCAGGGCGGCGGCTCGGACCGCGTGCTAGCATCGCGCCGCTCCAAATCGCTCCGTCGCGCGCACCGAGGTGGCCATGTCGAACGAGTTGCTCTTCGGACTCTATGTCTTCGTGCTGGCCGGGTTCCTGGGCTATCAGGTGATCTCGAAGGTGCCGCCGCTCCTCCACACGCCGTTGATGGCCGGCACCAACGCCATCTCGGGCATCTCTCTCGTCGGCTCGCTGGTCGCCGCCGGCGCCGACTACAACACCCTCAGCACCGTCCTCGGCTTCATCGCCGTCACCTGCGCCACGATCAACACCGTCGGCGGTTTCCTGATCACCGACCGCATGCTGCGCATGTTCCGCAAACGGCGGCCGGTCCCAGCGGACCGCGCATGAGCCGCGACGAGCTCATCCCGCTCGCCTATCTCGTCGCCTCCGTCTGCTTCATCCTGACGCTCTGGGGGCTCTCCTCGCCCAAGCACGCGCGGAAGGGGAACCTGCTCGGCTCCCTGGGCATGCTGATCGCGGTCGTCGGCACGCTTCTGCTGACCAAGATCGTGCGCTACGAGTGGATCGCCGCCGGCCTCGTCCTCGGCTCGCTGATCGGCGCGGCGATGGCGATCTGGATCCCGATGACGAAGATGCCCGAGCGGATCGCGCTCTCCCACTCGTTCGGGGGGCTCGCTGCGGCCCTGGTCGGGGTGGCGGAATACGTCCACGAGGGCACGGATCTCGAGCCCTTCAAGATGGGCGCCCTCTCACTCGAGGTCTTCTTCGGTTTCCTCACCTTCACCGGCAGCCTGATGGCGTTCGGCAAGCTGCAAGGGCTGATCAGCGGCCGCCCGATCACCTACCGCGGCCAGAACGCCTCCAACATCGCCCTCTTCTTCGGCGCCCTGGCGCTGCTGGTCCTGGTGGTGCGCGACCCCGGGCTGGCGCCGCTCTTCTACCTGATGGGGGCGGTGGGTCTCGCGGTCGGCGTGCTGGCGGTGATGCCGATCGGCGGCGCCGACATGCCGGTCGTCATCTCGCTCCTCAACTCCTACGCCGGTCTCGCCGCCGCGGCGACCGGCTTCGCGCTCAACAACCCGGTGCTGATCATCGCCGGCGCCCTCGACGGCACCTCCGGGTTCCTGCTCTCACTCAAGATGAGCCAGGCGATGAACCGCTCGTTCGCCAACGTCCTCTTCGGCGCCTTCGGCGGCGCCGCCGAGGGCGCGCCGCTCGCGACCTCCACCGCGGGCGCCTACAACCTGGCGACCGTCGAGGACGCGGTCGGCGTGCTCGAGGCGTCGCAGTCGCTGGTCGTCGTGCCGGGCTACGGCATGGCGGTCTCGCAGGCGCAGCACGCCACGCGCGAGCTGGCGCAGGCGCTCGAGGCGCGCGGCGTCCAGGTGCGCTATGCCGTCCACCCGGTGGCGGGGCGGATGCCCGGCCACATGAACGTCCTCCTCGCCGAGGCCAACGTCCCCTACGACCAGATCTACGACATCGAGCAGATCAACGACGAGTTCGCGCGCACCGACGCCGTGCTGGTGGTCGGCGCGAACGACGTCGTCAACCCCGCGGCCCGCGACAACCCGGGAAGCCCGATCTACGGCATGCCGATCTTCAACGTCGACCAGGCGCAGGCCGTGATCGTGCTGAAGCGCAGCATGAACCCCGGCTTCGCGGGGATCGAGAACGAGCTCTTCATCCGCCCCAACACGCTGATGGTGCTCGGCGACGCCAAGCAGACGCTGCGCGAGCTGACGGCCGGCCTCAAGGGCACCCGCTCGCTCGCGCACGGCTGAGAGCCCGCGCGCGCCGTCCGGCTTGGCCGCCTACAATCCGGTGAGGATGAGAGCGGGTGATCGCGGCGTGAGCAATTCCGGCTCGGCGAACCAGGACCGACCGCGCCCGCTTCTGGCCTTCACGCAAGGTGACCCCGCCGGCATCGGCCCGGAGATCCTGCTCAAGCTGCTGCAGGCATCCCCACCCGCTCCTTTTTCCTTACCTGAAAGCCTTTCTTCTTTACCTGAAACTCTTTCTTCTTCGATCCCCGCGTGGCGTCCGCTCCTGATCGCCGAGCGCGCGGCGCTCGAGGCGCTGCGTCCGGTCCTCCCGCAAGCCCCATGGCACCGCCTGCGCTACCTCACGAGCCCGCCGGCGCGCGGCGAGCTCGACACGCTCGACCGCGACCTGATCCCGGTCCTCGACCCGGTCGCCGAGGCGCGCCCGCTGACCCTCGGCGCCTCCTGCCCCGCCGACGCCGCCGGCGCCATCGCCGCCCTCGACGCCGGCGCCGCGCTCGTCCGCGCCGGGGTGGCCGACGCCCTCGTCACCGCTCCGGTCTCCAAGGGGTCGATCGCCCGCCACCACCTGCCCGGCTTCACCGGCCACACCGAGTACCTGGCCGCGGGGTGCGGCCTCGAGCGCTACGGCCGCGACTACCTGATGGCCTTTCTCGCCCCCGACCTCCAGGTGGCGCTGCTCACCGTCCATCTGCCGCTCGCCGCGGCGCTGGAGCGGGTGCGGCGCGAGGCGGTGGTCGAGGCCCTCGACTGTCTCGCCGCGCACGCCGGCGGCCGCACCGCCGTCGCCGGCCTCAACCCGCACGCCGGGGAGGGCGGGCTGCTGGGCCGCGAGGAAGAGGCCGAGCTGGCGCCGGCGGTCGCCGAGGCGCGGCGGCGCGGCCGCGACGTCCACGGCCCGGAGAGCCCGGACTCGCTCTTCGCGCGGGCCCGCGGCGGCGAGTTCGACTGGGTGCTCGCGCTCTATCACGACCAGGGGCTGATCGCGGTCAAGACCGCCGCCTTCGGCCTCGCCACCAACTGGACCCTGGGGCTCCCCTACCTGCGCACCTCGGTCGATCACGGCACCGCCTTCGCGCTCGCCGGCCGCGGCCTCGCCGACGCCCGCCCGCTGGCGCACGTCGTCGCGACGACGCTCGCGCTGCTCGCCGGCGAGCTGCCGCGGCGCTCTACACGCGGCTAGAAAAAATACCCGTTGACGTCGACGATGAGGTGGATCGGGCCGACGCCGGCGTGGTGGACGGCGAGAGTGCCGCTGCCGGCGAGCAGCAGGACGGCGTTGTTGGCGCGCGTCTGCCCGGCGCCGAAGCTGATGGCGGTCGCGTCGGGGAGCGCCCGCACGTCCGCGATCGCATAGGCGTCGCCAGGGAAGAAGGTGAGATTCCCGGCGCTCGCGCCGCCGGTCACCGTGACGTTGACCGACACCGCTCGGGCGTTCGCCCCAGGCCCGCGTTCCAGAACGCCCGGAACAGCTCGTAGAGCAGCCGGTTGTCGCGGTCCACGATCAGCAGGTGGCGGTCGCCGCCCGGGTCCACGCTGCCGGGCGAGCCCCCCTCGATCCACTTCGCCCGCGTCCTCGCCTCCTCGGGGATCGGCTCTACCGCGAGCACTTCCTACCGCGGCTCCTCGTCGGAGCTGCCGCTCCGCCGCGGGCCGATCGGCCCGCGGCCGCGGCGCAGCTCCTCTTCCTTGAAGAGGTAGCGGATGCAGTGCTTCTGGATGAGCAGGTTCGGACCGCTGCCGCGGTTGAGCTTGATCGCCCCCTTGTCGTACCACTCGATCCAGCCGCGCAGCTCCTCGTCGTTGTCGAGCACCACCACCATCGGCGTCCGCGCCGCCATCTGCTTGAGGTAGTAGAACTCCTCGGCGTTGGTCTGCTCGGGCGGCGATTGCTTGCGCCGCACGCTGCGCGAGGGGAGCTCCTTCTTGAGCTCGTTCATGTCGGGGCGGATCAGCTTGCGGTTGGCCATCGGTCTCCCAGGCGATCGGCTAGGCAGGGGGCGGAGCCGGCGTGTGGCTCTCCGGGTGTTTCGTCCGGTACTGCTCGTCTTCGTAGGCGAGGCAGCAGAGCAGCCGCCCGCACTGGCCGGAGATCTTCGACGGGTTGAGCGACAGGTTCTGCCGCTTCGCCATCTGGATCGAGATCGGCCGGAAGTCCTTCAACCAGGTCGAGCAGCAGAGGGTGCGGCCGCAGATGCCGATGCCGCCCACCAGCCCCGCCTCGTCGCGCGCCCCGACCTGTACCATCTTGACCCGCGCCGAAAAGCGGGTCGAGAGATCGCGGACGAGCTGCCGGAAGTCCACCCGCTGCTCGGCCGTGAAGTAGAAGGTCGCCTTCTTGCCGGTGAGCGAGAAGTCGACCCGCGAGACCTTCATGTCCAGCCCCAGCGCGCGCACCCGTTCCTGGGCGAAGAGCTTGCCCTGCTGCTCGCACTGCCGCTGGCGGTCGAAGTCGTGGAGGTCGTCGCCCGTCGCGGCGCGCAGGATCGGCCGCGCGCTCGATTTCTGGCAGGGCTTGAACACCGGCATCGGCGACTGCTCGACGACGCCGAACGCCGGCCCGGCCTCGAGCTCCACCACGACGCGCGCGCCGCGCCCATAGAGCTGTCCGCGGGTGGCGCAGAGGGTCAGGTTCGTTTCCTCTTTGAATCGCACGCCGACGAAGGTGTCTTCGACGGCGGTGGACATTCCGGTGAAGGCGCAACCTTGGCATCCCATGTCGACTACCTCGTTACGATGCGCCGATACCCGTCGACCCCGTATGCAGGATGGGTACCAGTGCGCTGTGTGATGGCCGGCCCACCGGCACACGCGCCGTCCGGGGGCGGCAGGGAGCGACGGGCTCGATCGGAGGCGGCCGGCGGGATTGTGGCAGCGAGGGTAACTTCGCGTCAACGCGGCACTTCCGCGGCACCCTCGACGACGCGCCGCCCGATGTCCTGGCGGAACACCTTGCCCGGCCAGTCGACGAGCTGCACCGCCGTATAGGCGCGCTGCAGCGCCTCGACGAGGTCGGCGCCCAGGGCGCAGACGTCGAGCACCCGGCCGCCGGCCGAGACCAGCGCGCCGTCGGCGAGCGCCGTGCCGGCGTGGAAGACCTCGACCCCCGGGACCGCCGCCGCCTGCTCGAGCCCGCCGATCGGCTCGCCGGTCGCCGGGCGTCCCGGATAGCCGGGACTCGCCAGCACGACGCAGGCTGCGGCCTCCTGGCGGAAACGCAGGAGCGAGGCGTCGAAGCGGCCGGCGGCGCCGGCGGCGAGGACCGGCAGCAGGTCGTCTTCGAGACGGAGGAGGATCGCCTGCGCCTCGGGGTCGCCGAAGCGGGCGTTGAACTCGAGCACCTGCGGCCCCTCGGCGGTGAGCATCAGACCGGCGTAGAGGACGCCGACGAAGGGCCGTGCTTCGGCGGCCATGCCGGTGACCACCGGGCGCAGCACCTTCTCGAGCACCTCGCCGGCGGTCTCCGCCGACACCAGCCCGGACGGGCTGTGGCTTCCCATGCCGCCGGTGTTGGCGCCGGTGTCGCCGTCGCCGACCCGCTTGTAGTCTTTGGCGGTCGCGAGCGGCAGCAGGCGCTCGCCGTCGCAGAGGGCGAGGAACGACACCTCCTCGCCGGCGAGGAACCCCTCCACCACCACCCGCTCGGCGCTCACCCCGAAGCGGCGCTCCTCGAACAGCGCGGCGAGCGCCGCCTCGAGCTCGGCTTCGTCGGCGACCACGAAGACCCCTTTGCCGGACGCCAGGCCGTCGGCCTTGAGCACCACCGGCAGCCCCAGCTCCTGACGCGCCGCGCGCGCCTCCACCGCGTCGTGGACGACGCGGAACGGCGCCGAGGGGATCCCGTGCCGCTCCATGAACTGCTTGGCGAACACCTTGCTCGCTTCGAGCTCGGCGGCGCGGGCGCTCGGGCCGAAGACTGCCAGGCCGCGGCCGGCCAGCTCGTCGGCCAAGCCGAGCGCCAGCGGCAGCTCCGGTCCCACGATCGTCAGGTCGATGCGCATGTCGCGCGCGAAGTCGGCGAGGCGGACGATCTCCTCGGCCGCGATCGGCACGCAGTCCGCCACCCGGGCGATGCCGGGGTTGCCGGGGGCGCAGAAGAGCTCGGTGAGCAGCGGGCTCTGGCGGAGCTTCCAGCAGAGGGCGTGCTCTCGCCCACCAGAGCCAATGACGAGAACTCTCAACTGCTTCCTCCGGAACGATCCATTGACTTCACTCCGTCCTCCTGCAGTCGCCTACCTTTACTGCACTGATCCGGTCTACCCCCCTCCTGGCCTCCCCCCGCCAGCGGGGGGAGGAACGCCTACGGCCCGCGGCTCGACCGCTGCGGCCTGCGCCTCGACCGCCGCCACCGTCATCACGTCGACGATGTCCTCGACCGAGCAGCCGCGCGAGAGGTCGTGGATCGGGTGCGCGAGACCCTGGAGGAGCGGGCCGATCGCGCGGGCGCCGGCCAGCCGCTCGGTCAGCTTGTAGGCGATGTTGCCGGCGTCGAGGTCGGGGAAGACGAGGACGTTCGCCGTCCCCGCGACGCCGCTCGCCGGGGCCTTGCGCCGCGCCACCTCCGGCACCAGCGCCGCGTCGCCCTGCAGCTCGCCGTCGAAGGCGAAGCCGACGCCCCGCGCGCGCAGCAGCTCGACCGCGCGCCGCACCTTCTCGACCCGCGGATGGGTGGCGCTGCCGTGGGTCGAGAAGGAGAGAAGGGCGACCCGCGGCTCCTCGGCGAGCAGCACGCGGCAGCTCGCCGCCGCCGCCTCGGCGATGTCGGCCAGCTCCTCGGGCCCGGGGTCCGGCACCACGCCGCAGTCGCTGTAGACGAGGCCGCGCCCGCCGGGCAGGACCATCAGGAAGCACGAGGAGACGATCCGCAGTCCCGGCCGCGGCCCGACCGCCTTGAGCGCCGCCCGCACCGTCGCGGCGGTCGGCGCCACCGCCCCCATGACCGCCCCGTCCGCCCGCCCGGTCGCCACCAGGAGCCCGGCGTAGGTCAGCGGATCGCGCGCCTGCCCGGGCGCCGCCGCCCGCGCCGCCGCCGGGTCCACGCCCCGCGCCGCCAGGCGCTCCGCGAGGTGCTCAACCAGCGCCGGCAGGCCGGGGTCGCCGTCCGGATGGAGCACGGGCCCGAGCGCGGTCACGCCGGCCGCCGCCGCGGCGCGCGCCAGGGCCGCCGGCTCCGCCACCAGCAGCGGCCGGCAGATCCCTTCCTCCATGGCGCGCTGCGCCGCGCGGACGACGCGCGGGTCCTCGCCCTCGGCGAGCACGACGACCGCCGTCCGCCCCCGCCGCGCCCGCTCGCGCAGGGCCGCGAGGGGGTCGGCCGCCGTCCTCGCCGGCGCCCCGGCTGCCGTTTCCGTGCTGGCCACCCGGCGAGTCTACCAGGCGCGAATTTTGCTTAAGTGCATGTGTGCATCGAGGCTTCCCTGCTACGATTCGATGCTCCGCCTCCCTCGACACGGACCGCGCAGCCGCGCCCCACCGCCCTCCCCGGCGGTGATGCGACCTCATCCGCGGCGTTTCTTCTCACCTTGATCGTTCGTACGAGGAGGATTCGTCCATGAAGCGAGTCGCACTGGCCGTCGTCTGTCTGCTGGTCATCCCCTCGGCCGTCCTGGCCGAGGCTCCACGCCTGCAGTGCTCCGCGCAGGACTTCAAGCTCCAGCAGTTAGCGCCTTCCGCGCAGCCGCCGCGCTCGTCCGGCGAGCATCTGTTCTTCGACGCCGAGCCGTACGTCGGCCGGGCCGACGTCGAGCTGCGCTACTTCCTCGACGGGCAGCTCCACCTGACCGAGGTGCTGCCGCTCAAGTCGCTCCAGCCCGCCGCCAAGCCCACGGACGGCGTGCCGCCCAAGACCGTCGTCGAGCTCCTCGCCATGCGCGCTCCAGAGCGCAAGCTCCTGGGCACCATCGGGCGCGCCGAGCCCGACCGCGTCAAGGTCGAGGTCTGGCAGGACGGCACGCTCCAGCGCAGCGCCTCCTTCGCGCAGCTCCAGCAGGAGAGCGCGGCGCTGGTCGGGGCGCCGTTCCGCCCCGAGGTCGTCCACTCGCAGGTCGCCGGCAAGGGCAAACGCGACTTCCCCAAGATCACCGCCCTCGGCAGTGCCGGCACGACCTTCATGGCGGCCGCCACCTGCGAGGAGAACTGCGCCATCGACCGCGACAACTGCTACGCCAACAACTGTCCGGGGATGGACTACTGCGAGGAGTGCGAGGCGCAGTACAACCAGTGCCTGAACAACTGCCAGCCGCCGCCGCCGCCGTCCTGCCCGACCGTGCAGTACTACTGGACCCCGCTCTACTTCGTCGGCTGGTACACGGAGCCCTGGAACCAGGTCTGCTACCCGGACCAGATCTGGTACTGGTACGACGGCCTCTGGCACGTCTCCGTGGTGTTCGTCTACCGCCGCGATCTGATCAAGCGGACCACCCACTGCGACAACAGCGTCACCGAAGAGGTCGTGGGCTACGAGTACTGGTACTTCCAGTGCTACGACTGGACCTCCAGCCCCTGCTACGACCCGTGGTACCCGTTCAACACCTGCTACTAGCGGATTGACGCGCGGGGCCGGCGCCGGGCCGGCCCCGCCGGTTCCTCGTGGCCGGAAGATTACTGGTAAGGGGCCGACGGAACGTCGAAGGTGAGCGAGGCCCACCAGCTCTCCCAGTCGGCGCCGCTGCCGGCCGGGGCATCCACCATGTGCACGGCTTTGACCAGCCAGAAGCCCGGACCGGGAAGCTCGAGCGTCACGCGCCCGGCGGCATCGGTGCGCCCGGAGACCCGCTCGGGCCGCGCGTTGCTCCGCGCCTCGACCCAGGCGCCCGCGAGCGGCTTGCCTTCGTAGAGGAGCAGCAGCGGCAGCCGTCCGCCGCCGGCGAGCGTGTACGGATCGGTCTCCGGCACCAGCTCGAGCGGCAGCCCCAGCCGCAGGTCGTGACCGCCACCCGGCACAGGGCCGACGCCTGCCGACCCTGACCCGCCGGCCGACGCCGCCCCCCCTGCCGCGCCGGTCGGCGCCGCCTCCCCCGCCGCAGCTACCCTGAGCAGCGCCTTGGCGCAGCGCGAGTACATCTCGGTCGCCGCCGCCTGGCTCTGCCCGCGCGCCCGCCGCAGCTTGCTCACCCGCTCGAGCCCCTGCTCGGCGAGGTGGCGCTCGAAGCGGTCGCCTTCCAGGGTGAGCCGGGCGTGGTTGCTGTCGTAGACCAGGAGGTGGAGGCCCGGGCGCCCGGGGACGAAGTACCCCGCCGGATCGCGGTCGTCGAAGCCGAAGACCTCGCTCTCGCCGGCGGCATTCACCAGCGCGAAGCGCTCGATGCGGCTCGCCTGCCGCCGCATCGGCTCGCCCGGGAACGCGTCGCCGACCCGCAGCCGCACCGCCACCCGCTCGCCCGGCGCCAGACGGAAGGTCGCGGGCTCGAGCCACAAGTCGTGCGCCGCGGCGGCGCGGGCGAGAAGCAGCAGACCGGTCGCGGCGAATGCCATATGGCGAGCACGCCGGGAGGTGCTCCTCCAATGCGGCGGATACGCGCGCCTTTCCAGGTAGGGAAGGGGCTGGGAAGGCGCTGATCGGAGCGCGGGATCGCCTTCGCGGTGCGAGCAGGGAAGCTGACCCCGTACCTGAGCCGTTGTCTTTCCGTTCCGAGAGCTCATTGCCGAGCCTGCGAGGTCATGTTCGTGACCAGCGGCGCCGGCGCCGGCGCGCCCGGGCAGCGCATGCCGCAAGTGCCCGCCGCGGCGCCAGGCGGGATGATGCACGCGGCGAGACACTCGAACGGCGCGGTGCACGTCTCGCCGGTCCGCTTGCGCGCCGCGCACCGCCCGCCCATGCAGATTGCTCCCTCTTCGCAGGCGTTGCCGCTGCACGCCTCGCCCAGCCGGGCGACGGCGCCGCCTACGCAATGACCGCCGGCGCAGTGCGTACCGGGAGCGCACTGCTGCGTGGAGAAGCAGGCGGCCCCGACCGCCACCGCCGCCGCGCAGCGCCCGCCGTTGCAGTAGCCGGCGCACTCGGGATGGGCGCTCGCGTCCGCGCGCGTATAGATGGCGAGGAGATCGGCGCCGCCGCCGCACGCTGCGCCCGCCCCTCCCGGCGAGGCGCACACTCCCGCGCTGCACGTGAGCCCCGCCCCGCACTCGAGCGCCGAGCTGCAAGCGGCACCCGCCGCGAGGAGCCCGTCGACGACCGCGCGGCAGGCCGCGGGCGCGGCCGGTGCGAGCGGGGTCACCCACTCGCAGCCGGCGAAGGCGGCGGCGCTCTCGCGCTCGCAGCCCTCGACGGCCGCCGGCGGGAGCGCCACCCGCCGCTCGCGCAAGGCCGCCGTCAGCACCCGCGCACACTCGGCGGCGAGTCCCCTCGACGCCGACGGTGCGCCGCAACAGGCGGCCTGCCGCGCCGCCGGGAGCGCGTGCAGCGCGTCGCAGAAGCGCTGGGCGAGCGGGTCGGGCGTTCCGGGCTCGGCCGGCTGTGCCAACGGCAGCCGGTTGTCGAGGTCGTAGTCCTCCTGCCCCACCGCGGGAACCGCCGCGGCGAGCACGAGGAGAAGCGTGGCGAACGAGCGCGAGCGGATCATGAGATCGCTTCCTCCAGCCGCGGCACTCCGCGGCTTCTCGCAAAAACCAAAGACCAGGTGGGGGGCAGCTCGCCTGCCCTGCTGGACTGCCGGCGCGGTGAGCCGGGCGCGAACGCGTTCGCGCCGCGCTCCGACACTCGACCGCGCCGGGTCCATGACACCTCAGGGCACGTTACGGAGCCGGCGCCCCGTGCCCCTCGAACAACCCCTGGTGCGGCAGGGCCAGCCAGGGGAACTCGGTCAGATAATCCTTGTCGTTCGAGTTCACCCCGTCGCCGAGCGGGATCGCGCCGCCCGAGAGGATCACCGTCAGCAGCACGTCGCTGACGTCGGCCTGCTCCTTGTTGGGGGCGGCTCCGCCCGGGATCGGCCGGCCGTTGGGAAAGGCCGAGTCGATCGCCATGTCGACCCGCATCACGTCGCCGGTGTGGCCTGGGGCGATCGCCACGGTGTGCGCGCCGGGGAACGGGATGTTGGTCAGGTTGATGGTGTCGAGGATGTCCACCCGTCCGGTCTTCAGCCCGTCAACCACCGCCTGCGGCACCCCGAGCGCCTCGTAGATGCCGAGGAACTCGACGTCGCGCACCAGGATGGGGTTCAGGAAATAGTTGGCGAAGTTCGCGACGTCGGTGAGCGGCGTCGTGCGCAGGTACTTGCCCTGGTCCTGGGTGCCGATCACGCCGGCGTTGATCAGCGGCAGCGCCTGGCGGCTCAACTGCACCCACGGGCCGGCGGCGACGTCGTTGCCGTCCGGCATCAGCACCCGGTTCTGCCGCCGGCTGGTCGAGAACCAGATGGCCAGCGTCGTGTCGTTGCCCGGCGTGCCGTTGTGGGCCGGCGGGTTGCCGGTGCCGGTCAGCTTGCTGGTCGGGATCTCGAGCGCGATGACGTTCAGGTTGAAGCCGGCGAAGACGTCCTCGCCAGGTCCCAGGCGGCCGAACAGCCCCGCCAGGTTGATGACGTCGAAGATCGCCTTCTCGTCGAGGTAGAAGCCGTCGTCGCGCGTGCCGGCCCAGGCCCGGCCCTCGGAGCCGCCGGCGCCCAGCGGGCGGATGAAGGCGCCCGCGAAGCCGTCGTCGTAGAGCGCGACGTTGTGGCTGTCGGGGTCGCCGGGGTCGAAGGCGCCGAGGCCGTAGGCGATGCGGTCGGTGTGCGGCCCGACGTTGGGCGGCGCCACCGGCAAGTTCTTGCCGATGAGGACCCGCGGGCTGCCCTTCTCCTTCTTGAAGACGTTGTAGACCTGCCGGTTGCCGCTGATCTGGATCAGCACTTCCTTGCCGCCGCCCGGAGGCAGCGTCAGGTCCGCCTCGTCGACCGGGGTCGGCCCCGACGCGCGGAAGATGATCTGGTAGGTGACCTCGTCGTCGAGCAGGGTGTTGCCGCGCGAGATGTGGAACTCGTACAGCACGTCCTCGCACAGGGCGGTCTGCTGGTTGCCCTGCCCGGGCTCGTGCAGGCCGTCGAGGCCCATGACCAGGTAGAGCTTGTCGTGGGTGCCGGGCTTGACCCAGGCGTACATGTCGGTGGTGTCGATGCAGGGGTCGTTGCGCGTGGCGATCGCCTCGCGGTGGCTCGAGGCCGCGGCCGGCAGCGCGCAGAGCGCGCCCGCCAACAGCCCCAGGAAGACACAACTGCGCCTCAGCATGGAAATGCTCCTCTCTCGGTTCTCGATGTGGTTGATGACGGGCCCGCGTTCAACCGAGCTATACGCCGGGCGGCGCGGCTTGGATGAAAATCGAGCGCAAATTCAGGCAGGTGAGAGAGATGGCGCGGCGGGTGGAAATAGATGATACGGGCGGCGGGGGCGAATGGATTGTTATGGAGCCGGCGGCAGGGCGGCCAGGGGGAGAGAGGCGGCCCGGAGGCGGGAGGGCTCGCCGTCTTCGACCCAGGCGAGGACGAGGCGGTCGTCCTGGAGGGCCATGCGGGGGAAGCCGCTCGAGCGGGTGGCGCTGGTGGCGGCGACGGAGAAGGGCGCGCCGGGGCCTGCGGCGGAGAGGCGGCGGAGGCGGACTTTGGCGCCTTGGCCTTCGACGGCCAGCCAGCTCACGACCGCGTCGCCGGTGGCGGTGAGGGCGAGGTCGACGCGGCCGAGAGGACGGTCCCCGTCGATCTCGATCGGTGGCGCGAACGTGGCGCCGGCGTCGTCGGAGAAGGCGGCGAGCACGCGCGCTCCGGGTGGGGCGGCGGTGAACCAGGCTACCGCCACCCGGCGGCCGGCGGCGGCGACGGCGGGGCCGTTGACGGGGCAGCCGGGGATGCGCCAGGTGTCGGCGTGGACGAGGGCGGGCGCCGTCCAGCCGGTGGCGGTGCGGCGGACGATGGCGATGTCGCGGATCTCCTCGTCGGAGCGGTCGCGGTAGACGACGACGGGGCCTGCGGAGGTCCAGGCGGCGTCGGTCTGGCAGCAGTCGCAGACGCGAGGGTCGAGGAGCTCGCCGGGCTGGACCGTCGCGTCGATCTGCGTGGTGCGCAGGGTCATCGGGCCGTCGTCGGCCATCTGGCGGCCGTCGAGCCAGAAGGCACGCAGGGCGTTGCCGTCGGCGGCGTAGGAGACGAAGCCGTGCTCGGTGGGGCCCGGGTCGTCGGGATGGAGGGAGGAGAGGCGCTGCCAGGTGGCGCCGGCGTCATTCGAGCGCGCGAGGTGGACGCCGTAGGCGTAGGTGTCGTCCGCCACCTTGCCGAGCCAGTGCGCGACGAGAGTGCGGCGCGGGGCGAGGGCCGCCGCCCCCGGGAAGTCCGCCCAGTTGGCGAAGAAGTCGGGGCCGGAGGCGATCGTGACCGGTTGCGACCAGCGATCGCCGGAGAGCCGCGCGAAGCGGAGGGCGTGCGCCTCCTCGCCCTCTGCCGCCGCCGGCAGCGGCTCGAGCCAGGTCATGACCAGCTCACCGCCATCGGCGGTCGGGTAGGGCGCCATCGCCCCAGGCGCGGCGGGCGGGTCGAGCGGGGTGAGGCCGGAAGACGCCGCCGCAGATGCCGGAGCGGCGGCGGGCGCCGGATCGGCGCCGGCGCTCCGCTCGGCGCGCGCGCAGGCGGCGGCGCCCGCGGCCAGCACGGCGGTGAGGGCGACGAGCGCCGCCGGGACCGTCCGCGCGCGACGGGCGCCGCGCCGCACCGGGCTACTGCCCGCCGCCGGTCGTCGCGTCGGTGGTCGCCATGTGCCCGGCCCCCTCGCCGCCGATGACGCCGCAGGCCAGCCGGTCGCCGGAGTTGCCGGTCGGCTGGGTGGTGCAGTCGTCCTCGCCGGCGTGGAGGATGAGCGCGCGGCCGCTCACCGCACGGTCGCCGCCGGTCACGGTCAGGCCCTCGACGATCGTCTCGTAGTGCGCCGCGCCGTCGGCGCCGACCTCGATGTTGCCGAGGTCGCCGGCGTGGCGGTTGGTGTCGGGTGGGCAGCCATGCGGGGCGTTGCTTGGGTTCCAGTGCCCTCCCGCCGACTTGAATCCGTCGTGCGCCTCGCAGGTGCCGTGCTCGTGGAGGTGGAACCCGTGCTTGCCCGCGCCGCCGTCGACGCCGGCGAGGTCGGCCACGATGCGCACCGCGGTGCCCTCCTGGGTGAAGGTGACGGTGCCGCTGAAGTCGGGGTCGTTGGCGGCCTGGAGCGTCACCTGCGCGCTCGGCCCGGCCGCGGGCGCCGCCGGCTCCATGCCGGTGTCCATCGCGGTGTCGGTGGTCGCCGTCCCGCCCGCGTCCTCGTCCTTCCCGGTGCAGCCGCCCGCCACGATCAGCAGAGCCACCGCCGTGCACGCCAAAATGCCCATCCGCTGCCTCATGGTTGTCTCCTTCCTTGGTCAGACCACCGCGTAAGAGTAGCCGAAGACACCTAGGGTGAAGGCGCGACGGCTCGGCCCGAGCGTAGCGCCCGGGCCACGTCCCGGGCGTTTTCGGAGGCCCGATCGGAATCCTTCACCGGCTCCGCCGTCAGTTGAGCAGCACGAGGTGCACGTCGGCGAGGTTGCGGCTGAGGCGGATCTCGACCGGCTTCGCCCCCTCGTCGGCGGCGAGCCAGAGGTCGAGCTTCCCCTTCCAGCGGCGGCGCCCCGGGGCGTCCACCCCGCGGATCGAGTAGTGGCTGGCGCGCACCTGGCCGGAGGGGAGCCGCCGCAGCTCTTCGCCCAGCGGCACCACCACGACCGGGTAGACCTTGCCGTCCGACCAGATCTCCATCCGCCGCGGCTTGGGGGGCGGGTCACGGCGGATCGAGTAGATCCCGGAGGCGATGTCCAGCACCCCCTTCTGCTCGATCTTCTCGCTGCGGCTCTTGCTCTCGCCGCGCCACATGTAGGAGGTCCACGCCTTGACCGCGCGCAGGCTCTCGGGATCGATCTCCGAGCCGTAGCGCCAGTACTCCCCCTCGCGGCTCTTGGGCGAGGTGATGTAGAGCTCGGTCTTGAGGTTGCCGTTCTGCTGCGTCGCGAAGGTCAAGGACCCCTCGCCCTGGTTGGGCAGGAAGAGCCCCGCCACGGCGCCGACGAAGTTCTTGAGCTGCCAGCGGTAGCGGAACTCCTCGTCGTGGCTCCGCGCGCCGGCGGGCGACACCGGGAGCGACAGCACGATCAGGACTCCGAGGGCCGCCCGGAGCGGGCGGCGGTGGGTGTGCGGCACGTCATGGCTCCTTGCCGGCAGGCGAGACGACTCCTCCCTCCGCACCTGCGGGCTTCGACTACAACAACAGCAAGGCCCCTGCCATGCCCGGGGGGCTACGGGCTAGACTCCGCGACCGTGAATGAATCCCAACTGTCATCCGAAACGCCCGGGACGTAGCCCGGGCGCTACGCTCCGCCGCCATGCGCTCCCTCCGCCTGCTGCCCCTCGTCTGCCTGATCGCCTGGGCCTCCCTCTCGACTAGAAGTGTCCGCGCGGCCGAAATTCCTTCGCCGGAGGCCTTCCTGGGGCACCGGGTCGGGGAGGACCGGCGGCTCGCCCCCTGGCCCAAGGTCGTCGCGTACCTGCGCGCCGTCGACGCCGCCTCGGAGCGGGTGTCGATCGAGAACGCCGGCACCTCGACCCAGGGCAACGAGATGCCGGTCGTGGTCGTCACCTCCGAGCGCAACCAGGCGAACCTGCCGCGGCTGCGCGAGATCGCCCGCCGCCTCCACCTCCCCTACGACCTCTCGTCGCAAGACGCCGAGGCGCTGGTCGCCGAGGGCAAGGCGATCGTCCTCGTCACCTGCTCGATCCACTCGACCGAGGTCGGCTCGACGCAGATGGCGATGGAGCTGGTGCACGGCCTCGCGACCGCGACCGATCCGGCGACCACGGGCTGGCTCGACGAGGTCGTCCTCCTCCTCATGCCGTCGATCAACCCGGACGGCCAGGTCCTGGTCGTCGACTGGTACCAGAAGTGGCTCAACACCCCCTACGAGGGCGGGCCGATGCCGTGGCTCTACCACGTCTACGTCGGCCACGACAACAACCGCGACTTCACCTACCTGACGCAGAAGGAGTCGCAGGCGGTCAACGACCTGCTCTACCGCCGCTGGTTCCCGCAGGTGTTCCTGGACGAGCACCAGATGGGCTCGACCGGCCCGCGCATGTTCGTGCCGCCGCAGACCGACCCGCTCGCCCCCGAAGTCCACTCGCTCATCTTCCGCCAGGCCGACACCCTGGGGACCGAGATGGCGATGCGCCTCGAAGAGGCCGGCAAGAAGGGCGTCGGCAGCAACATGATCTACGACAGCTACTGGCCGGGCGGGACGCGCAACACCGCCTGGTGGAAGAACGTCACCGGCCTCCTGACCGAGGTGGCGAGCGCCAACATCGCCTCGCCCATCCACGTCGCGCCGGGCGAGCTCGAGGGCGGCGAGAAGGGGCTCCCGGAGTACGGCCGCCGCGCCAACTACCCCTCGCCGTGGGGCGGCGGCTGGTGGCGGCTGCGCGACGTCGTCGAGTACGAGCTGGTCGCCACCCGGAGCTTGCTCGAGACCTCCGCCCGCCACCGCGCCGACCTGCTGCGCAACACCTACCGCATGGCGCGCGAGGCGATCGAGCGCGGCGCCTCGGAGCCGCCCTACGCCTTCTTGGTGCCGCCCGGCCAGCACGATCCGGCGGCGGCGGGGAAGCTGATCGAGCTCCTCGTCCGGCACGGCGTCAAGGTGCAGCGCGCCGCGGCGCCCTTCAGCTCGGGCCTCGCCACCTATCCGGCCGGCACCTATGTCGTCCCGGCCGCCCAGCCCTACCGCGCCTTCCTCTTGACCATGCTGCGCCCGCAGCGCTACCCGGAGGTCATCCCCTACACCGGCGGGCCGGTGATGCCGCCCTACGACGTCACCTCCTGGTCGTTCCCGCTGTCGCTCGGCGTCGAGGTGGTCGAGGCGGCGGCGCCGCTCGCCGGCCTCCTTCCCGAGAGTAGCGCCCGGGCTACGTCCCGGGCGTTTTCGGAAGACCCTTCCAGCTCCTTCCCGGAGGTGAGCGAGCCGGAGTGGCCGGGCGGCGAGGTGCAGGAGGCCGCCGGCGGCTGGCTCATCCCACACGCCGCCGACACGGCGTTCGTGGCGCTCAACCGGCTGCTCGGGGAAGGCAAGACGGTCTACTGGCTGAAGGAGGGCGTTGGCGCCGGGGCGGCCGGCGGCGGCGGATTGATTGGAGGCGTCGCCGCCGGTGGCGGCGGTTTGATTGGAGGCGCCGCCGCCGGCGGCGCCAGGGGCGACCTCTACCTGCCGCCGGGCGGCCACTCCGCCGCGGCGCTGTCGCAGCTCTCCCGCGAGGCGCGCGTGCCGGTCGTGCCACTGGCCGCGGCGCCGGCGGGTCCGGCCTACCGCGTGCGGCCGGTGCGCGTCGGCCTCTACAAGCCGTGGGTGGCGAGCATGGACGAGGGGTGGACGCGCTTCCTCCTCGAGCGCTACGGCTTCCCGCTCGAGAGCCTGGAGAACAAGGAGATCCGCGACGGCTCCTTTCGCACCAAGGTCGACGTGGTGGTCATCCCCGACGTCGGCAAGGACATCCTGGAGAAGGGCGAGCCGAGCTCCGCCGAGCGGCGGCGCTTCACCCGCCCGTTGCCGCCGGCCTACGCCGGCGGGCTCGGCGAGGAGGGAGGCAAGCAGCTCAAAGCCTGGGTCGAGCAGGGGGGGACGCTCGTCGTCCTCGACTCGGCGGCCGACTACGCGCTCGACCTCTTCTCGCTGCCGGCGCGCAACGTCCTCGACAAGGTGTCGAGCGACGACTTCAACGCCCCCGGGTCGATGCTGCGCATCCGCCTCGACCCCACCCACCCCATGACCTACGGCCTCGCCGTCGAGGAAGGCGCCTACTTCGCCGACTCCCCCGCCTTCGAGACCGTCCCGACCGACGCCCGCCTCTCCCGCCGCCTCGTCGCCACCTACCCCGACGACGAGCGCGACATCCTGCTCTCCGGCTATCTCAAGGGCGGCGAGCGCCTCGAGCGCCGCGCCGCCGCCGTCGACTTCGGCGTCGGCAAGGGGCGCGTCGTCCTGATCGGCTTCCGCCCCCAGCACCGGGCGCAGACGCTGCGCACGCTGAAGCTCTTCTTCAACGCGCTCTATCTCGGCAAGCTCGAGGAGGCGGAGATCAAGTAGGCGCGCCGCCTACGGCGACGACGACGCTGTCGAAGCTCGGAAACCAGGATGGCGGCCCCGGTCAGCTTCCGCCGTTGGTTAGCCCCTACTCGAACTGGCGCTGGAAGCGCCTGACCTCCCGCGGGTGTGCTACCGATTCACCCCCGCGAGGATTTGCCTGATTGCCCCGAGGTGATACGCCGTGTGAGCGGCGGTGGAGAGAGCGGCCGCAGCGCCCATGTCGTCCCAATTCGTGCGGGTGGCGACGACCTTTCGCCATTGTTCGGCTTCATGGCGGAGACCATCGCGCAGAGTTCGCCACTGATCCTCGGTCGCTGTGGCGCGCTGCCAACTGCCGTTCCAGTCAGCGCCGGCCCACGGATTCGCCTCGCCTGCCGCCCAGCGGTTCAGGATGGAGAGGCCGAAATGAACGTGGTCGACGTGCGCGGCGACCGTGGTTCTTCCGGGCGCCGGCCGCTTCGACGCCGCGCTCGCTTCGATCCTGTCGAGCTCGCGAAGCAGGCCGGGATCACCTGGGTTGAGCAGATACGCCTCCTGGCCCGGCGGGCCATCGAAAATCTCCGTCAGCATGTTGGACAACGCGCGTTGAAAGACTGAGTCGGTGGTGGCCATCGATTCACCTTGCCCTAGGACTTCGCTTTCCTCGAAGGTTTCGACTTGCCAGAACTGTTGAGCGCGACCGCTTGGCGAATGAGCGCCTTGAAGGCGGACTCGTCAACTTCTTCTCCTTCGTGGATGTCGATCGCGCGGCGTACGTTTCCCTCGAGACTCGAGTTGAAGAGACGGGCCGGATCCGTCAGAGACGCACCCTTGGCGAAGGTGAGCTTCACGACATTCTTGTAGGACTCGCCAGTGCAGATGATGCCGTCGTGCGACCAAACCGGAGTGCCCGGGCTCTTCGGTTTCATCCACTTCCACTCCTCGACGACGTCCGGGTCTGCTTCCTTGATGAGCTTGCGCATTCTGCCGAGGGTTTCCCCGCGCCAGTCCCCGAGTTCGGCGATTCTTTTCGAGATGAGCTCCGATGCCGACTGGTCTTGGCTCGCGCCCGATTTTTTCATGTTCTCCTCCTAGAGCGGGGATCCGCCACGCACTTCCTTGTACTTGGACTCGCCGGGGTGACAGGGCGCAGCGACGTGCCGCGGAAGAAAGCCACCTTGACGTACTTCGTGAAGCAATGGAAGTCGAGGAACCAGCCCTGGCCCTCGATGCCGTAGAAGGGCGAGTTCCATTTGACCGCCTTTCCCCGGTGCTCGCCGCTCTTCCCCCGGCCGCTCGCCGCCACGTGCCCGCACGCGGGGGCGGAGACCGGATGCGATCCGGTCTCCGCCCTGATGATGCTTCCTTACGGTTTATGGCATCCCCGGCGGCCGGTACACGATCGAGGTGATCGCCGGCTCCACGGGGAGGACGGCTTCGTTCATCGAGAACTCGAGCGCGATGGTGCCGGTGTGGTCCTCGATGCCGATCGTGGACGAGTTGCCTCGCTCACGCCCGTCGTCGGCCAGGTTCCTGTACTGCGTCATCACGCGGCCGTCCTCGTGGAGCACGATGTTGAAGTCGAGGCGCTGCGTGCCGCTGATGAAGCGGACGTTCCTGTATTCGACGACGAACGTCCGGTTGGGCGCCGTCCCCTTCACGTCCGCGCGAATCGACGCGGAGGCGTCGACGACGACGTCGTCCCAGAGCGCGTAGATGGCCCCGTTCGGACGGTTGGCGTTCGGGAGCGCCGTGTTGGTGAAGACGCAGCTCGACGTGGTCGGGCCCGCGAACTCCATGTATCCGTTCGTGCAGACGTACGCGTCGGTGTACGTCTGGCCGTAGAAGGTGAACGCGAACGGCAGCTCGACGCCGCCCGCGACCGGCTCGAGGTCGTCGCCGCTGATCGGGAGGATCGTGTCGGCCTCCTCGAACGCGTGGTTCTCGAGGCGGCAGCGATAGCCGAACTCGTCGGAGGTGTCGCCGAGCGTGAAGTCCAGCGTCGTGTCGGCGGTGACCGTCACGAACTGGGACTGCCCGCTGCATCCTCCCGCCTTGGCGGTCGCCGCGTAGTCTCCCGCCGGCGCGTGGCCGAACGAGTAGTGCCCGGCGGCGTCGGTCGTCGCCGTCAGGATGAACGGCGCGCGCTCGAGCGTCACGGTGACGCCGGGCGCCGGGTTCCCGCTCGCGTCGCTGACGAGGCCCGAGACCGCGAAGAGCGGCGGCGGAACGTAGCGGATCGTCGTGATCGCCGGCTCAACCGGAAGGATGGCGGTGTTGAGCGAGTACATGAGCGCCACCGTCCCGGTGTGCATCTCGATGCCGAACGTCGCCGAGTTGCCGCGCTCACGATCGACCGCGGCGATGTTCTTGTACTGCGTCAGGATCTGGCCGTCCTCGAAGAGGACGGTGTTGAAATCGAGACGCTGTGACGTGTTGCCGCTGACGTGGACGTTGCGGAACTCGATGACGAAGCGCCGATTCGGCTCCGAGCCCTTGAGCTCCGTCCGGATCGAGGCGAGGGCGTCGACCACGAGGTCGTCCCAGAACGGATAGATGGCGCCGTTCGGGCGGCCCGTGCCGGGGATCGTTCCGTTCGCCGACGAGCAGTTCGTCGTCGCCGGCCCGACGAACTCGACGAACCCGTTCGCGCAGACGTACACGCTGTTGTAGGTCTCCCCGTAGAACGTGAACGGGAAGGGGATCGCGACCGCGGCGACGCCCGACGTGCCGGTGATCGGCTGGACGGTGCCCGCCTCCTCGAACGCCGCGTTCTCCGTACCGCAGCGATAGCCGAAGGCATCCGGCAGATCGCCGAGGGTGAAGTCGAGCGTCGGGTTGCCGGAGACCACGAGAGTCTGCGTGTCTCCCTTGCACCGTCCCGCGGCGGCGATGGCCGTGTAGGTTCCGGCGGGGACGCCCGGGAACGAGTAGAGGCCGCCGGCGCCGGTGGTCGCCGTCAGCGTGAATGCCGGCGTCTGGAGCGTGACGCTCGCCCCCTCTTCCGGCGTGCCGTCCGTGTCGCGAACCTGCCCCGACACCGTGAAGAGCTGCGGCGGGGTGTAGCGGATCGTCGTCACGGCCGGCTCCACGGCCAGGACGGCGGTGTTGAGCGAGTACATGAGCGCCACGGTTCCGGTGTGCATCTCGATGCCGATCGTGGCGGAGCTTCCCCGCTCACGAATGTCGTCGGCGATGTTCCGGTGCTGCGTCAGGACCTGGCCGTTCTCGAGGAGGACGGCGTTGAAGTCGAGCCGCTGCGACACGTTGCCGCTGACGTGGACGTTGCGGAACTCGATGACGAACCGCCGGCTCGGCGCCGCGCCCTTGAGCTCCGTCCGGATCGACGACGACGCGTCGACGACGAGATCGTCCCAGAAAGGATAGATCGCGCCGTTCGGGCGACCGGTCCCCGGGATCGTCCCGTTCACCGACGAGCAGTTCGTCGTCGACGGCCCGGCGAACTCCACGAACCCGTTCGCACAGACATACACGCGATCGTAGGACTGCCCGTAGAAGACGAACGGGAACGGCAGGTCGACCGTGCCGACACCGGACGTCCCGGTGATCGGCTCGATGAAGGCCGCCTCCTCGAATGCGGCCGCCTCGTTTCTGCACGAGTAGCCGAACGCATCCACTCGCGTCGGCAGGGTGAAATCGAGTCGGGTCGGCCGCGTGACGCTGAACTCGAGCGTCCGGGGCAGCACGCACCCCGAGCCCGCCGGTGTCGCCGTCGCCGTGTAGGTGCCGACGGCAACCGCGGGGAACGCATAGAAGCCTTCGGCGTTCGTCAGGACGGCGCCGTAGGCGCTGCCGACGATCCGCACCGTCGCGCCCGGGACCGGCTGCCCCGCGGAGTCGCGGACGAAGCCGGAGACCCGGTGCGAGGGCTGCGAGTCGAAGAAGAAGTACGACCGGTGCTGCACGCCGTCCTTTCGCGTCAGGACCGCCTCGCGGCAGGTTCCGGCCCATGCGGCATCGGTTTGCCAGTTGAACGTGTAGAGGCCCGTCTTCTTGTCAACCGAAAGCCCCGACCCGCCCGGCGACTGCATCGCGACCGGGAACGGACGCGGCGTGATGAAGGTCGCGTTCGGGTCGACCGTGCGGAGCGTCGAGCACTCCACCTGCCGCGAATAGGGCGAGTTCTCCGCGAACACCTCCAGCCCCTGCGCCCCGGGATAGCTGAAGGTGAGCGGAACGGTCGAGCCGACGTTGACGACGTTGATCGCCGGCGCGGCGGACACGTTGTCGACGAAGCTCGCGCGGCAGGCCGGATGCGTGTCGAACGCCTCGGTGTTGTCGCTGCGGCTCGTTCCACCCTGGACGGCGCTCCAGCCGAGACCGCGCCGGGCGAACGACGCCCAGAGCGTGCAGACGTCGCCCGGATCGAGCGCTTCCGCCGCGGCGATGATCGCGTTGCGCGCGGCGACGAATCCCGGCCCGCATCCCTGCAGCTTGAGCCCGTCGATCACGTACTGGAACGCGCGGTTGTTGCCGCCGCTGTTCCATGGCCCGTAGAGGTCGGGATTGAATCCGTGCTTGCCGATCAGGTCCCACGTCACGTCCCAGAGGACCGCGGCCCATCCGTGGCCGACGCCGTGCGGCACCGCGAGCGTTCCGCCGTCCAGCCAGCCGCCGGTCTTGATCGAGTCGTACGTGAACGGCTGGATCTCCATGGTCCGCGAGTAGGGGCGCGGGCGGATGCCGGCGCCCTGCCGGTCGGGCTCGAACAGCGCATACGTTCCCATGCCGCGCTGCCCGTTGCCGCTGTCGATCGCCGGATTCGTCGTCATGATCATGGCGAAGTAGTCGCTCCACCCCTCGCCGCCCTGCTCGTCGCCCGAGAGACAGTTGACCGCGGGACCGCCGGTCAAGCGGATCGACACGCCGTGGCCGTACTCGTGGAGGACGATCCCGTTGTCGAAGTCGCCGTCGCGGATGCCGGGATGATCGGGATGCTTGCGCACCGTCCCCGTGACGGGACCGGCGGCTACGGCCGCCCGGATCGTGTTGCCGTCCGCCAGGTTGACGACCGCGACCGGGATGGCGGGCCCCGGAGTCGACAGCGAGCCCGTCAGCACCGGCCGCGACGAGCTGGTGTGCGCGACGATCAGCGCCTTGGCGCCGGCCTCGGTCGCCCGCCGCGCCTTGTCGATGTTCTGGCAGCCGGTATTGTTGCCGGTGACGATCGCGATCCAGTCCCCGGGCGGAGCGCCGGCGTAGTCGGCGGCGGCGCAGCCGTTGCCCGCGTTGACGATCGCGCCGGCCGTGCCGGCGACGGTGGGCGCGGGAGAGAACCGCGCCCAGGACGCGTCGAACGTTCCGACGCCGTCGACGACCACCTGGTTCGCGAGGCCGAACTGGTCGCCCGGCCAGAGGAACATCTGCATCCGCGGCGTGCCGGCCGACGTCGCGCTCTCGACGGGAGTCGCGAAGTTCGCGTTGTTCGTTCCCGCGCCGTCGGCCGCCTCGGCGCGGACGTAGTCGCCCCCGAGGCCGCCGCGCCCGTAGTTGTTCGCCTGGAAGTTGCCCGAGGCTTCGTCGAAGCCGTAGCGGTAGAGGACGTCGTGGAAGAGGCTGTTCCAGTAGAAGAGGTTCGTCACCACGGCTTCGCGGTAGTTCTGCGCGTGCTCCGCGAGGTCCGCCGCGAAGTCGAACGCGAGGCCCGCTCCCCCGTCGACGTCGAATCCGGCGTCGGGTCCGTTGCTGGTGTCCTGATCGAGATAGGCGTGGACGTTGTTCCCGCGCGTGAGCGTGAACTCCGCGCCGGGCGCCTGGTCCGTGTCGTGCCAGCCGAACGGCGATGCGGTCGCGTCGGCGGGGGTCTCGACGAGCGTCTGCGGACCGTCGTTCGGGCTCTCCTGCGGGATCGCGAACACCCGGTAGCTCGAGCCGTCGAACACCGGCGTCGGCGACGCGGGGGCCACGATCGGGTCGAGATCCTGAGCCGCGGCAGAAGCCGCGGCCGCGGCGCCGGCCTCGCCGGCCGGAAGGTCCCAGGTGTCCTCGACGACGTAGTCCTCCTGGTGGAGCACCTCGCCGGTCTCGGCGTCGACGGTCATCCGCCAGAGGTGCTGTCCGCTCGCCTCATCGATGTCGACCTGCCATGCGAGGCGGACGTCGGCCGGGGCGACGGGCTGATAGACGAGCTTCGCGACGATCGGGGTCGACGCGATCCCGCCCCCGGTGAGGATGGTCTCCTGCTCGACGCCGTCCTTCTCTTCGACGACCTCCAGCGGCGCGCTCGGCGCGAGGCCGACGTGCGCGGCAGCCGCCAACGCGGCGTCGACCGCTCCGATCTCCGGGAACGTCCGATGGATGCTCTCCCGGATCTCCGGAAGGAAGCTCGTCCCGAAGCTCAGCACGGCGCCGTCGGGTCCGACGTTGAAGTTGCTGTCGGCCCCGAAGACCTCGAGGCCGTCGACGCGCTGCCGCAGGTAGACGTGCGTGATGCCGGTGTGCCGGCTCTTCGTCTCGGACGTGACCACGACGTCGGCGACGTCCTCGGGCGTGAGCTCCGCTTCGTCCCCGTGCGCGCGGAGGTAGCCCTTCGAGAGATCGGCCGGGCGCCCCGCCGCGGGTCCGGTCAACGGCCGCGCGGGCGATCCCCGGCTGATCGTCGGCCGCTTGTACCCGCGCTTCTGCCCGGGTGGGTCGTTCTGGGCGAGGGAAGCCGCGGCGATCGCCATGGCCAGAAGGCACAGCAGTGCCGGCCGGTGCGCACGAGACGGCATCTGAGACTCCTCCTGGAGTTCAGGGTGCGTCGGTCGCCGAGTGACGTGACAGGCCTTCTACGATGGCCGACAGTTCAGCCGCCAAGGCGCGGCTAGCGGTGCCGCTTCTTGCGGGAAGGCGTGCGCGCCTTCGTCGGCTGCAAGCGCTTGTCGGGCCTCACATGCGCGGGGAGCTCGTCACCTGGAAGAGGCGCCCGGGCCGGGACCTTCGCAAGGACCCGGTCCACGGCCGCCGGACTCCCGCGCTGCGCCCGCTCCGCGAGGTAGTCGAGGGTCATCAGCGCCGCCATCTTCTCGGCCACCGCCGTGGCGATGAACTGATTGATCGAGATAGCGTCCCGCTCCGCCAGCTCCTTGACCTTGACATGAACCGAGTCGGGCAAGCGAAGACTCAGCGTGCTCATCGGAATGCTCCCAATCTGCGTAAGGCCTCGGCGGGCTTCACCGGCTCGACCCCCACCCGTTCAGCGCCCGCGAAATCCTTCGTGTTGAACGTTACCAGGAGCCCACAGCCGGCCGCGACGGCCAGTTCCAGCACCAGCTCGTCGCGCGGGTCCCGCAGCGTCGGGCGCCACAGGAAATGAATCCGCTGGTGGTGCCCGATCGAGCACAACCAGTCGAGGACCGCATCGATCTCCTTCGGCTCCAGCCCGAGCTCCTGAGTCCGGCGTTTGAGGACCATCTCGTATTCGAGGACCAACGGAACCGAGAGGGCCGGCTCGACACGGCCCCTCCGGACCAGCTCGAGCAAACGGAACGACGCGCCGTCCCGGGACCAGAGGCCGGCCACCAAGACATTGGTGTCCAGTACAACCCGCGGCGGCACTTGCGGATGGTACTACAGACGATACTAGCTGACAAGCCGACGCCCCGAACGGGCTGGCGACGCGTTCGCTTCTTCCAGCATCCTGTCCCGCTCAGCCAACAGATTCCCTTGCGGTTCACCTGCCCGGACAGCCGGGCGACTGGTCGGGGTTTCCACGTTCCGCTTCATCAGTCCACGCGGGGGTAGGTGCCTGCTATCCGCCGGGGAGCACTGGCGATCGCGAAGGGTTGCCGTTCTGGGCCCTTGCCGACTCCCTCACCTTTTGGTCCAAGCCTGTCAGCTCGTTTGGCTTGCGCTCATTGACGGCAGGTCTACGCAGGTTCACGTCTTTTCACCTTGCCCGCTCTCTAGCCCTCACCCGGTTTCGAGCTACCAGGAGGGTCCCACTCTCTCGCGATTTCGGACCCCGCGTGCTTCGCACGCTTCGGCTCATTGTCAGGGTCGCTCTTTATCAGACCCCTAGATTCACCCGGCGATACGGGTGGTCCTCTCTTCTCGGAGGACACCTATATGAAGCGACTTCGTGTCGCACAACGCTCGGGGCCTCAGCGGCGGAACCGCGCCGCATGGCGCGGTCTTCGTCCGCTACAAGCCGACACGCCCATGAGTTCGCGCCTGATCAAAACCCGACTTCAGAGAGTTTGCCCATTCCTAGCCAGCGCCCAAAGGTTTGCGTCGCCACCTGATATCATCCAGCGTCCGGTCTTGGCGCTCCAGGATTGCCTTGAGTTCTTCGCGTTGCCTATCAGCGGCTTCAGCACCAGCCGTGCCCGCGGCAGCGACGGCATCAACGATCGCGGAGCTGTGTTGAGCTAACTCACTGCGAGCTTCTCGGAGAGAGCCTTCGATGGCAGAGTGGGCCTCCTGGACTGTGGCCGAGACCGCGTTGCCAACATCTCTGACTGCGGCGGCAAGAGATCCGAAGCCCGTCTCTACACTTTCACGGGTCTTGCGTTGCTCCCAGATGGTTGCGAATTCGTAATCTCTCTGCGCACCGCGCACGATGGCCTGTAGACGGCTCACTATATCGGTAGCCGGCGGAAGATCGGCGGTGCTATAAGGGAACACTGGAAAGTTGTGGCGGCGTCCAGAGAGCGTGCGCGAATACCTCTGAGCAGCGGCAGCGAGGCTACGGACCATTGCCTGGTAGGTCGCGAGATGGCCGGCTGCTGCCTCGATCGAGTCCCAGAAGGGTGCGAATGCGCGCTCTTCATAGTCCGTTGTGCTTCGGTCTAGCCACGCCGACGCTGCATAGACAGCCTGACCCGACCGCGACAGGAAATCTCCCGCTTGAAGCAAGAGTTGACGAAGGGAGTCAGCAGTGGAGGCGGCTTCCCGTTCGGCATCGGCGAGGAGTTTCTTGATCTCGAGTTCACGAGCGTTCCGCCTCTGAGCCAGCTCCGCAACGCGATCTGCTTGTCCGCGAATGCGGCCATGCAAGTGGTAGATCCCCACCACGACGCCGATCATGACGAAGGGCAGAAACAGCAATACAGTATCATGGCCGGGGGCCATCGCAATCTGGACGGCGACAGGGTTTACTACGACAAGCCACAAGGCGAAGTACCAACCGCCAACGCCGGGCGAACTCCATCGCTTCGGCAGGTCGCTCAGCTTCGGCTCGGGCGGCTCCTTTATCGAAATGGGCGCGACCGAGTAACGATTAAGTGCGGGCGGTATCTGCTTGCTCAAGTTAGGGTGCCCTTCGGCTGTTAGTGAGAGTTTCTTCTCGTCATGCACGAGCCGCTCGCAAGTCAGCTATGCTGGGATCGCCGGCACATCAGGCAGCTTCGAGTGTCGGCTGCCTCTACGCCTCACCGGCACGCGGAGCGTGTCCGGTGCAGGAGAGCGTCCTGTCACCTTGGCTCACTCTCCGCACTTTTTTACCCCTCCGGGTGGCAGCGCAGGTGTCATGAACGCTGATTCGCCGTCGGCCGGTGCGTATTGCAGGTCCCACGTCTGGACGCTTCCGTCCACGGGATTGGCAACTGAAATTGCGCCAACGGGACCAGCAGGTGTCTGGAGAAACGTTACTTCGAACGCACCGAGCGGCGAGTCGCCTACTCCATACGCGACTCGAGCGCTGCCGAGCCGGCCCACCCGAAGGGGAGCTGGGGCGGGGGATTGTTGGAACTCAAGATAGAGGTGAAGAGCCGCAATCTCCTCTCGAAGACCATCGCAGTCCTCGACAAACCACGGAGGGTTACTAGTCAGGAAGCCGGATACAACGACCCGACCTTGCTTGCGAGAGTGGGCAACTGCTTTGCGCACGAGTGCGCTCGAACTCAATGGCCCCGCGTGGAGTGCTTCTCTGAGACTGCCTTTGGGGTTTCCGTGGCTGTCGAAGACTGCGGTGGCTGGACCCACAGGGTGCTCTGTCTGTCTGTCACCCGCGAGGATGACCGCGCACCCCAATACACGAAAAGCAACAGGCCGAACCCTGAAGTTAGTCCCTATCACTTCTTTCCAATCCGCCCTCTCCGCGGCATCGAGCGAGTAGGTCTGAATGCCAAGACTGGTGGCCTTGCTTGTCGCTGTACGCGTGAATCCGTTCGTGGAGACGAGGACCAGCTTAGAGGTGGGGAGAGACTGGTGCTTCATCGCCATCTGTTCGACCCATTCAACGGTGGCCTTTCGGCGACGATCTCTGCACTCGACGCAGATCACGACGTCGTGCTCTCCGACCTTCGCTTCGATCACGATGTCGACTTCCCGCAGGGCACCCGACAAGCGGTCCTTGAGGAAAGCCGACTCCTGGACGGTGCCTGCGGATGTAAGTAACCGCTGGACGTGGAAGACTACTCGCTGTCGAAGAGTAGATCTGGCTGGCATGGCGCGTGGGATGGACGCTGATCAGAACCTGTACCTCTACGGATTGGCCGAGTCTTCGCCTGAGAGCGAACTGCGGTGAGGAATCATGGAGTCATGCGCAGGTCGCCATGAGCCTCTTGACCGCGAACACACTGCCCCCAATCAGTTAAATGAATTGTACCACATGGCCCCACGCCGGGCCTTGCACTCACGCTTGACTTACGCTAGTTTGGTTACCGGTAGGACTCGAGCACGGGCCGGGTGGAGTGCGCGCCCGTCCACGTGCGCGAGGCGTGAAGCCGGCCCGCCGCGGCGCAGTGCGCGCCGGGCCGAGACCATCAAGCGGACGCGGCAGAGCAGGAACTCCGCCGCGCCCTCGACCGCACCGGAGGGTTAGCTCCATGCGCAGCCGTAAGCGGCAGTCTACCAATCCACCACCGCCGGCCGCCGGCGGCCCCGCCGAACAGGCTCTCACCTACGACGATCGGATCTTGAAGGAGATCCTCGACGCGCACGAGCGCGCCACCGGCTTCCGCCTGGACATGCAGGAGCTCCGGGATTCCGCCGTCGCCGCCGAGCTCGACCGGGTGGCGCGGCGGGCGCGGAAGAGGGCGCGGGCGCGGGAGGCGCGGGCCGCGGGGCGGCGGTCGCTGACGGTGTGCGGGCGGTGGACGGGGAGGACGAGGATCCCGGACCTGCGGATGTCGGGGTGGTGGCTGCGGGCGGCGGGGTTCGATCTCGGGCAGGCGTACGAGGTGGAGGTGCTGGCGGGGACGCTGGTCATCCGGGCGGTATGAGGCGCGCGGAAGACCCCTCCGCGTCCTCTCTAGAGGTCGTCGGAGGGCCTCCGGACGTCTCGGGGGGCCTTGAGGATGGGTGTCAGGCCCATGGAGATGTGGTCGCGGGCGCCGAGGATATATCCGGAAGGCCCGAGGATGTATCCGCGGCGCCTGAGGATAAATCCGGAACGCTCGAGGATAGATCCTCGGCGCCTGAGGATGTATCCGGAACGGCGGAGGATATATCCGCGGCGCCCGAGGATAGATCCGGAAGCTCCGCGGCTTTATCCGGAAGCCGGGAGGAGACATCCTCGGCGGCTGCTCCCGTGTCCTCGACCGCCGTACCGGAGTCGGGCGGCTCCCCGGGGAACGGCGGAACCGCCGCCGCGGCCGCCGAGGAGCCGCCGACCGAGCCTCCACGCCGCCATGGCCGCCCGTTCCGACCGCATCTCCCGCCTCTGCGGGGAACTTCCCGGAGCCCCGCTCCACCAACCCGCGAGTGGTTCTCGGCGCCGGAGCTGCCCGGCCGCCTGCGATGGGAAGAGCTATCGGTCAGCTCTTGTCACACGCGTCGCCCTTGCCGTCGCCGTCGCGGTCGGCTTGATCGGGGTTCGGCACCTTCTTACAGTTGTCCGTGCGGTCGGGGATGCCGTCGCGATCGCGATCGGGCTGCGTCGTCACCGGGCAGCCCACGCTGTTGACCGGGGTGCCGGGCTGCGTTCCCGGGCACTCGTCGCGCGAGTCCGGCACGCCGTCGCCGTCGGTGTCGGTGGTGTCGCGGACGTCGACCGCCGCGGCCGCCGTGTTGGCGCTGAAGCCGCCGCGGTCGTCCTGCACCCGCAGCGAGGCGAAGTACTGCCCGTCCGTGCCGTAGACGTGGCTGAAGATCGGCGAGGTCTGCTGCACCAGGGGGCTGCCGTCACCCGGGTCGAGCACGTAGGCTTCGATGCTGCCGTCCCTGTCCTGGCTGGCGGAGGCGTCGAAGGAGACGTGGAGCGGCGCCGGCCCGGCGTTGCCCGACGCCGTGAGGGCCGCCACCGGGAGCTGGTTGACGTCGCAGGCAGTGGCCGCCCGCAGCGTGTAGTTGGCGCTGCCGGCATCGTCGTAGATGAGCTGGTTGTTGGGCGTGAGCTGGGCGCGGATCGAAGGCGTGATGGCCGTGATCGCGTCCCCCGGCGTCGTCGCGCCGACCAGCGCCTTGTCGAGGATGAGGAAGATGGTGCCGTCGGGCGCGAAGCCGCTGCCCGCCGAGAGGTCGCCGAGGACGGTGAAGACCCGCGCCACGCCGGCGCCGGCGACCGGGGCGGTGACCACGCCGGTCGTGCCGTAGACGAAGCGCGGCCCCTGCGGCGCGCTGCTGCTGGTCTCGCCGGGGATGGTGGTCATCCCCACGAACCAGTCCTCGGCGCCAGCCGGCAGCGTGCCGGAGGTCTTGAAGCGGAGCACCCAGCGCGTGCCCGGCGGCACCGCCGCGAGGTCGCCCACCTTGAAGGTGAAGGCCACCTTGCCGGGCAGACTGGCCGGCTCGGCGGCGCGCACCGCACGGATGTCGAGCGCGGCGACGCCGCCCGTGCTGTCGCCGGTGGCGTCGGTGAGGAGGGTGATGCCCGGTGCGACGCAAGCCGTCTCGAGCTCGGTGAACTCCAGCAGCGCCACCTCGTTCGACTGCGCGCTCTCGCCGAACGAGTTGACGGCGTTGACGGCGTAGTAGTACCGCACGGCGCTCGCCACCGTGGTGTCGTCGAAGCGGGTGAGGCTCGTGGAGTCCGCATGATGGGCGAGGACGTCCGGGCTGGTGCCGCGGTAGACCCGGAAGTGCGTGATCGGGGCCCCGCCCGGGAGCGGCTGCGTCCAGGTGAGGTGCGCACCCGCGGCATCGCGGCGGCCGGAGAGGCTCGGCGTGCCGGGGATCGTCGGGTCCGGCGGGTCGTGCGCCGCGAGCAGGCGCCGGCCGCTCGCCTGGCGGACGATGACGCCGTTCTCGGTGAGCGAGTTGGCGCCGCCGGTGACGCAAGGGCCGGTGCAGCCGTCGGCGAAGGCGGCGAGGACGCGCCCCTGCTCGTCCATCATGGCGTCGTTGAAGTCGAGCAGGTTGCGCGTGCCCGCGGCCTCGCAGTCGCTGCCGAAGCCGCCGTCGCAGATGGCGCCACGCTGCACCGGGTCGTCGGGCGTGACGTCGCGCACGGTCCAGTTGGCGCCGCCGTCGTAGGTCATGGCGACGTAGGCGTACCAGTGCGCGTCGTCGGCGGGGTCGGCGGTCGTGTTCCCCATCGTCGCGGGGTCGCCGGAGTGGCCGGGCTTGGTGGTGCCGAGGAAGAAGAAGGCGGCACGTTGCGGATCACCGGCGACGATCGCCGGGAAGACCGCGTTGCGAATGCCGTACGGCGCGCCGACGTCCACCGGTGACGACCAGGTGAGGCCCTTGTCGTGGGACACGACGGCCATCGCCTTGTCGTTGCCCTGCTCCATGTAGCCGACGTAGAGCGTGCCGTCGGAGGCGACGGCGACGGAGGGGTCCCAGCGCCCCTGGCCGGAGCCCGGAATGGCGCGGATCTGCCAGCTCTGCCCAGCGTCCTCGGAGACGATGAGGGCCTGGCCGTCGGTGCAGCCCTTGTTCGGCAGGTAGACGGTGCCGTCGGGCGCCACCTTGGGATGCCCGTGCAAGCCGCCGCACTGGAGCAGCGTGTAGACGGGCACGCTGGCGCCGAAGGTCACGCCGCCGTTGTCGCTGCGCGAGCAGTAGGCGGCGTAGAGGTCCTGCGAGCAGTAGTAGACGGCGTTGGGGTAGGTGTGCGCGATCTGCACGCCGGCCGGGTAGGGGCCGACGCCGAGCGCCTGGTGGTCGAGACCGGCCTTGAAGCTGCCCCCGACGCTGGGCTCCCAGCTATCGCCGTCCGTGTCGCTGTACTCCTGGATGCTGTTGCCGGGGCCGAGCACCAGCTGCGAGGCGAAGATGCGCCCGGTGTCGCGATCGGCGACGAGGATGGGGTCGGCCGTCTGCAGCCCGGTGAGCGTGCCGGTCTTGTCCTCCCAGGTGTCGCGGGCGGGCGAGAAGGCGTCGTCGAACTTGACGCGGTCCACCTCGGTGCCGGCGATGAAGAAGATGCTGCCGGTCGTCGTGTTGACGTCGAGCGTCGGCTCGGCGGCGCCGTCGCCGATACCGGCCGGCGAGACGTGCAGGCTGAAGTCGGGGCCGCCGATGGTCACCGGGCCGCCGCCGCCACCGCCGCCGTCGTCCTCGCCGCAGGCGCCCATGGCGGGCATCTGGAAGTCGGCCACGGCCATCGCCTGGTCGAGGTCGGCGCCGTTGAAGTACGCCGCGCCGCCCGCGCCGGGCGACAGGCGCGCGCCGACGACGAAGTCGGTGAGCACACCACCCGGCGCGACGGCTCCGCCCAGACGATCGGCGGGAACGACGATCGTGATCGTGCCGTCGACGTCGTAGGACGAGCCCGCGGCTCCGAAACCGAGGTCGTCGAAGGCGGAGGTGCCGGTGCCGAAGCGGAACACGGGCTGGCCGCCGTTCTCGTCCGGGAACGTGGTCATGCCCGCGAAGTAGACGAGGCCATCGGCGCCGGTGAAGAACGCCAGATAGCGCGCATCGGGCGGGGGCTGGGGCGAGAGGCTCTTCATCTTGATCGTGAAGGCGATCTGGCGCTGGTCGTCGGCGGACTTGGGTGTCGACACCCGCAGCCACTCGACGTCGTACACGCCCAGGCCGCCGTTGTTCACCGCGTCGCCGACGTCGGCGGTGTCGTCGTCGGCGGCGACGAGCTTGCCGGGGAGCTCGCAGAAGCGGTCGCCGGCGGAGGGGCAGCCCACGGCGTCGACCGGCGTGCCGGCCGGCGTGCCGGGGCACTGGTCGAGGAGGTCGGGCACGCCGTCGCCGTCGGCGTCGGCCGGCGCCGTGCCGCCGCCGAGCAGCTCCACCGTGCCGGTGTAGACCTCGCCCAGGGGGAGAAAGCCGATGATGTCGATCTCCCAGGTGTTGTTGCCGCTCGGCGCCGGGACCTCGATCACCTCGGGGTTGGCGGTGCCGGCCGCGTCGTCGATCGGCGCGAAGTCGGGCCGCCGCACCAGGTAGACGTCGTAGTCGGCGCCCGGGTCCTGCCAGCCGACGGTGATGCGGATCTTCGCGTTCGGGTGCGTGGCCGCGTAGTCGGCGGGCAGGTTGACGTCGAGGAGGTAGATGTCGCAGTCCTCGGTGCCGGTGACGCAGGCGCCGGTGACGTTGGGGGCCACGAGGGCGCCGCCGGTGAACTCGAGGCGGGTGACCGTCTCGGTGATGGTCCCCGCCGGGGGCTGCGTGTCGTAGGCCTCGACGGCGGCGCCGCCGCCCACGAGGGCCAGCGCGACCAGCGCCGGGGAGAGGTGAGTGCTGAGGACGCGTCGGTTCATGGTCAAGGCTCCTGTTCGCAGCGTCGAAGCGCGCCCCCCCTGGCGGACTCGACAGACTGACGCGGCATCAGCGGGGGTTTCGGACGGTTCCAGGCTAGCGGCCGGCCGCGGCGGCGGAAATGAGGGAAACCCCTCATTTCACCGGTGCGATGTCCCCCATCCGGAAGCTCCGCGGGCGTATTCGGAGGCCGGGAGACCGCCGCCGCGGCCGCCGAGGAGCCGCCGACCGAGCCCCCGTGCCGCCACGGCCGCTAAGGCGCGAAAGCCTTCGCGCCGTATCCGATCAATGCCAGGAGCGCCTTCCGTCGCGCGACCAGCGCGACGGGCTCCTAGCGCGGCCGTCGTCCTACAGCGGCGAGCGCCGGCTCGCCGTGGTCACGCCGAGCGTGAAGTCCGGCGGCGTCGTGTAGCCGAGGGTCGGGATGCCGTTGCCGTCGACGGTGATCTGCATGAAGTCCAGGCGGACGGCGCCGATCGTGTCGACGTGCTCCGCCTTCCAGCCCGGCCGCTCGGTGTCGACGTGCTTGCCGCGCAGGTACCAGATGCGCGAGGCGCCGTCCGGGCTCGCCTCCTTCAAGCCGACGTGGATCGTGCCGTCGTCGACGACGAAGTACTGCGCCGAGCCGCCGTCACCCACCGACGTGTCGTTCCCCCAGCGCGGCAGCGTGTGGACCCAGCGGAAGCTCTCGCCCTGGTCGAAGCTGACGTAGAGCTTGTCGGCGTGGAGGACGTAGAGGGTGCCGTTCTGGTCGAAGGCGAGGTTCGTCACCGGCAGCCCCTCCGGCGTGCCGGCGGGGAGCGGGTGGCGGATCCCCTCCCAGACGGCGCCGAAGGTCTCGCTGCGGCAGACGAAGAGCTCGCTCCCGGAGACCTGCGTCCAGTAGAAGCGGCCGTCGGTGCCGAAGCCGCCGTAGCGGCCGGACTTCATCAGCGCGAAGCGGTCGTCGGCGATCCGCGTGTCGCCCGCCGGCAGGCCCTCGCGGGCGGTCTCGGAGCAGACGACGTGCGCCGGCCCCGAGCCGTTGGCGCCGGGGAGCGGCGTCTGGATCGGCCAGGTGAGGCCGCCGTCGCAGGAGAAGAGCGCGACCGACCCGATGCGGTACCAGCCGGCGAGGACGTACGGCACGGTCTGCAGCGGGCAGTACTGGATCGGGCCGAGATACTCCCAGGCCTGGTCGTTGGCGGCGAAGGCGACCGGGATCTGCGTCATCGTCCAGGTGGCGCCGCGGTCGCGGCTGTGCGCGGCGACGCCGTCGGCGACCTGGGTGCCGAAGAAGACCACGTCGTCGCCCCAGGCGCGCAGGTCGCCCTCAATGCCGAAGGGGACCGAGACGTCGACCGGCGGGTAGGTCTTCTCCCAGGTGAGGCCGCCGTCGGCGCTGCGCTTGATGTCGTTGCCGGTCAGCAGCTCAGGGAGGAGGACGTAGGTCATGTCCCCCGACGAGGCGAGGTTCCCCTCGCAGCACTGGCCGTGGTAGGTGATCGTCCACTGCTTCGACTCGCGGCCGTCGAGCGGACCGAGGGCGGCGGCGGCGGCGTAGGTCGAGCCGGCGCCGACGAGGAAGGCCTGCACCTCGACGGTGTAGGTCCCGGCCGGCGGGTCGATCGTCTGGCTCCATGGCGAGGTCAAGACGCCGCCGTTCTCGCGGCAGGCGCGGATCGAAGCGGGTGTCCTGCTCCGCCGGCTGCAGAGAGGCGAGGTGCTCTCCCTGCCGCACTCGCGACCCATGCCGGGCGTGGGCCCTCGCTGCCACGAGCTGCGGATCCGCGATGAGAGCAGCACGTGGAGGATCTTCTACAGGGTCGACGCCGATGCGATCGTGATTGCGGAGGTCGTGGCGAAGAAGACCCAGAGAACCCCGAAGGCGGTCATCGAGACCTGCAGGAAGCGCCTGGCTCGGTACGATCGGGATCAGGAGAACGCGGTATGAAGGCAGCGAAGAAGAAGCGGCTCGAGAAGAAGGGATGGAAGGTGGGCACCGCGGCGGAGTTCCTCGACCTCACGCCGGAGGACGCGGCTCTGGTCGAGCTCCGCTTGCGGCTCGCCGATGCGGTGCGGCAGCGCCGCAGGGAGAAGCACCTCACGCAACTCGAGCTCGCCCGTCTCCTCGGCTCGAGCCAGAGCCGGGTGGCGAAACTGGAGGCGGCCGAGGATTCAGTCTCCTTGGATCTGTTGATCCGTTGCCTGCTCACCTTGGGCGCCACGCCTGGGGATCTTGCGAAGGTGATCGGAACTCCGAGTCGTCCTCACGCCCTATAACCGCGTTGCCAGGAAACCCGGAGATCGCGCGCAGGCGGCCCGCGCAAGCGCGCCGAGGGAGCGAACGATGAACGAGCGACACCTGGGAAGCGATTTCGACGACTTCCTCGCCGAGGAAGGTTTGCTGGAGAGGCGGAGGCGGTGGCGACCAAGCGGGTCCTGGCCTTCCAGATCGCCAGGGCGATGGAGGAGCGGAACCTGTCGAAGGCTGCCATGGCACGCCGGATGGGCACGAGCCGCTCCTCGCTCGAGCGCCTGCTCGACCCGGACGTGCCGTCGGTGACGCTTCTGGCCATCGAACGGGCTGCGCGGGTGCTTGGTAAGCGCCTGCGGATCGAGATGGTCGAGGACGGCCTCGAAGGGCGCGCGGCGTCCTCCCGGTAGCTGCCGTTCTCCGGCGGTGAGCGGGACGGCAGAGGAAGAGCCTGTGCGTCCTCTCTAGAGGTCGCCGGAGGGGCTCCGGAAGTCTCGCCGGGGTCTCCAGAGGTGGTACCGGGCCCTTGGGACGTCCTACCAGCCGCTGGAGATCCTTGATGAGCCGCCGGGTCGGGTTGTTGTAGTAGGGCTCGAGCAGCACCACCTGGCTCGAGGCCTCGAGGACCGAGAGCCAGTCGCGCGCGGTGGTCGCCGCGATGCCGACGTCGCGGGCGAGCTCCGTCAAGTTGAGGAGGCGCCCGGCGTGCGTCGTCTTCGTCGTGGGGGCGAGCCGGGTCTACCTCGGCGTCCACTACCCGACCGACGTGCTCGGCGGGTGGGCGCTGGGGCTGGCGTGGGCGCTGACGTGCTGGGCGGTTGCCCACTCCCTCAAAGAGCGCGGGCTGCTCCAGCTATGGCGTGGCCGCCGCGCCGAGCGCCGCACGCGCGCGAGCAGCCAAGGAACACCGTAGCTGAAGCTTCGCTCCTATTTGATTCTCTTCGAGTGGAAGGTCTCGTCGCCCTCGGCGATTTTCAGCTGAGGGAGTTGCCCTTCAGCTTTGGTGAAGACGAGCAGATACGGCCTGATCTTCAGGAAGAATTTCGACTCCGACTCGGCAAACAGTTCCCTCTTGGGACCCGTGGTGCCGCTGAAGAATAGCCTGTCGCCATCCCGCGTGATGGTGAAGATCCGGTTGTCCAGCGTCTCGAATTGGTACTGTCCGACGTAGGTCTCGAGAATCTCGGGGGCCACCTGAATCGCCGTGCGCGCCTGCGACCGCCGGTGCTCTCTCCACTTCGTCAGCGCCGTATGCGAGCTGCCGCAGTCGCCTCCGTCTTCGAACACGAATGTGTGGAGGAAGTTGCACGCGAAGACGTTGTTCGTGATGTCGCCGCCCTCCACCTGGAACTGGTGATCGGCGAGCGCCTCGCTGTTGGCGAGCATGACGAGCGAGAGCCGTCTCTCCGGCACCTTGAGGTAGATCGCTGAGAACCCGGTGCCCCAGTGCCCGTAATGCCAGATCAGCCTGGTCCCACGGTACTCGGTGACGAACCAGCCCAGCCCATGGGGGAGTCGCTGGCCGCTGTTCGAGACGAACGCCGTCCAGGCCCTCTCCTGTGTCTCTTGCTTCAGGAACCGGTGGCGGTCGACCGCGGCGTCGTACTTGGCCATGTCCAGGACGGTCGATAGGAGTCCTGCCGCCGCGCCGACATCCCTGGGAGGATAGGAGTCGAGCACCATCTCGCTGGCGCCGTAGAGCGTATAGGGTCGAGCCAACCTCGACAGGCTCTTTCGATAGCGGTCGAGGCTCCGCTCGCCCAGCCCCCACGTGTCCGCTCCGTCAGCGATATCGTGACTGGGGACAGTGCTCTCCATGGCGAGGGGATCCAGGAAGGTTTCCACCATCACCTTGCGGAATGGCTTGCCGGTCTTCTTCTCGATGACGGCCGTCAGGTAATCGAAGCGATTCCCGCTGTAGAGGTAGCGTTCCCCGGGCGTTCCGTCCGAGGTGTGGCTGAGCAGGTGCTTGACCTTGACCGAGTCGTCCTTGAAATCGCTTGAATAATGGGACATCGGCTCGTCGAGGCCGAGTTTCCCCTGCTCCACGAGCTGCAGGACGAGGATCGCCGCGAACGTCTTGGTCAGTGATGCGACGTGGTAGAGGGTCTCCGGGGTCGCGGGGACGCGGTTCTCGAGGTCTGCGAACCCGAACCCCTTGGCCCAGAGCACCTTTTGATCCTTGAGGATGACCGCGGAGAGGCCGGGGATCTTGAGCCGCTCGCGAAGCTCGTCGGCTTGTTTCTCGAAATGTGCCAGCCGTTGCTCGTCCCGGCTCGAGGTGGAGAGCCTCTCCTTGCTCGGCGTTTGGGCTCGTAGCCCGCTCGCGTCGACAAGTAGCGCGACGGCGATGAGGCTCTTCGCTAACGCCTTGACCGCGCTAGGCATCAACCTACGTCCGGCCGATAGATGTACGTGAACCGATCTTCGGCGCCAGCAGCCATCGCTGCGAAGAGAGCGAGAAGTGCCGTAATTCGTCGCATACCCCGTTGGACGACGGCGGCGGCGCGAAGTTAGCAGAGGAGCAGGTCGGACTGCGCCTGGACCGGGTGGCGCGGCGGGCGCGGACGAAGGCGCGGGACGCGGGACGCGCGGGCCGCCGCTCTGTGCCACCCGGCCACATATGGATGACCGGCAACACCATTCACGTGGACGGCGGCGAGAACATCGTAGGATGAGTGCATGGAACCCAACGGACTTCCCTGTCTCGATCTTCTCGAAGCCACGCCCGGCATTCTGCGCGGCCTGATGTGCGAGCTCTCCGAGGAGGACACCCAGTGGAAGCCCGCGCCCGACCGGTTCTCGGTGGCCGAGGTGCTGGCGCACCTTTCGCATAGCGAGGGCCACTGTTACCGCATGCGCTTGGACCGCTTTGTTGCCGAGGAGCGGCCTGAATTCGAGCCTGACGACGCTCAGATGTACCTGGACCTGTATCGCAACCGCGACGCGGAAGACGAATTCGCGCGCTTCGAAGAGCAGCGCGAGACGAACTTAGAATATCTTCGCAGCCTGCCCGCGGGCTCGGGCGAGCGCCGCGCCCTCCACCGTGAGGCCGGTGAAATTACGCTGGCGCAGATGCTCCACGAATGGGCCTTGCACGACCTGGGACATGTGCGCCAGATCGCCGAGTTAGTGCGCGCCCGTAAGTATCTCGCGGGCGCCGGGCGGCTGGGCGAGTCCTATCAACTCAAACCATGATCACGAGACGCTTCGCATTCATCATCCTGTTCGCGGCTCCGCTCGCCGCGCGGCCGCCGCGACGGCGGCTGGCTGGTAGCGCAGCAGGAGGCAGCGGTCGCCGAGGGGCCGCGACTGCAGTAGTCGCAGCCTCACCGGCTCGGAATCAGGCTTGAACAGCGGGCTGCCCTCGCCGAGCGTGACCGGCACGAGCCCGATGCGGTACTCGTCGAAGAGCCCGTGGCGGATCAGCGTGGCGGAGAAGTCGGCGCTGCCGAAGACGAAGAGATCCTTCCCCGGCTGCTCTTTCAGTCGCGCCACCGCCTTTCCGGCGTCCTCCTTCACCAGCGTGCTGTTGGCCCAGTCGGCGCGCTCGAGTCGCGGGCAAGATCTCCCCGTCCGCGAAATCGACCTCCACATGCGTGACCTGTGTTTCATCCTTGACAAAGGTGAGCCGGTAAGGCCGCACCTTGAGAAAGAATTTCGACTCGGACTCGGCAAACAACTCGGACTTGTGGTTCCTGGGTAGGTCCACGAACAGCCTCCCGCCCTCCCGGGTCACGGCGAGGACCCGATCGGGAGGCGCCTCGAACCGGTACTGTCCGACGTAGGTTTCGAGAATCTCGGGGTCTAGCTGAATTGCCGTGCGCGCCTGCGCCCGGCGGTGCTCGATCCACTTCGTCAGTGCCGTCTGCGAACTGCGCTCGCAGTCGCCGGCGTCTTCGGACACGAACAGGCGGAGGAACGTGCAGGCGAAGATATTGTTCGTGATGTCGTCGCCCACCTGGAACTGGTGATCGGCAAGCGCCTCGCTGTTGGCGAGCATGACGAGCGAGAGATGTCTCTCTGGCACCTTGAGGTAGATCGCGGAGAAACCGGTGCCCCAGTGCCCGTAATGCCAAATCAGCTTGGTCCCACGGTACTCGGTGACGAACCAGCCCAGCCCATGGGGGAGTCGCTTGCCGCCGTTCGAGACGAACGCCGTCCAGGCTCTTTCCTGAGTCTCTTTCTTCAGAAACCGATGGCGGTCGACTGCGGCGTCGTACTTGGCCATGTCCAAGACGGTCGATAGAAGCCCTGCCGCCGCGCCGAAGAAATCCCTGGGAGGATAGGGGACGAGCACCATCTCGCTGTCGCCGTAGAGCGTATAGGGTTGAGACAACCTCGACAGGCTCTCCCGATAGCGGTCGAGGTTCCGCTCGCCCAGCCCCCACCTGTCCGCTCCGTCGGCGGTATCGTGACCGGGGACACTGCTCTCCATCGCCAGGGGATCCAGGAAGGTTTCCACCATCGCCTTGCGGAACGGCTTGCCGGTCTTCTTCTCGATGACGGCCGTCAGGTAATCGAAGCGATTCCCGCTGTAGAGGTAGCGTTCCCCGGGTGTCCCGTCCGAGGTGTGGCTGAGCAGGTGCTTGACCTTGACCGAGTCGTCCTTGAAGTCGTCCGAGTAACGGGACACCGGCTCATCGAGGCCGAGTTTCCCCTGCTCCACGAGCTGCAGGACGAGGATCGCCGCGAACGTCTTGGTCAGTGATGCGACGTGGTAGAGGGTCTCCGGGGTAGCGGGAATGCGCTTCTCGAGGTCCGCGAACCCGAACCCCTTGGCCCATAGCACCTCTTGATCTTTGACTATGACCGCGGACAGGCCGGGGATCTTGAGCCGCGCGCGAAGCTCGCCCGCTTGTTTCTCGAAACGTGCCAGCCGTTGCTCGTCCCGGCTCGAGGTATGGAGCCTCTCCCTGCTCGGCGTTTGAGCTCGTAGCCCGCTCGCGTCGACAATCAGCACCACGGCAACGAGGCTCTTCGCTAACGCTTTGGCCGCGCTAGACATCGCCTATTTCTCCCTTGCTGCGAAGAATCCCGGCACTCTCGAACGGGGAATGGTCGACTATCGGAAGCGCGCTGCGATTCCCTGCCGGATCGCCCGCGCGGCGATGCCGCGCACGGCTTCCTCGACGACTCTCTCGACGCTCACTTCCCTGCGCTCCAGCTCTCGCACGTCCTTTTCGAAGGTTCGCAACTCGCGCTCGGCCTCGCGCAGTTGCTTCTCGAGATCGCGCAGCCTTCGCTCGTCCTCGGCTGAGAGCTCCTCTTCGGAATCCGTGAGCCTGTCGATCTGCTCTTCGAGCCGTTCCGCGCGCGCCTCGAACGGCTCGACCTTCCGATCCAGAGCGCGCTGGTCCTGATCGAGCGCATCGAGCGGCGCGAAAGCCTTCGCGAGCTCAGCGAGTACGGCCGAATCGCGGATGACGAACTCGCGCCCGTCGAGCCGAACCCAGAGATACGGCCCCGTCCTGAGTTTTTCCTGCACATGCTCGAGGGCGGCGATACTGCCACGAAGATGGAGTGCCCGCGCGTGCACGTCCGGCCGATAGATGTACGTGAACCGATCCTCGGCGCCCGCAGCCACCGCTGCGAAGAGAGCGAGAAGTGCCGTAATTCGTCGCATAGCCGTTGGACGACGGCGGCGGCGCGAAGTTAGCAGAGGAGCCGGGGATGTATCCCCGGCGCCCGGCCGCGCGATCGCCCAGGAGCTCGCGCACCGCGAACAGCGGCTTGAGGCCGCGCGGCTCGGCGAGCGTCTCCGTCCACTTCGCCTCGATCAACCGCTCGCGGGCATTCTGGGTGACGCCGGGCCAAGTCCGCACGCGCTCGATCGGACTGCGCCGGCCGTTTGCCGCGCCGTATACTGAGCGGCCTATGAGACTCCCGAAGGTCGCCATCCGCCGTCGCCCCTCGCGCTTCCGCCACCCCACGCTCGTCCTCCTCTGCGCGCTCCTGGTCCTGCCGGCGGCCGCCGGCGCGCAAGGCGGCAAGGGCAAGGGGAAAAAGCCGCCGAGCCCACCGCCGCCCAGTCAGGGGCAGGCGCAGCCGCAGCAGCCGCCGACTCCCCCGCCCGCCGCGCCGCCGCCCGCCGTCGGCACGGTGGACCGCAAGCTCCGGGAGCACAAGACGGCCGAGGCGCGGGCCGCGGTCGACTCCGTCGCCGGGCAGGCAGGGGAGAACGCATACGTCGCGGTGGCGCTCGGGAGGGTGCTCGAGCAGGAGAAGCGCTACGGCGACGCCGCGGCGCGGCTGCAGCAGGCGGCGCAGCTCGCGCCGGGCGATCCGGCGCCCTATGTCTACTTAGGCGAGGTCTATCTGCGCGAGCGCAACGCCGGGCAGGCCGACGCGGCCTTCCGCCGCGCCGTCGAGCTGGCGCAGGCCGGCGGCGGCGGGCGGGAGAAGGACTACTACCTGGGCGTCGCGCAGCAGCGGCTGCGGCAGTTCGACGCGGCGGTCGGCAGCTTCGAGCGCGCCCGCGCAGCCGACGGCGGCAACGCGCTCATCCCCTACCAGATCGGCGTCACGCGGGCGTTCCAGGAGCAGTGGGGGCCGGCGCTCGAGCAGCTCAACCGGGCGCTCGAGATGGACTCCGGGCTCGCCTACGCCTACTACTACCGCGGGCTCGCCGCCGAGAAGGTGGGGCGCAAGGACCTGCTGATCAACGACCTCGAGCGCTTCCTCGCGCTGGCGCCCAACGCGCCGGAGGCGGAGCGGGCGCGGGCGCTGCTCAACGCGGCGCGGCGGTAGCGCGGCGCGGACGGTCCCGCGCGGGTGAGCGTGGCGCCCTCCGAGCGCCGGGTGAGGGCTTGGGAGCGCGGATGAAAGCTCGCGGAGAACGGGGACGGGGCTTCGGCGCTCGAGTCACCGCTCTGGAGCGAGCGGGCGCGGCCGGCGACGCCCAGGGACGCGGCCTCGGAACCTGGTGCGGGTCTGCGGGAACCTGCTGACGGCGGCGCGAAGCCTGGAGACGCGGGCTCGGAGCCTGCGGACTCGGGTTCGGAGCCCGGGGACACGTCCTCGAAGCTCAGAGACACCGCCTCGGAGGCTGGCGGCGCGGCCTCGGAGTCGAGGGACACGCCCCCGGAGTCGAGGGACACGCCCTCGGAGTCGGGGGACGCGGCCTCGGAGTCGAGGGACACGGCCTCGGAGTCGGGGGACACAGCCTCGGAGTCGAGGGACGCGGCCTTGGAGTCGGGGGACACGGCCTCGGAGTCGAGGGACGCGGCCTCGGAGTCGGGGGACACGGCCTCGGAGTCGAGGGACGCGGCCTCGGAGTCGAGGGACACGGCCTCGGAGTCGGGGGACGCGGCCTGTCCCAGAGATGTGAGCCCCGGTCCCCAGCTTTCGAGGCGGCGCCCCACCGTTCCGAGCCCCGGTCCCCAGCTTTCGAGGCGGCGCCCCACCGTTCCGAGCGCCGGTCCCCAGCTTTCGAGGCGGCGCCAAACCGCTGCGAGCGCCGGTCCCCAGGTTCCGAGGCGGCGCCCCACGGGTCCGAGCACCGGTCCCCGAGCTCCGAGGCGCCGTCCCCGCTCTCCGCGTGCCCGCCACCACGTCGTGAGGCTCCTTCCAGCAGTCGTGCGCGCCCGTCCTCACGTTCCGCGGCGCGGTCCCGCGGTTGGGCACGCCGATCCCCGAGCTCCGAGGCGTTCCCTCCGGCTCGCGGGTCAGAACGCGTTGCCGAAGCCGACGTACAACCGGTAACTCTCCTCTCCCGGCCGGCGATCGAGCGGGAACGCCGCGTCGACGCGCAGCAGGCCGACGGGAGTGGCGGCGCGCAGCCCGAAGCCGACGGCCGTCGCCAGGTCCCAGCCGACCGCGGAGGCTTCGGCCCAGATCTGGCCGGCGTCCGCGAAAAGAATCCCCGTCAGGTCCCAGGGCAGGCCGACGCGCAGCACCTCGTTGAGGACCAGCAGCGCCTCGCCGCCGAGCGGCCGCACCAGGCCGCCCAGCGCCTCCTGCGGCCCCAGGCTCTCGGTCGCGTAGCCGCGCACCGAGTGCTCGCCGCCGGCGAAGAAGCGCTCGAAGCGGATCAGCTCCTGGCCGGCGAAGGCGCGCGCCCAGCCCACCCGCGCCGACTGCGCCCAGACGAAGCGGCGCCCGGCGGCCCGGCCGCCGCGGTAGAGCTGCACCTGCCCGAAGAGGCGCGCGTAGTCGAAGTCGCTGCCGACGAAGGTGCCGCTGCCGGAGAGGTCGAGGCTCGCGAAGAGGCCGGCGTGCGGATCGAGGCGGTCGTCGAGGCTCTCGTAGAGGAGCTGCGCGCCGACGTAGGGGTGGCGGATCTCGATGTCGAGCGGGAAGAACGGGTCCGGCTCCGTCTCGTAGAGGCGCGTCGAGCGGTAGCGGGCGTAGAGGCGGCCGGTCGTCCGCTCGCCGAACGGGCGCGCGAGCTGGAGCGCCGTCTCGAGGCCGTCCTCGATCAGGTTCTCCGCCGGCGGCAGCCGCCGCCGCGCCTGGGCGAAGGCCTCGAGCGACAGCCCGGCGCGCGAGAAGGCGCCGGTGCGCAGGAAGAGCCGGCCGCGGCGGTCGTTGGGCTCGTAGAGGCCGCGCAGGCCGAGGCTCATGCCGCGGCCGAGGAAGTTGCGGTCGAGGAGATCGACGACGGCGGCCGGATCGACGCCGCTCTCCCAGCGCAGGCCGTAACCGAGGTGGAAGCGCGGCCGCTCGGCGACCGTGAAGCTGACCCGCGCCTCGCCCTCCGCCGCGCGGTCGACGTCGCTGTCGACGCGCGAGAAGGCGCCGCTCTGGAAGAGCCGGGCGCGCGCCTCCTCGACCGCGCCGGTCGTGAACGGCGCGCCCGGCTCGAGGCCGGCGATGCGGGCGAGGCGCTCGCGGCGGCTCCAGCGCTCGCCCGCGAAGTCGACGCCGGCGAGCCGCAGGCGCGCTCCGGGCGCGACCGCGTAGCGCACCGCGACGGCGAGCGGCCGCTCCGGCGGCCCCGGCTCGACCGCCGTCCTGACCACGGCGTCCGCATGGCCGTCCGCCGCCAGCGCGCGCTCGAGGCGCAGCGCCCCTTCGGCGACGCGGTCGAGCCGCAGCGGGTCGCCGGGCGCCACGGGCACGAGCGCCGCGAGCCGGCGCCGCTCCTCCTCCTCGACACCCTCGACCGCCACCGCCGCGACCACCTGCCGCTCTCCGGGCTCGACCTGCACCGCGAGCCGCTCGCCGCCCTCCTCGAGGGTCCGGCCGGCGATCCGCGCCTGCGGATAGCCGAGCGCGCGCAGGGCGTCGAGGAGGAAGCGGTCGGCGCCCGGGAGGCCGGCGGCCAGCTCGGCGCGGGAGAGGGTGCCGGCGAAGCGCCGGGCGGCGAGGGCGGCGGTCTCCGGGTCCGGCCCCGCGATCGTCACCTGCCGCAGCTCCGCCCGCGGGCCGGCCGCCGACTGCACGGTGACGGCGCGCGTCCCGTCCGGCTGCGCGCGCACGGCGATCTCGACCTGCGGCTCGAGGTGGCCGCGGGCGCGGAAGGCGCGCACCGTCTCCTTCTGCATCTCCGCGATCGCCGCCGGCTCGTAGAAGTCGCCGCGGTAGAGCGCGGCGATCGCCGAGCGCAGCGCGACCGGCGGCTGGTCGCCGGCGAACACGACCTCGACGCGCGGCCCCGGCTCGACGCGCACGGTGACGTCGACGCGCGGCGGGCGCCCCGCGACCGGCGTGACGGCGACGGCGATCTTCGCGTCGGGATAGCCGCGGCGGCGGAGCGCGTCGGCGAGGACGACCTCGACGTCGAAGGCGGCGCTCTCCGGCACCGGCGCGCCGCGCGCGAGCGGGACGGCGCGGCGCAGGACGCGCCCGCGCACGCCGCCGACGCCCGCGAGACGCAGGCGGCGCAGGCGCGGCGCGGTCTCCGGCGGCGGCCGGCTGGCGCCGAGCTCGAGGACCTGCTGGAGGTTGGCGCCTTCGCGCTCCTCGTCGGTGACGAAGGCCTGGAGCGCCAGGCCCGGCAGCTCGCGGAAGCCGTGCAGGTCGACCAGGTAGGTGCGGCGGCCGGCGTTGCGCAGGTCGACCGAGAGCGCGAAGGAGGTGTTGCGCGACAGGTCGCGGCCGACCTCGAGGCGGGCGCTCGGGTCCTCCTCCTGGATGACCGGCGGGTAGACGACGACGCGCTGCAGGCCCACGGTCGCGCCGAGCCGCGAGACCACGCGCTCGCCGTAGTAGGCGGCGAGGCCGGCCTGCAGCGCCTCGCCGGGGCTGCCTTGCGCGGCGCCCGCGCTGGTCTCGCCGGGACGGCGCTCGGGCTCGTCGAGCGCGGCGAGCGGACTCTCGGCGCCGCGCCGCCGCGCGATCGTCGGGTCCTGGAGCGAGCTCGTGGTCGAGAGCTCCATCCGCGGATCGGTCAGCGGGTCGCCGGTGAAGATGAGCGCGCCACGGTCGATGCGCACGTCCTGGCCGTAGGCGTACACGTACCCGCCGGGGTCGAGGTCGATCCGCCCCTTGACGACCGGCGCCTCCGCCGTGCCGGTGACCGCCAGCGACCGCCACCAGGCGCGCAGGTCGGCGACGTTGTTGCGGATGCGCACGCCGTCGACCGTGTCCACCGTGATGTCGAGGTCGAGGTCCGCCAGGGCGCTCTCCTCGGTGCCCGGGAGGTCCTCGGGCGCGAGCAGGAGATCGCGCACCTCGCGGTCCAAGTTGACGTCGCGGTCGAGGACGCCGCGGTCGAGCGTCAGCCGGCCGGCGAGGCGCGAGCGGCCCGCGGGCGGCAGGTCGAGGGTGAGCCGGCCGGAGAGCTGCGCCGCCAGCCCGTAGTCGAGGCGGTAGCGGACGCCGGCGAGGTCGAAGGCGAGCGCCGCCCCGCCGTCCGCCGCGCCGCCGCCGGAGACCGCGAGCGTGCCGCCGTTCCACACCGCCCGGGCGCGGTCGAGCGTCCAGCGGCCGTCGCGCAGCGAGAGCGCGGCGTGCGGCGCCTGGAGGCGGGTGGCGTAGGGCGACGGCCAGAAGAAGGAGGCGTCGGGGCCGTCGGCGGCGACATCGGCCGTGAGCGCGTCCGGCGGTCCCGAGACGGCGGCGGTGACGGCGAGGGCGCCCGAGCCGGCGCCGCCTTCGAGGTAGGGGTTCAAGAGCGCGGCGTCGAGGCTGCCGGTGGCGTCGAGCGCGAGGTGCGCGACGAGGGCGGCGGGCGGGTCCTGCGGCCGCCAGCCGGGAGCGAGGTCGGCGCGGCCGCGCAGCTCGAGGCCGGCGCCGTCGACGGCGCCGCCGGCGAAGCGCAGGCGCACCGGGAGGAGCTCGAGGCGCGCACCGGCGAGGCGGGCGACGAGCGGGCCCTCGGCGGCGGCGTGCGCGTCGGGGGTGTCGACGGCGAGGGCGTCGAGGCGGATCTCGCCGTGGGCGTCGCGGACGGCCGTGGGCGCGGCGGGGTCGATCGTGAGGGCCGCCGTGAGGCCGCTCGCCCGCAGGCGCTCCGCGCGGGGCGGGAGCTGGAGGGCGGCGAGGAGCGGCGCCGAGTCGAGCTCGGGGGCGGCGAGGCGGAGCGACACCGGGCCGGGGGCGGCGGCGAAGGGAAGGGCGTCGATGGCCGCGGTGAGCTGGGGGATGGAGCGGAGGGCGCCCAGCGGGACGGTGGCGGCGAGGCTCGCGGCGCCGCCCTCGGTGGCGATGCGCGGCGCGTCGAGAACCAGCGTGCCGCCGCGCAGGGAGGCGGTGAGCCGGGCGTCGCGGATCGCGGCGATGGGTCGGGTGAGACGGAGGTCGAGGTCGGCCTCGGCGAGGAGCGGCTCGGCGAGGAAGCGGCCGGAGCCGGCGGCGGTCTGCTCGCCGGCGGTGGCGGAGAACGAGTGGAGCTGCACCTCGCGGTCGCGCAGCGCGGCGTCGAGGCGGAGCGCATCGAGGGTGACGGGGGGCGTGGACGCGGAGGCGGCCGCGGTGAGCTCGACGCCGGAGGCCTCGAGGCGCGCGCTGCCGCTGGACGTCGCGAGGGTGCCGGCGACGTCCATGGTGCCTTCGATGCGCAGGTCGCGCGCGCGGGCGGTTCCCGGGGCGTCGAGGCCGGTGCCGGCGAGCAGGAACCTGCCGGCGAAGGACGGTGTCGCGCGCATCTGGAGCACGCCTTCGACGTTGGCGTGGAGGCGGGCGGCGGCGAGCTGCTGCGCATCGGAGGCGCGCGCGGAGAGCCCGTTGCCGTCGAGGAAGACGACGCCCTTGACGACCAGCGGCTCGCCCGCGCGCTCGGGAACAACGGCGACGTCGGCGCCGAGCGACACGCTCTCGGCGCCGTCGAGCCATGGCGGCGCGGCCAGCCCGGCGCCCGCGAGATCGACGCGGGCGCGGATGGCGCGGAGCGAGCCCGAGAGGTCGATCGTGCCCGAGAGCGTGCCGGCCCAGCGATCGCTGCCAGCACGCGGTGCGCCGGCGGCATCGGCGGGTGACGCGGAGTCCGCGCCGGCCGGCTTGGCGCCGTTGGGTGCAGACGCGGTGGCGGGAGGGGCGGTGGCGGGAGCGACGACGACGCTGGCGCGAGCGGATTCGGCGGGCTCGGCTCCGGCGGTCGTCATCGCGCCGGCGGCGAAAGACTCGAGTAAGGCAATGGGGAGCGCCTGCACCTCGATCTGCGCCGAGCCCGACCCGTCCGGGAGCTGCGCCTCCGCCTGGACTCCGAGGCGCGAGCCGGCCTCTGGAACCCAGGTGGCCGCGAGCTGCGCATGCGGCGCCGCAAGGGCGCCCGCGAGTCGCAGGTCGGCGGCGAGCGACCCTTGCACTGGCGCGCCGGCTGGCAGCTCGGGCACCCAGTGCGGCCAGAGCGCACGGAGCTCCGCCCAGGCCGCGCGCGCGTCGGGAGCGCGCAGCTCGGCGTCGATCCGCTCGGCGGTCGCGCCGGCGAGGTCGGTCCAGCTCGCGGCGGTGATCGTGCCGCTGAGGTGACGGCGACCGCGCGAGGCAGGCAGGAGATCGCCTTCGACGGCCAAGCGGATGCCGGGCTCAGACTGGGCGCCAGCGCCGACCGGCGCTCCGGGCGTCACGGTCGCCGTGAGCTGCACCAGCCGTCTGTCGTCTCGGCGCCAGACCGCTTCCACCTTACCTGCAGCGCGCGTGAGGTCGCCCGGCCCGAGCGTGAGGTCGGCACGGGCGTCGGCGACGGTGCGCGCGAGCGACAGATCGCGGAAGAGGGCGGCGTCGAGGTACGGGCGCAGCACTTCGGCAGGGGCATCCCTTGCCCGCACCGCGATGCGGCCGGCGCGCTCGGGCAACCGGACGGCGCCGACGGCGCCGACCGTCCCACCCGGCGGCGCGCCGGCGGCGAGCAGCCGCGGCTCGACTTCGGTGTCGAAGTCGACGGCGGTCGGCTGGCCGGCGGCGAGCCCGAGCGTGGCGGAGCTGGAGAGCCGCAGCCCCGGGCCGGTCGCGCGCAGCGCCGTGATCGCGAGCGGCCGGCCGTCGCGGTAGCGGGCGCGCCCGGTGATTGCGAGCGCCAGCGGCTCGAACCCTGGCCGCTCCACACGCCCCTGCGCCGCGTCGACCGTCAGGTCCCAGACTTCGCCGACGAAAGAGCCATGGGCCGCGATGCCGCCCACCTGCCAAGCTCGCACCCACTCCGCCACCGCCTCACCGGGCGGCGCTCCCATCACCGCACCGCGCCGCAACGCAAGCCGGCGAATCTCGAACCCCGCCCCCCCACCCGGCTCCGCTTCCGGAAGCTCGGGAAAAGGGGCCGCCAGATCCAGCCGCGGCCCCACGACCTCGAGCGAGCGGATGACCAGCACCTCGTCGCGCAGGGTCCCGTAGTCGACCCCGGCAGCGACGCGCTCGGCGACGAGCAGAGGCGCCGCCCCCGGCGCCCCCACCCGGACACCTTCCAGCGCGAAACCTTCCCACCGCACGTCGAAGTCCTCCGCCTGAACCGCCAGCCCCATCTCCCGCTCGAGGTAGGCGGAGACGCGCGCGAGCACCGCCCGCCGCACCGCCGCCGAGCGCAGCGAGACCGTCGCCGCCACGAAGACGACCAGCGGCAGGACGATCGAGAGGACGATCAGGAAGAGGACGACGCGACGCCACCGCCGCCGGCGGCGCAGACGACGGGACGGCTCTTCGGCCGGCGAGGCGGACGGCTCAGACATGGCGGACGGCGCCGCCATGCTACCGCGGAGACGGGCTACCGGCGCTGGAGCCTCCGGATGCTAGGCGTCCGGGTAGCGCGCGGCGCGGAAGCGCCTATGGAAGGCGGCGAAGAGGGCGGCGACCATGACCAGGGTGAAGATGCTCGCCTGGGCGCCGGTCGGGCCGCCGGTCAGCCAGTCGGGGCCCTGGAAGGAGCTGGCGAGGAGGTGGCCGGTGAGGGGCTTGCCCTGGTTGCCGGTGTTGGGCGAGCCGAAGACGCACATCGAGGCGTAGTTGAAGGTGAAGTGCCAGCCGACGGCGAACCAGACGTCGCCGGTGCGGCGGACGGTGAAGCAGAAGAAGAGGCCGATGAGGGCGACGTTCAGGAAGTCGAGCCAGGTCTCCTGCGGCTTCATGAAGTAGTGCAGGCCGCCGAAGTAGAGCGAGAGGAGGAGCGCCGCCGGCCAGAAGCCGAGCCCGCGCGACAGCGTGAAGAGCGGGAAGCCGCGGAAGTAGGCCTCCTCGTAGAGGCCGACGAAGAGCATCGCGATCGCCCAGAGGACGCCCCAGCGCAGGGCCTCGGCGCCGCGCACGGCGAGGCCGTGGACGGTGTAGGCGCCGGCGGCCGCGAGCAGCGCGTAGACGGCGCCGCAGGAGCCGACGCCCCACGCCGCCCCTTCCCAGAAGCGGCCGCGGAAGGCGGCGCGCAGCGGCAGGCCGTACCGCGCGAGGCTGCGCCGCTCGATCCGCGCCATCAAGGCGGTGATCGCCAGCACGACCGCGAGCATCAGACCCTCGAAGGCGATGAACGGTCCGGGCGTCCACGGCAGGTCGCGCGGCACCTCCCAGAAGCGGGTGATGACGAAGCCGATCGCCGCCTCGACGGCGGCGCCGATGGCGGCGAAGAGGAGCAGCGACCAGCCGGCGCGCAGGCCGTGCGGGCCGAAGACGACCCGGCGCCAGCCACGGTCACCGCCTGCCGTCGTCTTGTCCATCGTCGTGGCGCTCGTCATCTCGCCTCACACTACGGCGCCGCGCCGCGGGGCGTTTCGCCCTGGCTCACGAAAACGCCCGGGACGTAGCCCGGGCGCGACGAACGCGCGGTACCGATCTCGTCAGCTCGGGCTGTCGAGCACCTCGCGCACCTTGGCGAGGAGGATGCGGCCGGTGAAGGGCTTCTTGAGCAGCGGCACGTCGTCGCGCAGCAGGCTCGGGCGCTCGGCCAGGCCGGCCGGGTAGCCGGTGGCGAAGAGTACCTTCATCTCCGGGCGCTGGAAGGAGAGGCGGTCGGCCAGCTCGACGCCGCTCATGCCGGCCATCAGGACGTCGGTGACCATGATGTGGATCGGCCCGCGATGGCGCTGCGAGAGGGCCATCGCCTGCGCGGCGTCGGCGGCGTCGAGCACCTGGTAGCCGCGGCTGGCGAGGATCTCGGCGAGCGGCTTGCGCACGTTCTCCTCGTCCTCGACGAGCAGGATGGTCTCCCACTCCTGGCCGCGGGGGGCGCGCTCGGGGTCGCCTTCGGCGATGCTCTCCGGCAGCTCGGCCGAGGGGAAGTAGAGGTGGATGCTCGTGCCCTCGTTCTCCTTGCTCTCGAGGAGCACCTCGCCGCCGCTCTGGGAGATGATGCCGTAGACGGTCGAAAGACCGAGGCCGCTCCCCTCGACCCCCACCTTGGTGCTGAAGAAGGGCTCCAAGGCGCGCCCGCGGACCTCGTCGCTCATCCCATGCCCGGTGTCGCTCACCTTGAGCAGCACGCGCCGGCCGCCGGCGCCCGCCGGCTCGCCGTCGACGGCGCGGGCGTTGACCGTCTCGAGCGTGAAGGTCCCGCCCTCGGCCATCGCCTCGCGGGCGTTGGCGGCGAGGTTCAGGATCGCCTGCTCGACCTGCGACGAATCGGCCTGGATGCGGTCGAGGTCGGGATCGAGCACCATCCGCACCTCGATGCGGTCGCCGAGGACGCGCCGCAGGGTCTCCTCCATGGTGCGCAGGAGGCCGTTGAGCTGCAGCAGGCGTGGCGTCAGCACCTGGCGGCCGCTGAAGGCGAGGAGCTGCCGCGCCAGCGCCGCTCCGCGCTCTCCCACGCGCTCGACCTCGGTCAGGTGCTTGCGCGCGGGGTGGTCGGCGGGCAGGCCGAGCAGGGCGAGCTCGGTCTCGCAGGCGATGGCGGTCAGCAGGTTGTTGAAGACGTGCGCGATGCCGCCGGCGAGCCGGCCCATCGGCTCGAGCGCGGAGGGCACCCGCTGCGGCAAGCGCTCCGGCGGCCGGCGCGGCCCGCGCGCCGCCTCCTCGCGCTGCGTTTCGTCGAACGGAACCAGGCTCCCCTCGGGATTCGACCTCATCTTGCGCATGGGATGGCTCTTCACGTGGCACTCCGCCCGGCGCCCGGTGGAGTCCGGGCCACCCGACCACATCGCCCCTCGATGTCCGAGGGGGGCTTCCTGCCAGCGACCCCTCGGCTCCGCCGCTAATGCACGTTTCAGTCCAGCCTTAAGCCAGCCGGCGGGGCCCCCGGGAGAGCTAGAAGAAGCCGAGCTGGAGGCGCGCCGCCTCCGACATCATCCCCGGGTTCCAGACCGGGTCCCAGACCAGCTCGACCTCGGCCGAGGTGACGCCGGGTACCTTTTCCACTTTGGCCTTGACCTCGGGGGGCAGGGAGCCCGCGACCGGGCAGGCCGGAGAGGTCAGGGTCATCTTGATGCCGACCGCGCCCTCGGGCGAGACGTCGAGGTCGTAGATGAGCCCCAGCTCGTAGATGTTGACCGGGATCTCCGGGTCGAAGACGGTCTTCAGGACCTCGACGACGCCGGTTTCGATGTCCTCGGGAGACACGGCAGCTCCTTCCATCACTCGGTCGACACTGGCCGCTCCGGCGGCGCCTCCGCGGCGAGCGCCGCCTTGAAGGTATGCCACGGCAGGGTGGCGCACTTGACCCGCACCGGGTAGTCGCGCACGCCGGCGAAGGCGGCGAGCTTGCCCAGGCTCTCGGGCACCTCGACCGGCTCTCCCGGGCGGCTGGTGACCAGGCGGTGGAAGCCCGCGAAGAGCGCCTCCGCCGCGGCGACCGGCTGCCCCTTGATCGCCTCGGTCATCAGCGACGCCGAGGCCATCGAGATGGCGCAGCCGCTGCCCTGGAAGGCGATGTCCTTGACCCGGCCGCCCTCGACCTCGACGAACAGCGTCACCTTGTCGCCGCACAGCGGGTTGTGGCCGCGCGCGGTGCGGTTGGCCGCCGGCAGGCTGCCGAAGTTCCGCGGCCGGCGGTTGTGGTCGAGGATGACCTCCTGGTAGAGGTCGAGGAGATCGGTATCGATCATGAGGCGAAGAGCTCCGCCGCTTCGCCCACCGCCGCGATCAGCGCGTCGATCTCCTCGCGCCGGTTGTAGATCCCGACCGAGACGCGCGTCGTCGCCGGCACGCCGAAGCGCTCCATGACCGGCTGCGCGCAGTGGTGGCCGGCGCGGACGGCGATGCCGTGGCGGTCGAGCACCGTGCCGACGTCGTGCGGGTGGGCGCCGGCGAGGGCGAACGAGACGACGCTCGCGCGCTGGCGCGGCGTGCCGATGAGCGTCAGGCCGGGCACCTCGGCGAGGCGCTCGACGGCGTAGTCCAGCAGCTCCTTCTCCCAGGCCGCGGCACGCTCGCGGCCGATCCCCTCGAGGTAGTCGATCGCCGCCGCCAGCCCGACCGCTCCTTCGATCGCCGGCGTACCGGCCTCGAAGCGCTGGGGCGGCGGCGCGAACTCGGTGCCCGCGAAGGTGACCGAGAGGATCATGCCGCCGCCGCCCTGGTAGGGAGGCATGGCGGCGAGCAGCTCGCCGCGGCCCCAGAGCGCGCCGATGCCCGAGGGGCCGTAGAGCTTGTGACCGGAGAAGGCGTAGAAGTCGCAGCCGAGGGCGGCGACGTCGACCGGCAGGTGCGGCGCGCCCTGCGCCCCGTCCACCACCACGACCGCGCCCGCCGCGTGCGCCAGGTCGGCCATCCGCCGCACCGGCAGCACGGTGCCGAGGGCGTTCGAGACGTGCGCCAGGGCGACGATGCGGGTGCGCGGCGAGAGCCGCCGCTCGTACTCCTCCGCGATCACGTCACCGCGGTCGTCGAGCGGCGCCACGACGAGGCGCGCGCCGCGCTCCTCGCAGAGGAGCTGCCAGGGGACGATGTTCGAGTGGTGCTCGAGGCCGGTGACCAGCACCTCGTCGCCGGCCGCGACGTGCCGCCGCCCCCAGGAGGCGGCGACGAGGTTGATGGCCTCGGTCGTGCCGCGCACGAACACCACCTCGGACGGGCTCGGCGCGCCGATGAAGCGGGCGACGGTCGCGCGCGCGGCCTCGTAGGCCGCGGTCGCTTCCTGCGAGAGCGTATGGACGCCGCGCGCCACGTTGGCGTAGTGCTCGCTCCAGCAGCGGGCGACCGCGTCGAGCACCTGGCGCGGCTTCTGGGTGGTGGCGGCGTTGTCGAGGTAGACGAGGGGGTGGCCGTGCACCCGGCGCGCCAGGATCGGGAAGTCGGCCCGCACCCGCTCGACGTCGAACGGCGCTTCCACCCGGGCTCTGGCGGCGGTGGCGATCATCCGCGCCTCCTACACCGCCTGCCGCACCACCTCGCCCTTGGGCAGGCGGGTGAAGAGGAACTCCTCGAGGTCGTGCCGCACGGCCTCGACCTTGATGCGCTCGACGACGTCGCTCGCGAAGGCGTAGGTCAGCAGGCTCCGCGCCGCCTCCGCGCCGATGCCGCGCGAGCGCAGGTAGAAGACGGCGTCGTCGTCGAGCTGGCCGACGGTCGAGCCGTGGGTGCACTTGACGTCGTCGGCGAAGATCTCGAGCTGCGGGTTGGAGCTGGCGATGGCGTCGCGCGACAGCAGGAGGTTGCGGTTGCTCTGCTTGGCATCGGTCTTCTGCGCCCCGGGGTGGACGTGGATCAGGCCGTTGAAGATCGCCCGCGACTGGCCATCGAGGATCCCCTTGTACAGCTCGTGGCTGCCGCAGTGGGCTGCCGCGTGCTCGACCCGCATGTGGTTGTCGAGGAACTGCCGCCCGGCGAGCAGGTAGAGGCCGTTCAGGATGCAGTCGATCCCCTCGCCGGCGAGGACGGCGTTGACGTCGTTGCGCACGAACCCGCCGCCGAGCGAGATCGAGTGCGACGACGGCGCGCTCGAGCGCTCCGCCTGGAGCTGGAAGGTGGCGAGGTGGAACGCCTCGAGGCTCTCGCGCTGCACCTTGTAGTGGTCGACGACCGCCGCGGGTCCCGCCACCAGCTCGGTCACCGGGCAGCAGAAGTAGGCGCCGGCGCCGGCGAAGGTCTCGATCACCGTCGCCTGGCTCGCCTCGCCCGCGACGATCAGGGTGCGCGGGAAGGAGACGGTCGTGCTCTCGGCGCCCGTCTCCACCCCGGTGCTGAGGAACAGCAAGTGGATCGGCGTCTCGAGCACGACGCCGCGCGGCAGCTCGACGTAGGCGCCGTCCTCGAGGAAGGCGGTGTTGAGCGCCACGAACGGGTGGCGGTCGAAGGCGGCGTAGCGCGCGAGGTGCGGCTCGAGCCGCTCGGGCTGGCGGGCCAGCGCCTCGGCGAGCCCTGCCGTCACGACTCCGGCGGGCAGCCCCTCGAGCCGCGCGAGCTGCGGCACGAAGCGGCCGTCGACGAAGACCAGCTCGATCGCGCCCGGGATACGGTGCAGGGCGATCTCGGACTCGTGCGGCAGCGGCGTCCCGCTCTCGGCGCGGCGGAAGACCTGCCTGGCGATCGGCGCCAGGTTGGTGAACCGCCATTCCTCCTCGTGCGTGCCCGGAAAGCCGCGCTCGGCGAAGCGGTCGATGGCGCGGCGGCGGAGCGCGGCGAGGCTCGCCGGCTCGAGCCGGTGCGCGGCGAAGCGCTCCCAGTCGGCGAGGAAGCCGCTCCGGGCGTCGGCCGCGGCGGCCGTCTCCTGGGTTTCCAAAGTCGCCGCCATCGTCAGGCCCCCACCGCCGCCGGCGCGCGCTCCAGCCATTCGTACCCCTTCTCCTCGAGCTCGAGCGCCAGCTCCTTGCCGCCTGAGCGCACGATCTGGCCGTCGACCAGGACGTGCACGTGATCGGGGACGATGTAGTTGAGGAGCCGCTGGTAGTGAGTGATGACCAGGAACCCGCGGTCGGCGCTACGCAGGGTGTTGACGCCGTCGGCGACGATGCGCAAGGCGTCGATGTCGAGCCCCGAGTCGGTCTCGTCGAGCACCGCCAGGAGCGGCTCGAGCACCGCCATGTGGAAGATCTCGTTGCGCTTCTTCTCGCCGCCCGAGAAGCCCTCGTTGACCGGCCGGTTGAGCAGCGACTCCTCCATCTGCACGAGCTTCATCCGCTCGCGCACCAGCTTGAGGAAGTCGAGGGCGTCGAGCTCGGGCAGGCCGCGGTGCTTGCGGATCGCATTGAGCGCCGCCTTCAGGAAGTAGGTGTTGCTCACCCCGGGGATCTCGACCGGGTACTGGAAGGCCATGAAGACGCCTTCGCGCGCCCGCTCCTCGGGGTCCATCTCCAGGAGGTCGCGGCCGCGGAAGAGGACCTGCCCCGCGGTGACCTCGTACTCCTCCTGCCCGGCGAGCACCCGCGCCAGCGTGCTCTTGCCCGAGCCGTTCGGGCCCATCATCGCGTGCACCTCGCCGGGACGGATCGCGAGGTCGATGCCCTTCAGGATCTCCTGCCCGCCGACTGCGGCGTGCAGGTTCCGGATCTCCAACATGTAGTCGTTAGCCAACGCTCCCCTCCAGGTTCACCGCCAGGAGCTTCTGCGCCTCGACCGCGAACTCCATCGGCAGCTCGCGGAAGACCTCCTTGCAGAAGCCGTTGACGATCATCGAGACGGCATCCTCGGTGGCGATGCCGCGCTGGTTGCAGTAGAAGATCTGGTCCTCGCCGATCTTCGACGTCGTCGCCTCGTGCTCCATACGGGCCGTCGGGTTCTGGACGTCGATGTACGGGAAGGTGTGGGCGCCGCACTCGCTGCCGATCAGCATCGAGTCGCACTGCGAGAAGTTGCGCGCCCCGTCCGCGCCGCGCAGGATCTTCACCATGCCGCGGTAGGTGTTCTGGCCGTGGCCGGCGGAGATCCCCTTCGCGACGATCGTCGAGCGGGTGTTCTTGCCGATGTGGATCATCTTGGTCCCGGTGTCGGCCTGCTGGCGCGCCTTGGTCAGCGCCACCGAGTAGAACTCGCCGATCGCGTCATCGCCCTTCAAGATGACGCTCGGGTACTTCCAGGTGATCGCCGAGCCGGTCTCGACCTGGGTCCAGGAGATCTTCGACCGCCGCCCCTCGCACTTGCCGCGCTTGGTGACGAAGTTGAAGATCCCGCCGCGCCCCTCGGCGTCGCCGGGGTACCAGTTCTGGACGGTCGAGTACTTGATCTGGGCGTCGTCGAGGGCGACGAGCTCGACCACGGCGGCGTGGAGCTGGTTCTCGTCGCGCATCGGCGCCGTGCAGCCCTCGAGGTACGAGACGTAGGCGCCCTGGTCGGCGATGATCAGCGTGCGCTCGAACTGCCCGGAGTTGCGGGCGTTGATGCGGAAGTAGGTCGACAGCTCCATCGGGCAGCGCACGCCCTTCGGCACGTAGACGAAGGAGCCGTCCGAGAAGACCGCCGAGTTCAAGGTGGCGAAGTAGTTGTCGGTGTAGGGGACGACCGAGCCGATGTACTCGCGCACCAGCTCGGGATGCTCGCGCACGGCCTCGGAGAAGGAGCAGAAGATGATGCCCAGCTCGCCGAGCTTCTCCTTGAAGGTGGTGGCGACCGAGACGCTGTCGAAGACCGCGTCGACGGCCACGCCGGCGAGGAGCGCGCGCTCCTGGAGCGGGATGCCCAGCTTCTCGTAGGTGGCGAGGATCTCGGGGTCGACCTCGTCGAGGCTCTGCGGGCCGTCCTTCTTCGTCTTGGGCGCCGCGTAGTAGACGATCGACTGGTAGTCGATCGGCCCGTACTTGACGTTGGCCCAGTGCGGCTCGGTCATGGTGAGCCAGTGGCGATAGGCCTTCAAGCGCCACTCGAGCATCCACTCCGGCTCCTGCTTCTTGGCCGAGATGAAGCGGATGACGTCTTCGGAAAGCCCGGGCGGGACGGTGTCCTGCTCGACGTCGGTGACGAAGCCGAACTTGTAGTCCTGCAGGGCGAACTGTTCGATGGTCTGGGTGGCGGTCTGCATCGTGTCCTCGTTCTCAGGCGTTGACCGGGGCGGCCGCGGTCGCGGCGGCCGCGCTCTCGCGGACGTCGGCGGCGCGGTGCCCGCCCAGGGTCACCAGCTTCTGCGGCAGCGGATGGCTCATCTCGGCCAAGGTGATGCCCTCGAGGGCCCGCCGCACGGCGCGGCTGATGACGTGCCAGTTGCTGCGCGACGGGCAGATCGGCTCGTGCGCGCAGAGGCCGGTCTCCTCGACGCACTCGGTCAGGGCGATGGGCCCTTCGAGCGCGGTGACGATCTCGGCCATGGTGATCTCCTCGGGGAGGCGGGCCAGGCTGTAGCCGCCCTTGACCCCGCGGTGCGAGGCGAGCAGCCCCTCGCGCGCCAGGAGCTTCAGGATCTTGGCGACCATGGGTAGCGGCAGGTGGGCCTCGGCGGAGAGCTCGGGAGCGTTGTACTGCCGGTCCGCATGCACCGCCAGGTGGGTCATGAGGACGATGCCGTAGTCGGTCTGCCGAGTGATCCTGATCATGGTCATCCGCCCCCTGGGGATGAAAACAGTACCGTATCGGTACTGATTCCGGATGATGGCAGCCGGGGCGAGGGATGTCAAGGCAGAGGTTCCCCCGACGAGTCTGGAGAGGACTACCTCTACCCGGAAAGCTTCTTCCACGTCATCGACCTGCCTCAAGACGTGGGAGAGGCTCTTGCCCTGGCAGGTCCAAGCCGCCAGTAGCTCCTAGATCAGCTTGCCGATCGGCCCCAGGTCGAGGTTGAGCTCTTCGGGGGGAATGCCGAAGCGGCTCGCCAGCTCGTGGACGGTCTCTTCGAGGCGCATGAGGGAAAGGCCCAGGCGCTCGACCTGCTCGGGGGTGAGGGTGTCCTGTTCCATGCGGCGGATGGCCTGGCGCTCCATGAGCTTGCGGATGAACTCGACCAGTGCGAGGACGAGCTGGGCGACCGAGCGCTCGACCTCCTCCGGGGCGGCGTTCCAGCGCGGGGCGGGCTGAGCCGCCAGGCGGCGCTCGAGCTCGGCCCGAAGGTCCTCCAGCTCCTGGATCTCAAGGCGGAGGGCTTCCTGGTCGCTCATTGGGCGGTGGCCACGGCGAAGGCGTAGGGAGGCCAGGGGCCGGAGAGGGCGAGGCGAGGGGTGCCGGGGCGGGCCGCGGCTTGCTGGACCAGCGCCGTGTAGCGAGGGGCGTCGGCTCGCGCGACAAGGTCGTAGGCGGTCGCGAGCAGGCGGCCGGCATCGTGGCGCTCGATGCGCTCGGCGCGGAGCAGCGGCGCCAGCGCGGAGCGGAGGTCCGCGATCTCGGGAAGAGACCGGGCTCGCTCGGCGCTGCGGCGGCGCTCGAGGAGATAGCGGGTGCCGGGGCCGGCGACGGGGTCGAGAACAGCTCCTGGGGCGACAACGACTGGGTCCGCGGCGGCCGCATCAGAGAGCTCCACCGGCGTCGTGCCGCCCGGCTCCCTATCGCGCTCGCGGTCGGCGCTTCCAAACACCCGCAAGGTCATCTGCACGCAGCCGGCGACCTGCGCGAGCGCCGCCAGCAGCTCCGCAGCGCGCGGCTCGAGCGCGCGGCGCAGGGCCGCTTCGTCGGCCGCGACCTCGCCGAAGCGCGCCGGCAACAGAGGGTCGATCGCGCCGGCCAGGCGGCGCACCGCCGCATCATGGCGGCGCAGAGCGTCCGCGCCGACGGCAGGAGGACCCGCCGACGCTTCCCCCACCAGGACGACTACTCCACCAACGCCGAGGGCGTGCAACGGCTCTCCCTCGGCGCCACCACCGAGAAAAAATGGCGGCGCCTCCGCAACAACGGCGTAAAGACGTAGAGGGCTCATGTCCTACGGACGGTCTCGTTCTTCCCCGACGTCGCCGGCGCCGTTTCGAGTCATGTGGTCGCGTGGGGTGCCGGTCCGGAGGGAGCGGAACCGGCGCGCGCCCCCCTCAGCCAGCAACACCGTTGTGATGCACGCGCGCAGCGCGTGCGAGCCGCAGGCCCCCACCCGCACCTGCCAGCACCGCGAAGCGGCGCGCCTGTGTAGCTCCCTCCGGACCGGCACCCCACGCGGCCACTATCGGTCCCGCGCGGGGCCTGGTCGGAGCCTGGTCAAAGTCAGCCCTCCTCACCGCGGTCGCCGCCGGGTCCGCCTCCCGCACCGAGCACCCGATCGGCCGCGCAAAGAACGGCCGAGAGCCGCAGGTAGATGAGGTCGATGTCGGCCAAGCCGAGGACGACCTCGCCGGTGATGACGACGCCCTGATTGAGGAGATGGTCGGCGAGCTCGAGGAGCGAGCCGTCGGCGCCGGCGACGACCTCGACGAGGCCCTCCTCGCGGGCTTCCGCCATCACTCGGTCTCCCCGAGGAAGTTGTAGGCCGGCCAGGGGCCGGTCAAGGTGGTCTCGCAGCCCAGCCGCGCCAGGCCCTCCGCGCCGCGCTTGACCTCGGCTTCGAAGGCGGCGGCGCCGGGCTCCGGCACCAGAAACGCGGCATCGAGCAGCAGGCGCGCGCCGGCCTCGGCGGCGATCGGCGCGCGCTGCACGGCTTCGCGCGAGCAGCCGGCCAACGTCTCGAAGAGCTCGGCGGCGCGGTCGCGGGCGCGCTCGACGATCAGCCGCGCCGCCTCCTGCTGCTGGCGCTTCTGCTGCAGGAAGGCAGTGCCGGCGCCCGCTGCGGGCGGCGGCGCGGCGGCGGCGAGCGCGGCGCGCGCCCGCTTCTCGTCGAGGTGGACGCGGACCCCCCATTCACGGCAGCCCGCGACCCGCGCCAGCAAGCGCACCAGACGCTCGCGCTCGGCGCCGATGTGCTCGACGGCCCGCGCGTCGCCCGCGAAGAGGGTGAAGAGCTTCATCGGCACCAGCGTGCCGGCGGCGGCGAAGTGCTCGACGACGCGCTCGTGGGCGACGGCGCAGGTCGAGACCCAGGAGAGGTCCTCGAGGCGGCGGCCGATCTCCTCGGCGCTGTAGGCGGGAAGCGGAGCATCGGCGGCGAGGAGCCAGAGCCCGTCGCCGGCCGGCAGCGCCCGCGCCGGTGAGAGGTCCGGCAAACCCGGCGGCGCGGCATCGACCGCCGGCGGCGCCGGCGCCTGGAGCAGCCCATAGACATAGGTGGCGGCCTGGGGCACGGTGGCGGTTCCGGCACGGGGCATCCGGTGTCTCTCTTGCTCGGCGCTCGCCGTCGCTGGCGCTCGGCACGACGCCGCCCGGAGTCACCTTGCTCGCGGTCGAGCGAGCCAGCTCCGGCCCCACGCGGCGAGCGCCGCCGCGCCGCGCGGCGGCGGAAACGCGGCGGAGGCGAGGATGATATCAGCCTGCGGGGCGGCGCCCGGGGTGGCGAGGTCGCGGCACAGCGCCGCGAGCTGCCGCCGCTCGGCCGCTGTGGCGCGCCGGCAGCGCGAGCACTCGCCACGCGTCAGGGCGTTGACCAGCACGCCGGGCGCCGCCACGCCGAGGCGGGCGAGCGCCGCGAGCAGCCGGTCGGTCTCGCGCCGCGGCAGCTCGGCGGCGCGGGTGACCGCCACCAGGCGCGTCCGCTTGGCGTCGGCGAGCAGCTCCCGCAGGCGCCGCAGGCGCTTCGCCAGGTCGACCAGCTCGGCCGCGAGGTCGCCGAGCCCGAGCGCCTGACGGTACTTGAGGAGGATGGCCAAGAGCGCGTGGTCCCAGGCGAGCGCCAGCTCCGGCATCTCGAGCAGGCGCAGGGCGTGGCCGGTGGGCGCGGTGTCGAGAACCACGAGGCGCGCCTCGGCGGGCGACTCTTCGGTCAGGTCGGCCAGCTCGAGGATGGCGACCAGCTCGTCCAGGCCCGGCGGGTTGACTTCGAGGAGCCGCTCGACGACCGCGCGGTCGAGCGCCACGTCGAAGCCGCCGGCCGCGCCTTCGCCGAGCAGCTCCGCGAGCCCCTCCCGCAGCCGCTCCCGCCAGCGCGCGTAGATCGCCGGCGCGTCGAGCTCGCGGGCGCGGAGATTCGCCGGAGCGCCGGCGACCGGCCGCTCGTCGTCGGTGAGCGGCTCGAGGAGGACGTCGGCGAGCGAGTGGGCGGGGTCGGTCGACATCACCAGCACTTGTTGATGGGGACGGCTTTCGGCCAGGAGCAGCGCGGCTGCCGCGGCGCAGGTCGTCTTGCCGACGCCGCCCTTGCCGCCGAACAGCAGCAGGCGGAGGGCGGGCGGGGCGAGGTGGTCGAGCCACTCGGGGTGCTCCTCGGCACCGGACGAAGAAGACAAAGACTTCAGGTAGGAAGAAGCAGGGGGCGCGCCCGTCGCCCAGGCTGTGGGGTCGGCTTGGCTCAAAGCGTGTGAAGGAATTCGGGCCGTCCTCCGAAAACGCCCGGGACGTAGCCCGGGCGCTACGCTCTGGATGACTTCGAGGGGCTGCGGCCGAAATGGCTGGGCGGCCAGCCGCAGCAGCGCCGCGCGGCCGCGGGGCTCGCGGTCGGCGGCGGGCACGAGGCGGATCGGGAGATTCGGGAAGGCATGGGCCAGCTCGTCGAGGGCCTCCTGCTCGGCGACCCGGCGCGGGTCGCAGGCGCTGCACGGCTCGGGCGGCGGCGGCGTGACGCGGTTGACCACCAGCTCGACCGATTGGGCGAGCGGCACCCCGCCGGCCGCCAGCTCGGCGAGTGCGTCGCGCGTCTCGGCGACCGACAGCGCCTCGGGCAGGAGCAACCAATGGAAGCGGGCGCGCCCGGGGTCGCGCACGAGGGCGGTCAGCAGCGCGGCCTCGGCCGCGATCTCCTCGACCAGCGCGTCGGCGGCGTCGGGTCGCACCGCGCCGGCCAGTCGCTCGGCCACCGCGTGGTGTTTGCGCCGCATCGCCGCGAGCAGCTCGGCGAGGCGCTCGAGCGCCGCGGGCATCGCGAGGAGGCGGAGGGTGTGGGCGGTAGGAGCGGTGTCGACCACCACCTCGTCGTAGCCGCCGGCTCGGGCGAGCCGTAGCAGCTCAAGGAGGCCCACCAGCTCGTCGATGCCCGGCATCGGCAGGGCGAAGAGGCGGTCGACGTCCTCGCGGTCGAGGTAGGTGCCGCGGAGCGCGAGAGCGGCGAGCGACTGCCGCCGCTCGGTGAGCCACCGCTCCCAGGCCGGCTCGGCCGCCAGCTCGACGGCGGCGAGGCCGCCGCTCCGCGCCCGCACCGGCAGGGGCGTCGGCGCAGGGCCGAGTTGCAGGTCGAGCGCGTCGCCTAGGGAGTGGGCGGGGTCGGTCGAGACGGCCAGCACGCGCCGGCCGGCGGCGGCCGCGGCGAGGGCGCGGGCGGCGGCGCAGGTGGTCTTGCCGACGCCGCCTTTGCCGCCGAAGAAATGGAAGGTGGTCGTGGGATCTGAGGCCAGGGGCGTTCCGAAAACGCCCGGCACGGGGGCCGGGCGCTACGTTTGATCCTCGGGCCCCGCCTCGAAGCTCACCTCGACGCCGGCCACGCCCGACACCGCCCCTTCGCTTTCGCCGCGCTGCGCCGCGCGGATGTCGCGCAGGCGGGCCAGCAGGCCGGCCTCCAGCTCGGCGAACTCCTCGTCGGACAGCTCGCCCAGCTCGTTGCGCATCTGCGCCGCGAGCAGCTCTTCGCGCAGCCGGCCCTCGTCGTTGAGCTCGGCGTCGACGGCGCTGGCGATCTTGTCGAGGACGAAGCCGATGCCGCCCGCGAGCAGCCGGTCGATGAGGATCACTCGGCTTCGGCCGCCCGCTCGAGCTTGAGGCGGATGTTGACGAAGTTGTAGGGGGGCCAGGGGCCGGTGTACTTGAACTTCAGGCTCTCGTACTTGGCGCCGATCTCCTTGACGCGGGAGTCGAAGTCCGCCTCGCGGTCGCGGGCGACGAGGAAGGCGGCGTTCAAGATCATCTTGTCGCCGATCGGCTTGTTGGCGCGCGAGGCGACCGACACCTCGCCGAGCGTCGAGACGATCTCGGCCACCAGCTTCTCGGAGCGTTCCTGGAGGAGCGAATCGACGAGCCGCCCGTACTGCATGCGGGCGAAGTAGGTCGAGCCCTTCTGCGAGGAGATCTCGTGCCGCAGCAGGCGCAGGCTCTCGTCCTCCTTCTCGATCTCCTCGATCACCAGCTCGGGCTCCCACAGCACCTTCAGGCCGAACTCCAGCTTGTCCTGCATCTTGACCAGCACGTCGCGGAAGGCGTCGTAGGCGGTGCGCAGCAGCTCGACGATGTCCTCCCGCGTCTTGAACACGGTGCTGAACGACATCGGAATGACGGTGAAGCGGCGCATCACCGCCTCGTTGACCCGCTCGTGGGCGAGCACGTTGTCGCGCGTCGGGTCGTAGACCTCGAGCGGCGTGTCGGAGACGACCGCCGCGATGTCGCGGAAGTTCACCGTGTGCACGTCGGCCGGCTCGCTGCCGATGCCGATCGGGCCGAAGTGCAGCGACTCGTCCGTCTGGATGATGCAGTAGACGTACTTGCCGCTCTGGCCGTCGGCGTCCTCGAGCCGGCCGCGAAGCTCACCGGCGCCGCGCTCGCGCGGCAGCGCCGTCGGGCCGAGGATCGCCTGGCTCTGCGGCTCGGTCGCCAGCTCGGGCGCGTCCTCCCGGCGCAGCGCGGAGGGGACCGGCCGCGGCGCGCGCTGGCCGCTGCGCTTGCGGCCGCCTCCCGCCGCGGGGGTCTTCTTGTCGGACGCTCCCTTCTTCGGCATTCGACCTCATTTCCCCGCGGACGGGGTGCTGCGCTCGAGCTGGCGCTCGACCTCCAGCACCAGGTCCTGCGGCAGGCAGGGCTTCGTCACCACCGCGTCGCACCCGGCCTCGCGGGCCCGCTCGTGGGCCGACGGCAGCGCGTGCGCCGTCAGGGCAATGACCGGGATGTGGCACGTACGCGCGTCCTCCTTGAGGCGCCGCGTCGCCTCCCAGCCGTCCATGCCGGGCAGCGAGAGGTCCATCAGGATGACGTCCGGCCGCAGCGCCATCGCTTTCTCGATGGCCTCGAAGCCGTCCTCGGCGGCCGCCACGCCGTAGCCGCGGAAGGAGAGGTACTCGGCGCAGATCTCGCGCCCCTCCTCGACGTCGTCCACCACCAGCACCAGCGGCCGCCGGACGCCGTCGGTCATCAGGACCTCCGCAGCCGCCGCGGCAGCCAGAGGGTGAAGACCGACCCCTCGCCGAGGCGGCTCTGCAGCGTGATGTCGCCGTCGAGCAGCGAGGCCAGACGGCGGCAGATCGAGAGCCCGAGCCCGGTGCCGCCCTGCCGGCGCGCGTAGGAGCTGTCGGCCTGCAGGAAGGCCTCGAAGATGTTCTTCTGGTACTCGTCCGAGATGCCGATGCCGGTGTCGGCGACCGCCACCGAGATGCGGTCCTCGCCGGCATGATACGCGGCGCGGATCGAGACCGAGCCCTCGGGCGTGAACTTGAGCGCGTTCGAGAGCAGGTTCAAGACGATCTGCTTGACCTTCTGCCGGTCGCTCGTGATCTCCGGCACGTCAGGACCCACTTCGTGGTCCACCAAGAGGCGGGCGCGCGCGATGAGCGGCTCGACCTCGCGCATCACCTCCTCGAAGAGGCCGGGGAGCTGCAGCCGCTCGAGCTGCACCGGCATCTTCCCCGACTCGATGCGGGCGATGTCGAGCAGGTCGTTGATGACCGAGAGCAGGTGGCGGGCGTTGGAGTCCACCCGCACCAGCTTGTCGCGCTGCGCCGAGGTGATCTCGCCCGAGACCCCCTCGAGCATCAGGTGGGTGTAGCCGAGGATGGCGTTGAGCGGCGTCCGCAGCTCGTGCGAGACGTTGGCCAGGAACTGCGACTTCATCGCCGAGGCCTGCTCGAGCGCCAGCGCCTGCCGGCGCAGCAGCTCGTTCTGCTCGGCGAGCTCGGCGGTGGCCTCGCGCACCTTGCCGTGCAGCTCCTCGGAGTTGCGCCGGACCTGCTCGTAGAGGCGCTCTTTCTCGACCAGGTCGGTGAGGTCGTGGAGGATGGTGACGACGCCGGTGTCCTCGCCGTGCTTGGAGACGAGCTTGGCCGAGATCGCCTCGACCGGGACGACGATGCCGGTGCGCGGGTCGGTCAACGACAGCTCGCCGCGCGAGCGCTGGTCGCCCACCGCGTAGACGCTGGCGATGAACGAGGTGAAGACGGCGTCGTTGGCGCGCAGGCGCCGCGCCGCCTCCGGGTCCTCGCCGGCCGACTCGGCGGTGAACATGCGCTCGGCCGGCGGGTTCATGAGCACGATGTTGCCCGCCGGATCGGTCACCAGGATGGGGTCGAGGGCGGAGTTGAGGATGAGGTCGAGGCGGTCGCGCTCGGCGCGCGTCTTGGCCTCGGCCGCGCGCAGCCGGCGGTAGTTCTCCTCGAGCTCTTCGGCGGCGCGCCGCAGGTCGGTGACGTTGCGCAGCACCGAGACGAAGCCGACCTCGCCGCGCCGGATGCGCACCGGCGTGCGCAGCACCTCGAAGAGCAGATCCTGCCCCTCGGCCGGATCGACCAGCAGCAGCTCCTGGCGGGTCGGCCCCGACCCCTCGGTGGTGCGGAAGAGCGAGGCCGAGAAGAGCATGTTGTTGAGCGCCACGGCGCGCCGGCGCCCCTCGCTCATCTTCTCGTCGCCGGTCAGCAGCGTCTCGGCGCCGGTGTTGGCGATCAGGATGCGGCCGTCGCCGTCGGTCATCAGGACCGGGTCGGTGACGGCGTTGAGCACGCTCAGCAGCCAGCTCCGCTCGCGCTTGTGCCGCCGCTCGTCGGCCTGCGCCCGCCGGTACCAGAGCGCCGTCAGCCGGGTGCCGAGGAGCTCCGCCGCCCAGGTCACGTCCTCGGAGACGGGGCCCTCGCCGTCGAGGGTCAGCAGCAGCAGGCCGGGGCCGACCTCGCCGGGCTCGACCCTGAGCAGCGGTACGGCGTGGAAGGACTCGGCGCCGAGCGGGTTCTGCACCGGCCGGCGCAGCGCCTGGCCGGCGGCGTGGAAGGCGATGGGCTCCGCGCTCGAGAGGGCGAGGACCAGGGGGTGTGTCGAATCGGTGAGGTCGACGAGGAAGCCGTCGATGTCGGCCGGGGGCACGGCGAAGCCGGTCATGCCGGTCAGGCGCGAGGCCTCGGCGTCCACCACCAGCACCGCGCCGCGCTGCAGGCCGGCGTGGCGGGCGAGCCAGCGTAGCGTGAGCACCGCGCAGGTGCGCACCTCCTGGTCGAGCAGCAACTGCTCGGTGAGCGTGAGCCTGGCCCGGGCGCTCGCGCCGCTGCGCGGCGTCGGAGGCAGCTCGAGAGGGACGACCGAGTTCATCCGCGACGGCGTCGGTTACGGCGTGGGCTTGGCCTTCATCTGCCGGCTGCGGCGCGTCACCTCCTCGCGCACCGCGGACGCGGTGAGCTGGGCGCGGAGCGCGGCGTTCTCGGCCATCAGCTCCTCGATCCGTGGCGCCGCCTCGAGCACCGGGCGGGAGACGGTCGGCACCTGGCCCACCGCCTCCGAGTACTTGATGTAGGTGTCGATCGAGGCGACCACGATCCGCGCCTCTACGGTGAGCAGGTCGATGCCCACCAGCGACACCCGCACCCAGGCGTCGATGACGATCCCCTTGTCGAGGACGCGGTCGAGGACGTCGATGAGGCTGGTCCCACCCGAAGCACGTTCAACCGGCATTCTTCCCCCCTGCTTTCTGGCGCCTGGAAGCGGTGGCGCCCTTCGGCTGCGGGCTGCGCGGCGCCAGGGTCATGGCGGCCAACCGCGCCTCCAGCGACCGCACCTGCTCGCGGAGCATCTCGTTCTCGGCGGACATCTGACGGGCGGCCAACGACAAGTTGGGATCGTTTCGCCACCAGTCGAGGCCGATCTGCTCCGCCTTGTCGATCGAGCAGACCAGCAGTCGAATGCGGATGGTGAGAAGCTCGACCTCGGCTAGCGAGACCCGGATGTCGCCGGCGACCACCAGGCCCTTGTCGAGGACCCGGTCGAGGACGTCGACGAGGCCGGTCGAGCGACGATAGGTAGGTTCCATGGACGTCATCGCCGAGTAGGGACGCCGCGCCGCGAGCCGAGAGCTGCAATGCCCCTGTCGAGCGTCGAGTTTCTACCACAAACGCACCCCGGACGCGGCACCTGGACGTGCGAAAAACCTGCCAAGCTAGAGCAGGTCGCGAAGACGGGCGTAGCCGGCCCGCGAAAAACCGGCAGGCGGGTGCCGTGCGTCTTACGAGCGGGTCGCCAGCAGCCGGCCGAGGAGCAGCAGGAGCCCGACGCCGGCGATCGCCAGCGCGGCGGGCAAGAGCCACGGCTGCCACGGCGGCTCCCGCTTCGCCGGCCCGCCGCCGCCGAGGTCGACCTGCGCGGGGCGCCAGGGGCGGGCGAGGAGCTGCGGGGCGAGCAGCTCGAGGTCGTAGCGCGGCGCGGCGAGATCGGCGGGGCCGGCCAGGAGCCGCACTTCCTCCGCCGCCGGCCAGACGAAGACCAGCATCTCGCGCGGCCGCCACAGGGCGACGTCGACGGCCGGCAGGGATGGGTTGTCGCCGTCGTCGAAGCGCATCACGAGCCGCTCCGGCGCAACGCCGCCGAGCGGTACCTCCCGGCGGCAGGGCAGCGGCGCCCGGGTGCGGCAGTCCCACGAGCCGTAGTCCAGGATCTGCTCGTCGCCACCTCCGGGCGGACCCGGCCGGCGCGCCGCAACGGTCAGCCCGCGGCGGAAGGCCGGGAGCGCCGCCAGGGTGAGGGAGGAGAGCGGCGGCGCCGGCGCCGGGACGGTGACGGCAAGGCCGCTCTCGCCGTCCCGCGCCGCGGGCTGTGGCTGCAGGCCGCGCCGGGACGCGACCAGGGCCGGCGCATCGAGAGTCAGCCTCACGTAAGGAAGCTGCCTCGTGGCGACGGCGAGGCGGAGACCGTTGCGCTCCGGCCCGGCCGCTGCCAAGACGGCGCCCGGGAGCTCGAGGCGCACGACCTCGCCGGCCTCGGCACGGGCGGCGCGGATCGGCCACTCCGAGGTGAAGTCGATCGCGTCCAGCGCTTGTCCGGGACCGGTCACGCCCGCCGGCAGCGGCGGCAGCTCCTGCGTCCGCTCGGGGCCGAGCACAGCCCAGGTCGGGCCGCCGGTGAGGCCTCCTGTCAGCCCGCGTTCCGCCGCACCGGAGCCCATGCCGAGCTCGCCCGTGCCGCCGGCGCCTTCACCGCCGCCGTACGCGAGGGTGTAACGACCCGAGGTCGGCGCATCGAAGGCGAGCAGCGGCTGCGCGACCTCCAGGGCATATCCGGCGAGGCGCGGGGACGCACCGCTGCCGTAGAGCTCGAGGCGCAGCGGCTCTCCCGACAGCCGCTCGGCAGGCAGCGGAATCGCCAGCTCGACCTCCGCGGAGTCGATCACGGCGGTCCCGGCGGCGAGCTCGCGCCACCTCGCCTCGCCGGGCGTCAGGAGCCTGTATCCCACCCGGCTCGTTGCGGAGCCGCCGGCGCCGTCGGCTGCCAGCCGCATCGTCAGCCGGCGGACGACCTGGCGGGGAGCGGGGAGCGGCAGCGCGCAGGCCGCCATCGCGCCGCCGCTGCGGCACGCGGGCCGCTCGGAGCGCAGGAGCAGGCTGCGGCCGGCCGCCTCCAGCACCTCGACGCCGCGCAGCTCGGGCGTGCCCGCGGCCGCCGGCCAGGTGAGGCGGAGGAAGCGATACCGGCTCGGCGCATAGGTCAGGGCCGTCCGCTCCAGCCGCGCGTCACTGCCCAGGCGGAAGAGATCCCCTGCCGCCAGCGGCTGCCAGGCACGGCGGTCGTCGCTCCCTTCGAGGCGTACCGCGGGCGCCGCCGTCACCTTCTCGATGCGGAACTGGAGCTGCTCGTGGAGCGGGGGCGCGGCGCCGACGTCCAGGAGGATGACCCAGCTCTCGCCTTGCTGCTTCGCCTCGACCGCCGTGACGGCGCGCGGGCGCTGCGACGGCAGGTCCGGTGCGAGCGTCGCCGGCACCTCGCGGCCGTCGGGCGCGAAGACCGCGGGCGGTGCTGGGCCGAGGTGGCGGAGCGCCGCGAGGTCGAGCGGCACGCGCACGGGGGCGGCCGCCGGCACGTCGAGCGTGCGGGTGAAGCCGTAGGCGGTGACGTCGGCCGCCGCCGCTCCGCCGGTGGCACCGGCGAGCAGGAGGACGAGCGCGAGGAGAGGCCCGCGGCGGGCGGCCAAGCGTCGCCTCAGTCCGCCGGCGCGCGGAAGACGAAGCGCTGGTAGAGGAAGGCGAGGAGGAGGAGCGAGAGCCCGAGCCCCAGGAACGACAGCACGCGATAGAGGTCGGTCAGGTGCGCGGTGTCGAAGAGGAAGACCTTGCCCACGGTGAGGCTCATCACGGCGAGCGAGGCGTAGCGCAGGAAGCGACCGCGCCGCGCGATCCCGGCCACGAGCAGGCCGGTGCCGAAGAGGAGCCAGGCGGCCGAGTAGGCGTACTTCTCGGCGACGGTCGCCGGCTCGTCGTCGAGATAGGTGCCGTGGAAGGCCTGGGTCACCTCGAGCGTGACGAGCAGGAAGAGCAGGGCGAGCGCTCCCACGCCGCAGAACGCCGCCAGGCGGTCCTCGCCGCGACGGCGCAGCAGGCGGCCGGCGAGCGGCACCAGGAGCGCGGGGACGCCGTAGATCCAGAGCAGGAAGTTGACGACCGGCGTCGCGCCCACCGCCTCGTGCTGCCAGAGCGGATTGCCGAGGAACCCCGAGCCCGCCACGGCACCGAGGAGCCCGGCCATCATGATGAGCGTGCCACCCTGCTCGACCCGCTCGAGCGACAGACGCCGGCCGGCGGCGAGGAGCGCGAAGCCGAGGAGCAGCCACACCACGGTGTAGGTCCCCCACTCGACCAGGCTCGGCACTCCCGTGCCCAACCGTCCGGGATGGAAGCCCTGCCGCACCTCGAGGCTCACCAGCGCGAAGGCGAGCGCGACGCCGAGCGCCTCGAGGCCGGGCGCCAGGCGGCCGGGGCCGAAGGTGCGGTCGCGGCGCGCCAGGGCCGCGGCGCCGGCGATGGCGACGAGCGCGAGACCGTAGCCGTAGAGGAGCCAGTTGAGGACCGGCCGGGTACCGATCGGATAGCTCAGCACCTCGGGGTTCGCCAGCAGGCGAGCGGCCACGCCGAGCGCCAGCGCCGCGGCGAGCCGCCGCAGCGCCGGCAGGCGAAAGTGGCCGGCGAGCCAGACCAGCGCCGGCACCTCGAGCGCCCAGGCGACGGTCCACCACTGGCGCTCGAGCTCGAGCGGCACCGCGAGGCTGGTGAACGCGGTGACCGCGACGGCCAGCGCGGCGAGGGCCGGGCCGTGCTCGTCCACCTCGGCCGCCGCGGCGCGGGCGCGCCGCCGCGCCAGCGGCACGGCGGCCGCGAGGTAGAGGGCGGCGGCGGCGAGCGCGAGCGCCCCCCAGGGCAGTCTCGGGCGCAGCGCGGTCGCCGAAGCCCAGGCGAAGACGAAGAAGGCGAGCCCGGCGAGCGCCGCGAGCACCGTCCAGCGCGCCGGGCGGGCGGCGCCGAAGTGCGCCGCGTAGCTGCCGGCGGCGCACAGACCGCCGATCGCGAGCGCGGTCCAGAGGAAGCGCGGCTCCTGCGCGACCGGCAGGTTCCATCCCCAGGCGGCGAGGAGCGCGAAGGTGACTCCCACCGCCAGCCAGGCGAGGCCGTGCAGCTCCTCGCGCCGGCGGGCGAGGACCAAGGCGGCGGTCACCAGCAGCGCCTGGAACGCCCACTCGCGCGGCGTGTAGCCGGCGCGCGCCGTCACCAGCCCCATCGCCATCACCGCGCCGGCGACGGCGAGCGCGGGCTGCAGCCAGGTCGCCTCTGGGCACTCTTCGACACCGGCGCCGGCCGGCGTCCTGCCGGTCAGCCGCTCGATCAGGACGACCACCACCACCATGCCGACCAGGAACAGCGCCAGCCACAGCGCGTCGGCGGCGCCGAACGCTCCCGCCAGCCAGGCCACCACCCAGAGCAGCCCGCCGGCCAGCGCCAGCTCGGGCAGCCACCGCCAGCGCTGCCGGCGCGCCGCGGTGAGGAGGCCTGCCTGGAGGAGGAGGAGATAGCCGAAGAGGACGCGCGCGTTCGGCTCGGCGGTGCTGATGAGCGAGGGCGTGAGGAAGCCCCCCACCAGGCCCACCAGGGCCACGATCGGCCCCTGCCGCAGCGCCAGCAGCACCGCCAGCGCCGCGGTCAGCGCGAGGAAGGTGAAGCCGAGCGCGGGCGCAATGAGGTGATAGACGTTGACGCCCGCGAGCCAGGCGGCGAAGAGGACGGCGATCCCGGCGGCCGAGAGCCCCGCGGCGATGCGCTCGATGCGCGTCCGCAGCGCCTCGCCGGCGCCGAGCAGAGCGACGCCGAAGAGGATCGCCAGCGCCAGGCGCACCGTCGGTCCGATCCAGCCCCTGTCGACCGAGTACTTGACCAGGAAGGCGCCGGCCAGGGCGAGGGCGATCGAGCCGATCCAGACCGGGGCGCGGGCGCCGAGCCGCTCCTCGAGGCTCGCCGCCGGGCGGGCTGGCGGCGGCGCGGCGGCGGCGCCGCCCGCGGCGCTGGCGGTGCTGTCGAAAGAAAAAGCAGGCTGGGTAGGAAGGAGGCTCGGCTCGGCCGGCTCGGAGGGGGCGGCCGCGCGTGGCGCTCCGGGAGTTACGGCACCGCCGCCGAGGTAAGGAGGCGGTGGCGGCTCCGCAGGGGCAAGGTCGGCGACGACGGCGGTTACGGGAGCCAAGGGCGGCGGGGGCGCGACGATGGCCGGCGCGGCCTCCGCGGCGGCTGCGACCTCACCGGCCGCCTCGCCACTAAGCCTGCCTTCCCCTACCTGAATCCGCTGCAGTTGCCCGGCAAGCTGCCACAGCTCGGTGCGAATCGCGCCGAGCTCGGCCCGCACCGCTCGCGCCTCTTTGAGCGCGGAGAGCGCCAGCGCCAGCCCGACGATGCCGGTGAGCCCGGCGACCAGGGCGAAGGCGCTCAGGCACTCCATGTCGGTCTGGTCAGGACAAGTGACGCGCCGGTGGCCAGCGAGCCGCCCTCAGCGCGGGCGACGGCCGGAGAGCGGGCCTCGTGAGGAACATCTCTATTGTACCACGGCACGGCTCGGCGGCTGGCGCAAACCCCGAGGAACCGGCCGTCCGTGCGGCGACTAGCGCGCGACCGCCTGGCGGTGGTCGGCGACCAGCTTCTCGACCACGCTCGGGTCGGCGAGCGTGGTGATGTCGCCCAGGTCCTCGTACTCGCCGGCGGCGATCTTGCGCAGGATGCGGCGCATGATCTTGCCCGAGCGGGTCTTGGGCAGGCCGGAGACCACCTGCACGCGGTCGGGCGTCGCGATCGGCCCGATCGCATGGCGCACCTGGTCCTTGAGCATCCCCGCCAGCTCCTCGGGGTCGGTCGCTTCGAAATCCGGCTTGGGGTGGACGTAGGCGAAGATCCCGGTCCCCTTGATCTCGTGCGGGAAGCCGACGACCGCCGCCTCGGCCACCGCCTCGTGCGCGACGAGCGCGCTTTCGATCTCGGCCGTGCCCAGGCGGTGCCCGGAGACGTTGAGCACGTCGTCGACGCGGCCGGTGATCCAGTAGTAGCCGTCGGCGTCGCGGCGGCAGCCGTCGCCGGTGAAGTAGAGGCCGGGGAACTGCTCGAAGTAGGTCTTCTTGAAGCGCACGTGGTCGCCCCAGAGGGTGCGCGCCTGGGCGGGCCAGGTGCCCGCGATGCAGAGGTTGCCGGAGATGTCGTTGCCGTGCAGCACCTGCCCCTGGTCGTCCACCACCACCGGGCGCACGCCGAAGAACGGCAGGGTGGCCGAGCCGGGCTTGGTCGGGATGGCGCCGGGGAGCGGCGTGATCAGGATGCCGCCGGTCTCGGTCTGCCACCAGGTGTCGACCACCGCGCACCGTCCCTCGCCCACGACGTCGTGGTACCAGAGCCAGACCTCGGGGTTGATCGGCTCGCCGACCGTGCCGAGGATGCGCAGCGAGGTGCGGCGGTGGCGCTTGACCCACTCGTCGCCGTGGCGGGCGATGGCGCGGATGGCGGTCGGGGCGGTGTAGAAGACGGTGACGCCGAGGTCGTCCACCACCTGCCAGTAGCGGCCGGCGTCGGGGTAGACCGGGATCGACTCGAACATCACCGTCGTCGCGCCGTTGGCGAGCGGGCCATAGAGGATGTAGCTGTGGCCGGTGATCCAGCCGATGTCGGCGGCGCAGAAGTAGATGTCGTCGGGGCGCAGGTCGAAGACCAGCTCGTGGCTGAGCGAGGCGTAGACGAGGTAGCCGCCGGTCGTGTGCATGACGCCCTTGGGCTTCCCGGTCGAGCCCGAGGTGTAGAGGATGAAGAGCGGGTCCTCGGCGCCCATCCACTCGACCGGGCAGGTCGAGCGCTCCCTGGCCGCCTCCTCCTCGAACCAGAGGTCGCGCACGGGGTGCATCGGCACCGGCGTCTCGGTGCGGCGCACCACGAGCACGCGCTCGACCATCGGGATGCCCTCGACGGCGCGGTCGACCGTGGCCTTGAGCGGGATCGCGCGGCCGCCGCGCAGCCCCTCGTTGGCGGTGACCACGACCTTGCAGCCGGCGTCGAGGACGCGGTCCTTGAGCGAGTCGGCCGAGAAGCCGGCGAAGACCACCGAATGAATGGCGCCGATGCGGGCGCAGGCGAGCATGGTGTAGGGCAGCTCGGGCACCATCGGCAGGTAGATGCAGACCCGGTCGCCCTTGCGCACTCCGTGCGTGCGCAGCATGTTCGCCACCCGCGCCACGTTGTGCTTGAGCTCGCGGTAGGTGATCGAGCGGTACTGGCCCGGCTCGTCGCCCACCCAGATGATCGCCGTCTTGTCGCCGCGCTCGGCCAGGTGGCGGTCGACGCAGTTCCACGCCGCGTTGAGCCGGCCGCCGAGATACCAGGAGAAGTCGACCTGGTCCGAGTCGATGTCGAAGACCTGCCGCGGCTCGGTGAACCAGTCGAGCCGCGCTGCCTGCTCGCGCCAGAACTCCTCCGGGCGCTCGACCGAGCGGCAGTACATCTCCCGGTACTCCTCGAGGCTCCGCACCTTGGCGCCTGCGGCGATGTGAGGCTTGACGTTTATCATGGCGGGCAAAGATCCTACACCGCGCCGGCTGGCGCTCGCCCCCCGCTACAATGTATCCGCGTGCAGCGACCCACCTCCGAGCCATCGACCACCGCCGGCACCCCGCTGGTCGGCATCCTCATGGGCAGCAAGTCGGATTGGGAGACCATGCAGCACGCGGCGGAGACCCTGGCTCGCTTCGCGGTGCCGCACGAGGCGCGGGTCCTCTCGGCACATCGCACGCCCGACGCGACCCGCGAGTACGTCCTGGCCGCCGCCGGGCGCGGCATCGAGGTGCTGATCGCCGCCGCGGGCGGGGCGGCGCACCTCGCCGGGGTCGTCGCCGCGCACACGCTCCTGCCGGTCTTCGGCGTGCCAATGAAAGGGTGGGCGCTCGACGGGCTCGACTCGCTGCTCTCGACGGTACAGATGCCGGGCGGCGTGCCGGTCGGCACGCTGGCCATCGGCAAGCCAGGCGCGGTGAACGCCGCGCTGCTCGCAGTGCGGGTCCTCGCCCTCACCCGACCGGAGCTGCGCGAGCGCCTGGAGCGCTTCGTCGCCGAGCAGGCGGAGAAGGTGTTGGCGGAGACGCTGCCCGTCTCCTACCCAGATCCTTCGCCCCGCTCAGGGTGACGGCGTCCTGAGCCGAGCGGCGAAGTCCTCACCCTGGCTCCTCTACGGCGCCACCGGCTACACCGGCGAGCTGATCGCGCGCGAGGCCGTGGGGCGGGGACTCGCGCCGGTCCTCGCCGGGCGCAGCGCGGCGGCGGTCGAGAGGCTGGCGGCCGAGCTGGCCCTGCCGCGGCGCGTCTTCGCGCTCGACGATCCGGCGGCCGTGCGCCAGGGCCTCGACGGCGTCGCCGCGGTCGTCCATTGCGCCGGCCCGTTCGTACACACCTCCGCGCCGATGGTCGCCGCCTGTCTCGCGGCCGGCGTCCACTACCTCGACATCACCGGCGAGATCCCGGTCTTCGAGGCCGTCCTCGCGCAGGGCGAGGCGGCACGGCGGGCGGGCATCGCGCTCCTCCCCGGCGTCGGCTTCGACGTCGTGCCGAGCGACTGCCTGGCGGCGCGCCTGGCCGAGGCGCTGCCGGACGCCGTCGAGCTGACGCTCGCCTTCCACACCACCGGCGCGGGCCTGAGCCGCGGCACCGCGAAGACGATCATCGAGAGCTTCCCGCACGCCGGCGCAGTGCGGCGCGACGGGCGGATCGTGCCGGTGCCGCTCGCCTGGGACGCGCGTGAGATCCCGTTCTCCTGCGGCAAGCGCTGGGCGATGACGATCCCCTGGGGCGACGTCTCGACCGCCTACCACTCGACCGGCATCCCCAACATCCGCGTCTACAGCGGCATGCCGCCGCGGGCGATCCGGCGGGCGCGCCGCCTCGGCCGCCTCCTGCCGCTGCTCGGCGTCCGCCCCGTCAAGCGCCTCCTCCAGCGCTGGGTCGAGCTGCGCATGAGCGGACCGGACGAGGCGGCGCGGGCGCGCGGCCGGACGTATCTCTGGGGCGAGGTCAGGAACGCCGCCGGCGCCGCCGTGCGCTGCACGCTCGACACGCCCGGGGGCTACACCTTCACCACGGTCTCCGCCGTCACCGCCCTCGAGCGCGTGCTGGCGGGCGCCGTCACCCCCGGTGCCTGGACGCCGTCGCGCGCCTTCGGCTGGCGCTTCGCCGGCGAGCTGCCGGAGGTCGTGTGGGGCGAGCTCGAGCGGGCAACCTTCGCCGCGCCCTCCCGTACCTAGCTGCATTGCGGGAGGGACGCTCAGGTGGCCAACCTCGCACACGACCTCCGCCACGCGGCGCGCATGCTCGAAGCGCCCCGCTCTTCACCGGCATCGCCGTCGCCACGCTCGCTCTGGGGATCGGTGCCAACACCGCGATCTTCAGCTTCGTCCAAGGCGTGCTGCTCGCGCCCCTCCCCTACCCGGAACCGGAACGGCTGGTCACCGTCTGGGAGAACCACACGGCGCGCGGCGGCCCGGAGCAGGAGTGGACCGGTCTCGCGGCGCTCGAGGACTGGCAGGCCGAGAGTCGCGCTTTCGCGGGCCTCGCCGGCTTCAGCGGCTGGCAGCCCAACCTGACCGGCGCCGGCGAGGCCGAGCGGCTGCCGGGCCTGCAGGTCTCCGACGAGTACTTCCAGGTGCTCGGGATCGAGCCGGCGCGCGGCCGCGCCTTCGCGCCGGCGGAGGGACGGAGCGGCGCGCCGCGGGTGGTCATCCTCACCCACGAGCTCTGGCGCCGCCGCTTCGGCGGCGATCCGCGACTCCTCGGCGGCACGATCGCCTTGAACGGCGAGCCGCACACCGTCGTCGGCATCCTCGCGCCGGGCGCGGAGGCGCCGATCGGCACCACCGCGGAGGTCTTCCGGCCGCTCCGCTTCGACCCCGCCGAGCCCGACTACGGCAACTACTACCTGCGGGTCATCGGCCGGCTGCGCGAGGGGCTCGGCGCGGCGGCCGCCCGCGACGACATGGCGCGGGTCCTGACGCGCATCGCCGAGCGCCAGCCCGCGGCCTACCGCGGCGTCGACGCCCTCGTGCTGCCGCTGCTCGACACCGTGGTCGGCCCGGCCAAGCGCGCCCTGCTCGTGCTCCTCGCGGCGGTCGGGCTGGTGCTCCTCATCGCCTGCGCCAACGTCGCGCACCTCCTCCTGGTCCGGGCCTCGGCGCGCGGGCGGGAGATGGCGATCCGCACCGCGCTCGGCGCCGGCCGCGGCCAGATCGTCCGCCAGCTCCTGACCGAGAGCCTGCTGCTCGCCGGCGCGGGCGGCGCGCTCGGCCTGCTGCTCGGGGTCTGGAGCATCGGGCTGCTGCGCTCGCTGGCGCCGGCAGAGGCGCCGCGGCTCGACGGGGTCGGCGTCGACCTGCCGGTCTTCGCCTTCACCCTCGCCGTGTCGGTCGCCGCCGGCCTCCTCTTCGGCCTTGCGCCCGCCCTCCAGGCGGCGCGGCCGGACCTCGTCCGCTCGTTCAAGGAGGGGAGCCGGGCCGCCGGCAGCGGGCGGGCGACCCGGCGGCTGCGCGGCGCCCTGGTGGCGGGCGAGGTGGCGCTCTCGCTCACTCTGCTGGTGGCGGCGGGCCTGCTCATCCAGAGCTTCGTCCGCGTCCTCGCGGTCGACCCCGGCTTCCGGCCGCGCGACCTCCTGCTCGCCCGCCTGGCCCTGCCCGACGCCGACTACCCGGAGGACGCGCAGGTCGCGGCCTTCTACGACCAGCTCCTGGCCCGCCTGGCGCAGCGGCCGGACGTCGAGGCCGCGGCGGCCGTGTCGCTGACGCCGCTCTCGGGCAGCGAGAGCGACTGGAACTTCTTGATCGAGGGGCAGCCGCTGCCCGAGCCCGGCCAGGAGCCGGCGACCGCCTATCGCGCCGCCACGCCCGACTACTTCCGGACGATGGGAATCCCGATGCTGCGCGGCCGCGCTCTGGCGCCGGAAGACCGCCTGGGCGCCCCGCCGGTCGTCGTCGTCAACCAGACCTTCGCCGAGCGCTGGTTCGCCGGCCGCGACCCGCTCGGACGGCGCATCCGCATGGGGAGTCTCGAGTCCGAGGAGCCCTGGTCGACGATCGTCGGCATCGCCGGCGACGTCCACCACCGCGGCCTCGACCAGCCGCCGCGCGACGAAGTCTTCCTGCCCCACGCGCAGTTCCCCGGCCGCGCGATGACCCTGGTGCTCCGCGCGGCGGGCGACCCCCTCGCTCTCATCCCGGCGGTGCGCGCCGAGGTCCGGGCCCTGGACCGCAACGTGCCGGTGGCCGAGCCCGAGGTCATGGCGGAGGTCGTCTCCTCCTCGGTCGCCACGTCGCGCTTCACCACCGCCCTGCTCCTCGCCTTCGCCGCCATCGCGCTCCTCCTCGCCGCGGTCGGGATCTACGGCGTGACCGCCTACACGGTGGCGCAGCGGGCGCAGGAGATCGGCGTGCGGATGGCGCTCGGCGCCGACCGCCGGCGCGTGCTCGTCTTGGTGGTGCGCCAGGGCATGGCGCCGATCCTGGCCGGCATCGCCGCCGGCCTCGCCGGCGCCTTCGCCGCCACGCGCGCGCTCTCGTCGATGCTCTTCGAGGTCAGCCCGCAGGACCCGAGAACCTTCGCCGGCGTCGCGCTGCTGCTCGCCGCGGTGGCCCTGCTGGCGAACGTCCTGCCGGCACGCGAGGCGACGGAGGTCCAGCCGGTCGTCGCGCTGCGCAACGAGTAGGAGATCTCACCCCGTGCGCGGCGATCTCCTCGCCAAGCTCGGCCGCTTCGACGAGGCGCGCGGGGAGCTCGAGCGCGCGGCGGCGCTGACCCGCAACGCCCGCGAGCGCGGCGTCGAGGTCCGGCGCGGCCGTCTGGATCGCGAGCTCGCGGCCGAGCTCCGCGTGCTTGCGCTCGAGCAACGTATTCCGGCGCAGCAGGTCGATCGCCCGGTGCTTCGCGGTGGCCATGAGCCAGGCGCCCGGGTCGTCCGGGACGCCCGACTCCGGCCACCGCTCGAGCGCGGCGACGAGCGCGTCCTGCGCCAGATCCTCGGCGAGACCGACGTCGCGCACCATCCGCGCGAGGCCGGCGACGAGCCTCGCCGACTCGATCCGCCAGACCGCGTCGATCGCGCGATGGGTCTCGGGAGGCGTCACGACCAGGCGTCAGTCATTCGGCTCGGCCCGCCGTGGGAATGCCCGTCATTCGCCGGTGGTAGCGGATCAAGCCGCCCTTGCCGCCGTGGCGAACGGCCATGTTCAGCGACAAGGGGTGCACCCCTACGGCCGCGAGCAGCGAGTAGATCGGGTGGGCCAGCCCGCGCAAGATCGCCTTGCCGGGCGCAAGGTAGCGGTGGAACACGGCGGCCTCGGCGGCGCGAATCGCCGCCTCCTCGAGGACTTGCTCGCGAAAGCTCCCGTCCTCCTCCATCCAGCGCGCCAGGAGCTCGTGATCGGCGCTCTCACGCATGGCGTAGCTGCCGCGACGCTCGCCGCTCAACACGATCACTACGCCGACCCTGGGGACGAGCTTCAGCCGGGCGCCGGAACGCCAGGCGCGAAACAGCCAGGCCTGCGACGGAGTGACGTAGACCGAATCGGCGGCAGGCCAGGGTCCCACGGAGCTCGCCAGCTCGCGCCGGAAGACCCACGTCGACGCGTAGTAGACCGCAAACGGGCTGTACCCGCCGTGGGGAGGAACTCCGACCAGCCCGAAGGTCAACGGCGCCTGGCCAGGCCGCCGATCGGGGGCCTTTTGGGCGACCGCCGCCGGCACCCAGACCAGATCCGCTTCTCCCCGGTCGAGCTCGGCGACGCAGGTCGCCAGGTGGTCCGGCAGGTAGATGTCGTCGTGATTGAGAAACGCGATGTAGCCGCCGCGGGCGAGGGCGACGCCGTGGTTGTTGGGGCCGCCCTGTTCGCCCGTGTGGCGCGGCAGGTTCACGAACCGGATGCGCGCGTCCCGGAACGACGCCACGCACTCCTCGGTATCGTCGGTGCAGCAATCGCCGACGACGATCAGCTCCCAATCGGTGAAGGTCGACTCGATCACGCTCCAGATGGCGTGCTTCAGCACCTGGCTGCGGTTGTAGGTCGCGACGACGACCGAGACCCTGGGCGCCTCGCTCATCCCATCACCTCGCGGCTCACGACAGGCCCAGGATCCTCTCGGCCGTCTTCAATCCCATGTACGGGCTCATGGTGTACTTGCCGGTGTTGACCGAATGGTAGTCGCCGGCCGAATACACGCCGATCTCGTGGCGCTCGTGGAGCTTGCTCTCTGGATCGTCGACGTCCGTGTCACCCCAGGCGAAGATCACGCCGCCTCCCGGATCGACGTCCGCGGGGCGAAACTCCAGCGACTTCAGCAGCGGACACCGCTTCACCCACTCCGCGTGGCTGCGGCGAAACACCTCGTACCGGCGCTGGGGCGTGAGCTCACGTTCCCACTCGGGCGGCTGGAGAGCGCGTGAGATGCCGATCATTCCTTCCGGGTACCACGACAGGTAGAGCCCGTTCTTGCCGAAGTTGACGATGTCTCCGAAGGGGCCCAAGACACAGGTGATCGACGGAATGTCGCTGTTGAGCAGAGGCACGAGAACCCGATTGGCGAACTTGTATCTGTGGAGCCAGGGGTAGTCCTGGCCAAGCCCCATCTGCGCGTCGATGCGCAAGCGGTCATGCCATAGGGCATTGGCGACCTGATCGTACCGCTCGACGTAGTCGTGGCCGTCCTTGCGGAACGACACGGCGAGCCCGCCGCGGTCGAAGGCCGCCACCTCCATCACGCGGGCTCCCCACACGGAATGGATCCGCGGGTGAGCGAGCGCGGCCGCGCGCAGCAGCCCGGCGACCGTGCGCGGATCGACGGCCCGCTCGGAGGTGCGGAACATCGTCACGAAGTGCTCTCCCGAGACCACGGACTCCATCTCGGCGCGGGTTAGCTCCTCGATCTCGATTGAGCGATCGAAACCCAGGTACGAGGTTCCACAAGCTCGGTGAATCTCCTCGAACAGCCGCTGGCAGCTCGTGTAGTGCGCCCTCAGGCCGGCGACGTCCACCATCGTCCCCACGTGCACGGCGTAGAGAAAGGGCGTCGAGACCTCGATCCGGCTCCGGTCGAATCCCACCCAGCGGTCGATGAGCGAGGCGAAGGAGAGGGCGCCGCGGATCATCAACGCTGCCGTGCGCAGCGTGCGATCCTTCGCATAGAGGATCCCGAGGTGGATCTTCCCTTCGTTGTGGAAGCTGGCCCTGCGGATCGGCTGGTCGCACTCATCGTAGAGATCGACGTCGAGCCCGCGACCAGCCAGCTCGAGCGCGGCGCAGGTCCCCGTGTTGCCGGCGCCGAGAATGGCGATTCTCATCGCGACGATCGGCGCCAGTATACACGCGCCCTGCGGCCGCCCCAGCGGCTGAATCTAGCTCACTGCCCGGCCGCCACCACCGCCGCTTCGTAGGCATCGACATGGCCGGCGAAGCGGTCCTTGTTGGCCACGGCATCGTCGCTCTTCCTTTCGGCCAACTTACTGTCTTACGATCGCCCCAGCCACCGGGAGAACCCGTGCCACCACCGTCGTCGCTACCGCTTCACGAGTGGGAGACCTTCTACGTCATCGTCGGGTCCTCGGCGGCGGCGCTGACCGGTCTGATGTTCGTCGTCATCGCCCTCAGCGCCGAGCGGGGCAAGCTCGGCGCTGAGGACAGTGCGGCGGCTCTCGACTCGTTCGCCACGCCCACGGTCGTGCACTTCTGCGCCGTGTTGCTCGTCGCAGCCTTCCTCACCACCCCGCGGCAGACGGCCGGAAGCCTCGCCGGCTGCCTGCTCGTCACCGGGGCCGCCGGGCTCGTTTACTCGGTCACCGTCGCCGTGCGCGCGGCGCGTCAGAAGGCCTATGTTCCCGTGTTCTCCGACTGGGTGTGGCACGCCGGCCTGCCGCTGCTCGCCTATCTGTCGTTGCTGATCACGGCCGCCGTCATGCGCCGGGCGCCCGAAGGCGCGCTCTACGGGATCGAAGCCGTGGAGCTGCTGCTCCTCTTCATCGGCATCCACAATGCCTGGGACGCCGCCGTGTGGATCGCCACGAGCGGCGAGCCGCCGGCGCCGCCGCCGGCATCACCCGCCGGTGGCGCGTCGGGCTGAAGCGCCCATCGCCCTCTCCACCTGGCGCGCCGCGCGGAACCCGCTGGCGATCGCACCCTCGACCGTCCCCAACCGCTCCTCGTCGGTCGCCTCGCCGGCGAAGAAGAGGGTCCCCGCGACCGGCCGCGCGAGCCGTCGCGACGAGCCGACTCCGCCAACCCGCACATAGCTGTAGGCGCCGCGCGCGTAAGGATCGGTGCGCCAGTCGTGGGTCCAGGTGGCGACGACCCGCGAAGCAAGGCGGCGGCGGGGAAGGCCGAGGCTCGCCGCCAGCGACGTCACCGCGAGCTCCCCGATCTCGGCGGGACCACGCCCGGCGAGCGCCTCGGCGGCGGGCCCGCCGGCCCACGCCACCAGCAGGGGAAAGCGCAGCGGATAGGCGGTCCACCACGTCGGGAAGGGGCCCGAGGGCGTGCGCAGGAACGTCACCCGCGCGAGCTGGGCCGCGACGTCCTCAGGCCACGGCGACTCGCGGAATTCGATGGCCACGCGCACGGCGTCCCCCATCACCAACCCGCGCAGCGCTCGACGGAGCGGCGGCGGATCGGGATCGATCGCCAGCGCGCCGGGCGCGCCGGGCGGCGCCTGCAGCACGCCGAGCGGCACGGTGACGATCGCCGCGCGAGCAGCGAAGCGCTCCTTGGCAGCGTCGCGCCCGCAGCCGACCTCGACGTGGCCGCGTCGCCACCGGATGGAGCTCACCGGCGAGCCGAGGCGCACGGCATCGGCGAGCCCGCGCGCCAGCCATTCGGTGAGCTGCCCGTAGCCGCCCACGACGCGGCCCGTCGTAGCGGCGGCGCTCGCCGGCTCGCCGTCCTCCGGCACGAGAGAGCGAGCGCTGATCAGCCGCGGGTCGGCCGCATAGAACCCCTGCACGAAGGCGAGGGCAGCCCGGCGATGAGGCGCCAGCCTGCGGCTGCGGTGCGTCGCGAGGAACTCGGCGAACGAGCGATCCGGGCCCTCGGCACCGATGCCGCCGAGGACGCGGGCAACGGAGCGCCAGAGGTCGATCCGACGCAGCCGGCCTGCGGCAGCCATCCGCTGCTCACCGGCGACCTCGTAGGAGACGAGCCCAGCCTCGGCGAGCAACCGCCGGGTGAGCGGAGCCTCGCCATGGATGAACTCCGCGCCGAGCTCGACCGGCACCGGCCGCGACGGGTCGTCCAGCGTGAGCACGCGACCGCCGATCCGATCGCGCGCTTCCAGTACGACCACGCCGTGGCCCCGCCGGCGCAGCTCGCCCGCCGCCGTGAGGCCGGCGATGCCCGCACCGACGATGACGACGTCGACGGGACCGCCATGCATTGGATGAGCTTAGCTCCGCGCAGGTGTGGTGTGGTGCAGCCACCCTCACCGAGTCTAAGCTCCACCACCGGAGCTCTGGACGTATACCTTCCGCGTGCTGGCGCGCGGGATCGTGATCCTCGGGATCCCGCGCTGGCCGTTGAACGGTTCATCAAGAGGCGGACATGACCCCACTGCTGCTGCTTCTCGCCCTCGCCGCGACCCAGCCCGATCCGGCGCTGCTGTCGGGCCTCGAGTACCGCCAACTGGATTTCGCCCGCGGCGGGCGCTCGACGGCCGTCACCGGCGTCGCGGCCGACCCCTTCACGTTCTACTTCGGCGGCATCGGCGGCGGCGTGTGGAAGTCGACCGACGCCGGCACGACCTGGCGCAACGTGTCCGATCGCTACTTCGAGGCCGGGTCGGTCGGCGCGATCGCGGTGTCCGACTCCAATCCGCTGGTGGTGTACGCCGGCACCGGCACCGCGTGCCCGCGCACCAACGTCTCGCCCGGCGTCGGCGTGTACAGGTCCGACGACGGCGGCGCAACGTGGGTGCACGCGGGGCTTCGCGACGCGGGGCAGATTGGCCGCATCCGGATTCATCCGCGCGATCCCGATCTCGTGTACGCCGCCGTGCTCGGCCACGCCTCGTCGCCGAATGCGACGCGCGGCGTTTTCCGCTCGCGCGACGGCGGGCGCTCGTGGCAGAAGGTCCTCTTCATCAGCGAGGGCACGGGCATCGCCGATCTCGCGATCGACCCCGCCGATCCGCGCGCGCTGTATGCGGCCTCGTGGTCCTACGAGCGCAAGCCCTGGGCGTTCGAGAACGGCAGCACGGACGGCGGCATCTTCAAGTCCGACGATGGCGGGGATACTTGGACGCGTCTCGCAGGCGGCCTGCCGTCGGGCGTGCTGGGCCGCACCGCCGTCACCGTCTCTCCGGCGCGTCCGTCGCGTGTCTGGGCGCTGATCGAAGCGGCGGCCGGCGCCGGCGGGCTCTTTCGCTCGGATGACGCGGGCCGGAGCTGGTCGCGCGTCAACGGCGACCCGGTGCTGACGCGGCGCGCTCACTATCACACACATCTGACGCCGCATCCGGTGTCCCCGGACGTGATCTACGTGTTGAGCACGTGGCTGTTGAAGTCGACCGACGGCGGCGCGACGTTCGCGATCGCCCCGGACTCGCACGAGGACCATCACGACCTCTGGATCCACCCGCGCGACCCGCGCATCTTGATCAACGGCAATGACGGCGGCGCGACGGTTTCACTCAACGGCGGCGCGACCTGGTCGACGCAGATGAATCAGCCGACCGGCGAGATGTATCGCGTCGCGGTCGACACGGGATATCCGTACCGCGTCTACTCGGCGCAGCAGGATGCCGGCACGGTGTCGGTGCCGACGGGGAGCCGCAACGTGCCGCTGCAGCTCGTCGATGCCTACGGCGTCGGCGGCGGCGAGGCGAGCAGCATCGCCGTCGATCCCCGCAATCCGTCGATCGTGTACGCGACGATCAGCGGCCAGATCGCGAAGACCGACACGGCAAAGAAGACCTCCGAGATCCTGCAGGTCTACCCCGAGCCGCGCTCGGGGCAGCGGCCGGCGATCATGAAGTACCGGACCGCCTGGAACCTGCCGGTTCGTCTCTCGCCGCACGACCCGGACGTCGTGTACATGGGGTCGCAGCATGTGCATCGCTCGCGCGATGGCGGCCGTTCCTGGGACGTGATCAGCGGTGACCTGACGCGCAACGACAAGACCAAGCAGGAGCCGGCGGGCAGCCGGGGCCTGAAGCACGTGACGACGGGCGGCGAGATCTACGACACCATCCTCGTCGTCGAAGAGTCGCCGCTCGCCAAGGGGCTGCTGTGGGTGGGCACCGACGACGGGCTGGTGCACGTCTCGCGCGACGGCGGGCAGACGTGGACGAACGTGACGCCGCCCGCAATGCCGGAGTGGGGCACGGTCAGCACGATCGATCCGTCGGTGCACGAGCCGGGCCGCGCCGTCATCGCGGTCTACCGGTATCTGCTCGGCGATCGCCGGCCGTACATCTTCGTCACCGACGACTACGGACGCTCGTGGCGCGGCGGCGTCACCGGCATCGACAGCGGCCACTACGTGCGGGCGGTGCGTGAAGACCACGATCGCAAGGGACTGCTCTATGCCGGCACGGAGTTCGGGATCTACGCGTCGTGGGACGACGGCGGCCGGTGGCAGCGGCTGCAGTTGAATCTTCCTGTCGTGCCGGTATCGGACCTGCGGGTGCATCGCAAGGATCTCGTCGTGTCGACCTTCGGCCGCGGGCTGTGGGTGCTGGAGGACCTCGGCGTCGTGCAGCAGGCCGGCGGCCTCCGCGCGGAGGTGAACCATCTGTTCGCGCCGCGGCCGGGATATCGTCCCGCCGGGAACGGTTCGTACATTCCGCTCGACGGCGGCGCCACCGTCACGTACTACCTCACGTCGCAGACCCATCCCGTCACCATCGAGATCAGCGACGAGCGCGGCGACTTCGTCGCCAGGTACGTCAGCCGTTCGCCCGACGAGCCCTGGCAATCGGATCTCCCTGCCGACTTTGCGTCCGTCTTCGAGGGGCGGGACGTCGTCGGCACGCGGCAAGGCATCAACAGATTTCGCTGGACGGCCCGGCACGCCGCGCCGTTCGAGTTTCCGGGCGGCAACGACCCGACGTGGGGGCCGCACGGTCCGTTCGTGAAGCCGGGCAGCTACACGGTGAAGGTCACGGCGGGCGCGTGGAGCGCCACACAGCCGCTGACCATCCTCGCCGATCCGAGGATCGACCCGGCGACCGCCGACTACGACGAGCAGATCGCGCTGGCCCGCGACGTCGGCGCGCGCATCGACGGCTTGATGAAGACGCTCGAGCGGCTTGGCGCGCTGCGCGAGGAGGTGCGCAAGAAACCGGGGACCGAGGCGCTGGTCGCGGATCTCGACGCGGTCGAAGGCGAGCTCGGGTGGGTGCGGCGCGACGGGGACCCGGGCCTCCAGCCGCAGTTGAACTCGCTGTACAACGCGATCGTCGCCGGCAGCCTCGCGCCCTCGTCCGGCATCCGCGAGCGGATGCGCGATCTGTTGCCGCGCCTCGACGCCGCACTGGCGCGCTTCGAGGCGCTTGCGCAGACCGCGCAGGGGGGTGCGAAGTGACGGCGCAGGGGCTTTGGGGGCTCGGCCTCCGTTCGGCGCTGATGCTCTCGTTCGTGGAGCTCGACGGCGGCCATCTGGAGCAACAGCAGACCGATGCCTGCCGCACCTTGCATGAGCCCCGTCTGCGCGTATCTTCGCCCAGCTTCGAGGCGCTGGTTCAACAGCCGCCTTGCTATGCCCGGCTGGCGCCGCAGCGTCGTCTGCGCTGCGGCAGATTGTCCCCAAACCTTGGCTTCACCACCACCGGATGACCCTGTTTCAACGCTTCCCGGAGCCGGCCACTCGTCGAGGCCATGCCGCCCTGGGTAGCCTCACCTGGGTAATCCCATGCGCCCCGTCCCCTGACCCACGCGAGGTCGCCAAGCCCCTATGATCGCCCCGTTTTCAACCCTACCGCCGATCGAAGGCGTACAATCACTTCGTGCCCGAGCGCTCGCTGCCACCCCTTCCAGGAGTGGACCCGGAATCAGCGCCGTCGCCCGATGACCCCGGCTATCACCAGTGGCTGGAGAGCGTGATCTTCTCGCCGGAAGGGGTCGATCGTGCCCTCATCTGGCAGCACCTCCATCGATCTCCCGAGGAGCGCTTGGCCACCCTCGAGCGCGTGGTCAACGACGTGCTGGAGCTGCGCGATGGCCGGTGGCCAGAGGTTCGCTGAGCTTCTCCGGCTCCTCTCCCGGCACAATGTCGAGTTCATCGTGGTCGGCGCCGCGGCTGCGGTGCTCGACGGCGCGCCGATCACGACCTTCGACCTCGACGTCGTCTTCGAGACCTCGGCGGAGAACCGGGAGCGACTTCTCGCGGCTCTCGAGGAGATCGCCGCCGTTTACCTCGATCCGCTGCAGCGCCGGATCAGACCGACGGACGAGCGCCTGCAGGCCCACCGCCTCAACCTGTTCGAGACCCGGCTCGGCCGCCCTCGACGGCCCCTGTTATCGCCAAATCGCCGATGAACTCTTCCTGTGCAGGACGCTGAAGAAGCTCAACGACGCCCCGCGGGATCCTCACGGTCACGGTCGCGATGTTCGCCGCCGCGCATTCAAACGCTTGCCCGGCGTTCTGGGGGCTTGGCGAGCAAGGGAGTGCGGCACCGAGCCTCGCGACGGAGCATCGCTAAGCATTGCTCGGATGCGAACACTCCAGGAGATTCGAACACCCTCTGGGCCTGGCTGAAGAGAGTCGCAGAGCTACGGCGAGCGGCGTGAGCCAAGTTGCACATGGACTTGCCTTTCGGCTCTGCGCGCGGAGCCACCTGCTGGTCAGCTCAGCCTGGCCATCACCCGGTACCCAGGCTCTAAGGCTGCTACCCCCCGCGTGGTGCTGGCATACCTCAACACCGAGGCAGCACGGCGCAAGAGCCGCGAGATCGAGCTCGGCGCTCACTTCTCCCGCCTCTGCGCCACCCTTGGCGTTCCGCCTACACCGGGCCGCGCGGCTCGCTGCCGATGCTCCGCGACCAGATGCAGCGACTGTTCGCCTCCACATTCCAGTGCGTCTTCCACGACGACAAGCCACGCCGGCGATGGTTTCCTGGTCGCAGAGAAGCGGATGACCGCAACCCTTGTCCACTGTACTCCGCGGCTATACTCCTCGGTTTCGGGGGGTGGCGGTAGAAGCCCCGGAGTGTGGAAAAAGGGGCTCGGCCCCCCCTCGATCGCGGGCGTCCTCAGCAAGGCAGGACAGATCGCCGAGACTGGTCGTGATAAGGATTCCAACCGAGCCTATCGGCAGCATCCCGAGACCCCTCGAGCTGATCGAAGCCGTCGCGGCCGTCGGCGACGGCACGGACCCTGCCCTGGACTTCCTCTACGAGGAGGCGATCCGGGACACCATCGAACGGTTCGAGGCCACCGGCTCGCCGGTGATCACCGACGGCGAGCAGCACAAGTACCACAACTTCTGGACCTATTGCGTGGAGGGGCTGCCCAACACCGCCCCCGACGGGTTCCGCATTCCCTTCGCCGCCGGTCACACCCGCCGGATGCTGCGCCTCACGGGAGGCCCCTTCCGCTACCGGCGCTCCGCGGATAGTTACCTTGACGTGGCTCTCCGCTACGCCCGGGTGCCGGTCAAGCAGGCCGTGATCTCACCCTCGGCCCTCAGCCTGATGTACCCGGCCGAGGAGATCCCCGGGTACTCTCGTGACCAGTTCTTGGAGGACCTGCTGCACGAGCACGAGACCGAGATCCGCAACTGCCTCGCCAAGGGCGCCCACTGCGTGCAGATCGACTTCACAGAGGGGCGGCTCGCAGTGAAAATCGACCCCTCCGGCAGCCTGCTGACGAGCTTCATCGATCTCAACAACCTGGCCCTCTCCCGCTTCTCGGCCGGGGAGCGCGCGCGCCTCGGCGTCCATACCTGCCCGGGCAGCGACCGCGACTCGACCCACAGCGGGGACGTCGACTACGCTGAGCTGTTGCCCAGCCTCTTCGAGCTCAACGTCGGCAGTTTCTACATCGCGCTCGCCCGCGAGCGCGACCGCACCCGAGTGCTGAAGATCATCCGGAGGCACATCAAGCCCCACCACCTCGTCTTCGTCGGGGTGGTCGACCCGACCGACCCGCGGGTCGAGACCCCGGAGACGGTGCGCGACCGCGTGCTGGAGGCCGCTGAGTACATCCCCGCCGGACAGCTCGGCACCACCGACGACTGCGGCTTCTCTCCCTTCAGCGACGACACCTCGACGACGCGGGACACCGCCTTCGCCAAGATCCGGGCGCGGGTGGTAGGCACGGCTCTCGCAGCACACGCCTTGGGAGGCAGCGGTTGACCACCACCCTCGACGAAGACGGGCTGCTCCGTTCGGTCGCCCTCGAGAACGCCCGGGCCATCCTGCTCGCCCGCCAGCGGGCCGAGCAGGAGCTCGTCCGCGCCAAGGCGGCGCTCGAGCGTCAGACGCGCGAGCTCAGCGAGTCGCTCGAGAGGCTCCGCCGCAGCGAGCAGGAGCTCTCGGACTTCTTCGAGAACGCCTCGGTCGGCCTGCACTGGGTGGGGCCCGACGGCATGGTCCTCCGCGTCAACCGCGTCGAGCTCGAGCTGCTCGGCTACCGGCGGGAGGAGTACGTGGGTCGCCACATCGCGGAGTTCCACGTCGACCGCGATGTCATCGACGACATCCTCCGGCGGCTCGCCGCCGGCGAGACGATCCGCGACCGCGAAGCGAGGATGCGATGCAAGGACGGCTCGATCCGCCACGTCCTCATCGACTCGAGCGTGATGTACGAGGACGGCCGGTTCGTCCATACGCGCTGTTTCACTCGCGACATCACCGACCGCAAGCGAGTCGAGGAGGCCCAGGCGCGGCTCGCCGCGATCGTCGAGTCTTCGGAGGACGCGATCATCGGCAAGGCTCTGGACAGCACTACCCGCATCCTGTCGTGGAACGCGGGCGCCGAGAGGCTCTTGGGCTACCGGCCCGAGGAGGCGATCGGCCAGTCGATCCTGCTAATCATCCCGCCGGAGCGCCACGACGAGGAGCGCTCGATCCTCGAGCGCCTGCGGCGCGGTGAGCGGCTGGAGCACTACGACAGCGTCCGGGTGGCGAAGGATGGCCGGCGGATCGACGTCTCGCTGACCATCTCGCCGGTCCGGGACAGGGACGGCCGCGTCGTCGCCGCCGCGACGATCGCCCGCGACATCTCGGCCAAGAAGCGCACCGAGCAGACCTCGCGCTTCCTCGCGGACGCCAGCGCCATGATCGCCGAGCTGACCGACTACGAAAGCACGCTTCACCGGGTCGCCAGTCTCGCGGTGACCGCCTTCTCGGACTGGTGCGCGGTGGACCTGCAGCAAGGCGACGGCTCCGTCAAGCGGCTGGCGGTCACTCACAGCGATCCCGACAAGGTCGAGATCGCCCGCGAAATTTTCCGTCGCTACCCGCCTAGACCGTCCGACGCCAGGGGCGTGATGAAGATGCTGCGCAGCGGCAGGACCGAGTGGGCGGCGGCCATTCCCGACTCGCTGCTGCGCGAGATGACGCAGGACGAGGAGCACTTCCGCGCCGTGCGGAAGCTGGGCCTCAAGTCGTTCATCTGCGTGCCTCTGCGCTCCGGCGGGCGCACCATCGGCGCTCTCAGCTTCGGCACCGCCGAGTCCGGGCGCGTCTTCGACTCCGCCGACGTCGCGGCCGCGGAAGACCTCGCGCACCGCGCCGCCATCGCCATCGAGAACGCCACCCTGCTCGCGAGGCTCCGGGAGGCGGACCGCCGCAAGGACGAGTTCCTGGCCATGCTCGCCCACGAGTTGCGCAACCCGCTGGCACCCATCAGCACCGCAGCGCAGATCTGGCGCTCGAAGGCACCGCCGGTGTCGGAGCTGCGGTGGGCCACGGACGTGGTCGACCGCCAGGTGCAGCAGATGGCTCGGCTCGTCGACGACTTGCTCGACGTCTCGCGCATCAGTCGGGGCAAGGTGGAGCTGCGCAAGGAGCGGCTCGAGCTGGCCACCGTCGTCAGCAGCGCGCTCGACACCAGCCGCCCCCTCGTCGAGAAGTGGGGCCACGAGCTCGCGATTTCGATCCCGCCCGAGCCGATCTTCCTCGACGCCGACCTCACCCGCCTCGCTCAGGTCCTGTCCAACCTCCTCAACAACGCCGCCAAGTACACCGACCACGGCGGCCGCATCTCGCTCACTGCCGAGCCGCAGGACGGGCACGTGCTGATTCGAGTCCAGGACAACGGGATGGGTATCCCGCCCGAGATGCTCTCGAGCATCTTCGACATGTTCACCCAGGTGGACCGCACCCTGGAGCGCTCCGAAGGCGGCCTCGGCATCGGCCTCACGCTGGTGCAGCGGCTCGTCGAGCTGCACGGCGGCTCGGTCGAGGCCCGCAGCGAGGGGCCCGGCAAGGGCAGCGAGTTCCTGGTGCGCCTTCCCCTCGCCGCGGAGGTCGAGAGCCCGCGGCCGGCGAGCGGAGAGGCCGAGGAGCGGCGGGCACCGGTCGCGCGCCGCATTCTCGTCGTCGACGACAACCGCGACGCCGCCGACAGCTTGGGCATGCTGCTGCGCATGAATGGCCACGAGGTCCAGACCGCCCACGACGGCCTCGAGGCGGTGGGCGCGGCGGCGACCTTCCGCCCCGAGATCGTGCTTCTCGACATAGGCTTGCCGAAGCTCAACGGCTACGAGGTGGCCCGGCGGATCCGCGAGCGCGAAACCGGCCGGGACGTCGTTCTCGTCGCCCTCACCGGCTGGGGACAGGAGGAGGATCGCCGCCGCTCGAGCGAGGCCGGGTTCGACTACCACCTGACCAAGCCGGTCGAGCTCGACGCCCTGAAGCGCCTGCTTGCCGCGCCTTCGCGTCGATGGGGGGCGACCCGGCCGCCGGACTGAGCGCCGACGACCCGCGCGTCTCGGCCGGCTGCGCGCTGGCGGGACGTGCCACCTCGTTCTCGCGGCAGCCGCGGCCGGGCAGGCCTTGCTCCGGCCCGACAGACCGGTTTGAAGCCGCTCTCCGTCGCCTTGCCGAGGGCGTCCCCACCTTGGAAGTTCTGGTAGCCCTTAGCCCCTCTGCTTTGAACTCTATAGCGTCTTGGGCTCATCAGCTTAACTCATTGGCAGCAACGGGTTTCGCCGCCGCGTGAAGCCCTCTCGCCGGCAGCTCCGGGGGGTCCGGATTGGACCTCCGGCTCCCCCACTTGACCCCGCCGGTCGTGAGCCCGCGCGCGCGCCGGCTACAAGCCACGCCCCCCTCTCCCCTCTCTCCCTCGCCGGCATTCTCGCAGACCTCGAGCAGCCGGTGCCCACCCCCTCCACCGCCCGCCTCCTCCGCACCCGGCCCACCCGTCTCGCCGAGCTCTCCCGCGCCAAGGGCGAGCTCGAGCACAATCGCTCCCTCCTCCTCCAGGCCAAAGCCCTCATCCTCTGCAGCCTCCCCTACAAGCGCATCGCCGCCCGCTCCGTCACCCGCACCGCCCGCCTCGGCCGCGACACCTGGCTCCACGTCACCTTCACCAGCGTCGAGGAGGGCGTCCCCCTCGCCTTCGGCGCCGACCGCACCCTCCTCGGCTGGATCCAGACCCACGCCGTCGACGACGGCTTCGTCAGCTTCGAGACCGTCACCGAGTTCTTCCGCGCCTTCGGCCTCTCCGACAGCGGCCGCGAGTACCGGCGCTTCCGCGAGCGGCTCCGGCGCATCGAGAGCCTGGCGATCCGCATCCGCTACGAGACCTCGCAGGACCTCGGGAGCCTTCACCTCCGACCGATCCTCGCCTCCTTCACGCCCCGTTCGAGCCGCGCCCTCCGCGAGCAGCCCGCCGCCGAGGCCCACCAGCTCGTCCTCCTCCGCATCCCCGGCCGCTACGGCTTCCAGCTCGACCCGACCTTCCACGAGTACCTCCGGGAGAACAAGGTCCCGCTCCCCCTCCCCTTGATGCGGCTCTTCAAGAACAGCCCTCAGGCCTGGGACTTCGCTTCGCTCGTCCTCTACCGCTCCTACGCCGCGAGGACCCGCTCGGTCATCCCCTGGCCGGCCCTCGTCGACCAGCTCGGCACCGCCGACCGCTCCCACCGCCGCCTCAAGGCCGCCCTCGCCCAGGTCCTCGACGAGATCCGCGTCATCTATCCAAACCTCCCGGCGCGGTTCCTCTATGGTCAGGCCGGACTCCAGATCGATCCCTGGCGCCCACCTCAAGCTGTGATCTCCGGCGGCGGCGCGCGTCGCGAGCTCGCCGTCTGATTTCCTGCGAACATCGTTTTTGGTTTACCCGACAGTAGCGACGCTCGCCGTTGTCGCGCAGGTCGGTACGGCCGAGCGATAAGGGCAGCCTTCACTGCTAGCCTACTTTGGCACCTCGAGTGCCGTCTTCGCTAGGCCGCTAGTTCCGCAACCAGCGATCGTCGGCGGGGGTGCCCGTCGCGCCCTCGCCGGCTGATCCGGCGCCGTTCTCTCCATTTCAGGCGCGTCGGCGTTACGCCAAACAGCGCGGCCCGAGGTCGGGGCCGCGCTTGGCCCCCGTCCTCCCGGCCACTCCACGCGAGCAAGCGGCACATCGGCCGCGTCCTCCCGGCACCGCCGCTCGTGATACCGAACCGCTCCTTCGGTCACCCTAAGCGTCGCACCCATCGACTCCCAAGGGAAGGCTCTCGCACGGCTCACCAGGTCGTAAAGACTTGATGTCGCCTTAGCTCGAGTCTGGAGCGTCGCTCTACACCTGCTGCACCATGGCGTGGACCTCGTGCCCTTCGCGGCGGCGGAAGAGGGCGAGGTCGCGCGCCCTGCCACGGGAGCCGGCGTGCTCTACGGCGGACCAGCGGTAATCGCCGCGCAACATCTCCTTGCCGACCTCGATGGCCATCGCCGGCGCTCCACTCAGGCGGCCGCCTCGGCGACAGCGGCGATGGCCGGCTTCTTCTCCTCCGCCGCCTCGGCGTCCATCGCGTCCTGCTGCGCGCAGCGGAGCTGTCCCACCGCCGCACGCGGAAGGAGCGGCGCCGTGGCCAGTAGTCTCACCGCCGTTCAGCCGAGGCGCTGGTGGATGACTTTCTCGCCGCCCTGCGCCTGCAGCAGCTCGCGCGGGATGCCCAGGAGGTCCACCACCTCCAGGGCGTACGGGTCCCCCTTGCCACCGAGCCGGTAAATCACCGTGCCGGCCTGCTTCACCTTCTCGGGAAGACCGGAGAGGCTGGACGCGGCGCTGGCGGCGGAGGACGCGATCGAAAGGCCCTCGGAGAGGAACGGCACCACCTTCGCGAGCCCTTTCCCTAAGGACTTGCCGCCCTGCTTGAGATAGTGGCGCCGTAGGGTCTTGACGGCGGGCAGGATGTCCGGGTCGGGCAGCTCCGATGCGCTGTGGGCGTTCTTGCGCTGATTTTCGATTTTCTCCATCACCTTCTTCAGCGCAATCGCCAGCCCGACTTGCCCACCGCTCTCGAGGCCCGACTGGGCGACGCCGGCGATGCCGCCGGTGCCCAAGGAAGCCGCCGACGAGGCGCCGGTCTGGGCCAGCTCTCTTTCCTTATGGGCCCGCATGTAGTGGGTGACGCGGGGGTCGTCCACGTCGAGGGTGGACACGAGCCTCTCGCGGGTCGCCCGCTCTTCCGAGTAGCTGGGCCCGCCTCTCAGCACGTTCTTCGCCCGCGCCGCGCCGCTCGAGACGGATCGCTTGACCGAGAAGAGGCTGCTGGACGCCGAGGTGATCGCGCGGTCGACCAGGTCCTCCAGGTCCTCGTAGCCGATGAACCTGGAGTACGTGCCTCCCGGACCGCCATAGGTTGTCAGGTCTCCCGCCGCCGCGCCTGGGAAGAACGGCGACGGGTTGGGCGTCACTGGACCCCCGCCACGCTCGGCGCTGTAGCGGGTGACCCCGCGCTGCTGCTCCGACTTCTCCAGCTCGAGGAGCGCCGGCGGGTTCTGGTACGAGTAACGGTACCTCGACTTCGCGCCGTGCGACCGCAGGTACTCCACACGAGCGAGGAAGGCCGCGCGGTGGTTCCGTTGCTCGCGCTTGGGAAGCCGCTCGAACAGCGCGAAGAGATCGTCGATCAAGCCCAGGTCGTCGATGTCGACCCGCTCCGTTTCTTCGCCGGCCCGGCGAACCTCTACCTCGTAGGCGCACTGAATCGCCCTTGGAGGAGGGCCCTTGCCGGCCTGGGGCGCTACTCCTGCCTGCTCGACCCCGGGGGTGCTCTCGACGCCCCGGGGCGCAGTCCTTGCCGCGTTCCTGCCGCTGGCGGCGGCCTCGGCTTCGAGCGCCGGGTCGTCGCTCGCCGGCAGCCCCTGGATGGAGGTCGTCGGGTTCACCCGCCCCTGCCGCTGCTGGACGACGTGCGCCAGCTCGTGGCCCAGGAGCTCGCGGCCGGCCTGGGTGTGGGGCTGGTACTGGCCGGGGGCGAAGTGGACCTCGTTGCCGCGGGTGTAGGCCAGGGCGCCGACCAGGGTGGCGCTCGGCGAGCCGGTGTGAATCCGGACGTTGGAAAGGTCGGCGTCGAGAGCGCTCTCCATGCCGTTCCTGAGGGAAGCTGGCAGGGTGGAGTGACCGTCGGCTCCCGCCCCGTCCATCTGGCTTGACGCCGCCCGGCGGTCCAGCAGCCGGCCGACGGCCCGGTTGCCGGCCGTGCGCTGCAGTTGGAGCAGCGCCGCCGGCGAAGCCTGCCGGGGGCTCACGATCGCGCGCCTCACCTCGCCGGCGGCGGGCGAGGCGACCGCTTCCTCGGTGGCTCGCCCTGTCGGGCCGGGAGACGCCTTCTGTCGGGCGACCTGGATCTCATCCAGTCCCCTTTGACTTCGGGAATGCAAAGGCATGCTTCGGCCCCTCTTTCGTTCAACTCCCGACCCGGTCAGACGCGACCGAACTCATCAGAGCGTGTTAGTCCCGGAGAGCGGGCCGTTCGGGTCCACCCAGCCGTCCTTGAAGGAATACCTAGCTACTCCTTTGACATCGGCGTGCTCGCCGATTCCTGCGATCCGGATTCCCGGCCCTTGGACGGTAAACCATATAGAGCAAGACGAGACCCCCTTAACACCGGATGAGCAGTGATGCACGTTGGAGACCCCGACCGGAACCGCCGCTCTCTGGTTTTCGTCTTGGCAAGCGGTCAGAGCCTTTGAAATGTTTGCGTCCGTCGACCCCGGGGGGCTATTGTCTCTGAAAAATGCCCAGAACTCACCCTGCCTAGACACAGCCTGGTGCAAGGCTTCGGGGCTCACATACGGATTGTTGCGGGACGGTGCGACGACTGGCTCCGGCACCGCGTTCACGATGTCGGTCAAGTCTTTGACGCTTTGGATCGCACTGTCCAGGTCCGCTTCCCCGAGCTGAGTCTGGAGCGTGTCGAGCAGCGAACGGATCTTTACTGTGGCCGCCGGCATCGCCCTCTCTGCTACTTGTTCACACTCGTTGAAGAAGGACTGTCCCGTATCGGTCACTGTTTGATCGACGTATATGTAATTTACAAACTGATCCGTTTGAAGGTCGGTATGCAGGTAGTTCGCCCGATGCCACGCCGGGAAAGCTTGATCGATACTCCTTTGAATGACCATCCCTCCCCGCGCCAGCCGTCGGCCGACGGCCCGGTTTACGATCACGCGTTGGAGCTGCAGCAGGGTGTCCAGCGACGCTTGTTGCGGCTGCGCCAGGGGGCGGCTGAGCGCGCCGGCGGCGGCTGGGGCCGCCCGCGCCGCGACGGCGAGTGCCGCCGCGCGCGGCGGTCCCTCGCCCGGGATCTCCTGGTGTCCGATGTCCCTTCGGATGGGGGGGTGCCGGATCATTCCTCTCTACCTCCGGGCCCGGGGCCCGGACAGATGCCCGATCAGCCAGGCCAGCACCTTCCTCCAGCTCCGCAAGTTGCGGGGCAGGGCCTCGCGGATCGCGGCTTCCACCGCCTGCACCTCGTGGACGGTGGAGTAGCCGAAGTGGTTGGCGACCTGCTGCACCATGGCGTGGACCTCGTGCCCTTCGCGGCGGTGGAAAAGGGCGAGGTCGCGCGCCCTGCCGCGGGAGCCGGCGTGCTCCACGGCGGACCAGCGGTAGTCGCCGCGCAGCATCTCCTTGCCGACCTCGATGGCCATCGCCGGCGCTCCTTCAGGCGGCCGCCTCGGCGACGGCGGCGATGGCCGGCTTCTTCTCCTCCGCCGCTCCCTCGTCCATCGCCTTCAGCTCCTCCTCCAGCACCAGGATCGCCCCGCTGATGCGGAGCAACGAATCCCGCAGCTCGCCGCGCCGGGCGTCGAGGTCCGCCAGCATCCTCTCGCCGTTACCGAACTCCTGCTTGAGCGACCGCAGCCGCGCCGACAGATGGTCTCTCATGGTCTCTCCTCCTTGCTTCAAGCGTTGCGCAGGGCGAGCGCATCCCGGACACGTGCCAGCTCGCCCTCCAGTTTCTCGATCGCTTCCTGCTGCTCCTTGACGGCCTCGACCAAGAGCGCCACCAGCCGGTCGTAGGCGAGACGGAGATAGCCGTCCTTGCCTTCCTCCACCACTTCGGGGACCACCTCGCGGACGTCCTGCGCGATCATCCCGATGCAGTCGCCCGAGAGCTCCACGCAGGCCTTCTCCTTCGCTTCCCGCCGCTTCCCTGCCAGCTCCTCCTCGCTCAGCCCGCTCTCGAACAGCAGCCCGTCGGCGAAGCGCGTCAGGCGATCCAGCCCCTCGTCGTTCCAGCGGAAGCGCACTCCGGCCAGGCGTTCCACTCTCTCCAAGGCCCCAGAAATCCTTCGGATGTCTTGTTTCAACCTGCGATCCGAAGGCGGATTCTTATCAGTTTGATATAAAGACCCAGAAAGGTGAAGATTGCCATTCGTGTCGAGATAGGCCTGAGGCGGCGAATCATCTACCCCTTCAACCCCGTTCATCCAGAAGCAGATTGGACCAGATGCGCCGATACGAAGCCAATTGGTTTGGAAGCTTGCGATCGTCAGGTCCCTGTTACGCCCCAAGCCCAGGAAGGCAACGCTATCTCCTGAGGGTTTAGTGATGCCGAGCCCCAAGATCATAAAGCTACCGAGGGGGTCGTTCACAGCATAAAGGCTCCCCGCAGCGTGGTTGACGCGCAGGTCGCCGACCACTAGTGAGTCAACCTTCAGCGTACTGAGCTTGCCGTTGGTCAGCAGCGGTACCGAGTCCGGCAGGAAGCTCGTGTCGAGCTTGCCGCCGGTGAGCAGGCTCTTCGGGGAGGCGCCGAGCTTCAGGTCTCCCGTCACGGTCAGGCTGCTCGAGAAGACTCCACCTTGGACGTAGAGATCAGCGCCGTCCAGATGCACTTGCGGGTCCGCATCCTTCGCGACCGTGCCGTCCGTATAGAACGCGATGCGCCCTTGATTGGTGCCGATACGAAGCGCCCTGCGGGCGGTCAAGCTGGCGAGGGTCCAGTCGCCGGCCCTGCCGCTGCCGACGAAGCCGTGCTTTGAGCTCTCCTGCGGACCAGTGAATTCGAATCCCAGTCCGAGGAGCGCGGTGCCGATTCCATCCGGGCCGAGGAAGTCTGTCGCCGCAACCAGACGGAGAGACGAGTTGACTTGACCGTAGTATTGATCCATATCGGTGGCTTCGAAGTTTCCCGATCCTCCCAGCGTCAGGGCTGTGTTCACTGTCAGCGAGTCCACGCTCAGACTACTGAGCTTGCCGTTGGTCAGCAGCGGTACCGAGTCCGGCAGGAAGCTCGTGTCGAGCTTGCCGCCGGTGAGCAGGCTCTGCGGAGTCGCGCCAACCTTGAGATCGCTGGTGAAGACTGCGCCCGTGACGTAGAGGTCGGCGCCTGCCAGGTAGGCTTGAGGCGTCTCGTTCAGCGCAACGTTCCCGTCCGTCCAGAAGCAGATCCGACCGCCGGCGGAGCCGATGCGAAGCATGCGCCCCGGCAAAAGACTGGCGAGCGTGCAGTCGCAATGTCGGGCAGCGCCGACGAATGACGAAGGTTGCGAGACCTTGTCGAAGCCGATGCCGAGAGTCGCCGTCCCGATCTCACTCCCGCGTAGATCGAAGAACGCCTCGGTCGCGACGGTACGCAGGCTCGTGTCGCCGCTTACAGGAGGGACGTTCTGCCTGCCGCCCGGGAACAGCGTTCCTTGTCTCTGGATGCTCACGCTTGAGCGAAGTCCGGCGATCCGGCGGCTGCCAACGTCCGTGCTCCTCCCACCGTCGACGTTCAAGCTGCCGAGGTAGACGGCGCCGGCGGGGGGCGGAGCGCCGGCCGTCTGGGTGAGGATCTGCGGGGTCTGGTCCCAGCGCGTCGACAGCCGCAGCCCCAGGGTGGCCGGGTCGCTCTCCTGCTCCTGGTATTGGAGGTAGACGTCCGCGTCGCCCGCGGGCTGGGCCTGCGGCTTGAGGACCTCGTTGACCACGAGCTCCCGGCCCTGATCGTCGATCGCCAGGCCGGGCATGACGGTGAGGTCGGTGCCGGAAAGCTCGAGCTCCAGGCCGAAGCCGATCCCCGGGGTGAAGAAGCTCCGGTTGAGCAGCCGGCGCAGGCGCATGTGGTAGGCCTGCTCGTCGGTGAAGTCGCCGGCCTGCAGGAACTGCTTGTCGAAGTAGCGTAGCCGCTTGACGGGGTCGGTTAGGGTGGGGTCGTCGCTCATGCTCGTTCCTCCGCGGAAGGCGGCGCCGGCTCAGTTCGTCTCCTCGCCGAGCAGGGTGTCCAGCCCCACCGTCGAGTGGACGCCGATCTGCATCGTCGGGACCTCGAAGTCGAGGTCGTACCAGGTGTGGGCGGGCTTTTCCCGGTCGAGGATGCGGCGCACCTCGTCCTGCAGGCGGCGTATCTCCTCGGGCTCCCGCTGGTGATAGTGGATGGTGACCTTGAAACAGTGCGGGCGAGCGGGATCGGCGGCGATCACCGGCTCCATCCCGGTGTAGATGCGGACCATGCGGGCGATCCCTGCGGGCGTGCCGCGGAGCCGGTAGAGCGGCACGATCTCGGCGATCAGGCGGCGCCGGGCCTCCTCCGGCCACCGGGGATCGAGCGTCGCCCCGAGCCAGCTCGCGAGCCAGGGGAGGAGCTCCGCCGGCGCCCGCTCGGCGGACGACAGGTGGGGTCCGGGGTCGAGAAGGACCGGCAGGCGCTCGATTTCCTCCTCGATCGCGACGTGCGCGGCAAGCTCCAGCGCCACGAGCTGGATTGTGAAGACAGCTCCCTTCACGGAGAATGCGCGGTAGAGGATCCGATCCGCGCCCAGCACCCAGGGGAAGACGACGCTCTCCGAGGCGTCGGGAGGTCTGTCGACGAGCCTCTCCAGGCGCGTCCCGGTCGCGACGTCCCAGATCTCGAGCGTGTGCAGGCCGATCAGCAGCCGGTCCTCGGCGAGGACTTCGATCAGGGGCATCTGGCGGCCGGCTTGGTAGAAGGCCCTGAGCGGCTTGCCGGAGCGGCCCGCGATCACCACCCTGGCGTCGCCCGTGACACTGACGCCGCTCGCCGCGAAGCCCCGCTCACCCAGCCTTCTGAGGCGGTAGACCTCGATCGGCAACGGCGCGCCGGTATGCAGGAGCTCGCCGGGCCCGGCGTTCCAGATGCGGATCGTCCGGTCGGCCGAGCCGGAGGCGATGCGCGAGGCCCCCAGCGTCACGACCGCGTTGACCGGCGCCTGGTGGCCGCGCAGGACGAGGCTGGCTCCCGTCGCCAGGTCCCACACCCGGAGCGTGCCGTCGTCGGAGCCCGAGACCGCCCGCCCGTCGTCGAGCAGCTCGAACGCGTTCACCTTCGCGGTGTGACCGCTCAAGGTGAGGAGCTTGTCGCCGGTCTCGAAGTCCCAGATCTGCAAGTCGTTGCCTGTGGAGGCGACCAGCCGGCGCGGGTCGATCACCCGGGCGCCGCTCCCGCTCTTGGCCCAGGTCGGGAAGTGTGAAATGGCAAAGCCGGGCAGCGTCCGGACCCTCTGGCCGCTGTCCAGATCCCAGATCTCGCCGTTGTCAAGCAGGATCCGACGGCGGTCGAGGACCGTGAACCCGCCCTGCGTCGACGGGATCTCGACCGAGCGAAGCAGCCGTCCGGTCACGGGATTCCAGACCTTGAAGGTCCCTCGGTTCGCTCCGGCAGGCCAGTAGGCGGAGACGACGCAGTCTTCGGCGAGAGGCTCCACGGCGAGAAACCTGTCCGTCGACTCCAGGACCCGCCGGGTGGGCTCGAGACGCACGCCGCCGCTGAGCATGGCTTCGCAGGCGCGCAGGAACCCGTCCAGAAAGACGCGGCTGGCCGGGTCGTCGCCGAAGCACGCGGGCAGGTACTCCAGGTAGCCGCTCACGGCGGGCCTCCTCCGGTCGTCTGCTGGAGGTCGGCCTTGCCGAGCCACGGGAGCTGGTGGGGCTCGAGGGCGACGAGGTCGGGGGCGGGGCCGGCGCCGCCACCCGCCAGGGTGATCTTGATCTCAGGGACGGAATCGACGTCGGCCAGCGACCTCAGGACCCGCAGGACGTCGGAGTGGGAGACGTCGCGGCCGAACGGCCAGCCGCCGCCGTCGGGTCCGCCCGCGAGGGGATCGAACCAGGTCAAGAGGGCGGTCGAGGCCGCGGTGAAAACGGTGGCGGGGTCCGCGTCCTCCCTCAGGGTGAGCCGGGCGCTGACGCCGACCTCGACGTACTGCGGGCCGACCACCCGCACTTGGGTGCCGGCCAGGCGCCGGCCGTCGATCCAGGCCTGGAGGCCGGCGAGGAGGGCCTGGAGGATGTTCGCGAGCCCTGCCCCATCGAGGGGCTGCAGCCGGGAGGCCGGGGGTTGGGCGCCGAGGGGGGTGGCCGCCGATGGGATCACCACCAGGCTGATCCAGCCGGCGGCGGGAGCGGTCTGGGAGCCGCCGCCGAGGTCGATCCGGGGCAGGGCAAGGGCCCGGCGCGGGGCCAGGGACGGGCCGAGGACGCTCGCCTCGGGCGTCGAGGGCCAGGCCTCGAGCGCCAGGCGCTCGTAGTCGGCGGCGGTCACCGCCCGGTAGCGCTCGCGGAGCTGGGCGAGCGCCTGGGCGACGGCTTCTTCGAGGTCGTCCGCCGGTGCCGGCTCGACGCCGGTGAGGAGCTTGACGAACTTGCGCAGGCTCGCCTCCGGCACCCGGTCGACGCGGTAGATCAGCATCTCGGTGAGCCAGGCGAACAGCTCGACGAGCACCATGCCGGGGTCGGTCGGCCCGTGGTCCGTCCAGCCGGGGTCGAGGCCGGGGAGGAGGCCGCGGGCCTCCTCGACGAGGTCGGCCCAGGTACGATCGTCGAGGTCGGGCAGGGGCACCAGGCCGGGGAGGAGGGCGGGCATCTCAGGCCCCCACCGGCTGGACGAGGATCTCGGGGGTTCCCGGGTAGAGCAGGGTGTAGAGGGCCTCGTCGCCCGGGGGGGTGGCGAGGCTGGGCGTGAACGCCACCGCGGGTCCGGCCGCCATGCGCACGACCCCCGGCAGGGTGGCCAAGAGGAGCTCGAGATCGGCTGCTCCGGGCCGGGCCGGGTCCGCCCAGCGCGCGGCCGTCCAGCCCTTGCCGTCGGGCCCGCCCGAGACCGGGTCGAAGAAGGCGCCGATCGCCGCCGCCGCATCGTCGGCCAGCCGGGCGGAGGCGGTGAACGAAGGGGCGACGGCGAGGCCCGCCCGGACGACCGCCTGCGACCACGTGGGACCGGCCACCGTGAGCTCGACGGTCGGGTCGCAGCGTGCGAGGAGGTGGTCGCGGACGAGGGCGAGGAAGCCGGTGGTGGGCGCCGGCGGCAGCTCGGGGCTGCGGGGGACGACGAGGACCGTGACCCGCCCGGCCTCCTCCGGCTTGGTCGGAGTCAGCACCCACACCCGGGCCACGTCGTCGGAAGCCTCGTGGGCCAGGTCGGCGTAGTCCTGGGCGGTGACCGCCCGGCCGCGGTGGCGCAGCAGGAGCGGCCCGCGCCCCATGAGCTGCGGGAGCGTCTCCCGCTCCGCCCCCCCGAGGGCCTCCTCGGCGTTCCACACCGCCTCGACGCCCGGCAGGCTGGTGGCGAGATCACTCACCGCGCCGGCCGGCACGTTGCCGCGGTCGCCGCCCCCCACCCGATAGCTGATGCGCACGTTGCCGGCGCCCTGGGGCGGGATGCGCCCGCCCTCGCCGTCGCCGAAGCGCACCTGCCCCGCCAGCGGATCGAAGAGGTAGTGGCGCTCCCAGGGGCCGGAGCCGTAGAAGTCGGGGACCGGGTCCCAGCGGACCCACACCTCCTGGGCCTCACCGGCGTCGTCGAGCACGATGTCGAGCGCGTCGCCGCCCGCCTGGGCCGCGAGCTCCTCGTGGCGCGCCGGCGGGTAGGCCGCGTGCTCCCGCACCTCGAGGATCTGGCCCGCGAGCGCCGGGCTCTGGGAGAGGTCGAACTCCTGGCCGCGGCGGCCGTTGCTGCTGCCCAGCACCTCTTGATCGACCCGCGTCGACTGCTCGGCCCAGACGGTATTGGCGAGCACGCGCCGCAGGAGGGGCCGGCCCTTGGACCAGCGGGCGCGCACCCAGAAGGCCGAAGCGCCGAACTGTTCGGAGGCAGCGTGATCCGACGGCCCCAAGAAGGTGACCATGCCGCTCTCGGTCAGGCCCCGGGTCCGGTCGTCAACCAGCAGCGGTTGCCATCCGGGGACGGCGGGATCGGCGCTCGGCCCCCAGTACTCCCACCCCACCTCGTCGGGAGGCGCGGACTGCGAGCCGAAGGCCGGTGAGCCCAACGCGAGGTAGAGGCGCATGGGGCGGGAGGCGAAGGCCTGCCCAAACCCGAGATAGAGACCCAGCTCGTCGCCGCCCTGGGCCAGCCGAGTGAAGGGCTGGAAGTCGGTATCGGGGGTCGTGGCGGCGGCAGTCCGGTCGACCGCCGCCGGCCCGTTCTCGCAGAGGCAGCCGGTCACCGGGAAGAAGGCGGCCGACGTGGTTCTCGGCACGACCTTGCTCAAGATCGGCGGCGTGAGGGTCGCCGGCTGGAAGTCGTAGATCGTCTGGCCGGTCTTGTCGTCCTTCTTCGAGACCCAGCCCTCCGGCTGGCCATAGCCCCCGGCGACGATGCGCACGCGCAGCCAGTAGCCGGTCTCGCCCTGGACCTCGCCCTCGGCGACGTCGGCGGGCAGGGTGAACGCGATCTCGCCCTCCTGGGTCAGGTTGTTCGAGCCGTCCGCATCGGGCGTCAGCTCCCGCCAGCCGCTACGGCAGAGCGCTTCCCAGAGGAGCTTGAGGCCGGGGGAAGCGGCCGGCGGAACCGGCGGGTTCGCGGGCACCCTGAGGTCCAAGGCGCAGCGGCCGCCGGCAACACGGAAGACGCTGCTGGCCAGGTAGAAGGTGGCGCCAAACGCGGGCTCCTTGCCGAAGGGGTAAAACTCTTTGCTCAAGTCGATCGGCTCGGAGCCGGAGAAGGCGAAATCGAGGCCGCCGGGGCCGGGCCGGGAAGCCTCGGCGGTGATGCTCATCCGCGGCGGTGACAAGGGCAGAGGAGAGTCGAGCTTGGAGCGCAGCCAGGGCGCGGTCCGACCTCCGATCTCGAACAGGCGCAGGGGCCCCTGGACCGAGACCAGCATTCTCTCCTGCCGCACCTGGTCGAAGAGCGCCGGGAACCACCACTGGTCGCCGGCCGAGCGCCAGGCAGCGCTATCCCAGAACCACCAGGAAGTCTTGTAGGGCAAGGGCCTGGCATCTCTCGACTTCACCAAGAGATTGATGCTGTCCAGGTCCTCCCGCTCGAAGCCCTCGCCGGTGAGGTAGAGAGAGTGCTCGACCGCCACCTCTTCCCGAGCGGCGCCGGCGAGGGCGGCGCTCGCCGCCACGGTCTCTCCCGCCGGCCTCTGCGGCTGGAACGGCACGTAGCGGTCCGCGAGCGGGTCGTACAGATAGACCCGCTCCAGAGGCACGGCGCTGACCACGAGATCGTCCGTGGTTGCGAAGAGGATCGGCTGGCCGCCGCTCGCCTCCCCGGCCACCGCCACCGGCGTCCCGGCCGGCACGAGGACGTCCTCCGCCGCGCCCTCGGCGAGGTAGAAGGTCAGGGGGGCTCGAGCGGCCTGGGGCGGCTCGAGGCGGGCGCCGATCAAGTCGAGAAAGGCGAGGAAGTGCTTCTCGGGCGCCCGGTTGAGGCGCCGGATCACCAGCTCGGCGAAGCGGGCGAAGACGCGGAGGAGCGCGGCACCGGCGTCGGGGTCGCCGCCCGCCAGCCGCCGCCACGCCGTGAGCCGCTCCGCCAGCGCGGCGGTCTGGGCGTAGACGTCGTCGGCCGTGCGCCGATCGATCGGGGGCGGGGAGAGCGGCATCGCCGTCTATTCCAGGTAGAAGGGGTAGACCAGGTTGTAGCGGCTGTCGGTGGCGCGGATCCGGTACTCGACCTCGATCAGCAGCGGCTCGGGCTCGGCGCCCGGCTCGACCTCCACCCGCAGCAGCTCGATCCGCGGCTCCCAGGCGACCAGGGCCTCGCGCACCGCGCCGGCGGCACGGCCGGCGGTGGCGGCGTCGTTGGGGGCAAAGACCAGGTCGTGGATGGCGCAGCCGAAGTCGGGCCGCATGAGCCGCTCTCCAGGGGCGGTGGAGAGGATCATCCGGATCGACTCGCGGATCCGCTCCTCGCCGGCGGCGGTGACGATCGTGCCGGGACGCGGCCCGGCCGCCGGCCGGACCCCGACCGGCAGTAGGAGCCCGACCGGCAGCACCCCTACCGGCAGCTTCCAGCCGATGCCCAGGTAGTTGCCCATCGATCGGTCAGCCGATCATCACCGTGCCGGCGGCGACCACCTTGCCCACCGGCAGGTCGGCCGGGTCGTTGCAGGTGGTGGCGGTGTCGCCGGCCCGCGCGGCGGGCTTGCCGTTGATGCGCACCGTGGGACTGCCGATGCGGATCTCGGCCTGGTTCTTGGGCGGCCGCTGGAACGAGGTCCCCGGCGGCATGGGGAGGTGGGGCGGAAGGTTCTTGGCGACGCTCCCCACGATCGCCGCCGGCTTGCCCATCACCTTCACATTCCGGCTCAGCTTGGCGTTGAGCACGCCGTTGAAGGGGTGAGGCAGCGGGGTGGGCGTCGGGGACGACGGGGGACTGGGCACCATGACGATGTGGGTGTCCACGCCCACGACCTTGTCTCCGAGCTTGGCGGCCGGCAGTCCCATGGCGGGCTCCTAGTTGAGATTGATCATCCGGCCCTTGACGTTGACCAGGGCGGACGCTTTCAGCTCGAGGTTGCCGGTGGCCTCGACCTTGACCTCGCCCTCCGACTTGATCTCCACCCCCTTGCTTCCCCCCTGGAGGGTGAGCTTGCCGCCGGCGCCGGCCTTGACCGTCACGTCGCCCGAGGACTCGATGGTGATCCGCTTCTTGCCGACGTCGATCGTGATGCTCTCCTGCTTGCCGGCGATGCGGACGGTCTCTTTGCCCGCGGTGTCGTCGAGGGTGATCTCGAGGCCACTCCTGGAGCTGAGCAGCCGCCGGTTGTTCTTGCCGTCCTGGTTGTCGGCTGGCGGCTTGGCCTTGCCGTTCCACAGCCCGCCGAGGACGTAGGCGACGTCGGGGCGGCCGTGCTCGAAGGCCACCAACACTTCGTCGCCCACCTCCGGCAGCAGGTAAAGGCCGCGGCCCTTGCCGGCCATCGGGGTCACCACCCGCGCCCAGTCGCTCTGGTGGTCGTCGGCGAGCCACGGGAAGCGGACCTTGACGCGCCCCAGCCCGTCGGGATCTTTGTTGTTGGTGACCACGCCCGCCGCCACTCCGTAGAGCAGGGCCGGCCGTTCCTCGGCGGACGCCAGGAGGTCGAGCACGGCTGCGAAGTCGCTCACGAGGCGTTCCTCCGGACGGTGAAGGCGGTGCGGTAGCCGCGCCGCGGGTCGTAGGTGTGGCGGGTGGAGACGACGTAGTAGGGCCCGCTGAAGCGCTGGCCCAGCCCTTGGATGCCGACCACGATGCCGGCCTTGAGCTCCGAGCGCCCGGTGACCAGGCCCTCGCCGGTGACGTACTGCAGGGCGAGCTCACGCAGCAGGCCGCGCGCCTCCCCGGCGGCCTCCGCGCGGTCTTGGGCCGGCAGATCGATCCGGGGCACCGCCGCCTTGCCGAAGGCCCGTTCGGCGGTGGCGCCGCCGCTCGCCCGCCCGCCCATGAGCTTGCCGAGGTCCCGGGTCCCCGCCTGCCCCACGACCGGCTTGACGGTCTTGGGGTCCCAGCCCCGCACCGTTACCTCGCTCACCTGGCCGAGCGTGGTCAGGCGCGGCCAGAACTCGAGCAGGTCGGCGCGGCCGAGGTGCAGGCTCGGCCCCGCGCCGTTGCGGCGCGGCCGGAAACAGAGCACCTTGCCCTCCACTGCCACCTCGTAGCCGATCCGGCGGGCGCGCTCGGCGAGGAACGCCCAATCGGTCTGATTGCGCTGCAGCACGTACTCGTGCTTGACCGGGGTCGGGCTCGCCTGCAGCCGGAGGCTGTGCTCCCTGGCGATACGCGAGGCGATGTCGGCGTCGCTCGCCTTGGCGAAGGAGCGGGTCTTGGCGCCGCGCAGCAGCCGGTGGCGCAGGTCGTGGCCCCGTACGGTAACGACCGGCAGCTCACGGGCGCCGAACTCCGGCTCGAGGCCGGTGATCTCGCCCGCGATCAGGGGCTTCAGGCGGTCGGAGTAGCCCATCTCGACGACCACGTCGGCGCCGACCGCAAACAGGCGGTCGTCGGCCCAGCTCACCTTCTGCCGGGCCTGGTCCCAGGTCAGCAGGCGCAGGGCGAACACCCCCGGGGCGTCGACGTCGTCTTCCACGCTGACCGCCAACAGATCGGCGGCGGCCCGCGGCGGCAGCGGCTGGCCGGCGACCTTCACCCGGCAGGCGGGGACCAGCTCGCGGGTCGCCGACGGCATCTAGGCCTCCCTCGGGCGCGGGTCGGTGAGCTTGGGGATGCGCAGCGTGCGACCGATCTCGAGCCGGCGCGGGTCGTCGATCGAGTTGGCCTCCGCGATGGGCCGCCACTGGGCCGGGTCGCCGTAGAAGCCGCCGGCGATGGCGCTCAGCGTGTCGCCGCGGCGCACCGTGTGGCTCTTCTCGAGGTCCGGCGAGCCGCGGGCCGCGAGCTTGCCCTCGACCTCGTCCGAGCGCCACTCGCGGAACGAGCAACTCAGGGTGGCCCGCGCCGGCAGGCCGTTGGCGAGGAAGAGGGTGAACCGCTGGTCGAGGTCGGTGAGCACCCACTGGAGGTGGTCGAAGTCGAAGCGACCCCACGCCAGCCGGCAGAGCGGCGGCCGGTGCAGCTCGCCGTGGTCCTGGACGGTGGTGAGGTGGTAGATCTTCTGCGTGTGCTGGCGCACGTCCTTGCCGTCGGCATAGGTATCGAAGAAGAGGTCCACCTTCAGCGTGGCGGGCTCGCCGTGGAGGAATTGGGAGGGCGAGACGTCGCTTCCCACGCGCCGCGCCTGGCGCCAGCAGGCCGACTTGTGGAAGCTGAGCTGGTTCGGGTTGAACAGGACCGGGATCGGTGTCCGCGCGTCCTCGACGAAGATCTTGAGCCGCTCGAGGCTCATCCGCGCCACCCCCGCCGTTCGCCTTCGATGGCCAGGCGGCGGAGGACCCGGCGAAGGACCCGGTCCGCCAGCTCGTCCTCGTCATCGGGGTGGGACCGGTCGGACCAGTCGTCGGTCGGGGACGACTGGCTGCAGTCGGCGGCCGCGCCGCCGCCCCGGCCGGCGGCAGTCTCGGGCACGCTCTCCGGCAGCCCGGCGACCGGCCGCGGAGAACGGGAGGGAGAGGCGGCGGGGTCCGGGGTCCGCTGGACGACCCCGCCGGCCGCCGCGGCTGGAGCCGGACGCAGGGGGAGCGAGGGCCGCCGCGGCGGCGCAGGGGACGCATCCGTTCCCGAGGACGGAGCGAGGGCCAGGAAGCGGGAGGACCGGATCGCGGCGACCGGTTCTCCGAGCCGCACGGCGGCGGGGGCAGGAGCCGCTGAGCGAGCAGCCGGAAGTGCGCTCGGGAGCATGCGGGCGGCCGGCGGATGCGTGGGGCGAGCGGCCGGCTGCGGAGAACGGGAGGGAGAGGCGGCGGGGTCCGGGGTCCGCTGGACGACGCCGCCGGCCGCCGCCACGGGAGCCAGATGCAGGAGGAGCGGGGGCTGCGGCGGCGGTGTGGGGGATCCATCCCCGCCCAAGGACGGAGCGGGCTCCGGGAAGGGGGCGGGGGCAGGAGCCGCTGATCGAGCAGCCGGGGGTGTGCTCGGGAGCACGCGGGCGGCTGGCGGGTGCGTGGGGCGAACGGCCGGCCGCGGAGAACGGGAGGGAGAGGCGGCGAGGTCCGGAGTCCGCTGGACGACCCCGTCGGCTGCCGCCACGGGAGCCGGACGCAGTGACAGGGGTTGCCGCGGCGGTGCCGCAAGGGATACGGACACCCTGTGTGGTTCTCCTGCCGGTTTGTCGGGGTACGGCTGTGGGGCGTTCGCTTCGCCGGCGTGAGCCAGTTTCGCAGCGGCGCCGGTGGCGGCGGCCGGCTCCGCTCGTGCCGGCTCCGCCCGCGGCTGGATCACCTTCGGCGCGACCGCCTCCACCGAGGTCGTGGCGGGACTTTCTCTGCTCGCCTCTCTGCTCGCCGGCCGGCGGCGGATGGGCGCCTCCATCGCTCGCTCGGGCCGGCTGGGCCGCGGCTGGAGGACCGCGCGACCGCTGCGCTCTGGAGGGGCGCTCGGACTCCGCACGGGCCGGTCCGAGCCGGCAGGGGGCGAGTCGCCGGGTGGCCGCTCCCGCCACCCCGGGCTCCCCCCGGCGGCCGGCCAGTCCGGGCTCCCGGGATCCAGCAGATCCCCGGGACCGCTCGTCACGCCCCAGCGCCGTCGCAGGTCGGAGAGGAGCGGCAGCGGGTCTCGCTCCGCACCGGGCGCCGGACGCCGGATGAGCCCGGCCTGGACGTGGCGCCGCCACAGCTCCCGGCCGAGGGCCAGGTCGGCGGCGCCGGCGTCCTCCGGCCGCGGGCTCGGGTTCCTCGCCATGGCTTACACGAGCCTCCGAGCGGCCTCCAAAGCCCCCTGCGCCACTCCGGCGGCGGTGGCGCTCGCCGGCTTGCTCAGGCCGGCGTGCGCCAGCTCCACGCTCTCGATCGCCACCGCGTTGGCGTCGGCCTTGAGGTCCGGCCCTTGCCAGCGGACGGGGTAGGCGTCGCGCACGTCCCACCAGACGACCGGGACGAGCCGGGCGTCCAGCAGGTAGAGGGTGAGGTTCCTGCGCTCGATCGTGCCGGCGACGACCCGCTGGTGCCAGAGCCACAGCTCTTCGAGCCAGGTGAGGCCGCGCCGGAGGACCAGGTTGGGATAGCGCACCGGGCCCGGCAGCTTGTGGACCGTGTCGTTGCGGCCGCCCTCCCGGTACTCCTCGACCTCGATGCCCACCTCCAGCCCGCTCACTTCGCTGAAGGCGCCCGCCAGCAGCCCCTCGATCTCGAGGTGGAAGTTGAAGGCCGGGTAGGGATCGTGCCGGACTCCCAGGAGGTTCGAGCCGGCGGCGAAGGCGGCGCTGGCGCCGAAGCCCTTCACGGCAGTCCTCCGCCGCTCATCCCGAGCGCGCCTCGGCGCTCATCCGTCCGTGGATGCGGGCGATCTCCGCCACCCAGCGCCGGCGCTCGCGATGCTCCAGGCGCATCACCTCGTCGTACGGCCAGTGGAAGTAGTAGGCGAGGTAGGCTACCTCCTCGAAGAGCCTCTCCAAGGGGTAGCCCGTCATTCCCCCGCGGCGGCAATCTCCACCTCATAGCTCTCCTCGCAGTGGGGGCAGGTGACGGTCAGGCGGTCGTGGCCGTTCTCGTTCACCCGCCGGTAGAAGTCCTGGAGGTAGGCGAGGTCGGCGGCGAAGAGGCCCTCGACGACCTTGGGGTTGACCTGCTCGAGGTCGCCCAGCCGCTCGATCACCCGCGCGAGCAGGATGACCACCAGGTAGCCGGGGTTGGCCTGCACCCGCGGGTCTTTCATGGGGGCGATCTCGTCGTAGGCGGTGGCCAGCCGCATCACGCCGTCACGGTGGACGGCGCCCTCGCCGTCGCGATAGCCGTGGGGCAGCGTGAAGCGGAACTCGGTCTGGAGCGGCGCCTCGCTCATGCCCTGACGATCCCTTCGTGGGCGATCTCCAGGGTCTCGATGGCGACCTCGTCGCTGGTGGCGTTGAAGGTCGGACCACTCCACTTCGATGGCCAACCCTCGCGGAAGTTCCAGCGCATCTTTTCCTCACGGTTCTCGTTGAGCAGCACGATCGAGCCGTTCTTGCGCTGGATGTCCCCCCTCATCGCCGCCTCGCGCCACTTCCACAGGTCGACGTCGTCGGAGATGCCCCACTTGAGCGAGACGTTGGCGAACTTGTTGAGCCCTGGCAGCTTGCGCACCGTGAGGCTCTTCTCGTTGCCCTCGCGATACTCCACCGGGTCCTGGGTGGCATCGAGGCCGGACACCTCGCGGAAGCCCGCCCGGGTGATGCCGTCGATCTCCACCACGAAGTTGTAGCCGTGATACGGATCGGGCTGTCTGGCCATCTCTGTGGTCTCCTCAGAATCGGTCGGTAGTCAGGCCGAGCCGGGCTCGGCGATGTCGACGCCGCTCGCGCCTTGGACCAGGCGGAGGACGATCCACTCCGCGGGGACCGCCGGGCGCAGGCCGACCTCCGCCACCACCTCGCCCCGCTCCCGCGCCTCGGACGGGTTGGTCTCGGCGTCGCAGCGGACGAAGTAGGCCTCGGCAGGCGAGCCGCCGCTCAGAGCGCCAGCGAGGAAAAGGCCGTGGAGGTAGGCCTCGAGGTCGCGCTGGACGCGGTGCCAGAGGCCAGGGTCGTTGGGCTCGAAGGCGGCCCCCGCCAGGTGCTGCTCGGCCCAGCGGACCAGGGTGAGGACGATTCGCCGCACGTTGACGTGCGTCCAGGCCGGCTCGGGCGACAGGGTGCGGGCGCCCCACACCCGGATGCCGCGGCCCCTCCGGGCGACGAGCGGGTTGACGCCGGCGGCGCTCAAGGCGTCGAGGTCGTCGCCGTCAACCCACGTCGCGAGGTCGAGCACGCCCTCGACCTCGGCTCCCGCCGGTGCCCGGTGATGCCCGCTCTCGCGATCGGTCCGGGCGAAGACGCCGGCCACGTGGCCGGAAGGGGGCGCCGGCCGGGCCGCCGCGGGGTCGCGGTAAGCGTCGCCCGTCCCTCCGCGGGGCAGGAGCCAGGGGAAGTAGAGGGCGCCGTTGCGGCTCGCCAGGCGCCGGGCCTGGGCCTGGACGCCGACGACGTCCGCCCCCGAGGGCGGGTCGAGAAGGGCGAAACGGTCGCCCAGCTCGTCGCAGTGCCGCAGCATCAGCCGCTGCAGCTCCGTCACCTCGGCGGCCGTCCGCGTGCCCGCCGGGGCGACGGCGTCGGGAGCGCAGACCAAGTCGATGTCGTCGAGTCCGGCGAGCGCCTCGAGCCCGTCCGCGAGAGCGCGCCGGCGCGCGGCCGGCGGATCGTTCACGGCGCCCCCGAGGCGCACCACGAAGCAGTGGTCGCCGCCGTTGTCGAAGAAACCGCGCAGCGCCGAGGCCAGGTGGCCGGGGCTCGACAACCGGCGCAGGAAGACCTCGTCGAAGAGGGGCAGGCTGAGCCTCGCGGGAGTGTTCACCGGGCCGTCGTCGCCGTAGCCCAGGAAGGCGGGCACCCCGGTCTCCAGGGCCCGCCGCCTGGCGGGCCTCTCCTCCCGCAGGTAGACGCCGGGCGTCTGCCTGGCGGGCCTCACTTGCTCGCTCCCGCCCACTGGCTGATGCGAAAGATCACGAACTCGGCCGGCCGCACCGCGGCGACCCCCACCTCGGTGACGACCTGGCCCAGGTCCCGCACCTCGGGCGGATTGGTCTCGGCGTCGCACTTGACGTAGAACGCCTCCTCGGGCTTGTTGCCGAGCAGCGCCCCGGAGCGCCAGACGTTGGTCAGGAAGGCGGTGACGTTACGGGTGATCTTGGCCCACAGGCCGGGATCGTTGGGCTCGAAGACCACCCACTGGGTACCCTCGTCGATCGACTCCTCGATGTAGAGCAGCAGCCGGCGGACGTTGACGTACTTCCACTCGCCGTTCCGGTCGCCGCCGAGGGTGCGGGCGCCCCACACCCGGATGGCGCCGTTCAGCTCGCGGATCAGGTTGATACCCTGCGGGTTGAGCCCGTCCTGCACGGCGCGGGAGATGCGGTACTTGAGGCCCAGGGCGCCCCGGATCACCTCGTTGGCCGGCGCCTTGTGCACTCCCCGAGCGGCGTCCACCCGGGCGTAGACCCCGGCGAGGTGGCCGCTGGGCGGGACGTAGACGGTACCGTCCCCGTCGGGATGGGCCTTCTTTTCGGCCGGGTCGAAGACCCCGATCCACGGGCAGTAGTAGGCGGCGTAGGTGGAATCCTGGGGCAGGGCGCGGCCGGTGAGCTTCGTCGGATCGAACTCCCCGGTGCCGTCCTCGAGCGACTCGGGGCCGTCGAGGAGGGCGAAGCGGTCGCCCAGGCGCTCACAATGGGCGGCCAGGGCGTTGCAGGTCGCAGCATCGAGGAGGCCCGGGGCCGCGACCAGGGCGATCTCGTCGATCAGCTCGAAGGCCTCGAGCGCCCGGGGGATCTCATCCGGTCCGCTGACCAGGACGACGTAGCACCGCGAGCCACCGTTGTCGAAGAAGCCGTAAACGGCGTGGGCCAGATACTGGTTGGCGAGGTCGCCGAAAGTCTTCGTGAACTCGGAGAAGCTGGTGCAGAGCTTCGGTCCGGGGTTGTTGCCGTAGACATAGGTGAAGCTGATGGTGCGCGCCCCTGGAGGAGCCTTCGCTTTCAGCTTCAGGGTCAGCACCCCGGACGAGTCAGGGCTGGTTGGCGGCCCTGCGAGATCCTGGGGCTGACCATCGATCTGGACGTTCTCGACTTGGACCAGTTTGTAGCCGGTCTGCCAGTCGGTGAGCGTGAGCGTCTGCTCTTTCTTGTCCGGGGTGGCCTGACCCGAGAAGAGCGCGGTGAAGCGCCCGATGAACCCCGCCGTGCTGGTGCCGACTCCGGCGATCGGCTGCACTCCCGAGGGGAGCTCCTCGACGTAGACGCCTGGCGAGAAGTATTGGGACATCCGTCACTCCTCCTGATTTCGTTTGCCTCGGGTCGGGGAGTCCTGGATCACTTGCCTGCTCCGGCCCACTGGCTGATGCGGAAGATCACGAACTCGGCCGGCCGCACCGCGGCCACCCCGACCTCGGCGACGACTTGGCCCAGATCCCGCACCTCGGGCGGGTTGGTCTCGGCGTCGCACTTGACGTAGAACGCCTCCTCGGGCTTGTTGCCGAGCAGCGCCCCGGAGCGCCACACGTTGGTCAGGAAGGCGGTGACGTTGCGGGTGATCTTGGCCCACAGACCCGGGTCGTTGGGCTCGAAGACCACCCACTGGGTGCCCTCGTCGATCGACTCCTCGATGTAGAGCAGCAGCCGGCGGACGTTGATGTACTTCCACTCGCCGTTGGCGTCGCCGCCGAGGGTACGCGCGCCCCACACCCGGATGGCGCCGTTCAGCTCGCGGATGGCGTTGATCCCCTTCGGATTGAGGCCTGCCTGCTGGGCCTTGGTGATCGTCTGCTGCAGGCCCAGGGCGCCCCGGATCACCTCGTTGGCCGGCGCCTTGTGCACCCCGCGCGTCGAGTCCACCCGGGCGTAGATGCCCGCCAGGTGACCGCTGGGCGGCACCAAGATCGTCCCGTCGCCGTCGGGATCGGCGCCCTGGGTCGGTGGGTCGAAGACCCGGATCCAGGGGAAGTAGTAGGCGGCGTAGCCGGAATTGTCGGGGGCCGGTGCCGGGGGCTGGCCGAAGACGTTCCCCGTGTCGGAGTCCTCGGGGCAATCGAGGACGGCGAATCGGTCACCCAGCCGTTCACAGTGGCTCACGAGGGCGCTCCAGGAGGCCTTGTCGGCCAGTCCCGGCGCTGCCACGATGCTGATCTCGTCCACCGGCTCGAGCCTCTTGAGCGCGTCGGCCAGCCCAGCCTTGTCCTTGGCCTGGACCACATAGCAGCGCGAGCCGCCGTTGTCGAAGAAGCCGAAGACCGCGTGGGCCAGCAGGCTCTGCTCGGGCGCGGTCGAGAAGCCGCCGAAGGCGTGCTGGAAGTCGTTGAAGCCGGTGCACAGCTTGACCGTCAGGAGTGGCAGCGGCGTGTAATCCTGGAGGACCACGTAGCTCGCCTTGAGAACGAAGTCCGTGGCAACGGCCTTGACCTTGGTCACATCGAGGGTCACATTGCCGTCTTGCACGGCCGCCCCCACGTCGGTCGTTGGGTCTGTCAGCGGGGTGAATAGGTCGATCGGCCAGTCCGGCATGAGGATCTGCGGCGCCGGCGGAGAGGCCACGCTGAGATCGAAGACCTGGCCGTTCCACGCCGTCAGCTTTTTGTCACTTGCGCTCCAGGCCGCCAGCTTCTTCTCGAGCACCAGGCTCCTCGGTAGTCGGCTCCCCGGCTGGAGGATGTAGGGCGCCTTGACCCTGTAATCAACCCTCACCGTCGGCACCTGAGCGTACTTACCTCCGAGAGTCACCTTGCTGCCGTCGAACTTCCAGCCGGTCGCGCCTCGAGGGACGGGAGCCATGAGGCCGGCGTCCGGGGCCGGCGCCCAGATTTGGCGCACATCGAGGACCGAGTTGCTGAGGCCGGAAGGGATCGAGCTCGGCATGGTCAGGGTCTGCCCGACGGGGACGTTGTCGAGGGTCAGCGGGTTGCTGTAAATCTTGGCGCTGGTCGGCGCGAGGCCCACGAACGCGGCCGTGCTGGTGCTGACGCCGGCGATGGGCTGGATCCCCGAGGGGATCTCCTCGACGTAGACTCCGGGGGACTGGTAGTTCGCCATGGGTGCGTCTCCTTGGATTCGGTTGCGACGGCGCCTCACCCGCCTTGGCTGATGGTGAGGTTGCCCGCGTTCGCCACGACCGTTAGGTTCAGCTTCACGACGTCGCCGGGATGGGGGATGGTCACGTCCTCGACCAAGCCCTGGAGGCCGCGGTAGCAGACCGACAGGACTCGATTCGATCCACTCTCTATGCCCGTCAGGCGGTAGTTGCCTGCCCGATCGGTGAAGGTGCTCCGCGGGTCGCCCTGAAAGCGCAGCTCCACCAGGCTGGAGTCGCTTGCGCCCTGCACCGTCACCCGGCCCTTGAGCGTGGTCCGCGGCAGCACCAGCTCGATCCACGGGGGCGGGCCGGCGGCCTCGACCTTGACGGCCGGCGAATGGGCGGTGCCGTAGCGACGGCCGGCGGCCGGCAGGCAGGCGTGGAGGATGTAGGGGCCGTCCGGCAGGTGCCGGAAGGCTGCCGGATCGGCGCCGGCGAGCAGCCGCGGCGCCAGGAAGAACGTGCCGTCGGCCGCGCTCCGCGCGCGGTGGTCGGCGAAGGCGTCCCAGAAGCTCAGGCCCAGAGCGTCGGTCATGGCCTTCACGGCCCACCACAGCTCCTCCGGGACGCTCACCAGCTCGACCCGGGCCCCGGCGACGGGCTCCATCGTTTCGCCTGCCACCACACGACCTGCCAGAGCGACCCGACGCTGGACGGTCTCCCACGCCAGCGTCATGGCCGGTCTCCCGCCGTCTGCCGGAACCGGATCCGCCGGTCGATCACCGGCTTGCCGGCCGCAACCGCCGCCCAGGGCGCGAGCGCAACCGTGACCGTGTAGTGCAGGGCCGGGCGCGGCTTGCCGCCCATGGCCTGCCAGAACTCGCTCGGGCTCTGGAGCTGCCCGGCCCCGAGCGCGGCCGCCGGCAGCGGCGGCTGCTGGCCCTGGAGCCCACCCTGGAGCAGGGCTTCGGGAAGGGTCGAGTACTTGACGAGGGCGCGGGCGACCTCGCCCAGGATCCAGTGCTCCTCCTTGGCTCTCGGCTCGGCGTCCGTGGAGCTGCCCCACGCCGTCACCAGGTAGGAGCAATCCACCCGCACCGGCGGGCGTTGCCTGCTGACGCCGCCGCCGCCGCCGCCGTCGCGCTCGGCGGTCCACTCGTTGCTCCGCAGCTCCCGGTTCTCCCGCAGGTCGTAGAGGAAGAGGTTGACCAGCGGCGGCTTGAGCGCCTTGAGGCTGCCGGGGAAGTCGTGGTCTGGAGCGGCGAAGGTGACGCGCAGCGGGCTCGCGGCCTGGCCGAGCGCGTCCTGCGGCAGCTCCTTCTCGAGCAGCGCGGCGAGGGTCTGGTCGAGGTCCTGGAACATTCCAGGCCTACCTCTCGAACTCGCCGTCGATGGCCATGCGGCCGAGCTTCTGGTACTCCCGCCGGGTGGCGTGGAGGAGATGGTCCATCCCCAGACGGCCGCCGTCGGCCGCCGCCAGAAAGGCCCCGGCGAGGACGATGTTGCGGATGTTGCCGCCGGTGATCTCGAAACGCCGGGCCAGGAAGTCCAGGTCCACGTCCTCGCCCCGGGGGAGGCGGTCGGGCAGCACGCCTTCCCAGATCCGGCGCCGGCGGGCCGCGTCGGGGAAGGAGAACTCGACCCTGAATCGCATGCGGCGGGCGAAGGCCTCGTCGAGGTTCTCGGCGAGGTTGGTGGCGAGGATGGCGACGCCGCTGTAGGTCTCCATCCGTTGCAGCAGGTAGGCCACCTCGACGTTGGCGTAGCGGTCGTGGGAGTCGCGCACCTTGGAGCGCTTGCCGAACAGCGCGTCGGCCTCGTCGAAGAACAGGATGGCGTTGGCGGCCTCGGCCTCGTCGAAGATGCGGGAGAGGTTCTTCTCGGTCTCGCCGATGTACTTGGAGACCACCGCCGCCAGGTCGATCCGGTAAAGCTCCAGGCCCAGCTCCCCGGCCAGGATCTCGGCGGCCATGGTCTTGCCCGTGCCGGAGGGCCCGGCGAACAGGACGTTGATGCCGCGGCCTCGGGCGAGCTTCTCTTCGAAGCCCCACTCGCCGTGGACCCTGGCGCGGTGGCGCACGTGGTGGCCGATCTCGCGGAGCTGGGCGAGGGCGTCGGCGGGCAGCACGATGTCCCGCCAGCGGTAGCGGGGCTCGATCTTCTGCGCCAGGGGCGAGAGGCGCGAGCGGGAGTGGATGCGGCAGGCGGCGGCCAGGTCGCCGAGGCTGGGGCGTCCACCCTTCGCGCCCCGGCGCGCGGCCAGGCTGCGGGCGGTGGCCGCGGCGTCGCGGATGCGGCCGCCGGTCAGCCGGAAACGACTCGCCAGGTCGAGGAGGCCGTCGTCGGAGGGGCGCGGGCGGCCGAGGCAGCGTCGCCAGAGGGCGGCCCGCTCGGCTTCCTCGGGCGGCGCCAGCTCGAGGCGGACGAAGCGCGCTTGCCCGAGAGCGCTACCGGCCTCCCACAGCACCTCGCCGGCGAGGAAGGCGAGCCCGGCCCGGCCGGCAAGGGCCGCGAGGAAGAACTGGAGCTGGGGCGCCCGCTCCTCGGCGAGCAGCCGGTCGAAGGCGTTCCAGTATGGGACCGCGCCGCGCAGCGCGGCCTCCCGCAGCGCGAGTTCGACGACGGCGCGGAAAGCCCCGTCGTCGCCGGCTGGAAGCCGATCCAGGTGGACGACCAGCAGCGCGAGACCCCGCGCCCGGCAGACCGCCTCGGCGGCCTCCCGTCGGCCCCCGCCCGAGGGCCCCTGGAGGTAGATCACCTCCGCGGGCGCCGACTGCCAGGGGCCTGCCGCCAGCTCCCGCAGCGGGCCTTCGAGAGAGGCCGCCGCCGGCGGCTCCCGGACCCCGCGCCGAGGCTCCACGACCTCGGCGCAGGTCAGCAGGCGGACGTCGAGCGGGTCGCCCCCCAGCAGGTAGTCCACCAGCCGGTCGTCCATCTTGAGAGCGCGGCCGAGCAGCGGCGGCGAGGGCCGTGAAGGATCGTCGATCGTCTCCAGCAGACGATGCCGGAGCAGCGGCGCACCAGCGGAGAAGCAGGTTCGGGTCGCGAGCTTCGCCGCGAAGTCTGCGCAAAGCAGGTTGAGCACCAGGTCGACGCTCGGCCGCTTGCGGGTGACGTCGTCGTGAAGGTAGGCGAAGAGCCGCTCGTAGCGCAGGTCGACTTCCGGCGCCAACACGACCAGGAGCGCGTCGCGCTCGAACGGCGAGAGCCCGAAGAGCCGGCTCAGCTCCTCGAGCCGGAGGGTGGCACCTTCCCGGTGCCAGCCGGCACGGCGCTCGGCCAGGCGCTGCTCGCCGGCGACGGTCGCCGCCGGCCCCGCCGCCCAGTGGGGTAGGCCGGCCGGTTCGTTCACCAGCCCGTCGACCTCCTCCTCCGCGATGAACAGCCCGCGGAGGTCTTGGTCCGCGGCCGGCCGCTGGCGCGCCCTCTCTGCCGCCGCCCGGAGCAGCAGATCGATTCGCTCGAGCTCGGCCAGCAGGTGAGCGATCGAGGGGTCGGCGCCGGTCGCCGTCATGGAGTGCGTCAAGGAGTGCGTCGCCGCCAAGTTGGTAGGCCCGCCCGGTCGATGAATGCGCCAGGGAAGCGAGGACGATTCTCGGAGGGCGCCGGCCTGCGGCGCCATCGGAGGAAGTCTGAATTTGCAGGCCGGTTTGTCGCAGAAGGCGCTCGGGCGAAGTCCGAGCGAGGCGGCCTCTAGAGAGGCCGAGCTGGTGACGCAGGACCTTCTCCACCGCCGTCGGCAACCAGGATCAGCGGTAAGGTTATGGGTTCGGCCTTCTTCTTCTTTTCTTGAACCCCTCCCGTTCCGCTGCCGTGAGCCAGGCCGCCATGTTCGCAGCTTCCTCCTCGACCGAGCCCGACTCAAAAGACGGCACCGGCGAGAGCCTGTAATCGCTAGGCGGTCCGGCAACGTACCCACCGCCCCCTCCGCTGGCGTCGATGGGGGCGCGTGACGGGCTCGGAGAGCGCCCCTGTCCGCGGTTCCTCTTGAGCGATCTGATCCGCGTCTTCGTTAGTTCACGGCTTTCGTGCATCGCCTTCGCCAACTCCAGCCTCGCCGGGTCGGGCGGTGTCGAAGCGATGGCCGGAGGGCCAATCGGGCGCCCGATCGCTTGAAGGTTCGGTTGCATCCCGGTCAGGTAAGCGCTGGCGAGCACCTCCTGCCCTGTCGGCTCCCCCTCGACGTTCGCCAAGACGACCGCGTTGACGACCCGCGCCGGATCAGGGTCCGCCATGACGGCCCGGGCCGCGAGCCGGAGCCGGTCGTGCGCAGCTGCCTGCCCGGCAGTGTGTGTGCTGCCGGGACCGCTCGCTTTGGGCGCGAAGCCAGTGTGCGCACCAACCTCACCGCCGGCGGTGCGGAAGAGCTGATGCGCCGTCGAGGTGCGGGCGCCGCTCTGGGCGCCGATCATCGCCGGGTTGCCGCTCGCGGCGACTTCGCCCGCCAGGTTGGTCGGGACGACCTCGTGCAGGCCGGACCCTCCCCGCAGGTTCGCGGTCTTGAACGCCGAGACGCGGACATCGGCCGCTGCGGGACGTTTCCCTTGCAGTTGCTGGCGCATCGCCCTCTCGCCCATGAACCTTGCACCGGTGGGGAGAAACGGACGCACCGTGGGATCGGTAGCCTGGCTGTAGGTGTCGTCCCACTCCTCGCCATCCTCACTGCCCTCATGGGCCGGCGGCGCCGCGGTCGTGTTGGGCCCGACCTGCGACCAGGTCTTCGTCCCCGCATTCCACCGCCACTTGACGCGCTGAATGGGCGCGGCCTGGTCCGCCACGGGAACCACCGCGAGCCGCTCGGACGGTGTCGATCGCCCGCTTCCCCCCACCTGGATCGCCCGCCTCCCCATCACGTGCGCCTCCTTTTCGAGGACGTCTTGGTCGTTGACCGCGTTGCCGCCGACGGATCGCGTCGGCCGCACCCGCTGCAGCTTCTGTTGCACCACGTGCCAGGCCTCATGCGCGAGGTGCGCTTCCTGGCCCGGCGCCAGATGGATGCGGTGCCCCTGCGCGAAGGCGAGCGCTCCGACACCTGCGGGCGTCGGGGAATCGTAGTGGACCCGCACGTCGTCCATTGCGAGGCCGGAGAGCGACTCGATGCCCATGCGCAGCCGCGGCGGCAGGCGCGTCGGGTTGCCGCTCGCCGGCTCCGCGACCGACTCCGGCAAGCCCCTGGGGTTGCGCGCGGCGGCGATGCGCCGCGCCACCGCACGGTTGCCGGCGGTGCGGGAGAGCTGCAGCAGGACGTCGGGCCCGGCGCCTCGCGGATCCCCCACGAACCGTCGCACGGCGGCGGCCGGCAGCGGGTGGGGCGCCATGGCCGCGCGCCGCGCCGGGCGGGACTCCGAATCCTGCGCCGCCGACGCCTTGTCTCTCAGCGCTCTGTCCCGGGAATGCTCGCTCATGGGGTTCCAGGCCTCCCGTCTCCGCCCCCATTCTCGACGACTCCGGCCGGTCGCGCCATCGGAAAGAGTCTGAAGGTGGCAGGCGATTTGTCGTAGCTCAGAGCCGGGGCAGGGAGGTCAGGCCCTCCTGGATGGCGTACTTGGTGAGTCCTGCCACGCTCGGAATCCGGAGCTTCTCCATGATCTTCTTGCGATGCGTGTGAACCGTCTTCGGGCTCATGCACAGGCGGCAGCCGATCTCTCGGGTACCATGGCCTTCGGCCAGGAGCTGGAGCACCTCCCGCTCCCTCTGGGTGAGGGCGGTGGCGGCCGTGGCGCCCGCCGGCCGCCGCTTCCGCAAGGCATCGACCACGGCGCCGGCGATGGCGGGACTCAGGTAGGCGCGGCCGGCGAGCACGGTACGGATCGCCAGCCCCAGCTCCTCGAAGGTACAGCTCTTGAGCAGGTAGCCCGCGGCGCCGGCCTCGAGCGCCGCCTCGACGAACCGGGGATCGGAGTGCATCGACAAGGCCAGCACCTTGATTCCGGTCATCTCGGTGGTCATCCGGCGCGTCGCCTCGATGCCGTTGAGACCGGGCATCGCGAGGTCCACGAGGACGAGGTCCGGCCGCAGCAGCCGGGCCTGCCTCACCGCCGCCACCCCGTGGTCCGCTTCGCCGATCACCTCGAAGTCCTGTTCGCGCTCGAGGAGGCTGCGGAGACTTGCCGAGAACAACGCATGGTCGTCGACCAGGAGGAGCCGCTTCTTCATGGCGCCGCCCGTGCCGGCAGCTCGGGCTGCCCAAGCTCGGCCTCCGGAGGTGCTTCGACGACAACCCGAGTGCCGCCAGACGGTCGACGCCGAATCGTCAGGCGACCGCTGAGCTCATGCAACCGCTGTCGCAGGACAAAGAGACCGAATCCTCCATTCGGTGTCGGCTCGAGGCGTGCCTGCGAGGGATCGAAACCGACCCCGTCATCCTCGATCACGAGGCGGATCCGGCTACCTGCCCGTTTCAGGCTGAGACGGCAGTTTCTGGCCCGAGCATGCTTGACCACATTGAGGAGCAGCTCGCGGGCCACCCGGTAGAACAGCACTTTCAGCTCCTCGGCCAATGGCTCCACCCTGCCTTGGGCCTCCATCTGGAAGCGGATGTCGGAGCACCCGGTCATGCGCTCCGCCAAACCTTCCAAGGCAGGTCCCAGCCCGAGCGTGTAGAGGGTCGGACAGCTCAGCTCGAAGGTCAGGGAGCCGATCTCGCGAATTGCGCTGTCAAGCAGGGCCCGGATCTCGTTCAGCGACCAGCACTTCGCCGGGTCGGCCTCGACTCTACGCAACGCCTCGAGCCGCAGGCTCGCCGTCGCCAGAGCCTGCCCCACCGCGTCGTGCAACCCTTCGGCAATCCGCCGGCGCTCCTGCTCCTCAGCTCTGAAACTCGCCAACGCCAGGGCCTGCAGAGTGCTCGACCCGATGGATCCAGATCGATGATCGGCGCGGAGGCGGAGCTTCGGAGGCATGCTAAGACCTCCCGTGTCCTGGACGAGTAGGCCGCAGATAGCCCGGCCGCCGGCCCCCCATCGGTCCGGGCGCCACGGCAGCAACGTCACCGGTCGCGCGAGGCACAGAGACCTCACGCTCGACTCTCGATCTCAGGCGGTAAGGTGATTATAAGTTGTGCGCACGCGCCACACCAATGCTGATATCTGGATAGCTGCTATGTCGTCCTCTCTAAAATTAGAGACCGGGCTTCTCAACTTCCGGCCGACCGACGGCAAGCCGAGTTCCGGCGCTCGGTCGAGCAGCGCGTCCGCACGCTCAAGGAGCGGAAGGACCGCCTCACCGAGGCCTTCATCTTCGAGCAGGTGATCGACAAGGAGTCCTACCAGCACCACCTCGACAAGCTCAACCAGGATCTCGCACTGGCGGAGCTCGAGTGCCACGACGCCCAGCTCGACGAGATCGATCTCGAGGGCACCCTGGCCTATGCCGAGCGCATCGCCCTCAACGCCGCCCGCCTCTGGGCCGGCGCGTCGCTCGCGAACCGTCAACGCCTACAGCGGACACTCTTCCCGGAGGGAGTCGTGTACGACACCGAGACGGGATTTAGAACCCCGGTAACCTGCTTACTTTTCAGTGACTTGTGTCTGCCAGTGATGGCATGAGAAAAGCTGGTAGCGCATACGGGATTCGAACCCGTGTTACCGCCGTGAGAGGGCGGCGTCCTGGACCCCTAGACGAATGCGCCACGTCGTCCTGAGCGGACGGGCGTAGGGTAGCACAGGCCCAAAACAGCGGGCAACCCGTTTTTGCTTCCCTCCCACTTCGCGGCTGGCCTCGGCCTTCCCTGCCACGGGAGCATCCTGTACCGTACCTCTTCTAGGCGGGCGCGCCGGGCCGTGCCGGCCGCCGCCCGCGAGGAACGTTGGGCCTTGAGTCTCCGTCTGGTCGCCACCACCGGTGAGCGCTCGCTCGACCTGCTGCGAGGTCGCAGCTACATGGTCGGGCGCCTCGCCCAGAGCGACTTGCCGCTGCGCGACGCGACCGTCTCGCGGCGCCACGCCGAGCTCGTGGCCGACGGCACGGCCCTCACCGTCCGCGACCTCGGCTCGACCAACGGCACCTTCGTCAACGGCCATCGGGTCACCGCGGCGCTCGCCAAGGACGGCGACGCGGTCGCCTTCGGCAAGGTCGCCTTCCAGCTCCAGGAGGTGCCGAGCGAGCCGGCGCGCACCGCGCCGGCCGGCCAGGAGCTCCTCGACGCCACGATCCTCCGCCAGGTGCCGGTGCGCGGCCCCTCGGAGCTCCCCTCGCGCACCACCGGCCGCTCGACCCTCGGCACCACCGCCCTGCGTCTCGCCGGCCTCTCGCTCGCCGAGCGGCAGGCGATGCAGCTCTCGCTCCTCCTCGACATCGCCAAAGAGCTCGCGCGCTACGCCAGCCTCGAGCAGCTCCTCGAGAAGGTGGCCGACGTCATCTTCGAGGTGATGAGCGTCGACCGCGTCGGCATCTTGACCGTCGGCCCGGACGAGACGCTCCAGCCGCGCATCTCGCGCCACCGGGTGGCGGGCGCCCCGACCACCTGGGCAGTGCCGCGCTCGGTGGTGCACAAGGCGATGAGCGAGCGGGTGGCGCTGCGGATCGAGAACGCGCCCGCCGACGTGCGCTTCGAGGGCGGCACCATCCACTCGCACGGCGTGCAGAGCGCGATGTGCGCGCCGCTCCTCTCCTCGCGCGGCTGCATGGGGATCATCTACCTCGACAACCTCTCGCTCATCCAGTCGTTCAGCGACGAGGATCTCGACTTCCTCTCCGCCTTCGCCGGCATCGTGGCGGTGGCGATCGAGAACAGCGAGCTGCTCGAGCGGGTGCGGCGCGAGGCGGTCGTGCTGTCGAACTTCCAGCGCTACTTCGCCCCCGAGCTCGCCGGCCAGATCGCCGCGCACGAGGAGGCGGTGCAGCTCGGCGGCACCAAGGGGCGCGTCGTCGTCCTCTTCTCCGACATCCGCGGCTTCACCGCGCTCTCCGAGCGCCTCTCGCCCGACGAGATCGCGAGCGTCTTGAACGAGTACTTCACCGCCATGGTCGACATCGTCTTCCAGCACGGCGGCACGCTCGACAAGTTCATGGGCGACGCCCTGATGGCGCTCTGGGGTGCGCCGCTCGCCCGTCCCGACGACGCCGACCGGGCGATGGCGGCGGCGCTGGCGATGCAGCGCACGCTGCGCCGCTTGGCGCCGCAGTGGGCCGAGCGCGGGCGGCCGCGCCTGGAGGTGGGGATCGGGCTCTCGGTCGGCGAGGTCTTCGCCGGCAACATCGGCAGCGCGCGGCGGCTCGAGTACACGGTGCTCGGCGACGCCGTCAACACCGCCGCCCGCCTCTGCGCCGAGGCCGGGCCGGGCGAGGTCCTGATCAGCCAGCCGCTCTGCCTCGGCCTCTCACGCCGGCCGGCGATGGTCGAGCTGCCGCCGATGTCCCTCAAGGGCAAGTCGCAGCCGGTGCCGGTCTATCGGGTGGCGTGGTAGCGGCGCGCCGCCGCCGGACGTCACTCGACCCGCAGGCTCTCCATCGGATCGACGCGCGCCGCCCGCCGCGCAGGCGGCAGCGCCGCCGCGAGCGCGGCGAGGCAGAGGATCGCCGCCGCGCCGGCGAGGCTGGCCGGATCGGCCGGCCGCACCCCGTAGAGGAGGCCGGCGAGCGCCCGCCCCGCGGCGCCGGCGAGGCCGAGCCCGGCGACGACGCCCACGCCGCAGAGCGCCAAGGCGCGCGCCGCGGTGACGCGCACCACGTCCATCGCCCCGGCGCCGAGGGCGATGCGGATGCCGATCTCCTGCCGGCGCATGGCGACCGAGTAGGCGATCAAGCCGTAGAGCCCGACCGCCGCCAGCACCAGCGCGATCGCGCCGAAGAGCGCCAGCAGCGCCATCAGCAGCCGCTCGCGGCGCATTGCCTCGGCGAGCATGCCTTCGAGCGTGCGCGGATCGTAGAGCGGCAGCGCGGGGTCGAGCTCGTTCGCCACCCCGCGGAGCGCCGGTACGAGGTCCAGAGGGTCGCCCGAGCGCGCCAGCACGAGCAGCGTCCCGCCGCGCAGCGGCAGCTCGTACTCGCCCAAGAGCTCCTGGCCGAGCGGCACGAAGATCTCGGGCATCGCCGGCGCCGCCGGGCCTTCGAGCTTCTCGTCGGCGACGACGCCGATGATCGTCCGCCAGACCGGCTCGTCGGCGCTGATCGCGACGCGCCGCCCGAGCGGGTCGCGATCGGGGAAGTGGCGGCGGACGAGCGCCTCGTTGACCACGACCTCCGCCGGCGCCGACTCGTCGAGCCACGGCGCGAAGACCCGGCCGCGCACGAGCCGCACGCCGGCGGTCGCGAAGTAGCTGGGCGTGACGATGCGGCGATGGAACTCGACGCCGCTCTCCTCGCGCGGCCGCCCCTCGACGACGAGGTGCGAGGTCCACTCCCTCCCTTCGAGCGGCAGGCTGCTCGCGATCGCCGCCGCGGCGACGCCAGGCAGCGCCTCGACGCGCGCGAGAAGGCGGCGATGGAACCCGAGCACCTGCGCCGCCTCGGGGTAGCGCGCCGGCGGGAGCTGATAGCTCGCCGCAACCACGCCCTCGGGCCGGAACCCAGGGTCGACCCGCGCGAGCGCGGTGAAGCTGCGCAGCGTGAGGCCGGCGCCGGCGAGGAGCACCATCGCCAGCGCCACCTCGACCAGGACCAGGACGCCGCGGCTCCGCGCCGTGTCGCGGCCACCGGCGACGCGCACGTCGTGGCCGCGCAGCAGGCCGCTCGGCGCGCGAGCAGGCCGGCGACGTTGGCGCAGGTGGCGAGGAGGAGGACGCCGACCGCGCCGAGCAGGACGAGGAGCGGCTTCCGGCTGTCCCCCACCAGCCACTCCTTGAGCGGCGTCAGGCCGGCGCCGAGGCCGGTGTTGGTCGACGGGAAGCGGCGCTCGAGCCGCGCGGCGAGCGCCGCGAGCTCGGCGTGCACGCCCTCAACCGTCGCGCCGGGCGCCAGGCGCGCGACGCCATTGACGAAGTGCGCGCGGCGGAACCACTCCTGGCCGGCGAATGAGCGCTCGAAGTCGAACGGCATCCAGAGGTCGACGCCCGGCCGCGGGAAGGCGAACCCCGGCGCGGCGACGCCGACGATCGTGTGCGGCTCGCCGTCGAGCTCGATGCGCCGGCCGAGGACCCGCGGCGAGCCGCCGAAGCGCCGCCGCCAGAGGCCGTCGCTGACGACCGTCACCTTCTCGCCGCCGCCCCAGTGCTCGTCGCGGCGGAAGTCGCGGCCGAGCTGCGGCGGGACCCCGAGAACGGAGAAGAAGCTCCCCGCCACCTGCACGCCGCTTACGAGCTCGGCGCCGCCGGCCCCGGTGAGCGCCCAGCCGCCGACCCAGCCCCCGTAGCCGGCGACGCCGGCGAAGCCCGTCACCTGGTCGCGCCAGTCGAGGAGGTTCGCGGGCGAGGCGTTCGCCCGCTCCCAGCCGGGCTCGTCCTTGGTCTCCCAGAGCGACACCAGCCGCTCCGGCGCGGGGTACGGCAGCGGCGCCAGGAGCACGGCATGGACGATCGGGTAGAGCGCAGTCACCGCGCCGATCCCGAGCGCCAGCACCGCCACCGCCGCGGCGGTGAACGGCGCGTCCTTGCGCAGCGTCCTCAACGACCAACGCAGGTCGCGCGCGGCCGCCTCGAGCCAGGGCACGCCACGCTCGTCGCGGCACGCCTCGCGCACCTGCTCGACGCCGCCGAAATCGCGCAGCGCCGCCGCGCGCGCCTCCTCCGGCGTCATGCCGCGCGCCAGGTTCTGCTCCACCGCCATCTCGAGGTGGAAGCGTAGCTCCTCGTCGGCCTCGCGCTGGCGGGCGCCGGCGGTCAGCAGGGTGCGCAGCCGGAAGAGGAGGCTCCGCGCCGCCACTCTCGCCAGCGACGGTCTCATGTCGTGCGGAGCACCTGGAACACGGCCGCGGCCAGCCGCTCCCAGCTCTCCGTCTCCTCGGCCAGGCGCCGGCGGCCGGCCCTGGTCAGCTCGTAGTAGCGCGAGCGGCGGTTGTTCTCGGACGGGCCCCACGACGAGCGGATCCATCCCTGCCGCTCGAGCCGGTGGACGGCCGGATAGAGGGACCCCTGCTGCACCTGCAGCACCTCGTCCGACATCTGCCGCAGCCTTTGCGAGATGCCCCAGCCGTGCATCGGCCCGATGGCCAGGGCCTTGAGGATGAGCATGTCGAGCGTGCCCTGCAGGAGCTCGGTCTGGTCGCTCACGCGGTTCTCCTAGACATACAAGGAGAGTAGCGGCACTCTCCTAGGATGTCAAAGGGTGAGAGCCGGCAGCCTTCCCGCGAAGTCGCGGACCCTTCGGACCTGGTCCTCGGTGGAGATGAACTCGAACGCTGTAGGGCTAATCGCTCCAGTGCGGCGCTCGAGAATTGCCGTCAACGCGTCAGGCAGGACCGGACACTCGTCGAACAGGGCCTGCAGGCTGACGCAGACGGGCA
>JBIOUG010000024.1:0-8831 GCA_044866775.1 Thermoanaerobaculia bacterium | reverse complement strand
AGGGGGCGCGCTCCGGTTCCGCCGCCTACGACCCGGCATGCCGCGCGGCTGCACGGTCCCATGAGTCCGTGCGACGTCCTGTAGCGCCCGGGCTACGTCCCGGGCGTTTTCGGAGGACACCCGAAGTCCTTCACACGCTTTGTGCGCAGGATGACGGCTGTGAGTTGTCCCGACCCGAACCGTCATCCTGAGCGTAGCGCCCGGGCTACGTCCCGGGCGTTTTCGGAGGACCGCCCGACTTCTTCCAAGGCTCTGAGCCTGGCGAAGGATCTGGGTGACTGAGGCCGGCGGCGGTCCACTCTCGGTCGATCAGCTCTCCGAAGCTCCTTACCTGATCTTGCTTCTCCTGCGCGGTCCATCCGAGGCGGGGGGCGAGGAGGTCGGCGGCGCGGGGGGCGAGGGCCCGACAGGCGGAGAGGTCGAGCGGGCCGGGCGTCAGGCGGCGTAACAGCAGGTCGTCGAGGGTCAGCGCCCACTCCTCGGTGGCGGCGAGGTCGATTTGGGCGGCGAGCAGGGTGTCGTCGTCGAGCGTGCCGTTCCTCCCTACCTGAGCTTTTTCTTCCAGCGCTCCGGCCAGGCGTTCGAGCCTCGTGCCGTAGATACGGGCGAGGGCGTCGATGCGCTCTGGCGTGAGGCCGAGGCGCAGGAGGCGGTCGCGTCCGGTGTCGAGGGAGCCGGGGAGGAGAGGGAGGTCGCGGGTGCGGCAGGGCGTGGCTGGGGGGGAGCCGGGGGTGGCGAGGATGGCGTCCAGGCAGTCTTCGGCCATGCGGCGGTGGTTGGTGAGCTTGCCGCCGGCGAGGATCCAGAGGCGGGGGGCGGCCGGGACGACGACGTGGTTGCGGGGGACGCGGGTGGGGTGGACGCGGCTGTGGCGGGAGCGGAGGGCGACGAGGGGGCGGAGGCCGGCGTAGAGGCCGGAGACGTCGGCGGGGGTGAGGGCGGCGTCGGGGAAGGCGTGGGTGGCCAGGCGGAGGAGGTAGGCGACGTCGGCGGGGGTGGGCGCGACGGCGGCTGGCGGCGTCGTGTCGTCGACGTCGGTGGTGCCGAAGACGGTGTGCTCGCCGACCGGCATGGCGAAGGCGAGACGGCCGTCGTCGGGGGAGCGGAGGGTCACGTACGAGGCGAGGGGGAGGCGGCTGCGGGGGACGGCGACGTGGGTGCCGCGGGTGGCGCGCAGGCGCACGGGGGAGCCGGCGAGGAGGTCCGGCCAGGGGCCGCAGCAGAGGACGACCGCTCGCGCGCGGACGGCGAAGCGGCGGGTGGTGACGGCGTCCTCCACCGCGACCTCGCGCAGGGCGGCGCCGCCGCTCCCGGCCGCAACGGACGCCCGGCGGCCGCTCGCGCCGCGGCCGGCGGCGATCGACACCGGGCGGCCACGGCGCGCCGGCGAGGGGCGGAGCGACTCGGGCACGGCGGCGCAGCGGGTGACGATGGTCGCTCCGGCGGCGCGGGCGGCGAGGGCCAGGGCCACGACCAGGCGGGCGTCGTGGCAGGCGCCGTCGAGGTAGGCGACGGCGCCGCGGAGGCCCTGGAGCCGGAGGCCGGGCGCCGCGGCCGCGGCCGCGGCGGCGTCCAGGCGGCGGTAGCGGCCGAGACGGTGGCCGGCGGCGAGGAGGTGGTAGAGGCGCATGCCGAGGTCGACGCGCCAGAGCGGGTCGGGGTCGCCGGCGTAGACCGGGTAGAGGAAGGGGACCGGCCGGACCAGGCCGGGGGCGGCGGCGAGGAGGCGGCCGCGCTCGACCAGCCCCTCGCGCACCAGGCCGAGCTGGAGCTGGGCCAGGTAGCGGAGGCCGCCGTGGATGAGGCGCGACGAACGGCTGGAGGTGCCGGCGGCGAGGTCGTGCCGCTCGACGAGCGCCACGGCGAGGCCGCGCAGCGCCGCGTCGCGGGCGACGGCGGCGCCGGTCGCGCCGCCGCCGACCACGAGGAGGTCCCAGGTGCGGCTGCCGAGCGCCGCCAGGGCCGCGTCGCGGTGCGGGGTGGAGCGCGGAGGGAGGAGAGGCGGCGGCGTGGTCGGCTCCTAGGCGCGAAGGCTTTCGCGCCGGGCTCCTTAGCACGCGCCGCCGCGGGGACGCAAACGCCGAGGCCTGCGGCCGGGCAGGCAGTTTGCATTCGCGTTGCTCGAATGGAACCGCTGCAGGAGGGGGAAGGAGCTGACGTGATCGACTGCTCGGAGTCCTTGCTCTCCTACACGCTGCCGATCACGACCGAGGCGCCGCCGCCGCGCCCGCGACTGGTGCTCGACGACCGCGACACTCTGGTCTTCGAGCCCGGCGGCCTGGCGATCCGCCGCCGCGGTCGGACGCTCGCCAAGGTGCCGGCGCCGCGGGAGGCGCGGCCGAGCGCCGAGGCGCTCGAGCTGCCGTGCATCTTTTGCGGCGGCACGCTGCACCATGCGACGACTCCCGTGCGGCTCTCGGGCGCCGGCTACGTCGTCTCGCTGCCGCGCGTGCCGGCCTGGATCTGCCGGCGCTGCGAGCAGCCCTACTTCGAGCCGCCGGCGGTCGCGGAAGTGCACGCGGCCGTCGCCGCGGCGCGCCGCCAGCCCGTCGCGGTCTGAGCCGCCCTCGCCCCTGTGGTATCCTCTGCGGGTCGGCCGCTCCGGCCGGCCGCCGGTCCGCAGCACTTCCCCGTTTTCAGACAACGCCATGCAGACTCTCGACGACGTCCTTTCCTCGCGCTCCGACGACCGCGCGCCTGCGCCGGCGACGGTTCCCGGGCTGCGCAACCTCGCGATCATCGCCCACGTCGATCACGGCAAGACGACCCTGGTCGACGCCATGCTCTGGCAGAGCGGCATCTTCCGCAGCAACGAGACGGTGGCCGAGCGGGTGATGGACTCGATCGACCTCGAGCGCGAGAAGGGGATCACGATCATGGCCAAGAACACGGCCGTGATCTATCGCGGCACGCGCATCAACATCGTCGACACCCCGGGGCACGCCGACTTCGGCGGCGAGGTCGAGCGCACGCTCAAGATGGTCGACGGCGTGCTGCTCCTGGTCGACGCCAGCGAGGGCCCGCTGCCGCAGACCCGCTTCGTGCTGCGCAAGGCGCTCGAGGCCGGGCTGCCGCCGATCGTCGTCATCAACAAGATCGACCGCGCCGACGCCCGGCCGGCCGAGGTGCTCGACGAGATCTACGACCTCTTCATCGACCTCGATGCCACCGAGGACCAGCTCGACTTCCCGGTGCTCTACGCCAACGCCCGCGCCGGCACCGCGCGCCGCACGCCCGACGGGCCGGACGAGACGCTGGCGCCGCTCTTCGAGGAGATCCTGCGCGCCGTGCCGGCGCCGCGCTTCGATCCCGCGATGCCGCTGCAGATGCTCGTCACCACACTCGACTACGACGACTACGTGGGGCGGCTGGCGATCGGCCGGGTGTTCAACGGCCGGCTGCGGCGCGGCCAGGCGGTGGCGCTCTGCCGCCTCGACGGCTCGGTCACCGTCGCCAAGGCGGCGATCCTCTACGGCTACGAAGGCCTGAAGCGGGTGGAGATCGCCGAGGTGGGGCCCGGCGACGTGCTGGCGCTCGCGGGGCTCGCCGAGCTGTCGATCGGCGAGACGATCTCCGATCCCGAGGACCCGCGGCCGCTGCCGCCGATCCGCGTCGACGAGCCGACGATCGCTATGGTCTTCGCCGCCAACGACTCGCCGTTCTCCGGCCGCGAGGGCAGCCACGTCACCTCGCGCAAGCTGCGCGAGCGGCTCGACCGCGAGACGCTGACCAACGTCTCGATCCGCGTCGAGCCGACCGGCTCCCCCGACGCCTTCCAGGTCTCCGGCCGCGGCGAGCTCCAGCTCGCCATCCTGATCGAGATGATGCGCCGCGAGAGCTACGAGGTTGCCGTGGGCAAGCCCGAGGTGCTGACGCGGCGCGTCGACGGCGCGGTGCACGAGCCGATGGAGCTGCTGACCGTCGACTGCCCCGAGGAGTTCATCGGCGTCGTCACCCAGAGCATGGGCGCGCGGCGGGGGCGGATGATGAAGATGGTGAACCACGGCTCGGGGCGGGTGCGGATCGAGTTCCGCGTCCCCTCGCGCGGCTTGATCGGCTTCCGCGGCGAGCTCCTCACCGCGACCAAGGGGACCGGCATCATGAACCACCTCTTCGACGGCTGGGAGCCGTGGCAGGGGGAGATCGCCGGCCGCGAGACCGGCGCGCTGGTGGCCGACCGCTCCGGCCGCGCCACCGCCTACGCCATCGAGCACCTGCAGCCGCGCGGCACGCTCTTCGTCTCGCCCGGCGAGGAGGTCTACGAGGGGATGGTGGTCGGGGAGCACAACCGCGAGAACGACCTCGACGTCAACATCGTGCGCGAGAAGAAGCTCACCAACATGCGCGCCTCGACCGCCGAGGAGCTGGTCCGCCTGGTGCCGCCGCGGCTCTTCAACCTCGAGCAGGCGCTCGAGTTCCTGCGCGAGGACGAGCTGGTCGAGGCCACCCCGACGAGCATCCGCCTGCGCAAGCGCGTCCTGGCGGCGAATCTGCGCAAATAGCCGGCAGGCCGAGGGCGCGGAAGCCTTCGCGCCCGCCTCGATCGCTCCTAGCTGGCCCACCCCTTGCACAATAGGCGGCCGAACCGGGCGCGCGTCCGGAATGGCCCCAGAGGGGGGCCGCCGCGTCGCCCGGCAGCAACGGTGGGAGGCGCGTGCTGCCCTCCCCGGTGGAGTCAACAACTCCGTCCGGCACGTCCAAAGTCGCGGACGGAACTGGAGGTGTCATGAGAAAGCACGTCTTGCTAGGGGCCTTCATCCTAGGGGCGTTCATCGCCCTCGTGGCCGTCAGCCCCGCGGCCGCGGACAACAGCTTCGGGGTGTTCGGCGCGTACCACAACACCGAGGACGTCGACTCGTCGGGCGGCGCTGGTCTGCGCACCCGCCTCGGGTGGCTCGACCTGCGCGCTTCGTGGCTGAACGACCTCACCCGGGACACCTCGCCCGAGAGCCTCGACTTCGAGCTCCAGGCGGTCCCGCTCGAGGCCGGCGTCGCCTTCGACTTCGGCAACGACGCGCGCTGGAACCCCTACGTGGGCGGCGGCGTCTCCTACTTCCTGCTCGACAGCGATGACGTCGAGATCAAGGACCAGGCCGGCTTCTACGGCGTCCTGGGGAGCGAGTTCGGGATGCGGGAGAACCTGAACTTCATGGTCGAGGCGATGTACCGCAACATGGAGGCCGAGGTCCGGCGCGACCCGGACAAGGTCAGGGACGTCAATAACATCGAGCTCGAGCGCGAGTCGAACGTCGAGCTGGGCGGCTTCGGCATCAACGCTGGCGTCTCCTGGCGCTTCTAACGCTCGGGACGCTCCAACCCACAGTCCAGAAAACCAAAGGGGGCCGCGGCGGGTGCCGCGGCCCCTTCTCATTCGCTCATGCCGAAGCGCAGCACCACGGCCTTCTCCCGCCCGCCGGCGGCGAGGACGACCGTGGAGCAGGGCTCGTTCAGAGGCTTGGAGATCCAACCTATTGAAAGCGAAGGCTTGGAACGATGCCGCCGCTCCCCAAGGGCGAACGGGCTGGAGGGGGTGGCACCCGCCTTGCGCAGGCGGGGGACATGTCCCGACCTGGGCTGTCGGCGGGTGTCGCGCTGGTGGTGGTCCTCGTGTGCCTGGCCGTGGTGGCCGAGGCGCACATCACCGGCGTCGTGCGCCTCAAGTGTCCGATCGACGGCACTCGCTTTGAGGCGCAGGTCGACCTGTCAGGCACAAGCTGGGGCCGGCGCCTCGATCTCAAGCCGGACGGCCCCACGCCGGCGCCATGGTCGCTTCCGCTCTGCCCGACCTGCAGGTTTCCTCAATTCGAGGAACCGCTGAGTCGCGAGCTGCGGAAGCGCGTGCGGCGATACGTTCTCTCGCCGGAGTACCAGCTCCTGGCGAAGGACCACCCGTCGTACTTCCTCGCGGCGAAGATCTACGAGTTCCTGGGCAGGGACGCCTATGCGATCGGCGAGGCATACCTCGAGGCGTCGTGGCAGGTCGAGGACGAGGACCGAGATCGGTATGAGAGCTACCTCCGCCTTGCCAGGGACGCCTTCCTCCGGTTCGAGGCCAGCGCGGACCCGGAGATGGCGCAGATCACGACCGTCCAGCTCCTGATCGGGGAGCTCCACCGCCTGCTCGGCGAGTTCGAGCGTGCCGAAGCACACTTCGAGAGCCTTTCCCGCCACAGCGCTTTCCAGGACGACCCGTTGCAGGACCTCATCGCGTACGAGCGGAAGCTCATCGCCGCTCGTGATCTCGGGCCGCACGACGTGCCTCCGCTGCGGCCCTCCGCTCCGCCGGGGTCGAGCCTGGCGCTGGCCCGGTCTTTACCGGGATTCGAGAAGCTCTCGGAGCGCTGGGCGATCCGCGCGACAGAGATGGGCCCCGTCAACGGCGAGCCGCCGTCGTTGTTTGTCGTCCTCGAAGCGCTGGCCCCCGGCGAGGGGGTGGATGAGGTGCGCTGGTACGACACGTTGAGCGCCGGCAGGCCCGTCTACGACTGGAACGACTTCGGGGAGCTGCTGGCTCGAGCCGAGGCCGCGGTGCGACGGCACCCCTGGCTGAACGACTGGCGGCAGACCGATCCCGCGAAGCGCCTGCGCATCGAGCTCTCGGGGCTCGGAGTGCGGGAGCAGCGTGGAATCGGCTCCGATTTGTTCGAGCGCTTCGTCCTCTCGGCCTGGGAGGATGCCGGTCTTGCCGATCGGCCACGCTACGAGGTCGCTCTCAGTCGCTCGCTGGGGGGAGAGTGTGCGACGATGTACCTCGCGGATACCGAGGACGGTGCTCTGGTGGTCGACGCGAGCCCGTGCGCCGGCGATCATTGGCTGGACCGGACGAAGGTTCGATTCCACCCGAGGAGCAGCCCCGAGTACCTCGTCGTCCTGCCGGATGGATCGTTCGAGAGGCGCCGGCTCGCCGCCAAGCCACGCCGCCTCTCTCGGCAGTGAGAACGAGGCTGCGATCTCAGTCGTAGATCCCGTCGGCGTACCAGTCGCCGCTCTGGCGGTCGCGGTAGATGCGCAGCATGCCGCCCTGGGCGAGCTCGACGTCCCAGTAGTCGCGCTCGACGGGACTCTCCTCCCACCACCCCTCTTCGATCGCCCAGGGGCCGGCGGCCACCCGCACGCCGCCCTGGAGGTGCGGGCGCTTCGTGCCGTCGCCGGCGACCGGGCGGATCTCGCGCGGGCGCAGCCAGCGCGCACGCTCTCCGGCCGCGCCGCCGTTGCGCGCGCCGCCGTTGCCGGCCGGGGCTCCAGGCAGGACGCCCTGCGGCTCGGGCGGCGGCTCCTCGGTGATCACCTCGAGCGCCACCGGCGGCCGCAGCACCCGCACCGCCAGGAGGCCGCGCCCGCGCGGCGGCTCGCGCCGCACCTCGGGAGGAGGCGGCGGCGCGAAGGCGACCAAGGCGGCGCGCTCGGGGCGGTGGCCGTCGAGCGGCTGCGGGGAGCCCACCCGCTCCGGCCCGAGGAGGGCGAAGAGCCGTCCCAGGGTGGTGGCCAGCTTGTCGGGGGAGAGGGCCGCCGGCCCGAAGAGCGAGAGCTGGGCCTCGCGCGGGCGGTCGGGGTGGGCGAGGAAGCTGAAGCCCAGGACCGGCGCTCCCGGCGGGTGGGCCTCGAGCTCCAGGCGCATCAGGGTGAGGAGGGTCTTGGTGTCGCGGCTCGGGGCCGGCAGGTCGAGCGTGCGCTCGTGGATGCCGTCGGGGTCGAGGCGCAGGGCGAGGGTGAGCCGGCTGCAGGCGAGGCCGCAGACCTCGAGCCGCCGGCAGAGGCGCTCGAGCGCCGCCCGGCCCATGAAGAGGAAGGGCTCGAGCGAGACCAGCGGCCACTCCAGGCTCATCCCCTCCTGGAAGGTGGGGGGCGGCTCGCGCGGGATGAGTGGGCGGGGGTCGACGCCGAGCGCCGTCGAGTGCAGCTCCTGGCCGGCGCTGCCCAGGCGGCTCGCCACCCGCGCGGCCGGCAGGCGCGCGAAGTCGCCGATCGAGCGCAGCCCCCAGCGCTCGAGGGTGGCGGCCACCTCGGCCTCGGGCGCGAGGCGGGTCAGCGGCAGCGGCGCGAGGAAGACCGCCTCCTCGCCGGCTGGCACGACGAGCGGCGAGCCGGGGAGCCCGGCCGCCACCCGCGCCGCCAGCTTGCTGCCGGCGATCCCCACCCGCGCCGGCAGCGCGATCGCCTCGGTGGCGCCGGCGAGCGCCCGCCCCAGCTCCTCCTCGCCGGCGTGGCCGGCGCCGAAGCGGCGCTCGAGCCCCGCGAGGTCGAGGTAGGCGACGCCGTCGCCGGCGTCCTCGACCCGCGGCGAGAAGCGCTCGGCCGCCTCGAGCAGCGCCTCCTGCGCCGAGCGCTCCAGCTCGGGGTCGCGCGGCCGCGCCACCAGGTTGGGACAGAGCGCCCGCGCCTGCGGCAGGGTCTGCCCGGCGACGATGCCGGCGTCGCGCGCCGGCCGGTTGGCCGCGGCGACCTGCGCCACCTGCCCGTTGCCCTCGACGACGGCGAGCGCCACCTGGTGGAGCTCCGGCTCGCTGCGCAGGCGCGCGGCGAGCGGGAAGAGGGGGACGGCGATGCAGGCGAGGCGGCTGCCCACGGCTCACCGCCCCCCGGCGGCGACGCGCCGCGGCTCGGGACGGGCGGCGGCGGTGCGCGCGGGCGCCTCGGTCCGCGCGGCGTGCAAAGCCGTCGCGTCGGCGGCCGCCTGATTCCGCGCGGCGCGCAAAGGCCGTGGGAAGACGGCCGCGCGTTCCGTCTCGCCGGCCGCCGCAGCGGTGCCGCCGGTGCTGCCGGCGATCGCCGCGAAGGCGGCGAGCGGATCGTCGCCGGCGCGCAGCGCCAGCGCCTCGCGCCGGCCGTCC
>JBIOUG010000023.1:0-3866 GCA_044866775.1 Thermoanaerobaculia bacterium | reverse complement strand
ACGACCCGACTGGACCAGCTCCACGATCCGGCGGCGAAACTCCGGCGGATAGGGCGGTCGACTCCTTGGCATCGCGGACTCCTTTCTCCCAAAGGATGATGTGTCCACGAAACCGGGGCAACTCCATCGCCGATGCGCACCTGAGCGCGGCCGGCTCGCTTGTCACGGAATCGCTCCTGGTCTTCAACATTCCGCTGCAGAACCTGTCGAGCGGCCAACCGGTCTTGAAGCCGTAACCCTGAGAGGTGCCACCTCTCCGTGCGAAGGGACCAGCCCAGAAGAGCTTATCAGAGCCGCCCACGGCGCGCTGGTAGTGGCGAAGCGCGCCGGCGGCGGGGAGTTGCGCGGCCCGAAGTACGGCGACGACATCGCCAGCAAGCTGCTGTGCCACGAGTACCTGCGCCGGATCGCGGGCCGTGTCCGGGGTGCCGCAGATGGCGATGGCCGGTTCGACGATCCGATGCCGAATCTAGCCAGCGATCTCCAGGGCGGTCACGCGTGGGCGGAGGCCGTTTGTCCGGGAGCGCGAGGAGGTCGTCGTAGGTGAGCTGGCGATGGGTGCTGCGGGCCGTCAATTCGTCCTCGTAACTCGGGTATTTTAGTACCCGCGGGCGCTCCGCCTCCGGTTCACGTCGCGAGGACGGCAGGGCGCCGCACGTCTGTGTCGGGTCGAGAGGGATTCCATGGTCGAGCGCACGCCGCAGCGGGAACCAGCAAGACGGTCGTTCCCCACCTGGAGTTTTTTCGCCGGTCTGCTCGTGCTCGCGCTCGCGCTCGCTGCGGTCGCGGCGCGCTACCGCGAGCCGGCGCCGCGCCGCGGCGATGTGCCGCCGGAGGAGTTCTCGGCGGCACGGGCGCGGGCGGTGCTCGTCGAGGTGCTGGGCGCGGGGGCGCCGCGCCCGGTGGGGAGTGTCGAGAACGCCCGGGCACGCGAGCGCCTCGTCGCGGTGCTCGAGCGGCTGGGCTACGAGCCCGAGCTGCAGGAGGCGGTTGGCTGCCATCCTACGGGGAGCTGCGCGCGGGTGCGCAACGTCCTCGTTCGCCTGCCCGGCCGAGAGCCGGGAGGCGTAGTTCTCCTCGCCACCCACTACGACTCGGTGGCCGCCGGACCCGGCGTGGGGGACGATCTCGCCGCGGTGGCGGCGGTGGTCGAGGTGGCGCGGGCGCTGCGCGAGGACGCGCCGCCCCGCAATACGGTGGCGTTCCTGATCGACGACGGGGAGGAAGCCGGGCTCCTCGGCGCCCACGCCTTCGTCGCCCGCCACCCGCTCGCCCGCGAGGTCGACGCCGTGCTCAACGCCGAGGCGCGCGGCACCTCGGGCGCCAGCCTGATGTTCGAGACCGACCGCGACAATGCCTGGCTGGCCGTGCTCTTCAGCGGCGTCGCGTCGCGCCCGCTCACCAGCTCGCTCTTCTCGACGATCTACGAGCGGATGCCAAACGATACCGACTTCACGGTGTTCAAGGGCGCCGGCATGCGGGGCCTCAACTTCGCCTTCATCGGCCACCCGGCGCACTACCACACGCCGCTCGACAACCTGGAGAGTCTTTCGCTCGGAAGCCTCCAGCACCACGGCGAGAACCTCCTCGCCACTGCCCGCGCGCTGGCCGAGGCCGACCTCTCACGCCCGCCGCGCGGCGCGGCCGTGTTCTTCGACGTCCTCGGCTACGGCGTGGTTCACTGGCCGGTGGGGTGGACGCCGGCGATCGCCGCGCTCGCTCTCCTGCTGCTGGTCGGGGCGGCCGTGCGGCTCGTCCGCCGCGGCGAGGCGCGGGCCGCCCGGATTGCCTGGGGCCTCTTCGCCCTGCCGCTCATGGTGGTTGCGGCCGGGCTTGTCGGCTGGCTCCTGGGGAAGTGGCTCCTCGGCCGCGGAGCCTACGGCGCTGGCTGGCTCGCCGAGCCGGCGGCCGTAGCCCCGTTCTGGCTGCTGGCGCTCGGCGCCGCCGTCGCCGTCGCGGCGCTCCTCGTCCGGCGGGGAGGCGCCTGGGAGATCTGGACGGCGGTGTGGGGCGTCTGGGCGGCAGTGGGGATCGTGACGGCGCTGGCGCTGCCGGGCGTGTCGTTCCTGTTCATTGTGCCGGCGCTCCTCGCCGGGCTCGCGGGCTTGGCCGCGCCGTCGCTCGCAGCGCTTGCTGCGCTCCTGCCGCTCGCCGCCGCCGGCGTGCTCTGGTTCCCGATCCTGCGCTTCCTCCCGGACTCGCTCGGCGCCGGCATCCTGCCGGCGGCAGCCGCCCTGGTGGCGCTCGCCACCACCGGCCTCGCGCCGCTCGTCGCGGCAGCCCCGCGCCACTCGCGCCGCGCGGCCGTCGCCGGGCTCGCGCTCGTCGGTCTCCTGCTCACCGGCTGGGCGCTCACGCTACCCGCCTACACGGAGGAATCGCCCGAGGCGCTCAACCTCGGCTTTCACCAGGAAGTCGATACAGACGGGCGGGTGGTGCGGGCCCAGCTGTTCGCCGCTGGGCCGCTGCTGCGCCTGCCGGACGAGCTCGCGGCGGCCGCCGCATGGGAGCGGGAGCGGCGGCCTCTCTACCCCTGGAGCGGCCAGGCGCTCGTGAAGGTGGCGCCGGCGCAGCTGCTGCCGCTCCCGTCGCCCGAGATTATGGTGGCGTCCGATGGGCGCGTCGGGCGAGAGCGGCGGCTCGTCCTGCACCTCGCCTCGCGGCGCGGCGCTCCGATCGGCGGCCTGGCGCTGCCCGAGGAAGCTGAGGTGCGCGCGTTGACTGTGGCCGGCACGCCGATCCCGGACCAAGGCGGCCGGATGGACTCCCGGCTGGACCCGGGCTGGCGCGTGGTCACCTTCACCGGCATGCCGGCGGAGGGGATCGACATCGAGGTCGTGCTCGCCGCCGCCGGCCCGCTCGAGCTCTGGGCTTTCGACCGCTCCTACGGCTTGCCGCCGGCCGGCCAGTGGCTGGCACGACGGCGGCCGGCGACAGCGGTGCCCATCAACACCGGCGACGTGACGGTGCTGACGCGGAAGGTGATGCTGGCGGCGTCCTAGTGGACGTGCCCGTGGCTTCGTGCCCGGCCATCTCGATACCCACGACCTTGATAGCGTCGCCCTCGATCGTTCCCTGTCGCCCTGTTCCAGGCACTTCAAGGCGCAGTCCTTGTGCTCGGCCTTGGCGCGCTGGCGCCGCATTTGGTCGTCGGTGATCCAGCCGGTTCACTGCCCTTCCTCGGCTCGTGCCGCCAGTGGGAGGGTCACGGCCAGGGCGAAGAACAGGGCGCACAGCACGAGGTCTTCCGCGTGGTGGGTTCCTCCCCTCTTGGGGCCGAGTGATTCGCGTGACGGGCCATCGAGCCCGGCTACGGTGGTTGGTGCGCGGCTTGTCCTCCATGGCCCGTACGGTCTGTCGGTGCGTGTCGTTCCTTCGAGGAGCTGGCCGAGGAGTTCGAGCCGTCGGAGCAGACGATTCGGAACTATGAGGGGCGCCGTGAGGATGGCCTGACACGGCTGAGCGTGATGAGCTGCGGCGGCTGCGAGAACCGGCGGCTGCGGGAAGCGCTGGAGATCTTGGCAAAAGCCGCGGCCTGGTTTGCTCGGGAGACCGGATCGATTCCGCCGAAGTCTCGGATTCGTGAGAGCGAACCGGGCCGTGTACGCTGTCCGGACGATGTGCCGCCTGCTGGACTCGCTTGGAGCCGGCGGGCACCGTCGCGCCGGGCGCAGAGCGATGCCGCCTTGCGCGAGCAGATCCGGACTCCCTAAATTCCCCCGCTGCGATCAGCTAAAAGTCCTGAAGCTGCCCCGGTTCGGTGGACAGTTGACGTTTGGGGTGGCCCGCCCCCCTCTGCAGGGAGAGCTGCCCCCAGCCCTTCAGGCTCGTGATGACGTGTTGCCAAGGGCCGAATCGATCCTCGC
>JBIOUG010000022.1:0-25892 GCA_044866775.1 Thermoanaerobaculia bacterium | reverse complement strand
GGGGCCCGGCCGCTACGGTAGGCTGCCGCCGCCATGGCTGGTGACCTCCTCGCCCGCGCCGAGCGCGTCCTCCCCGGCGGCGTCAACTCGCCAGTGCGCGCCTTCCGCGGCGTCGGCGGCGAGCCGGTCTTCGTCCGCGCCGCAGAGGGCGCCTGGCTCGAAGGCGAGGACGGCCGCCGCTACGTCGACTACATCGGCGGCTACGGGCCGCACATCCTGGGCCACCGCCATCCGGCGATCGAGCGCGCCGTGGCGGCGGCGCTCTGCCGCGGCACCGCCTTCGGCGCGCCGACCGTCGCCGAGGTCGAGCTCGGCGAGCGCATCGCCGCGGCGCTCCCCGGCGTCGAGATGGTGCGCCTCGTCAACTCGGGCACCGAGGCCACGATGTCGGCGCTGCGCCTCGCCCGCGCCGCCACCGGCCGGCGGAAGCTGGTCAAGTTCGCGGGCTGCTACCACGGGCACGCCGACCCGTTCCTGGTCGCCGCCGGCTCCGGCGCGGCGACGATCGGCGTCCCCTCCTCGCCGGGCGTGCCGGAGGCCGTCACCGCCGACACGCTCGTCGCGCCGTACAACGACCTCCCCGCGGTCGAGGCGCACTTCGCCGCCCACGGCGGCGAGATCGCCGCGGTCTTCGTCGAGCCGATCGCCGGCAACATGGGGCTGGTGCCGCCGGCGCCGGGGTTCCTGGCGGGGCTGCGCGCCCTCTGCGACCGCCACGGCGCGCTCCTGGTCTTCGACGAGGTGATGACCGGCTTCCGCGTCGCCTGGGGCGGGGCGCAGGTGCTCTTCGACCTCCGCCCGGACCTGACGACGCTCGGCAAGGTGATCGGCGGCGGGCTGCCGATCGGCGCCTACGCCGGGCCGGCGGCGCTCATGCGGCAGATCGCCCCCGCCGGGCCGGTCTACCAGGCCGGCACCCTCTCGGGAAACCCGCTCGCGGTGGCGGCGGGCCTCGCCGCCCTGGGCGAGCTGGGCCGCGACCAGGACTGCCCCTACGAGCGGCTGGAGAGCGCCGGCGCGCGCCTCCAGAGCGGCATCGAGGCGGCGGCGCGCCGCCACGGCCTCCCCTGCCGCGTCGAGCGCCAGGGCTCGATGCTCGGCCTCTTCTTCACCGCGGCGCCGGTACGGTGCCTGGCCGACGTCGACGCCGCGGACCGCCGTCTCTTCGCGCAGGTGTTCCACGGCCTCCTGGCGCGCGGCGTCCATCTCCCGCCGTCGCCCTACGAAGCGCTCTTCGTCTCCACCGCGCACGGCGAGGAGGAGCTGGCCGCGACGCTCGACGCTTTCGACCTGGCCTTCGCGGAGGCGGCCGCTAAACGGGTATAATCCGCCGGACGATTCGGGGTGTGGGAACTCCAAGACCTGGGAAAGGGGCTCTCTGAATGACGCATATCATCGCTGAACCCTGCGTGGGCGTGAAGGACACCGCCTGTGTCGATGTCTGTCCGGTGGACTGCATCTACGGCAAGAACGAAGACTGGGAGATGCTCTACATCCACCCCGAGGAGTGCATCGACTGTGGGCTCTGCGTGGACGCCTGCCCCGTCGAGGCCATCTTTCCGCTCGAGGAAGTGCCGGACAAGTGGAAGGACTTCATCGCCAAGAACTACGAGCATTTCGGGTTTACGGCTCCGTAAGGAGTGAAGAGGGCGCCGTTCTCACTGAGCGAGCGTTCCGGATAGGAGACCCCCCCGAGCTGTTTCCACCGTTACTGCGTTGACCCGATCTCCCTCACCCCTGGCCCCTCTCCCACATGGGAGAGGGGAACGTAGGCGGTGCGTTTTTGAGCCATCCTGCGCGGGGAATTGGCCAGTCCCCTCCGACAGTTCTACAATGTGAGTCCCAGCCGCTCAACCTTCCTGGGCGCGCGGGAGAGACCCTGTGGAATTCAAGGACTACTACGCCCCCCTGGGGATCGCGAAGGACGCCTCCCAGGACGAGGTCCAGAAGGCCTACCGCAAGCTCGCCCGCAAGTTCCACCCCGACCTCAACAAGGATCCTGGCGCCGAGGCGCGGTTCAAGGAGATCGGCGAGGCGTACGAGGTCCTCAAGGACCCGGAGAAGCGGAAGAAGTACGACCAGTTCGGCTCCGCCTGGCGCGTCCGCGAGCAGACCGGCGCGCCGCCGCCGGGCTGGGAGAACATCCGCTGGGACTACGGCGAAGGGGGGGGCGGCGGGTTCGACTTCGGCGATCTCGGCGGCTCCGGCTTCAGCTCGTTCTTCGACATGCTCTTCGGCGGCGGGCCGGGCGGCGCCGGCGGCGGCGCGCAAGGGGCCCGGGTGCGCTGGACCTCCGCCGCACCCGGCGGCCGCTCCGGCACGCCGTGGTCGCAGCAGGGCGGCGACACCGAGGCCAAGATCACCCTGACGCTCGAGGAGGCCGCCCGCGGCGGAACGCGCGAGATCACCCTCACCGACCCCACCACCGGGCAGCGCAAGACCCTGTCGGTACGGATTCCGCAGGGGGTGCGGCCAGGGCAGCGGATCCGCCTCGCCGGCCAGGGCACTCCGGGGCTCGGCGGCGCGGCGCCCGGCGACCTCTTATTGCGCGTCGAGATCGCGCCTCACCCGAAGTTCCGGCTCGAGGACGGAGACCTCTTCGTGACGCTGCCGGTGACGCCCTGGGAGGCGGCGCTCGGCGGCGAGGCGACGATCGAGACGCTGAACGGTCCGGTGCGGGTCAAGATCCCCGCCGGCTCCTCGACCGGCCGCAAGATCCGCCTGCGCGGGCGGGGCATGCCCAAGGCTGGCGGCGAGCCGGGGGACCTCTACGCCGAGCTGCGGATCGTGATGCCGGAGAGGCTCTCGCCGCGTGAGGAGGAGCTCTACCGGGAGCTGGCGGAGGCTTCGAGCTTCCAGCCCCGCAGTTGATTGTCCAGAGCGCCCGGCAAGCGTGCCGGGCACAGATCGAGGACGTGAGCCCATGGACATGAACCGACTGACCCAGAAATCCCAGGAGGCAGTGCAGGCCGCCCAGACCAAGGCCGTCCGCTTCGGCCATCAGGAGGTCGACAACGAGCACCTGCTCCTCGCGTTGCTCGAGCAGCCGGAGGGGCTCGTGCCGCGGCTCCTCCAGCGCCTGGAGGTGAGCCCCGAGGCGGTCACCGCCGACCTCGAGCGCGAGCTGAGCCGCCGCCCGAGCGTCTCCGGGCCCGGCGCCGAGCCGGGCAAGGCCTTCGTCACGCAGCGCTTCCAGCAGCTCTTCGTGCGCGCCGAAGACGAGGCGAAGCGACTAAGGGACGAGTACGTCTCGGTCGAGCACCTGCTCCTGGCGCTGCTCGAGGAGGGGGCGCGCTCGACCGCCGGCCGCGTGCTGGCGAGCCACGGCGTGACGCGCGACAAGTTCCTCGCCGCCCTGACCGCGGTGCGCGGCAACCAGCGGGTGACGAGCGCCATGCCCGAGGTCGCCTACGAGGCGCTCGAGAAGTACGGCCAGGACCTCGTGGCGCTGGCCCGCCGCGGCAAGCTCGACCCGGTGATCGGCCGCGACGCCGAGATCCGCCGCGTCATCCGCATCCTGTCGCGCAAGACCAAGAACAACCCGGTGCTGATCGGCGAGGCGGGGGTGGGCAAGACCGCCATCGTCGAGGGCCTCGCCCAGCGCGTCGTGCGCGGCGACGTGCCGGAGTGGCTGAAGGACCACGCCATCTTCTCGCTCGACCTGGGCTCGCTCCTGGCCGGCGCCAAGTACCGCGGCGAGTTCGAGGAGCGCCTGAAGGCGGTGCTCAACGAGATCAAGCAGAGCGAAGGACGGATCCTCCTCTTCATCGACGAGGTCCACACCATCGTCGGCGCCGGCAAGACCGAAGGCTCCCCCGACGCCGGCAACCTCTTGAAGCCGATGCTGGCGCGCGGCGAGCTGCACTGCATCGGCGCCACGACCCTCGACGAGTACCGCAAGAACATCGAGAAGGACGCCGCCCTCGAGCGGCGGTTCCAGCCGGTCATGGTCGACCCGCCGAGCGTCGAGGACACGATCTCGATCCTGCGCGGCTTGAAGGAGCGCTTCGAGGTGCACCACGGCGTGCGCATCCAGGACAACGCCCTGGTGGCGGCGGCGGTGCTCTCGAACCGCTACATCAGCGACCGCTTCCTGCCCGACAAGGCGATCGACCTGATCGACGAGGCCTGCGCGATGATCCGCACCGAGATCGACTCGATGCCGCAGGAGCTCGACGAGGTGACCCGCCGCGTCATGCAGCTCGAGATCGAGGAGGCGGCGCTCAAGAAGGAGACCGACAAGGCGAGCCGCGAGCGGCTCGAGGCGCTGCGCAAGGAGCTGGCGGACCTGAAGGCCGAGGCCGACGCCATGCGCGCGCAGTGGGAGGCCGAGAAGGCGGAGATCGAGAAGGTGCGAGCGCTGCGCGGCGAGATCGAGCAGGTGCGGCGCCAGATCGAGGAGGCCGAGCGCGGCTACGACTTGAACCGCGCGGCCGAGCTGCGCCACGGAAGGCTGCCGGTGCTCGAGCGCCAGCTCCAGGAAGAGGAAGCGCGCCTGCAGGACACGCACCGGAAGGGGCGGCTGCTGCGCGAGGAGGTGACCGAGGAAGAGGTGGCCGAGATCGTCTCGCGCTGGACCGGCATCCCGGTCACCCGCCTGGTCGAGGGCGAGCGCGAGAAGCTCCTGCGCCTCGACCAGATCCTGCACGAGCGCGTGGTCGGCCAGGACGAGGCGGTGCGCCTGGTCACCGACGCCATCCTCCGCGCCCGCGCCGGGATCAAGGACCCGCGGCGGCCGATCGGCTCCTTCATCTTCCTCGGGCCGACGGGGGTGGGCAAGACCGAGCTGGCGAAGGCCCTGGCGCAGACCCTCTTCGACTCCGAGGAGAACATCGTCCGCATCGACATGAGCGAGTACATGGAGCGCCACAACGTGTCGCGCCTGATCGGCGCCCCGCCCGGCTACATCGGCTACGAAGAGGGCGGACAGCTCACCGAGGCGGTGCGGCGGAAGCCCTACTCGGTGCTCCTCTTCGACGAGATCGAGAAGGCGCACCACGACGTCTTCAACGTGCTGCTCCAGATCCTCGACGACGGCCGGGTGACCGACGCCCAGGGGCGGACGGTCGACTTCAAGAACACGGTCATCATCATGACCTCGAACATCGGCTCGCACTACCTATTGGAGGGAGTGACCGACCGCGGCGAGATCAAGGAGGAGGCGCGCCAGGCAGTGCTGCGCGAGCTGCGCGCCCACTTCCGGCCGGAGTTCTTGAACCGCGTCGACGACATCGTGCTCTTCAAGCCGCTGACGCTCGCGGAGATCAAGCAGATCGTCGACCTCCAGACCGCCGACCTGCGCCGGCGCCTCGCCGACCGCGGCGTGTCGATCGAGCTCACCGAGGCGGCGCGCGAGTTCGTGGCGCGGCAGGGCTTCGATCCGGTCTACGGCGCCCGCCCGCTCAAGCGCTACCTGCAGCACGAGCTCGAGTCGAAGATCGCCCGCGCTCTCATCGCCGGCGAGGTCCTCACCGGCGCCCTGGTGCGGGTCGACGCCGGCCGCGACGGGCTGACGGTAGCGATCGAGAACCCGGTCGAGGCCGAGGCGGAGGTGGCGGCGGGGCGGTAGCGCGAGAGGCCGGGTGGACACGCGCGGCATCAGCTGAAGACGCCGTGCTCGATGCGGCCGAGGAGCTGTTCGACCTGTTGCGCGCCGAGGTCGGTGTCGAGGAGGGTGAGCGGTGCGACGCCTCCCAGGGCGCGGTTGCTCCTCGAAGCCGGCGAGGGCGGTGTCGAGGTTGGCGATGAGATCGGCGGTCGCCTTGCGGAAACCTTCCTCGCCCATGCGGCGCCGTACCCGCGCCTCGTTGAGCGGGCTCGAGCGCTCGTTGACGGTGCTGTCGCCGGCGGCGCGGAAGAGGAGGGCGCGCGACGGGATGTCGTAGACCACGGCGTCCATCACCGTCCGGGTGTCGTTCTTCTCGCCCTCGATGAGCAGAGGCCCGACGACTGTGAGGTAGGTCCAGGAGGCGCGCGACGACTCGGTCACCTGGAGGCCAAGGCCGGGACGGTGCGCGGCGCCGGGACGCCGGCCATCGCGATGTACGACAAGTCCGGCGCCCAGGTGGGCGGCGGCGGCACGGGCGCGAGCGCCCTCGGACCGGCCGAGCTCGCGGCGCTGGCCCTGGTCGGCGGCGCGGCGCGGGCGCGGCGCCGGCGGCGCTGAGGCGTCGAGCCCTGTCCCGCTTTGGGCGGCGCCGGCACCGGGAAGATATGTCGACGGTCGCGCCGCCCTCCACCCTCTCCCGCCCGATGCGCCTTCAGGCCTTCCGCTCCGTGCCGCGGACGGGGGTGGTCTACGTCGTCAAGGAGGCGGCGGCGCGCGGCTACCGGCCGGGCGACCCGGCCTGGGCCAACCTCGGCCAGGGGCAGCCGGAGACCGGACCGCTGCCGGGCGCGCCGCCGCGCGTGCGCGAGGTCCCGATCGACCCTTCGGATCACGAGTACGCGCCGGTGGGCGGCCTGCCCGAGCTGCGCGCGGCGGTGGCGGCGCTCTACAACCACCTCTTCCGGCGCGGGATGCCGTCACAGTACACGGCCGAGAACGTGGCGATCTCGGGCGGCGGCCGCGCCGCCCTCACCCGCGCCGTCGCGACGCTCGACCGCGTCAACCTCGGCCACTTCCTCCCCGACTACACCGCCTACGAGGAGCTGCTCGACATCTTCCGGCTGGTCTCGCCGATCCCGATCCTGCTCTCGCGCGAGCAGGGGTACGCCTTCGGCGCCGACGAGCTGCGGCGCGAGGTGCTGGGGCGCGGACTCTCCGCCCTCCTCCTCTCGAACCCCTGCAACCCGATGGGGAAGATCGTCGCCGGCCACGAGCTGGCCGACTGGATCGGCGTCTGCCGCCAGCTCGACTGCACGCTCCTGGTCGACGAGTTCTACTCGCACTACGTCTGGAGCGGCGGGGCGGCGGGCGAGCCGGCGCCGATCGTCAGCGCCGCCCGCTACGTCGAAGACGTCGACCGCGACCCGGTGGTCATCGTCGACGGCCTGACCAAGAACTGGCGCTATCCGGGCTGGCGGGTGACCTGGACGGTGGGGCCGCGGCAGGTGATCGAGGCGGTCGAGAGCGCCGGCTCGTTTCTCGACGGCGGCGGCTCGAAGCCGCTCCAGCGCGCCGCCGTGCCGCTGATGGACCCGGACTTGGTCGCCGCCGAGACGCAGGCGATCCGCGACGCCTTCCTCCCCAAGCGCCGGCTGATGCTCGACCGCCTGCAGGCGCTCGGCATGCGTCTCGACCGCGAGCCCGAGGGGACCTTCTACGCCTTCGCCTCGCTCGCCGAGCTGCCCGAGCCGCTCGCCGACGGCATGGCGTTCTTCCGCGCCGCCCTGCGCGAGCGCGTCATCTGCGTGCCGGGCCTGTTCTTCGACGTCAACCCCGGCCAGCGCCGCGCCGCGCGCCTCTCGCGCTTCCACCAGTACGTGCGGCTCTCCTTCGGCCCGAGCATGGAGGAGGTGCGCCGCGGCCTCGACGCGCTCGAGGGCATGCTGCGGCGCGCCGCAGCCTAGAGGGCCTTCCTAGTGGCCCGCTCCCTCGCCCCACAGCTCCCGTAGCCGCCGGTCGCGGCCGCACCCGGTGCGGTAGAAGTTGTAGCGGATCGGGTTCTTCCGGTAGTAGTCCTGGTGGTAGTCCTCGGCCGGGTAGAAGGTCGCCGCCGGTACGATCTCGGTGGCGATCTTGCCGCGGAACCGCGGCTGCTTCTCGAGCTCGCGCTTCGACGCCTCGGCGAGCTGGCGCTGCCTCGCGTCGTGGACGAAGACGGCCGAGCGGTACTGCTCCCCGTGGTCGCAGAACTGGTAGTTCCGCGCCAGCGGATCGATGTTGTGCCAGAAGACGTCGAGGAGCTTCTGGTAGCTCACCTTCGCCGGGTCGTAGACCACCTGCACCGACTCGGCATGGCCGGTGCCGCCGGCGGAGACCTCGTGGTAGGTGGGGTTCTTCCTCTGCCCGCCGGTGTAGCCGGAGGTCGTCGAGACCACCCCCGGCAGTTCGTCGAACGGCCCCTCCATGCACCAGAAGCAGCCGCCGGCGAAGGTGGCCTTCGCCAGCTTCCCGGCCGCGGCGGCGGGCTCGGACTTGCCGGACGCGGCCGCGTCCGGCTCGCGCCCGCAGGCGCTGGAGGGGACGGCGGCGAGGAGGACGGCGAGCAGCAGACCGCAGAGGGCGTGGTTTCTCATCGCACGGAGGATACGCGACCAGGCGAGGGCCGGATTCCTGCCGGCCGCCGCCAGATCCTTCGCTCCGCGAGCCGCCTCGCTCAGGCGCGGCGCAGGCGCCGGCCGGAGATCAGAGAGCTGAACATCCGGGGGCGTGCTCATCCTACTCGCAGCGGATCGCCTCGATCGGGTCGACGGCGGCGGCGCGGCGCGCCGGCAGGTAGCTCGCGAGGAGGGCGATGCCGACGAGGAGGGCCGAGACCGCGCCGAAGGTGGCGGGATCGGTCGGGCTGACCTCGAAGAGGAGCGCCCGCATCAGACGGGTCACGGCGAGGGCGCCGGCCAAGCCGATCGCCACGCCGCCGAGCGCGACGAAGAGCCCGGAGCGCACCACCATGCGCGCCACGTCCCGCTGCCGCGCGCCGAGCGCCATGCGCACGCCGATCTCGCGCGTCCGCTGGCTGACGACGTAGGAGATGACACCATAGTTGCCGACGGCGCCCAGGAGCAGCGCCATCGCCGCGGCGACGACCAGCAGCAACATGGTGAACGAGGTGCGCGCCGTCGACTCCGCCGTCACCTCCGCCATGCTGCGCACCCGCGCCACCGGCAGGTTGCGGTCGAGCGACCAGATCGCCTCGCGCACGGCGGGCGCGAGCGCCATCGGGTCCGCGCTCGCCGTCTTGACGACGAGGCTGAACCAGCGCGGCGGGAAGTCCTCGCCCTCGGACGACAGCGGCCGCATCAGCGGGTAGTAGACGGCCTCGACCGGCTTCTCGTGCAGCCCGGCGTCGCGCACGCTGCCGACGACGCCGACGATCGTCGCCCACTGCCCGTCCTCGGCCAGCCCCTGCGTCAGCCGCTTGCCGAGCGCGCTGCCGTGCGGCCAGAAGCGCTCGGCGAGCGCGCGGCTCACCAGCGCCGCGGCGGAGCGCCGGCCCGGATCGACGGCCGAGAGCGTGCGCCCTGCGACGAGCGGGATGCCCATCACCCGGAAGTACTCGGGGGTGACGTTGCGGTACGCCAGGATGGGCGGCACGGCGTCCGGCGGCAGCGGGAAGTCCTCGAACGTGTGGGCGCTGTTGTTGCCGCCGCCGTCGAGCGGCAACAGATTGACCGTGCCGGCCTCGACGACCCGCGGGATCGCCCGCACGCGCGCGAGGAGCCGGTTGACGAAGCGGGCGTTGGCGGCCGAGTCCGGGTACTCGCCCTCGGGCAGCGCGAGCCGCAGAGTCAGCACGCCGCGGGCGTCGAAGCCCGAGTCCACGTGCCGCAGGCGCCAGAAGCTGCGCACCATGAGGCCGGAGCCCACGAGCAGCATCAGGGCGAGGGCCATCTGCGCCACGACGAGGAGAGTGCGGGCGCGGTGCCGCGAGCGGCCGGCGGTGTCGCCGCGGCCGCCTTCCTTGAGCGCCGGCACCAGGTCGGGCGCGCCGTAGCGCAGCCCGGCGAAGCCGCCGCAGAGGAACGCCGCGAAGAGCGAGATCGCGAGCGCGAAGCCGAGCACCGGCGCGTCGAGCCCCACCTCGTCGAGCCGCGGCAGCCGCTGCGGTCCGATCATGAGCAGCAGGCGCAGCCCGAGCGCGGCGAGGAGCACGCCCAGCGCCCCGCCCGCGACCGCCAGGGCCGCGCTCTCGCCGAGGAAGGCGCGGGCGATCTGGCCGCGCGTCGCCCCGAGCGCGGTGCGCACCGCGACCTCGCGCTGCCGCGCCTCGGCGCGGACCAGGAAGAGGTTGGCGACGTTGGCGCAGGCGACGAGCAGGATGACCCCGACGCTGCCGAGCAGGATCCAGAGCAGCCGCTCGACGTCGCCGACGACGTCGTCGCGCAGCGGGTGGACCTCGACCGCGAAGCGCGCGGTCTCGAGCATGCCGGCGGTGATCTGCTCGTCCGGGAACTCCTCGGGGATGCGCCGGACGAGCGCCGAGAGCTCGCGTGCGACCGCCTCCGGCGTCGTCCCCGGCCGCAGGCGGCCGATGCCGTTGTAGTTGAAGTTGCCGACCGCCAGCTTGGCGGGGTCGACGGTGAGCGGCACCCAGAGCTGCGTCTCGGAGGAGGGGAAGTGGAAGCCGGCGGGCATGACGCCGACGACGCGCCGCGTCACGCCGTCGAGGCGGAGGGTGGCGCCGAGGACGTCGCGCGCGCCGCCGAAGCGGCGGGTCCAGAGGGCGTGCGACAGGAGCACGACCGGCTCGGCACCCGCGCGCTCGTCGCCCGCGACGAAGCGCCGTCCGAGCGCCGGCACCGCGCGCAGCACCGCCAAGGCGCTGGCGGTCGCGCCGGCGCCGCTGATCCGCTCCGGCGCGCCGTCGCCGGTCAGGCTGAGGTTGCGCTCGTCGTAGAGCCCCAGCTCCTCGAGCGTCCGGCTCTCGCGGCGGTAGATCACGTAGGTGCCGTCCGACTGCTCGAACTGCTCCATGTCGATGCCGGGCGCCGTGTGCCACACGGCCACCAGCCGCTCCGGCTCCGGGTACGGCAGGGCCTCGATCAGCACCGCGTGGACGACGCTGAAGATCGCCACGTTGGCGCCGATGCCGATCGCCAGGGTGAGGACGGCGACCAAGGTGAAGCCCGGCGTGCGCGCGAGCTGGCGCAGCAGGCTGCGGAGGGAGTGGAAGCGGTTGCGCATCGGCGGCCTCCCGGCGGCGGGTGAGGAACCGCCGTGGCCACCACTACGGCAGACGGCCGGGCAGAGTTTCCGCCCCCCGGCCGCTACTTGAGGTGCGCCTCCATCAGCTTGTACACCCGCCGGTATTCGTCGAGCCAGGAGGACGGCTCCTGGAAAGCGTGGGCCTCGACCGGATAGATCGCCGTCTCGAAGCCCTGCTTGCCGAGCTCGATCAGGCGCTGGACGAGGCGGACGCTGTCCATGAAGAGGACGTTGTCGTCGACCATGCCGTGGCAGATGAGGAGCGGCTTGGCGAGGCCCTCGGCGTACTCGATGGGCGAGCTCTTGCGGTAGGCCTCGGGGTCGACCTCCGGGGTGTTCAAGATGTTCGAGGTGTAGCCGTGGTTGTAGTGCGCCCAGTCGGTGACCGGGCGGAGCGCCGCGCCGGCCGCGAAGAGCTCGGGACGGCGGAAGAGGGCCATGAAGGTCATGAAGCCGCCGTAGGAGCCGCCGTAGACCCCGACGCGCTGCGGGTCCACGGCCCGGTTCGCCGCCAGCCAGGCGACGCCGTCCTCGAGGTCCTCGAGCTCGGGGTACCCCATCTGGCGATAGATCGCCGTCCGCCAATCGCGCCCGTAGCCGGACGAGGCGCGGTAGTCCATGTCGAGGACGACGTAGCCGCGGCGGGTGAGCAGGCTGTGGAACATGAACTCGCGGAAGTAGGACGACCACCCCTGGTGCGCGTTCTGGAGGTACCCCGCGCCGTGCACGAAGACGACCGCGGGCCAGGTGCGGCCGGCGCTCCAGTCCGCGGGCAGGTAGACGCGCGAGTAGATCGGCCGCGCCACGTGGCTCGACGGCACCGGCACGATCTCGGGCGCCGTCCAGCGGATGGCCGCGAACTCGGGCGTGGTGGTGTCGGTCAGGCGCCTCGCCTCGGCGCCTGGCTCGGCAGGCTGGACGTAGAGCTCGGGCGGGTGGGTGGTCGTCGAGGAGCTCAAGAGAAGGCTCCGCTCGTCGGGCGACAGCACCCAGTCGGTCACCCCGTCGAGCCGCGTCAGGCGCTCTGTCGCGCCGTCCTCGACCTGCACCCGATAGGCCTCGTAGATCCCGGGGTGCTCGCGGTTGGCGCTGACGTAGAAGCTGCCGCCGTCGCGCGACAGAGTGACGTCCGAGACCTCGAAGTCGCCCTGCGTCAGCCGCCGCTTCGGCCCCGCCGGCACCGGCCGCAGGTAGAGCTGCGACCAGCCGCTCTCCTCGGAGAGGAACCAGAGCGTGCGGTGGTCGCGCAGCCAACCGAGCTCGTCGAACTGCCAGTCGTTGACCCACGCCGGATCGCTCATCCGCTCGAGCGGCACGAGCTTCTTCGCCTCAACGTCGATCTGCGCGATCCAGCGGTCCTTGTTGTCCCACGAGAAGAGCTGCACGACCGCGAGCTTCCCGTCGTCGCTCCAGACGATCTCGTGCAGCTCGACCGGGCGCGCCCCGGGCTTCTCGTCCTCTCTCTTGCCCTCTGACTTTCCGGCTTTGCCTTTGCCGCCGGCCGCGTCGGCGGCCTTCGCTCCGCGTTCCTCCTTGGGCGCCGCGGCGCCGCCATTGTCTTTCTCTACCTGAAGCTTCTTTTGCTTTTCTAGCTCTTCCTCCTCCGCCTTCTTCAGCCGCTCCGCCTTCTCCCGCAGCTCCTTCAGCGGATCGTCCTTGATCCCCGGCAGCACCGCGAGGTCGAGGTCGTGCCGCTCGTGCTTCGCGAGGTCGAGCAGCACCAGCGTCGGCGAGACCGGTTTCCCGGTCCCCACCTTCGGCCGCACCTCCTGGACGTCCACGTACCCGTTCTCGGTGACGAAGACCGGCATCTTGTCTCGCTTCCCCTCGTCCTCCTCCTTGGGCAGCAGCGCCAGCACGAGCCACTCCGCCGTCGGCGACAGGGCGCTCTGCTCGATCTTCACTTCCGCGCCCAGATACCAGGGCAGCGGCGGCCGCGTGGGGTCGTTGTGCTGCTGCTCGCGGGCCCGCCGGCGGACGGCCTCCGCCTCGGCCTCGCGCTTGCGCACGACCGCCAGCAGGCGTTCCTGGTCGCGGTCGAGGTAGGTCTCTTCCTCGTCCGCCTCGGCGGGGTCTTTCGCCAGTTGCAGGTCGGCGATCTGCCACTCGAGATCGCTGTCGAGGTCGCGCACGAAGAACGTGGTGCCGCGCTGGTAGGCGACGCGCCGGTCGCCGACCAGGAACCGCGGCTGGTCCTCGCGCTCGGCGGTGCGCGTCAACTGCCGGATCGCGCCGGTCGTCAGGTCCTTGACGTAGACGTCGCCCTCGCGCGAGTAGACCTTCTGCGTGCGGTCCTCCGAGAAGTCGCCGCCCGCGACGTCCACCTGCCCGCGCTCGCGGTCCTCCACCTGGCGCAGCGCACCGGTGTCGAGCTCGAGCCGGAAGAGGTCGAAGATCTCGTCCTCGCCCCGCCGCTCGCGCTCGAAGTAGATGGCCCGCCCGTCGTCGGCCCAATAGGGGTTGCGCGGCGGAGTCCCGATCCACTCGGGGTCCGCCATGATCTTCTCGAGGGTGATCTCGTCGGCCGGAGCGGGCGGCTGGGCCGCCGCGAGGGACGGCAGCAGCACGCCCACGACAAGGGCACAGAGGAGACGGCGCGCGTCGCGGGTCGCTTGGCACATGGCGCGCGATCCTAGCAGCGGACGGCGGTGCGTTCCGCTCACGCCACCCGCGGCGCGATGTGCTCCCAGGCGTGCTCGGCCGGCACCGGCGGGCCGAAGAGGAAGCCCTGCAGGTGGTCGCAGCCGAGGTCGTGGAGGTGGTCGCGCTGGGCGGCGGTCTCGACGCCCTCGGCGATCGTCGTCAGGCCGAGGCTGTGGGCGAGGACGACGATGGTGCGGGTGATCTCGGGGCGCGCCTCGATCTCGTCGAGCTTCGCCACGAAGCTGCGGTCGATCTTGAGCGCCGCGAGCGGCAGGCGGTGGAGGTAGGAGAGCGAGGAGTGGCCGGTGCCGAAGTCGTCGAGCCAGAGGCCGACGCCCATGCGCCGCAGGCGGTCGAGCTGGGCCGCGGTGCGCTCGGCGTTCTCGACCAGGGCGCTCTCGGTCAGCTCGAGCTTGAGGCGCGCGGCGGGGAGGCCCGTCGCCTCCAGGACGTGCCCCACCTGCTCGGCGAAGTCGTCGCGCGCGAGCTGGCGGGCCGAGAGGTTGACCGAGACGACGAGCGGCGAGCGCGACGGCAGCCGCTCGAGCCAGCGGCGCATCTGCTCGCAGGTCAGGCGCAGGATGTGGTCGCCGATGGCGGCGATGAGGCCGGTCTCCTCGGCCACCGGGATGAAGTCCTCCGGCAGCACCAGGCCGTGCTCGGGCCGGCCCCAGCGCGCCAGCGCCTCGAAGGCGACGATGCCGCCGTCGGCGGCGGCGACGATCGGCTGGTACTCGAGCCAGAGCTGCGAGCGCTCGACCGCCCAGCGCAGGTCGGACTCGATCTGCAGCCGCGCGAGCGCCCGCGCCCGCATCGCCTCGTCGAAGACCTCGGCGCGCGCCGGCCCCGACGCCTTGGCGCGGTTCATCGCCGTGTCGGCGTCGGTCAAGAGCGCCGCCGGCCGCCGCGGCGCGCCGGCGCCGCCGGCCGAGAGCGCGATGCCGATGCTCGCCGAGGTGAAGAGCTCGCGGCCGCCCAGGCGGCAGGGGGCGGCGAGGGTCTCTTGGATGCGGTCGGCGACGCGCGTCGCGGCGCGCACGTCGCGCACCTCCTCGACCAGGATCGCGAACTCGTCGCCGCCCAGCCGCGCCACCGTGTCGCCGGGCCGGACGCAGGTCTCGAGCCGCCGCGCCACCTCGGAGAGGAGCTGGTCGCCCAGCGGGTGGCCGAGGCTGTCGTTGATCAGCTTGAAGCGGTCGAGGTCGAGCGACAGCACCGCCACCAGCCCGCCGCCGTGGCGGCCGGCGCGCGCCAGCGCCGAGGCCAGGCGGTCGAGGAAGAGCACGCGGTTGGGCAGGCCGGTCAGCGCGTCGTGCACCTTGCGGCCGGTGGTGTCGGTCTGCGAGCCCGCCATGCGGTAGGGGACGCCGTCGTCGCCGCGCACCGCCAGCCCGCGCGTCAGGATCCAGCGGAAGCTGCCGTCGCGGTGCAGCAGGCGGTGCTCGTTCTCGAAGTGCGGCGTGGTGCCGTCGAGGTGCGCGGTGAGATCGGCGCGCAGCTGCGCCAGGTCCTCGGGATGGACGCGCGCGAACCATTCCTCGGGGCGGCCCTGCAGCTCCGCCTGCGCCAGCCCGAGCATGCTCTTCCAGCGCGCCGAGAAGTAGATGCGGCCGCTCTTCAGGTTCCAGTCCCAGAGCCCGTCGTTGGCGCCCGAGGCGGCGAGCGAGTAGCGCTCCTCGCTCTCGCGCAGCGCCTCGAGCGTGCGCGTCCGCTCGAGGCAGTAGCGGATCGACCGCTCGAGGACCGGCGCCTCGAGGCTCGTCTTCGACAGGTAGTCGGCCGCGCCGAGGCGCATCGCCTCGAGGTCCACCTCGCGGTCACCCTGGCCGGTCAGCATGATGATCGGCGCCCGGCAGCCGAGCGCCTCCGCTTCGCGCAGCAGCTCGAGGCCGTTGCGCTCGCCCAGGTGGTAGTCGAGGAGATAGACGTCGTGCGTGCCCTCGCGCAGCGCCGTCAGCGCGACGTCGTAGGCCGGCGCCCAGGTGAGCCGGAAACGGGCGCTGCCGATCTCGTCCAGCAGGTCGCGGGTGAGGACGTAGTCGTCCTCGTCGTCGTCGATCAGCAGGACGGAGACGGGCTCGGGCGTCATCGTGCGGCGCTTCAGCGCGACGCCTCGGCGTGCGGCGTCGGCAGCTCGACGATCTCCAGCCAGTAGCGCCCGAGGACGCGCATCAGGTCGACCATCGACTGGAAGGTCACCGGCTTGGTGATGAAGGAGTTGGCGCCCAAGTCGTAGCTCCGGAGCACGTCCTCCTCGGCCTTCGAGGTGGTGAGCACGACGACCGGGATGTGCCGCAGGTTCGGGTCCGCCTTGATCTCGCGCAGCGCCTCGCGGCCGTCCACCTTCGGCATGTTGAGGTCCAGGAGGATGAGCCCCGGGCGCGACGGCGCCTCGCTGCGGTACTTGCCGCGCCAGTGCAGGTAGTCGAGCAGCTCCTCGCCGTCCTCGACGCAGGTCAGCTCGTTGGCCAGCCGCCCCTCGATCAGCGCCTCCTGCAGCAGCAGGCGGTCGTCCGGGTCGTCCTCGGCGAGCAGGATCTTGATCGGCTTGCGCTTCATGCGGCTTCTCCCACGACGGCTTGCGTCAGCGGTAGTGTGACCACGAACCGGGCTCCCTCTCCCGGCCTGCTGCTGGCGGTGATGCTGCCGCCGTGCCGCGCCGCGATCTTGCTGCAGATCGCGAGACCGATGCCGGTCCCCTCGTAGGCGCTCTGGCCGTGCAGGCGCTGGAACGGCTTGAACAGGCGTTCGAGGTACTTCTCGTCGAAGCCGATGCCGTTGTCCTCGACGGTCAGGCGGCAGAGCGCCGGCGCCGGGCCGCCGTCGGAGGCCTGGCCGCCGCCGTCGAGCACCTCGGCGGTGAGACGGATGGCCGGCGACTCGCCGGGGCGCTGGAACTTGAGCGCGTTGGCGAGGAGGTTCTGCAGGAGCTGGCGCATCTGCAGCGGATCGGCGTGCACCGTCGGCAGCGCTCCCATCTCGACGTCGGCGCCGCTCTTCTCGATCCGCAGCTCGAGGTCGGAGAGCACCTCGCGCGCCACGGCTCCCAGGTCGACCGGGGCGAACGGTCTGGCGCGCGTCGTCACCCGCGAGTAGGCGAGGAGGTCCTCGATCAGCGTCTGCATGCGCACCGCGGCGGCCTGCATCCGCTCGAGGTAGTCGCGCCCCTTCTCGTCGAGCGCCTCGGCGCGCCCCGCCAGGCGGTCGCCGAAGGCGGTGATCTTGCGCAGCGGCTCCTGCAGGTCGTGTGACGCCACCGAGGCGAAGTCCTCGAGCTCGCGGTTGCTGCGTTCCAGCTCGCGGTTGACGCGCTCGATCTCGCGCGTCCGCTCGACCAGGCTCTCCTGCGCCCGGCGCAGGCGGTCGAGCGAGCGCGTCAGCGCCTGGTCGCGGCGCTCGATCTGGTCGAGCATCTCGTTGAACGCCTCGACCAGCATCCCCAGCTCGTCGGAGCCGTGCGCCACCGCGCGCACCGAGAAGTCGCGGCGCTCGGAGACGGCGTGCGCGACCTGCACCAGCTCGAGCACCGGCCGGGAGACGACCCGCTGCAGCCGCGAAGAGACCAGGAAGGCGGCGAGCGAGGCGACGGCGAGGACCAGCACCGCGATCCCCGCGTAGCGGACGACGCGCACGCGGATCTCCGCCAGGTCGGCCTTGACCAGCACCGTGCCCACCCGCTCGCCGTGGAGGAAGACCGGCTGGGCGAGCAGCAGGACGCCGTCCGCGAAGCGTTTGCCGTGCGCGGGCGCGACCGCGGGCACCGTGGCCGGGCCGACCGGCCCGCCGCTGCGCAGCCAGGCCGTGAGCAGCTTGCCGTCGGCGGTGTAGATGGCCGCCGCCCGCACGTTCGGCTCGGCGGCGAAGGCGGCGAGGTTCTCGCGCGCCGCCGCGGTGTCCTGGAAGACGATGGCGGCGCTGCTGTTCGCCCCGACGACGCCGGCGAGGGTCTCGACCTCGCTCGCCAGCATGCGGCGCAGCGTCAGCACGTCGTGCACGAGGAAGGCGGCGCAGGCGAGGAGCAGCGCGGCCGAGCTGGTCGCCATGGTGATGGCGGTCAGCTTGCGCGAGATCGGCAGATTGCGGAGCCCGTTGATAGGCCCCGCTACCCGCAAGGCCGCCTGCCGCAGCAGGCCATGATCGGAGCGCGGGTTGCGCAGCGGACCCATCAGCGGCGCCTCCCGCGGCGATCGCTGCCATGCACCGGCTCGGCGAGGTCGAGCAGGCGCGAGGAGAGCCGCAGGCCGGCGCGCTCGGCGGCGCCGGCGTCGATGGCGAAGCGGACGCGCTGCTCGCGCAGCACGAAGCTGATCATGCCGCCGGCGCGCGCGAACTCCCCATCCTCGCCCACCGTCAGGACGCTCCGGCCCGCGACCGCGCCGAGCACCTCGGCGAAGCGCTCCTGTTCCGAGGAGCTGACGAAGAGGATGTGGCAGCGCGCCACCGCGCCGAGGCCGTCGAGCCGTCGCACCACGACGGGGTGCCCCTGCGCCGTCTTGCCCTGCACCACCATGTCGAGCTCGCCGCCGAACGGGTCGGCGCCGAGGACGCACAGCGCGAGCGGCGCCTCGGCCGCGGCGAAGACGCCGTTCGGCCACTCGACGAACTTGGCGAAGTTGTAGAGGAAGGCGGCCTTGATCGCGTACTCGTCGGAGGCGAGCGGCGGCGATTGACCGGCGGCGGGGCCGGCGGCGGTCGCGGCGGCAAGCGAAAGCGCCGCCCCGAGGACGAGGGCGCCGGCAGTCCGCTGCCGCCTCCCGGCAGCCCGTCCCGCTCGCCGCGGGACGGACGGCGCTGCTAGGCATTGACCGGAGCCCGGCGCGAAAGCTTTCGCGCCTAGAACCGCCATGTCACCTTGCCGTACAGGCTCCGCTCGAGCGCCACCGACGGCGTCGTCAGCACCTCGGGCGTGAACTCGACGTGCTCGTCGTCGAGGAGGTTCTGGCCGACCAGGGCGAGCTCGAGCCCGGCCACCGGCTCCCAGCCGAGGCGGAGGTCGAGGGCGGCGTAGCTCGGGATGGCGTGCGCCGGCAGCGCGTCGACCCAACGTCCGGCGAGGTCGAGCTCGACGTCGCGCGACAGATCGACGGCGGCGCGCAGATGGAGCTGGTGGCGCGGGCTCTCGCCCTCGGCCGCCAGCGCCGCCGGATCGTCGGCGCCCGGCAGCAGCTCGAGGTCCATCTCGAGCAGCGTGTAGGCGGCGGCCAGGCGCAGCCCGGCGACGGGGCGCCAGTCGGCGGCCAGCTCGAGCCCGTAGGCGTCGCCTTGCATGTCGTTGCGCACCAAAGCGGGCACCACCAGGTGCGGCGGCGGCGGCGCGACCTCGAGGAAGGGCTCGCCGACCCGCGTCGAGCGCAGCCGGTCGTAGCGATGGAGGAAGGCGGCGGCGTCGACGAACAGCCGCCCGCCGACGCCGGTCCGCCAGCCCAGCTCGTAGGCCAGCAGCTCCTCGGGCTGGAAGGCGGGGCTGCCGATGGCGGCCGAGACGACGGGCGGGGCGCCGGGCGCGAGGGTGCCGGGGCCGAAAGTCGCGGCGTTGAAGCGGAAGTCGTGCTCGGCGCGCGAGGGAGTGCGGACGGCGCGCGACACCGCGCCCCAGACGGTGTGGCCGTGCCGCGGCGTCCACAGCGCCCGCAGCGTCGGCTGCACCTCGGCGCCGCTGTAGTCGTTGTGCTCGAGCTTGGTGCCGGCGATGACCGAGAGGCGCTCGGGGACGAGGGTGACCTCGTCCTGAAGGAAGGCGCTCCAGAGCGCATCGGAGCGCGCCGCCGGGGTGAAGGTGAGGACGTCGCTGCCCGCAATGTCGTCGGCGGTATGGCGGAAGCCGACCCCCCAGATGAGGCGCTGGCGAGCGGTCGCCGCCGCGGCGTACTGCAGCTCGAGATCCCAGGTGTCGCGCGTCTCGTCGACGACCACCGTGTCACGCTCGGTGCGGTCGAGGTAGAGCTGCGCCCGCATCTCCGAGCCCGAGCCGCGCTCGTGGCGCCAGCGCGCGAGGAGGTTGCCGCCTGCGATCGCGTCGTCCGAGCGGATGGTGCGCTGGCGCGCGCTCGGCAGCGCCGCGACGTCCGCCACCACCAGACCCGACCCCACCTCGCCGCGATAGCCGTCGCCCTGCACGGTCAGGGTGCTCGCTGCGGACAGCGTCCGCTCCAGGCGGAAGCCGCCGCGGCCCACCGACCAGGCGTCGGCGGCCACGCCGCCGCCCGCCTCGACGCTGGCGTCGCGGTCGAAGAGCTTGCCGTAGACGCGGTAGGCGGTCGCCGGCCCGAGCAGGCCGCCGTAGCGGGCGGCGATGAAGCCGCGCTCCTCCGAGCCGCCGCCGGCGCTGACCAGCGTCCCCTGGGTGTCGGTCGCGGCGCGGGTCAGGATGTTGATGACGCCGTTGACGGCGTTGGCGCCCCAGAGGGTGGCGCCCGGCCCGCGGATGACCTCGATGCGCTCGACGTCCTCGAGCAGCGTGTCCTGGACGTCCCAGAGGACGCCGGAGAAGAGCGGCGTGTAGACCGTGCGGCCGTCGAGCAGCACCAGCAGCTTGTTGGCGAAGCGGCCGTTGAAGCCGCGGGCGCTGATCGCCCACTTGTTGGCGTCGATGCGCGCCACCTGGAGCCCCGGCACCAGGCGCAGGGCTTCGGGGATGGTGGTCGCGCCGGAGCGGCGGAGGTCCTCGCGCGTCAGCACGAAGACCGCGGCGGCGGCCGCCGAGATCGGCCCGGCGCGGCGCGAGACCGACACCACCTCGACGTCCATGAGCTCCTCGAGCGACAGCTCGGAGAGGTCGGGCGGGGTCGCGGCGGCGTTCGGCCCGGCGGCGCGCAAAGGAAGGCCGAGCGCGGCCAGGGCGAGCAGGAGGACGCCCACGAGGCGCCCTCCATGGAGGGTCGGTGTGCGCACGGCGACCGGGTTCGAGTGGCAGCCGGATTGTAACCGTTTTCCCCCGGCCGCCGCTGCCCGAAGTCGCGCGAATGCGGAAGCGTAGCGCCCGGGCTACGTCCCGGGCGTTCTCCTAGAACCGATAGCTGACCCGCGAGTAGACGAACCTCCCGTTCATGCCGAAGGGCGAGTGGCTGGGATAGGTGAAGATGCCGAGGTTGGAGTTGGGGTCGAGGTTGCGGTCGGGGAAGGCGTCGAACAGGTTCTGCGCCCCGACGGCGACGGTGAAGCTCGGGAAGCGGTAGCCGATCTCGAGGTCCGCGAGCCACTCCGCCGCGAAGGTCTGGTCCACCACCCGGCGGTCGACCAGGCAGTACTCGCCGTAGCGGGCGGCGCGGGCGACGGTGAAGAGATCGCCGCGGTTCCAGTCGGCGGACAGGCGCAGGTTGTCCTCCGGCTGCCCGCACTCGACGCGCAGGCGCTCGGTGCGGTCGAAGAGCACCTCCTGGAAGCCGGTGAGCTGCGGCGGCGTCGGCGCCACCCGCACCACCTCGTTCTCGGTCGAGTTGTAGCCGGCCGAGAGGCCGAGCGTGCCGGCGCTCCCCAGGCGCATGGTGTAGGCCGCCCGCAGGTCGTAGCCGCGCGTCTCGGTGTCGACGGCGTTGGTGAAGAAGCGGGCGCCGGTGGCGTTGAACGGAGCGAGGAGGGGGCCGACGGCGCCGCCGGTGAAGTTGCCGGTCAGGACGATGCGGTCCTTGATGTCGATCGCGTAGTAGTCGGCGGCGAGCTCGAGCGCCGGCACCGGGTTCCAGACGACGCCGGCCGAGAGGTGGTCCGACTCCTCGGGCTCGAGCCCCGGCGCGCCGAGGGCCCGCGCCACCGGGCTGTCGACCGGGAAGGTGCCGACCTCGAACGGCACCAGCACGCCGTTGACCGGCAGGAAGTTGGTGCTGACGGTCGAGAAGTGCTCCTGGCCGAGCGACGGCGCACGGAAGCCGGTCGAGACCGCAGCGCGCAGCACGAGCTGCTCCGTCGGCTGGAAGCGGGCGGTCACCTTGTAGTCGCTGGTCGAGCCGAAGTCGTCGTAGTCCTCGAAGCGGCCGGCGAGACCCAGCCGCAGCATCTCGTGGACGTCGCCTTCGAGGTCGACATAGAAGGCGTAGTTGTCGCGCGTCACGTCGACCTCGTTCGAGGGGCGGAAGCCGGGGAAGACCTGGGCGCCGGCCGGCGCCTTGCCGCCGAACGGATCGGGGAAGCCGCCGTCGATGTAGGAGTTGGGCTCTCCGGCCTGGATCTGGTAGCCGTCGCGCCGCGCCTCGAAGCCGAAGGCGACGTTGAGCGGCCCGGCCAGGCCGATCTCGACCTCGCGGCTCAAGTCGACGTTGAGCAGGAGCTGGTCGAGCCCGAGGGTGCCGGCGTAGAAGCTCGTCTGGTTGGGCGGGATGTTCGGCCCGAGCGAGGTATTGAGACTGTCCGCGACGTTGAACTCGAACTCGTTGTCGCCGTACTGCGCGCTGACGTCCCAGAACCAGCTCCCGGCGCCGCCGCGGACGCCGGCGGTCAGCGACATGTCGGTGACCTTCGGCTCGATCAGCGGCAGGAAGCCGTTGGGGTAGATCGCCGGCTGGTTCTGCGCCTGCAGCGCGCGGCGGAAGAAGCCGGCGTGCGAGCCCTCGCGGCGGGAGAGCCCGCCGAAGGTGTAGAACATGGCGGTCGAGTCGGCGTTGATCGGCGCCGAGCCGTTCCAGAAGCCCATCAGGTCCTCGGCGATCGAGTCCCCCCAGTGGTGGTTGGGCTGCGGCACCGGGTCGCGCGAGCCCTGCGGCCGCGGGTCCGGCCCGGCGCGGTTGGTCTCGTCGCGGTCGCGGTACTCGACGGTGGCGAAGAGCGAGCCGCGGCCGAGCGCCCACCCCTGGCGCAGGCTGGTGTCGATGAGCTGGCCGTCGGAGTGGGTGGTGGCGCCGCCCTTCAAGTCGAAGGTGAGCGGCGAGGCGCCGGACTTCAGGATCACGTTGATGACCCCGGCGATGGCGTCGGAGCCGTACTGCGCCGCCGCGCCGTCCTTCAGGATCTCGATGCGCTCGATCGCCGAGGCCGGGATGGCGTTCAGGTCGACGCCGGTCGAGCCGCGGCCGATCGAGCCGTTGACGTGCACCAAGGCGCTGGTGTGGCGGCGCTTGCCGTTGATCAGCACCAGCACCTGGTCCGAGCCCAGGCCGCGCAGGGTCGCCGGCCGGACGCTGTCGGTGCCGTCGGTGATCGTCGGGCGCGGGAAGTTGAACGACGGCGCGAGCGCCTCGATGATCTGGTTGGTCTCCGAGGCGCCGGTCGTCTCGATCAAGTGCACCGGCAAGACGTCCACCGGCACCGCCTTCTCCGCCGCCGCGCCGGCGGCGCGCGAGCCGACGGTGATCGACTCGTGGAACGAGAGGGCGAGCGCGAAGTCCTGGTTGACGGCGCCCGGGCCGAGGACCACCTCGGCCTCGCTCGCCTGGAGCGGCGGGAAGCTCGCCCGCATCTCGACCGTCTGCCCCTGCGCCTGGGCGGGGATCGCCAGCGAGTAGCGGCCGTCGGGGCCGGTCGTGGTCTCGAGGCCGAGCGCGGGGATCGACACCGTGGCGTCGGGCAGCGGCGTGCCGTCCTCGGCGCTCGTCACGACGCCGCTCACGACCACGTCTCCCTGGGCGGCGAGCGGTACTGCGGCGAGCGCCGCGAGCGACACGAAGAGTGTGCACGCGGATGCGAGGGTCCGGGTTTTCATGGCTCCTCCTTTCGGAGATCTGACGAGTCTGCGCAGGGCGGCCTTACCGGGCAGGCTACCACGGCGTGCCATACTCCGCGCTCCCCGATGACCGCCAGCCACGTCCTGGCTCTGCTCGCCTCCTCCGCCGCCGCCGGCGCCATGAACGCGATGGCCGGAGGCGGCACGATCCTCACCTACCCCACCCTGCTCTGGACCGGCGAGTCGGCGATCGTCGCCAACGCCACCTCGACCGTGGCGCTGCTGCCGGGGACGATGGCGAGCATGGCCGGCTACCGGCGCGAGGTCGCCGCGCATCGGCACTGGCTGAAGACGCTCTTCCTGCCGAGCCTGCTGGGCGGCACGCTCGGGTCGGTCCTGCTGCTGCGGACGCCCGAGCGCACCTTCGCGCAGCTCGCGCCGGCGCTGATCCTCTTCGCCACGGTGCTCTTCATGTTCCAGGGAGCGGTGCGGCGGCGGGCGGTGGCCCAAGGAGAGTCCGCGGCGGTGGACGTGGTCGCGGACGGACCGCCGCCCGCACGCTGGGCCGCGGCCTCGCTCTGCCAGTTCCTCTTCGCGATCTACGGCGGCTACTTCGGCGCCGGCATGGGCATCCTGATGCTCGCGCTCCTTGGCTTTCTCGGCCTCTCCAACATCCACGCCATGAACGGCCTCAAGAACTTCTTCGGCCTGACCATCAACAGCGTCGCCGCCGTCTACTTCATCGCGCGCGGCGCCGTCGCCTGGCCGCCGGCCGTGGTGATGATCGCCGGCGCCATCGCCGGCGGCTACGGCGGCGCCCGCTTCGCGCGCTCTATCGGCCAGGAACGGGCGCGGGTGGCAGTGGTGGTCATCGGCCTGCTGATGACCGCGCTCCTCTTCTGGCAGCAGGCGGGACGGTGAGCCTGGACGCACCGGGCAGCGACGCGGGGGCCGGACCCGCAGCCGCGCGCGAGATCTCGCCGCGCCAGTCGGCCGGCTGCGCGATCGCCTTCTGCGCCGTCTTCCTCCTCGCCGGGCTCGCCGTCTTCGTCCCCTTCTTCGCCCTTCCGGCGCGCCGCCAGCTCGCGACCCGCACCTGGAGCGCCACGCCCTGCGAGGTGCTCGAGAGCCGGGTGGCGGAGGTGAGCGGTGACGACGGCTCGACCTATCGCGTCGATGTCCTCTACGCCTACGTCGCCAGCGGGGAGCGGCACACCTCCCGGCGCTACGACTTCCTGGGCGGCTCGAGCAGCGGCTACCGCTCCAAGCAAACGATCGTCGACCGCTACCCGCCCGGCACGCGCACGGTCTGCTGGGTGGATCCTGCCGCTCCGGCGCAGGCGGTGCTCAGCCGCGCCTGGCGCGCCGAGTGGCTGTTCGGGCTGCTGCCGCTCGTCTTCGTCGCCGTCGGCGCCGGCGGCATGGTCTTCGCCTGGCGCCAGCGGCACGGAATCGCCGGCTTGCCGGCCGGCACCGACGGCCTGCCGGCCGGCGGCGCGCTGCTCGCGGCGCGCCGGCAGGCCGCCGTCCCGAGCTTCGGCCCGGCGACGCTCCGGGCACAGCAGACGCCGTTCGGGAAGCTCGTCGTAGCGCTGTTCGTCGCCCTGTTCTGGAACGGCATCGTCGCGGTCTTCATCTGGCACCTCGTCCAGAGATGGCGGGCGGGCGACGCCGACGGCTGCCTGGCCCTCTTCCTGGCGCCGTTCGTGCTCATCGGTCTCCTGCTGCTGGCGACAGTTCCTTACCAGCTCCTCGCCTTCCTCAACCCGCGCCCGACGCTCACTCTGAGCCAGGGCACGCTCGCGCCAGGCGGCTCGGCGCACCTGACCTGGCGCTTCGCCGGACTGCCCGGCCGCATCCGGCGCCTGCGCATCCTGCTCGAAGAGCGGGAGGTATCGCTCCAGTCGGATGCGGGATCGCGGCCGCCGACGCCGAGCGAGCCCCGGACCTCGATCGTCGTCGTCGACACGAGCGAGCCCTCGTCGATCCCCGAAGGCGGGCGCCTCATCACGGTGCCGCGGGATGCAAGGCCTTCGTCGGCGACCACGCAGAGCGCGGTCGTCTGGTGCTTCAAAGTGAAGGGCGAGATCGCCTTCTGGCCGGACGTCGACGAGGAGTTTCCGCTGACGGTGACGTCACGCGGGGAGGCGTAGAGCCGGCAGTCCTGCCTACCAACTTCCGAGGAGCCCGAACCCGACGTAGATCCCTTCGTCAATTGGCCGTCCGGGCAGGAATCCGCCCGACTTCGCCCCGACCTTGACGGCCGCGCCCAAGCGGGCGCCCAGCCGCGCCTCGAGCTCCGCCGCCGCGTGCCAGCCGCTTCCTTCACCCAGCGCCTCTGCAGCCTCCGGCTCCTCCCACGTGTCCCCTTCGAGCCCGAGCGTCAGCCGGCCGCCGAGCGGCACCCCGCGAGCCGCCACTCCCCACCCGTACGTCCGGTCGAGCGAGGAGTCGAGGTCCCGCACCGACAAGGTGAAGACCCCACGTCGCGTGGCGGCGTGAACGTCGAGGTACCGCGACACCGCCTGCGGCCCGAGCGCGCCGCGGGTACCGACCGCGAGCCCGAGCCCAGGCCGCGGGCGCCAGACACGCGCCGTGATGCGCGACCTGCCGGCGAGGACGTGGTCGCGGAAGTAGGCGAACACCGCCGGCACCAGCGTCGGGTCGAGCAGGTTCCAGAGCGCCGTCGCGCGCACGTCGTCCCAGGTGCGGCCGAGGAGCGGCTCGCCGAAGTCGATCGCGTAGCGGTCGTTCCAGACGTCCCCCGCCGGCGCCCCCAGCCGCTGCGCCTGCCGCCCGACGAGATAGATCGCGACGTCGTTCCCCTCTCTGACCTGCTGCGCGAAG
>JBIOUG010000021.1:0-9784 GCA_044866775.1 Thermoanaerobaculia bacterium | reverse complement strand
GTCAGGGTCAGGTCGAACTTCGAGGTGCCGTCGTCGGACAGCTCCCCGAAGGGGCTCGACGTCAGGCCGGCGACCGTCGGGATCTTGAGGGGCTGGTTCTGGAGGATGAACATCACCTGGAAGAGCGACGAGTGGCTCCGGTCCCGTGCCGGCCGGAGTGCCTGCATCAGCATCTCGAAGGGGAGGTCCTGGTGGGCGTAGGCGCCCAGGCAGGCCTCGCGCGCGCGGCCCAGCAGCTGGGCGAAGGAGGGGTCGCCGGACAGGTCTGCGCGCAGGGCCAGCGTGTTGACGAAGAAGCCGATCAGGCCGTCCGTCTCCGGGCGCCCGCGGCCGGCGACGGGCGAGCCCACTACCACGTCGTCCTGCCCGCTGTAGCGCTGGAGGAGTGCGCCCCAGGCGGCGAGCAGGGTCATGAAGAGGGTGGCGCCGCTGCGGCGGGCGAGAGCGACGAGCGCCGCCGCCACCTCCGGCGACAGCTCGGCCGCGACCTCGCCCCCGCGCGAGCTGCGCACCGGCGGCCGCGGGTGATCGGTCGGGAGCTCGAGCGCCTCGGGTGCGCCGGCCAACCGCTCCCGCCACCAGGCGAGCTGCCGGTCCAGCGCGTCGCCTTCGAGCCACGCCCGCTGCCAGACGGCGAAGTCGCCGTACTGGATCGGCAGCGGCGCGAGGGGAGACGGCCGGCGGCCGGCGAAGGCGTCGTAGAGCGCCGCCAGCTCGCGCAGGAAGACTCCCGTCGACCAGCCGTCGGAGACGATGTGGTGCGTGGTGAGGAGGAGGACGTGCTGTGGCTCCGCGTCGGTGGCCGCGCGATCCGCGAGGTCGTTCGCCGGCGCGGAAGCTGACGGAAGCTCGGGCGCCTCCTCGGCGAGCCGCAGGAGCGTGGTGCGCAGGAGCGGCCCCGCGGCGAGCGTGAAGGGGCGGAGCATCTCGTCCTCGATCAGCCCGTTCGCGGCCTCCTCGCCGGCCTCTCCGGCTGCGCCGAGGGCGCGCAGGTCGACAACCGGCAGGCTCCAGGCCGCCGCCCCGGCCGCCGGCTGGATGACCTGCACCGGCCGGCCGTCGACCGCGGCGAACACCGTCCGCAGCGCCTCGTGACGGCGGACGATCTCGCCAAGGGCGGCGGCGAGGGCCGGCACGTCCAGCCGTCCGCGGCTACGCAGCGCCGCCGGGACGTTGTACCAGGGGCTCTCGGGCTCGAGCTGATCGAGGAACCAGAGCCGCTCCTGGGCGAAGGAGAGCGGCAGCTCCAGCGCCCCGGAGGCCGGCCGCGGCAGCCGGCGCAGCGGCGGCGGGCCGGCCGCCGCGGCGCCGCCCGCCGCCGCCGCGCTCTGCCGGGCCGCCAGCTCCGCGGCGAGCGCCGCCACGGTCGGAGCCTCGAAGAGGCGCCGCAGCGGCAGCTCGACCCCGGTCGCCTGCTGCAGCCTGCCGACCACCCGCGCCGCCAGCAGCGAGTGGCCGCCGAGCGCGAAGAAGTTGTCCTCGACGCCGACCCGCTCGACCCGCAGCAGGTCACTCCAAACTCCGGCCACCAGCTCCTCGAGCGGCGTCCGCGGCGCGACGTAAGCCGCCCCCGGCGCCGCGGCCCAGAGGTCGCCCGCCATCCCCGCCAGCGCCTTGCGATCCACTTTGCCGTTCGGCGAGAGCGGCAGGGCGTCGAGGACGACGAAGGCCGACGGCACCATGTACTCGGGCAGCGCGGCGGCGAGCGAGGCGCGGAGGGCCTCACGCAGTCCGGCCGCCGCTGCCTCTCGCCGCGGCACCACGAAGGCCACCAGTCGCTTCTCTACCTGAAGGCCTTTGTCTTTTTCTTCCAGCGCCAGCACCACCGCCTCGGCCACGCCAGCGTGTGCCGCGAGCGCGATCTCGATCTCTCCCAGCTCGATGCGGAAGCCGCGCAGCTTGACCTGATGGTCGAGCCGCCCCAGGTACTCGATCGCGCCGTCCGGCTGCCAGCGCGCCAGGTCGCCGGTGCGGTAGAGGCGCGCGCCGGGCTCGGTGCCGAACGGGTCCGGCGTGAACCGCTCGGCCGTCAGCTCGGGGCGGCCGAGATAGCCGCGGCCCACCTGCACGCCGCCGATCCACAGCTCCCCCGCCACGCCGGCCGGCACCGGCAGCAGCCACTCGTCGAGGAGGTGGATGCGGGTGTTGGCGACCGGCCGGCCGATCGGCACGCTCCGCCGCTCGCCGCCGCGCTCGCAGGCCCAGTAGGTGACGTCGACCGCCGCCTCGGTCGGGCCATAGAGGTTGTGCAGCTCGATCGCGGCGCCCGGCGCGAACCGGCTGTAGAGCCGCTCGACCAGATCGAGCGGCAGCGCCTCGCCGCTCGCGATGACGCGCCGGATCGAGGTGCAGCGCTCCACCCCCGGCGCCTCGGCGAAGGCCTGCAGCATCGAAGGGACGAAGTGGAGCGTCGTGATCCCCTCGCGGACGATCGTCTCGACGAGATAGGCCGGGTCCTGGTGCCCGCCCGGACGGGCCATCACCAGGCGCGCGCCGGCGAGCAGCGGCCAGAAGAACTCCCACACCGAGACGTCGAACGAGAACGGCGTCTTCTGGAGCACGCGGTCGGCGGCGGTCAGGCCGTAGGTCGCCTGCATCCAGAGCAGGCGGTTGACGATGCCGCGGTGGCTGTTCATCGCGCCCTTGGGCTTGCCGGTCGAGCCCGAGGTGTAGATGACGTAGGCCAGGCTGTCGGGGCGCGGCGGCTCCGGCGCGGGCGGCAGCGGGCGGCGGAGGCGCGGCAGCGGCTCGTCGAGGCAGACGACGCGCGCGGCGTGCCGCGGCAGCGCGGCGACCAGCCGGCGCTGCGTCAGGAGCACCGGCACCGCAGAGGACTCCAGCATGTAGGCCAGCCGCTCGGCCGGGTAGGAGGGGTCGAGCGGCACGTAGGCGGCGCCGGCCTCGAGCACGCCGAGGAGCGCGACCACCAGCTCGAGCGAGCGCTCGGCGCAGACGCCGACGCGGACCTCCGGCCCGGCGCCGAGCCGCCGCAGGTGGCGCGCCAGGCGCGCCGCCCGGCGCGCGAGCGCCGCGTAGGTCAGGGTCTCGCCCTCGAACGACGCGGCGACGGCGCGCGGCGTGCGCGCCGCCTGCTCGGCGATCAGCTCGTGGAGGAGGCGGCCGCCGGCCGGGTAGGCGACGCCGGTCGCGTTCCAGTCGCCGAGCTGCCGCCGCTCGGCCGCGGTCAGGAGCGGCAGCTCGAGGACCGGCGCCGCGGGATCGGCGCCGGCCGCCGCGAGCAGCGTCTCGAGGTGCCCGAGGAGGCGCATCGCGGTCGTGCGGTCGAAGAGGTCGCGGCTGTACTGGAGCGCGCCGTCGAGGCCGTCGGGGGTCTCGCCGAGCGAGAGCGTGAGATCGAACTTGGCGGTGCCGCTGTCGAGCGGCAGCGGAGTGAGCGTGAGGCCGGGCAGGTCGAGGCCGCCGCCGGGCGCGTTCTGCAGCACGAAGAGGACCTGGAAGAGCGGCGAGTGCGCGAGGCTGCGCTCGGGCTGCAGCTCCTCGACCAGCTTCTCGAACGGCAGGTCCTGGTGCGTGTAGGCGGCAAGGGCGCGCTCGCGGACGCGCGCGAGGAGGTCGAGGAAGCTGGGCTCCGCGGTCAAGTCCGCGCGCAGGGCGAGGGTGTTGACGAAGAAGCCGATCAGGCCCTCGAGCTCGGCGTGGGTGCGGTTGCCGACCGGCGTGCCGACCACCAGGTCGCGCTGCCCGGAGTGGCGCGCGAGGAGCGCCTGGAAGCCGGCGAGCAGGACCATGAAGAGGGTCGCGCCCTGCTCGCGGGCGAGCGCGGCGAGGCGTTGCGCCAGCGCCGGCGGCAGGGTCACCGCGACACTCCCGCCGCGGTAGCTCTGCGCCGCCGGGCGCGGCCGGTCGGCGGGCAGCTCGAGGACGGCGGGCGCGCCCGCGAGCGCTTCCCGCCAGTAGGCGAGCTGCGCCGCGAGCACCTCGCCGGTCAGCCAGCCGCGCTGCCAGATCGCGAAGTCGGCGTACTGCACCGGCAGCGGCGGGAGGCCGGCGGCCGCCGCCGGCTTGCCCGCGACGAAGGCGGCGTACAGCGTCCCGAGCTCGCGCAGCAGCAGGCCCATCGACCAGCCGTCGGAGACGATGTGGTGCATGCCGAGGAGCGCCAGGTGCTCGGAGCGCTCGCCGGCGGCGAGGCGCAGCAGCGCGCAGCGCAGGAGCGGCCCGGCGGCGAGATCGAACGGCCGCGCCGCTTCGGCCGCGGCGAGCCGCCGCGCCTCGGCCTCGCGCCCGGCGGCGCCGCTCTCCGGCAGCGCCGCGAGGTCGACGACCGGCACCGCGACGCGCGCCGCCGCGGCGATCACCTGCACCGGCTCGCCGTCGCGCACGGCGAAGGTGGTGCGCAGGGCCTCGTGCCGTTCGACGACGGCGGTGAGGGCCGCGCCGAAGGCGGCGACGTCGAGCCGGCCGGGATCGGAGCCCGGCGCGTACGCGCCTTGATCGGAGCCCGGCGCGCAAGGTTGCGCGCCTTGGAGCCGCACGGCGGCCGGGATGTTGTAGGTCGCGGCCCCCGGCTCGAGCTGCTCGAGGAACCAGAGCCGCTCCTGCGCGAAGGAGAGCGGCGCCTCCGCGCCGCGCTCGGCCGGCGCGAGCGGCGGCAGCTCCGGGCGCGCGCCGGCGGCCAGCGCCGCCTCGACCTCGCGCGCCAGCGCCGCGAGCGTCGGCGACTCGAAGAGGCGCCGCACCGGCAGCTCGACCCCGCAGGCGTCGCGCACCCGCGCCGCGAGCTGGGTCGCGAGGAGGGAATGGCCGCCGAGCGCGAAGAAGCCGTCGTCCACCCCCACCCGCTCGACGCCGAGCAGGCGACACCAGATCTCTGCCAGCAGCTCCTCGACCAGCGTGCGCGGCGCGACGTGCCGCTCCGCGCCGGCGGCTCCCCATTGCGGCGCCGGCAGCGCGCGGCGGTCCACCTTGCCGCTCGGCGAGAGCGGGAAGGCGTCGAGGAACACGAACGCCGACGGCACCATGTAGTCGGGAAGCGAGGCGGCGAGCCACGAGCGGAGCTCGGGCGCCAAAGCAGAAGCTTCAGGTAAGGAGGACGGGGGGGGCTCCGCTGCCGTCACCGCGCGAGCATCGCCTGTATGGGCCGCCGCCAGCTCCCGCCGCGGCACCACGTAGGCCACCAGCCGCTTCCCTACCTGAACGCTTTTGTCTTTCTCTTTCTCACCGTCTCCGCCCTCGACCGCCAGCACCACGACCTCGGCCACCGCCGGGTGCGCGGCGAGCGCCGTCTCGATCTCGCCGAGCTCGATGCGGAAGCCGCGCAGCTTGACCTGATGATCGATGCGGCCGAGGAAGTCGATCCGCCCGTCCGGCAGCCAGCGGGCGAGGTCGCCGGTGCGATAGAGCCGTGCGCCCGGCCGCTCGGCGAACGGGTCGGGGACGAAGCGGTCGGCGGTCAGCTCCGGGCGCCCGAGGTAGCCGCGCGCCACTCCGGCGCCGCCGATGCACAGCTCGCCGGGCACGCCGGCCGGCATCGTCGCGAAGGTGCGGTCGAGCACGTGCAGGCGGAAGTTGGGGATCGGCCGCCCGATGGTGAGCCGCCGGCCCTCGGCGAAGAGCTCGAGCGTCGCCCAGATCGTCGACTCCGTCGGGCCGTAGGCGTTGAAGAAGCGCCGCCCGGCCGGGCCGCCCGACCAGGCGCGCGCCAGCTCCGGCGGGCAGGCCTCGCCGGCCACCTGCAGCGTGCGGAGCGCGGGCAGCTCGGCCGCGGCGGCAGGGGCGAGGGCGCCAAGGGTGGTCGGCGTCAGGGTGGCGTTGGTGATCCCGCGCTCGCGCAGCAGGGCGAGGAGCGGCGGCCCGGGGAGGAGCGCGTCGCGGTCGGCCAGGTGAAGCTCGGCCCCGGCGGACAGGGCCAGGACGACCTCGAAGACCGAGGCGTCGAAGCTCGCCGAGGAGAACTGCAGCACCCGCTCGCCAGGGTCGAGGCCGAAACAGGCCGCCTGCGCCGCGCAGAGGTTGACGAGGCCGGCGTGGGTGACGCCGACGCCCTTGGGGCGGCCGGTAGAGCCGGAGGTGTAGATGACGTAAGCGAGGTTGTCCGGCGCGACTCCCCCGCCCAGATCCTTCGCTTCGCTCAGGATGACAGCGTGGGAGTCGGTGCCTGTGCCCGCCGGGATCTCTTCCTTGCGGTCCAAACAGATCAGGTGAAGGGGCGAGCTTTCGCTCGCCGCGCCGGCCAGAACCTCCCGCATCTGCGGCAGCAGGCGCTCCTGGGTCAGCAGGACGCGCGGGCGCGCGTCGGCGACCATCAGCTCCAGCCGCTCGCGCGGGTAGCTCGGGTCGAGCGGCAGGTAGGCGCCGCCGGCCTCGAGCACGGCGAGGATGCCCACCACCATCTCGGGCGAGCGCTCGACGGCAATCCCGACCAGCGCCTCCGGCCCGACGCCGAGGCGGCGCAGGCGGCGCGCCAGGCGGCCGGCGCGCGCCACGACCTCGGCGTACGAGAGACGCTGCTCGCCGAAGACCACCGCCGTCGCCTCCGGCGTCCGCACCGCCCAATCGGCCACCTGCCGGTGGAAGAGGCGGGCGCGGGCGACCGGCAGCGCCGTGTCGTTCCACTCGCGGAGCTGCCGGCGCTCGGCGGCGGTCAGCAGCGGCAGGTCCGAGAGCCGCCGCTCCGGATCGGCGACCGCCGCCGCGAGCAGGCGCTCGAGGTGGGCCGCCATGCGCCGCGCCGTCGTCGCGTCCCAGAGGTCGCGGTCGTACTCGAGGCTCAGCTCGAGGCCGTCGCCGGCGGGGGTGAAGACGAAGGCGAGGTCGAACTTGGCGACGCCGCTCTCGGCCTCGAAGGGGTCGAGGCGGAGGCCCGGCAGATCGAGCGCCGGCGGCGCGTTCTGCAGCACCACCATGACCTGGACGAGCGGCGAGCGGCTGGGGTCGCGCACCGGCGCCAGCGCCTCGACGAGCCGCTCGAACGGCACCTCCTGGTGCGCGAAGGCGTCGACGACGGTCTGCCGCACGGCGGCGAGCAGAGAGCGCAGGCCGGGATCCCCGGCGAAGTCCGTGCGGAAGACCAGCGTGTTGACGAAGAAGCCGATCAGCCCCTCGGTCTCGGCGCGCGTGCGGTTCGCGAACACCGAGCCGAGGAGGAGGTCGGCCTGCCCGCTCAGCCGGTGGAGCAAGGCGCCCACTCCCGCGAGCACGCTCATGAAGAGGGTCGCTCCCTCCTCGCGGCCGACGCCGGTGAGGCCGGCGGTCAGCGGCTGCGGCAGGCGGAGGACGACGTGGCCGCCGCGGTGTCCCTGGACCGGCGGGCGCGGCCGGTCGGTCGGCAGCTCGAGCGCCACCGGCGCGCCCGCGAGCCGCTCCTGCCAGTGCGCGAGGTCCCGTTCCAGCGCCTCGCCCGCGAGCCGCCGGCGCTGCCAGCGGACGAAGTCGACGTACTGGATCGGCAGCTCGGGAAGGGCCGCGACCGGACCCGGCGCCGCCGCGGCGAAGGCGCGGTACAGCGCCGCCAGCTCGCGCAGGAAGACCGCCACCGACCAGCCGTCGGAGACGATGTGGTGCATGGTGAAGAGGAAGACGTGCGCGGCCTGCTCGCCGCGCGCGAGCCACAGGAGCGTGGTGCGCAGGAGCGGCCCGGCCGCGAGGTCGAACGGCCGCTGCGCTTCGGCCGCGGCGAGGCGGAGCGCCTCCCGCTCGCGCGCGGCGCCGTGCGGCAGGCGGGAGAGATCGACGACGTGCAGCGGCGGCGGCGGCGCCTCCGCCGCCGCGGCGGTCTGGAACGGGCGGCCGTCGCGCTCGCCGAAGGTGGTGCGCAGCGCCGCGTGCCGCCGCACGATCTCGGCGATCGCGGCGCGCAGCGGGGCGACGGCGAGCGGGCCGGAGATGCGCAGGGCCGACGGGATGTTGTAGGTGGCGAGGCCCGGCTGCATCCGGTCGAGGAACCAGAGGCGCTCCTGTGGGAAGGCGAGCGGCGCCGGCGTTCCCGGCGGCCAGGGCAGCGGCTCGATCGCCAGCGCGGCGGCCGGCGCGCGCCCGTAGCCGAAGAGCGCCGCGAGATCGCGGGTGAGGGCGCCGAGCGAGTCTTCGTCGAAGCGCCCGCGCCAGCGCTCCGCCACCGCCGGATCGATGTGGCGATGCTGGTGGAACTTGACGTCGCCGAGCATGCGCGACTCGCGGTGGAGGCCGTCGGTCATGCGCCCGCTGCCGGCGGCATAGGGCTCGACCATTCCCGGCTCGTAGGCGATGCCGAGGAAGGCGGCAAGCTCCGTCATCGTGCGGCGCGGATCGCGCACGAGGTCCTCGAAGCGCACCCGGAGCTGGCGCGCCGCCGGCACGCCGGCGAGGAAGTCGAGGATGTTGCGATGGCTGGCGAGCCAGCAGAGCTCCGCCAGCTCGCGGCGCGCGAAGGCATGGCCGGGGAAGAAGATCTGGTCGAGCCGCCCTTCGGCGAAGGAATGGAGCGTGCCGCAGGGGTGGCGTGTGAGATGGACGTAGAGCGCGCCCTCGAACTGCTCCTCCGCCCGCGCCAGGAAGCTGGGATGGAAGGCGTACGACGGCGTCTTGTCGACCAGCACGCGGCCGCCCACCCACTCCTGGAGCTGGCGGTAGAAGCGCTGCGTCGTCCAGCCGTTCCGCTCGCACTCCTCGACCAGCCGCGCCGCGGCCTCCGCATCGACGCCGCGTACCTGCATGACGGCGCGGATCAGCCCCTCGAGCCAGAAGCTGTCGCGCCCCGGGAAAGCGGCGCGCCGCTCGGCGAGCGTCGCGAAGGTGAGGAGCTCGAGCTCGGGCGGCGCGAAGAGGCGCGAGTGCCCGCCGAGCATGACGCGCAGCAGCGTCGAGCCCGAGCGCGGCGGCGACAGGACGAAGACCGCCGGATGGGCGCGCGGCTCGCGGTGGGCGACGGGCTGCACGCGGCGCGGGCCGCGCTCGACGAGCTCGCGCAGGCGCACCAGCGCCGCGGCGTCGACCTGCGAAGCGGCGTCCTCGGCCGGGCCGGCGGCGGCGCGCTCGCCGGTCAACCGCGCCACCGCCTCGGGGTAGTGCTGCTCGAGGAAGGCGGCGAGGCGGGCAACCGTCGGCGCGTCGAAAATCGCCACCACGTGGACGACCTCGCCGAGGCGCTCTTGCAGGCGGTTGATGAGGGTCGCGCCCTGGATCGAGTTGCCGCCGAGGGCGAAGAAGTGGTCGTGGATGCCGACGGCGCCGGCGTGCAGGACCTCCTGGAACAGCTCGGCGAGCAGGCGCTCGAGAGGAGCCCGTGGCGCGACGATCTCGCGCCCCGCCCCCGCCGCCGGCGCCTCCGGCTCGGGCAGCGCCTTGCGGTCGACCTTGCCGTTGGGCGAGAGCGGCAGGGCGTCGAGGACGACGAAGGCCGACGGGACCATGTACTCGGGGAGCGTGGCGGCGAGGGAGGCGCGGAGCTGGTCGACGAGAGAAGCTCCGGGTGGGGCGGGCGCCGGCTCTCGGCTCGGCACCACATAGGCCACCAGCCGCTTCTCTACCTGAACGCTTTTGTCTTGCACCCGGTCGCGTGCCACGACGACCGCCTCGGCAACTCCCGGATGTGCCGCGATGGCCGCCTCGATCTCGCCGAGCTCGATGCGGAAGCCGCGGATCTTGACCTGGTAATCCAACCGCCCCAGGTACTCCACCGCCCCGTCAACTCGCCGCCGCGCCAGGTCGCCGGTGCGGTACATCCGCGCCCCGGGCTCCGAGGAGAACGGGTCGGGCACGAAACGCTCGGCGGTCAGCTCCGGCCGCCCGAGATAGCCCCGCCCCACCTGCACGCCGGCGATGAACAGCTCGCCGGCCACGCCGA
>JBIOUG010000020.1:0-89973 GCA_044866775.1 Thermoanaerobaculia bacterium | reverse complement strand
GGCGCGCCCTCCTCAACCTCCAGTCTCAATGGATCCCGCACATCGTGATCGGATGGCTCCACTCACCCCGTACGGTCGCCGCCTGACACCGTGTGCAAGGGACACTTCCACCACGGGCTGCTAGGCGGGGAGGAGCGGTGATCGCTCCGGTGGCACATTGCGACAGATCTGTCGGCAGCCTCTCGCACGTGGGCCAAGGGCTATCATGCCGACGACAGCGACAAGGGTCCTGCGAGGGTGCCGAGGAGCTTATGCGGCTATTGCGATGTCGGTTGCGCTGGTGGACTGACGACTGAAGTCATGGCAAAGCCTGGAGTTCTGGGGCCGGTGGGCGACTTATCGCGGTGTGAGCGCGCCGCCTATCGTGCGGCGCTTGAGCGACAGCGGTCTCGCACTGCGGGAGTACCGGCAGTCCGGATGTCGTAGCCGTTGGCAAGGAGATGAGTGGCGAAGCTGTGGCGGAGCGTGTGCAGGGTGGCGTGCTTCGCGATCCCGGCCTTCAGGACCGCCGCGCGGAAGGAGCGCGGCCCTGAACCACCGCGAGGTCACAGAACGGTGGCTGCCGGGTGCAGCAGTTCGAGGTGCAGGTCGAGGAGGGGAAGCTGACGATCAGGGCGGTGTGAGGCGGGCGAGCTGAGCCGCTGCCGGCCCGCGGGGTACACCGGCCCGGGCTCGGGATTCAAGAAACCGAAGATGGGATTCGTCGGAACGCGCTCCGGATTCGTGAAACCGGGGCTGGGATGCGTCGGCGCGGGCTGGGGATTCAGGAAACCAGGCGTCGGATGCGTCAGCGCAGGCCAGCGATTCACGAAACCGGGCATCGGATTCGTGTGCGCAGGCCCGAGATCCGCTTGCACAGCCCTGGGATTCGCTTGCGCAGGCCAGGGATTCGCTTGCACAGCTCTGGGATTCGCTAGCGCAGGCCAGGGATCCGCTAGCACAGACCTGGGATCCGCTAGCGCAGGCCCGGGATTCCGGAAACCGGCGGGAGGATTCAGCGATCCGGCGCCTGAGTTCCGGAATCCGGCTGGCGGGCAGCCGGAGAGCTGGGGCATTCTGCCGCAGCAGGACTCGTGCGCATTGCCGCGCCACGCCTCGGCGAGCGCACCTGCCGGCTGTGGCCGCGCCTACTGCGCCGGCGGCGCGGTGGCCGAGCCGCCAGGTTCGGACTGCAGCGCCGCCACGTGCGCCTCCGGCGGCTCGCCCTGCAGCCGCTCGAGCCGCATCTGCTCGGCCTTCCAGCGCATCGCCATCAGGATCCGGTTCCTGCCGCTCGGGTGGTCGTAGAAGACCCACTCCTCGACCGGGCCGGGGGCGAGCTTGCGGTACTCGCCGAGCTTCAAGGAGACCTGGGCGAAGCCGTCGGGCTGGCGGGAGGCGTTCAAGCCGAAGATGTCGGCCTCGGCCTCGTTGGCGCGGATGATCGTGTTGTTGATCGGCGTCAGGACGAAGAAGAAGACGGCGAGCAGCGCCGCGAGCAGCGGCAGGCCCGCGGGATCGTCGATCCCCCGCACCCCCCAGCGCTCGCCCCGCCGCGCCCGCACCCGCTCGAAGCCGAAGCGCAGCCAGGCGAAGGCGAGCACCAGGATCACCCCGATCTCGACGATCGCCTCGTAGACGTGGTTCAAGACGTAGTGCCCCATCTCGTGCCCCATCACCGCCTCGATCTCCGGGCGTGTGGTGCGGTTGAGCAGGTTGTCGTTGAGCGACACCCGCATCGTGCCGGCGAAGCCGCTGACGTTGGCGCTGATGCGCGTCGTCTGCCGCGAGGCGTCGAACTGATAGACCTCGTCGGCGGGGACGCCGTTGGCGCGCGCCATGGCGAGGATCGATTCGCGCAGCGAGCCGTGCGCGAGGGGCTCGTACTTGTTGAACAGCGGGTTGATGTAGACCGGCGCGATGAGCACCACGAAGGCGAGGAAGACGAGCGCCAGGGCGCTGCCCAGGATCCACCAGGCGCGCGGCGCCCGCCGCAGGATCCAGTAGAGCAGCACCAGGAAGAGCGGCATGAGGATCAGCCCCACCATCAGGCCCTTGGCCTGATCGCCCAGCCAGCCGGTGAAGTCCTGCGTCGCAAGGCCATACTGGTGCTCGCGGACGAAGTCCGTGTAGTAGCTCCAGGGGAAGACGAGGAGGGTCGTCACCAGCAGGTAGAGGACGGCGTAGATCCAGACCGCAAGCGACCGGAAGCGCAAGAACCGGAAGCGGGTGAGCCACTCCCCGAGGTCGCGCATCCGTGCCGAGAGCCGCGTCTCGAGCAGCACGCCGGCCACGCCGAGGGTGAGGAGGAAGCCCCAGAGCTGGAGCCAGTAGCCCCCCTCGAAGTAGGCGTCCGAGCGCGCCCGCTTGTCGGGCGGCACGGTGGCCAGGTAGGCCTCGGTGGCGGCTTCGGGATCGAAGGCGGGTGCGGCGGCGCCGGGCGTCTGGTCGGCGGGCGCCTGGGCGGCGGCGAGGGCGGGCAGGGCGAGACAGCAGAGGACCGCGAGGACGGTCGCGACGCGCATGGGGTCTCCTCCGGAAAGGCGCGGCGAGAATAGCGCGATCGGCGGCCGAGTGTGAGCCGCCGCGGCCGGCGGCCCGCGAGGCGTCAGGGCTTGACCGTGGCGCGCGCCACGGCGACCCGCCCGTTCACCCGGCCGTCGGACGGCACGACGCGGCAGAACAGCACCTCGCCGGGACGGGCCGCCTCGCGCGGCAGCGCGTCGCTCAGGGCGGCGCTGGTCACCGCCCGCAGCAGCCGTTTGCCCGCCCGCCACTCGTAGTGGTAGCGGACCAGGTCGTAGTCGGGGTCCTCGTGCACCAGCGAGGTCTCGACCCGGCAGACGGTCACCGCGCCGGCGCGGGGCGGCGCCGGCGCGAGGCTCAGCCGCACCGGGTTCGGCGCTCGGTTCAGCGGGCGGCGGGTGGCGGCGAGCGGCGCGTCGACGACCGTGGTGCCGTTGACCTCGAGGACGAAGCGCCAGGTCCCGGCGGCGCCGGGGAGGTCGAACCAGAAGAGCGGGATGGCGAGCCGCGCCAGGTCGGGGTAGCCGAACGAGCCGGCGAAGTCGAAGAGCGGCGCGCCGCGGACCGGCCGCACGCGCACGCGAAACGTGCTGCCGCCGGGGACGTTGTGCAGGTCCGCGCGAGCGTAGACGCGGCGCGGGCCGAGCGGAAAGGACGCTTTACGCAGCGCCGGATCGAGGTCGTGCGCCAGCTCCGGCCAGGTGCAGCAGGGGATCGGCTGGTCGGTCAGGTAGAAGTCGGCGACCACGAGGTCGCGCGCCACCGGCGGTTGCGCCAGCCATTGGCTGGCACCGGGGCGGCAGGGGCCGGCGGAGGGCTCGTACCAGTCGAGGCCCTGGTGCGACTCGAAGTGCAGGTGCGGCCCGGTGCTGATGCCGCTGCTCCCGGTCAGCCCGATCTGCTGCCCCGCCTTGACGGTGTCGCCGGCGGCGACCGCGACGCTCCCCTGCTTCAGGTGGTAGTAGTAGGTCCGGTGCCCGCCGCCGTGGTCCACGACCACGAAGTTGGCGCGCGTCCCGTTCACCCACTCGGTCATCTCGTCGAACTCGCCGTCGTGGGCCGTGGTGACCGTGCCGTCGAGCACGGCGAAGATCGGCACCCCGATCGCCTGCTCGCGGAAACCGCGGGGGCCGGAGTCGTGCCCGTGGTGGCCGTCGTAGGTGTAGCCGCTGCAGTCCCAGTCGCGGATGCCGGTGGTGGCGGTGTCGAGGTCGGTGAAGTTGTAGAAGAAGAGGTCGCGCCCGGCGAGGCCGCCCTGGGGGTAGAAGGAGTAGCGCTGCAGGGCGCCGACGTCGACTTCCGGCGCGCCCGCGGACTGGAGGGAGGCCGCGGCGCGCATGAGCTGGCGGTCGGCCATGGAGATCGCGTCGCGCAGCGCCGGCGGCCGGACGATGGCGAGGACGCCGCCGCGCGGCGCCTCGGCGGCGGTGAGCCGCGGCGCGGCGCCGGGCGCGCCCGCCGCGGCGAGCGCGAGAGCGAGGGCCACGACTGGAAGGATCGCGCGTGTTCGCATCGGAACGCTCCTACTGTACTCCTTAGACGACCGCGCGCGGATGGATCCTCACCTCCCAGTCGGCCGGCTCCCCGTGCCGCCGCCCTGGAGGATCGCCGCCGCCCGGTCGACCTCGCGGGCGAACGCCTCGATCGTCCCGGCCACCACCACCGCCTGCTCCTCGGCCTCGCGCCAGCGCCGCAGCTCGATCGCCTCGCGCACCGCCGGCAGGGTCTTGACGCCGTAGCCGGTGTACTGACCGGGCGCGTAGATCTGGTGGCGGTACCAGGGGCGGCCCGGCAGCCCCTCGCGGCGGGTGAGCGCCCGCTCGCTCCCGAGCAGCAGGCGGTCGAGCGCCTGCCGGTCGGCGGCCGAAAGGGTGCGGCCGGAGGCGGCGAGGGCGTCGCGCGCCTTCTGCCAGGCGGCGACGCTCGCCTGCAGCGTCGCGGCGGCGTTGCGCAGCGGCGCGAGATTGATGTGCGGCACCGGGTCGCGCGGCTTCGGCACCACCCAGGGCTGCGTCGGGTCGTCGTAGAGCGCGAAGGTGCGGCTCTCGATCCGCCGGTTGCGCTCGGCCGTCTCCTCGCGCATGTCGTCGGCGAGCTTCGCCACCTCGTCGACGTACTTGCCGATCGCCTCGGCCGTCGGCGCGAAGTCGAAGGGGAGGGTCTCCGCCTGAGCGAGGCGGAGCACGGTCCGCCCTCCCACCTTGGCCATCGCCACGCCGTAGACGAAGCCCGGGTCGACGAAGCGGACGAAGTGGTCGAAGGAGTCGTAGATCGAGTGGTACTGCCCGTACTGCTCCTCGCCGCCGAAGCCGAGGTTGAGCGAGGCGACTCCGAGATGCTGGAAGAACGGCGTGTAGTCCGACCCCGAGCCGAGCGGCGCGATCGGCAGCGGCTTTCCCGCCTGCGCCGCCTTCCGCTCCTCGGGCGTGCCGTCCATGACGATCGCGGCGCGCAGCCGCTCGGCGACGCTCGCCCCCTTCTGCGGGTCGGGGACGTCGCGCGCCACCTCGTTCATCAGCGTCTGCAGGGAGGCCGAGCCGCCCATGCCGAAGAAGCCGCGCGAGTTGCTGTCGCTGTTGACGTAGGCGACGGCGTGGCGCTCGAGCTCCTCGGCGTGCGTCTCCGCCCACTCGACCGAGCCCAGGAGCCCCGGCTCCTCGGCGTCCCAGGCGGCGAAGACGATCGTCCGCCGCGGGCGGAAGCCGGCCTTCGCCAGCTCGCCCACCGCGCGCGCCTCGTCGAGCAGCGACACCATGCCGCTCACCGGATCCTCGGCGCCGTTGACCCAGCCGTCGTGATGATTGCCGCGCACGATCCACTGCTCGGGCAGCTCGGCGCCGGGGAGGCGGGCGATGACGTCGTACGCCGGCGCCAGGTCCCAGTTGAACGCGACCTCGAGGTGTACCGTCGCCGGCCCGGGGCCGAGGTGGTAGGGCACCGGCAGCGAGCCGCGCCAGGCTTCGGGCGCGATCGGACCGCCCATCGCGGCGAGCAGCGGCTGGGCGTCGGCGTAGGAGATCGGCAGCACCGGGATCTTGGTCAGCGTGCGCGCCTCGGCGATCGGCAGCCGCTTGGCGTCCTTGGTGGCGCCGACGAACGGCGTCAGCGCGTCGCCCGAGTGGAGCGGCATGTCGGCGACCGACCCGCGCTGCACGCCGTGGTCGGGGCGCCAGCCGCCGCGCGGGTAGACGTCGCCCCAGTAATAGCCGTCGCCGCTCGGGTCGGAGAAGATGATGCACCCCACCGCGCCGTGCTCGGCCGCCACCTTCGGCTTGATCCCGCGCCACGAGCCGCCGTAGCGCGCGATCGCGATCTTGCCGCGCACGTCGATGCCGCGCCGCTCGAGCTCCTCGTAGTCCTTGGGCACGCCGTAGTTGACGTAGACGAGCTCGCCCGTGACGTCGCCGTCGATCGAGTAGGCGTTGTAGGTCGGGAGCTGCTCGGCCGTCTGGCCGGAGGTCGCGTCCTCGGCGAGCGGCGGCTCGGCGAGCGAGGCGGTGAACTGCGTCGGCGCGGTCATCTCGAGCCGGCGCTCCTTCGGCGTCGGGAAGAGCACCTGGAACTCCTCGATCGCCGTCTCGTAGCCCCAGGAGCGGAAGAGCCCGGCCATGAACTCGGCGTTCTCCTTGCCCCACGGCGAGCCCACGTGGTGCGGATGGGCGGTCAGCCGCCGCATCCACTCCTGCTGGTCCGCGGCCGAGAGCGCCGCGTCGAAGCGGGTCTCGAGCTGCCGCTCGGCCGCCGCGGCCTCGGCGCCGAAGCCGAGGAGCGGCGGCGCGGCGGCGGGCGGCGCGGGAGCGCTCCCGGGGGCTTGCGCGAGAGCGCCGAGCGCGGCGGTGGCCAGGACGACGGCGAGCGTCAGCGGGGCGAGAGCGGGACGGCGTCGGCGCATCGGTCTCCTCCGGAATCGGCTGCGAAGGCGCGCATTCTATCGGCGCGCACGGTAGAATGCTCCGGCGGCAGGAGTCGTGGCGCGCGCGGGAGCCGAGCATGGATCAACCCTCCCCTTCGTTTTTCGCCGAGCAGCTCAGAAAGGGCTTCGCGGACGACCCGTGGCACGGGCCGTCGACGGCCGACCTGCTGCGCGGCCTCACCGCCGAGCAGGCCGCGGCGCGGCCGCTGCCGGCGGCCCACAGCATCTGGGAGCTGGTGCTGCACATGACCGGCTGGATGGACGAGGTGCGGCGGCGGCTGCTGGGCGGCGAGCCGGGCCTTCCCGAGGCGGGGGACTGGCCGGCGGTGCCGGCGGCGACCGCGGCGGGCTGGGAGGCGGCGCAACACGCCCTGGCGGACTCGGCCGCCGCGCTCGGGGCGGCGATCCGCGCGCTCCGCCCCGAGGATCTCGCGCGCACCGTCGGCCGCGCCAGCCGCCCGCTCGGCACCGGCGTCACTCTCGCGGCGATGCTCTCCGGCGTCGTCCAGCACAACGCCTACCACAGCGGCCAGATCGCCCTGCTGCGCAAGGGCGCCGGTGGTTGACTCTTCACCCATGACGCCCGGCGGCCGGCACGACGAGCCACCCGGCGGCGACACCTGGCCGAGCCTGCCGCTGGCGGCGTGGCAGGACACCTACGCCACGCTCCACATGTGGACGCAGGTCATCGGCAAGGTGCGCCTGGCGCTGGCGCCGCCGATCAACCACTGGTGGCACGTGACGCTGTACCTGACCGCGCGCGGGCTGACGACGTCGCCGATCCCCTACGACACGCACACCTTCGAGATCGACCTCGACTTCCTCGACCACGAGCTGCGCATCGCGACGAGCGACGGCGGCCGGCGCACGCTCGCTCTCCAGTCGCGGCCGGTGGCGGAGTTCTACGCCGAGCTGATGGCGGCTTTGGCGGCGCTGGGCGTCCGGGTACGCATCTGGCCGGTGCCGGCCGAGGTCGAGAGCCCGATCCGCTTCGACCAGGACCGGGTCCACGCCACCTACGATCCGGAGTACGCGCAGCGGCTGTGGCGCATCCTGGCGCAGGCGGAGCGGGTGATGACCCGCTTCCGCGGGCGCTTCCTCGGCAAGGTGAGCCCGGTCCACTTCTTCTGGGGCGGGTTCGACCTCGCCGTCACCCGCTTCTCCGGCCGCCGCGCGCCCGAGCACGGGAGCATGCCCAACGTCGCGGACTTCGTGGTCCGCGAAGCCTACTCGCACGAGGTGAGCAGCGCCGGCTTCTGGCCGGGAGGCGGCCCGATCGACGAGCCGGTCTTCTACGCCTACGCCTACCCGGAGCCGGACGGCTTCCGCGACCGCCCCGTGCAGCCCGACGGGGCGTACTACCAGCCGGATTTCGGGGAGTTCGTGCTCCCCTACCGCGTCCTCCAGACGGCGCCGTCGCCCGACGAGGCGCTGCTCGCGTTCCTGCAGAGCACCTACGAGGCCGCCGCGGAGTGCGGCCGCTGGGACCGCCAGAGCCTCGAGCGCCGGCCGCCGCCACCGTCACGAGCATCCAGCGCGAAAGGAGTCGCATCATGCGCTGCGCCCACCTCGATCAGATCCACAGCGTCGAACCGAGCGCCCAAGGGTGCGAGGACTGCTTGAAGATCGGGGCGCGCTGGGTGCACCTGCGTCTCTGCTTGACCTGCGGCCACGTCGGCTGCTGCGACTCCTCGCCCAACAAGCACGCCACGCGGCACTTCCACGAGGTCGGACACCCGATCATCCGCTCCTTCGAGCCCGGCGAGAGCTGGCGCTGGTGCTACCTCGACGAGGCGATGGTGTAATCCATCGCCTTGGTCATCCCGCGCGACTGTCCGCTACCGGCTTCAGGGCAGTACCTCGGCGCAGGCACCCCGCGAGGCGCTCGGCGGGGGCCAAACCGCCTCCACTCACATCATGAGAGGAGCAGTGGGGTCAGGCCGACGAAGAAACCGAATGCATGCTTGCAACATTGCGCGAGCATGTCGCGTTTGCTCACATCCATGAGCAAAAGGAGATCGAGAATTACCTGCTAGTGCCGCAAGTACTAGAGAGAGATCCTTACGAGAGGCGTTAGAGGAGAAGGCCCGGCGAAGTGGCCAGGCGCCAGCTGCGGAGCCGACGCCGGAAAGCGTGAGGGCTATCCTGCTCGACGCCACTCACGGACTTAAGGCTCAGGTCATGGGGCAGTACGTCTGGAGACGCGTAGATTTCCTCGGCGCACGAACAAAAGAAGATAGAGGTACCATTGCCGCTCAAACTTTGGGTGGCCTTGAGGAACGCTGGAATGATCTTGAAAGGCGGCTAGCCATCGTCCCGGGGAAGGAAGTGCTTTCGCGGTTCCGCACTAGGGCGCAGGAACTCTTTGGAGTAAGTCTGTCAGACATTCGTATTATCGACCAGTTCCGAGTGGAAGAGATTGCACCTGACCTCCGCGCGTTATTGGCGCGGCTGGAAGAGTATAGACGACAACCAATCGCCTAGATAGGCCTCAGGACGGAAGGAGGATATGCACATCCGCGCAGCCCGGCCCGAGGAAGCCGCGCTCCTCACGGGGATCGCGCACGCCGCGAAGCGCCACTGGGGGTACCCCGAGGCGTGGATCGCCGCCTGGCGCGAGGCGCTGACCCTGAGCCCGGACTTCGTGGCGCAGCACCCGGTCTTCGTCGCCGAGGCGGACGGCGGCGGCGTGCGCGGGTTCTACGCGCTGGCGCCGGCGGGCGAGGGCTGGACGCTCGAGCACCTCTGGCTCCGGCCGCGGTGGATCGGCAGCGGGATCGGTCGGCTCCTCTTCGACCACGCCGCCGCGACCGCGCGCGAGGCCGGCGCGGTCGGCCTCGAGATCGACGCCGACCCGCACGCCGAGGCCTTCTACCTGCACCTGGGCGCGCGCCGCGTGGGCGAGGTGCGCGCGGACATGGACGGCCAGCCGCGCATCCTGCCGCGCCTGGTCTTCGACCTCGGTTTTGCGCCGCCAGTGCGACCATGCTCTTCTTGAGAAGCCTGTTCTTCCTCGTCCTCCTGCCGGGGACGGCGACGATCTTCTTCCCCCGTTGGATCCTGGCCGAGACCGGCGAGGGAGGTATCGGACGCTGGGGCCAGCGCGAGACGCTGGCGCTGGCGCCTATCGCGGTGGGCGCCGCGATCCTCCTGCGCTGTGTCTGGGAGTTCGCGCGGCGCGGGCGGGGCACGCTGGCGCCGATCGATCCGCCGCGCGAGCTGGTGGTCAGCGGGCTGTACCGCTACGTGCGCAACCCGATGTACGTCGGGGTGCTGCTGATCCTGCTCGGCGAAGCCGTCCTCTTCGCCTCACGCGCCCTCCTCGTCTACGCGGCCCTCTTCGCCGCGATCGTGCACCTCTTCGTCGTGCTCTACGAGGAGCCCGCACTGAGCGCCCAGTTCGGCAACTCCTACGCCCGCTACCGCCGCGCGGTGCGGCGGTGGGTGCCGGGGCGGCCCTACCGGGGCGGCTGAGCGCCGGATCGCCCTCCAAGCGCGCGGATCTGCGGCACCTCGACGACTCGGACGCCGCCGGGCGGGTTCTCGATAGCCCAAACGAGGGCGGCGATCATCTGCCGCAGCGTGACCAGGCCGAGGCGCCGAGCGGTGCCACGCGTCGCCGGCAGGCGCTCGAGCGCGGCATAGGCGGGGATCATCAGGTACGGCCAGCGGTGGCCGGGCCCGAGGACGTACCAGGGGCGGAGGAAGGTGGCGGCGGCGAAGCCGGCGGCTGCGATCCGCGCCTCGCACTCGGCGCGCACCGCGAGGTAGGCCTTCATGACCGGTGCCGGATGGGCGGCCGAGAGATAGACGAAATGCCGCGCGCCGGCGGCCCGCGCGGCCGCGAGCGCCGCGTCCACCGACGCCAGGTCGACGGCGCGGAACTGCGCCGCCTTCCAGGGCGCCGGGTGGGCGGCGCCCACCAGATGGACGAGGGTGTCCGATGGCGGCATGCGCGCGGCGAAGGAGGCGGCGTCGAGGGCGTTGCCGAGCAGGACCGCGCACCCGGCGGGGAGCCGCCGCTCCGAGCCGGGGCGGGCAAGCGCGGCGACGCGGTGCCCGCGCGCGAGGAGCGCCGGCAGCAGCCTCCGGCCCAGGTAGCCGGTGCCGCCGGTGACGAAGACGCGGCGTGCCGTGTCAGAAGTAGCCGGCCGTGGCGCCGTTGTTCCCTCGCTCGTCGGTGCCTGCATCTTCCCATTCCCCCATGAGCCTTACGCATCGGCTTCCCACCCGGATGACACCCGCTGGGGGAAGAACTGCCGCTCGGCCGTCTAAACAGACCGGGACAACACGGCACGCAGCCACTGCCGAGAGAGGAGGCCGCATGGTCAAGTCATGGGGATTGATCGACAACGCCGGCACCATCATCTGTGGTACGCCGGACTACACGGTGCTCAAGCAGAGCCCGGGCTGGTTCGTGCTCACTTTCGACCGGCCGGTGCACCGCACTGTCGTGGTCGCGACGGCACGGAACCTCAAGTACTGTGACGACGCGCCGTCGGGGATGACGGTCTGCAACCATCAGGGCAAGCCGGACGCTCTCGGCTTCTTGTTCGACGACCCCGGCGACCACTTGGGCTTCAGCTTCATGTTGATCGACGAGTGCCCGGTTCCCTAGGAGCGGGTGATCGTCGATCGGCTCTCGGCGTGACGCGCCCACGGCTCAGCGGCTACGCCGCGGCCGCCTCTCGGGGGTGGCGGTCCAGGGATCGGCGGGCCAGGCGTGCTTGGGGTAGCGGCCCGCGAGCTCTTTGCGGACCTGCTGGTAGGTGGTCTGCCAGAAGCTCCGGAGGTCGCGGGTGACCTGCTGCGGGCGGCCGTTGGGGGCGAGCAGGTGGAGGAGGACGGGGACGCGGCCGGCGGCGACGCGCGGCGTGTCGGCCAGGCCGAACAGCTCCTGGATGCGCGCGGCGAGGACCGGCGATTTGCCTTCCTCGTAGTGGAGGCGGATGCGGCTGCCGCTCGGGACGGCGAGGCGCTCGGGGGCCTCGCGCTCGAGGGCGGCGAGCTGGGCGTGGGTGAGGGTGCCGCGGAGGACGTCGAGGAGCGGCGCCCGCTGGAGGTCGGAGAAGGAGCGGCGGCCCTGGCAGAGCGCGGGTAGTAGGGCGCGCAAGGCATCGTCGTGTAGCTCGGGGAGGCCGAGCTCGGGCATCCAGGCGGCGAGTGAGCGGAGGCGCGTCAGCCACTGCTCGACCTCGGGCTCGGCGAACGGCAGCGCGCGGTCGAGTGACTGGGCGGCGGCGGCCGCCAGCACCTCGGCGGCTTCGCCCGCGTCCGGCGGCACCTCGCGCTCCGCGAGCACGAGGTCGCGGTAGCGGGTGCTCCGCCGCGCCACGACGCGGTCGCGCGATGGGTCGAGCACGACCTCCGTCGTCTCGGACAGCCACTCCGGCGGCAGCCACTCCGGCTCGACCGCCGAGGCGAGCCGCACGAGCGCCTCGGACGCCGCACCGCCGGGGCCGGCGTCGAGATCGACGCAGACGAAGAGCTCCGCCTCCGTCACCGCGCTCTCGGCGACGAGGCGCACGCCACGGCCGCCGACCATCACGCCGCGCGGGCTGCCTCGCTCGCGCCGCCGCGCAAGACGGTCCGGGTAGGAGGCGAGGAGGGCTCTCCCGAGCGCCTCCTCGAGCCCAGCCGGCGCAGCCGGCAGCGCCCTTCCCTCGCCGCCCAGCATCCCGACCGCATCGAGCTCGCCGCTCCGCTCGATCAACTCCAGCAGCCGGTCGCGCACATCGAACACCGCCCGGGCAGCGCCGCGGTCGAAGCGGCCCCACGTGCTCTCCGCATCCCGCCCCCGTTCCCGTAGCGCCCGGCCCCCGTGCCGGGCGTTTTCGGAGCGCCGCTCGGAGGACGCATCAGGGCCCGATCCCGCCCAGGCCCCATCCCCGGCGTCCTCGGTCTGGTCGAAGCTGCCCCTCACCCGCCCAGAACGCCCGGCACGGGGGCCGGGCGCTACGGCGCTGAGGGCCTCCACCCGATCGAGGAGATCGGAGCGCGAGGAGAGAACCGCCGCCGGCCCTCGCCCCGCGGTCCCCTCGCGCGGCGGGCGCCGCCACGGCGGCCGCTCGGAGAGGAGCGCGGCGAGGAGGGCCGCCTCGCGCGGGTGGCCGAGACGCCGTCCCTCAAGGAGCAGCCGCGCCAGGCGGGGATGGACCGGCAGGCGCGCCATCGTCCGGCCGAGCGCGGTGATCCCGCCGGCGCCGACCGCCCCGAGGAGGACGAGCAGCTCGCGAGCGCGGGCGAGCGCCGCCGGGTCGGGCGGCTCGAGCCAGCGAAACGCCGCCAGGTCGCGCTCGCCCCAGGCGAGGAGCTGTAGGGCCGGGCGGGCCAGGTCGACCCGGGCAATCTCCGGCGTCTCGCGCGCTCGCAGTCCGCGCTGGTCGTGCTCGGTCCACAGGCGGAAGCAGGTGCCCGGCGCCAGGCGGCCCGCCCGTCCCGCCCGCTGGTCGGCCGCAGGGCGGCTGATGCGCCCGAGCTCCAGGCGGTCGAGCCCGGTCGCCGGGTCGTAGCGCAGGACGCGCGCCAGGCCCGAGTCGACGACGGCGGTGACGCCCTCGACGGTGACCGAGGTCTCGGCGACGTTGGTGGCGAGGACGACGCGGCGCCCGGCGCCTCGCCGCAGCGCCGCGTCCTGCTCCTCGGCCGGCAGGTCGCCGTAGAGCGGCAGGACGGCCACCGCGCGCTCTGCGGCCGCGGCTTCCGATCGCGCGCCGGAGCGCTCGCTCCGCCGGCCGTCCGTGGGCGCCGCGGAGCCGATGCCCGCGCCGCGCAGCGCTTCGCGCGTCCGCTGGATCTCGGCGACGCCCGGCAGGAAGGCGAGGACGTCGCCGTCCGTCGCCGCGAGAGCGCGCGCGACCGCCGCGGCGACCTGCTGCGGCAGCGGCCGCGGATCGGGGCGGTCGAGGTAGATCACCTTGACCGCGTGCAGCCGTCCCGCGCTCTCGACGAGCGGGCAGCCGCCCAGGAACGCCGCCACCGGGCCGGGGTCGAGCGTGGCCGACATCGCCACCAGCCGCAGGTCCGGCCGCACCTCCTCCTGAACTCGCCGGGCCATCGCCAGGGCGAGGTCGGCGTCGAGGCTGCGCTCGTGGAACTCGTCGAACACCACCGCCGCGACGCCGTCGAGGAACGGGTCGGCCTGCAGCCGTTGGACGAGGATGCCTTCGGTGACGATGAGGAGGCGGGTCTTGGGGCCGGTGACGCGGTCGAAGCGGATCTGGTAGCCGACCTCCTCCCCCACCGTCCAGCCCCGCTCCTCGGCGATGCGCCGCGCGGCGGCGCGGGCGGCGACCCGGCGCGGCTCGAGCACGACGACCGCTCCGGGCCCGAGAGCGAGGAGCGCGGGGGGCACGCGCGTCGTCTTGCCGGCGCCGGGCGGCGCGACGAGGACGGCCGCGCCGTGCGCCGCGAGGGCTTCGAGGAGGCGCGGCACGACGGGATCGATCGGCAGCGGAGCGAGAGCGGAGCCCGGCGCCAAAGCCTTGGCGCCTCTGGCACCCTCCTTGCGTCGCTGGTCCTCGGCCGCGCTGTGGCCACTCACACACGGAGGATGCCATGAGAGACGAGAGCAAACACACCAAGGGCAGTGGCACCACCACGCTCACCGAGGAAGAGACCCAGCACGGCGATCTCAATCGCGACCCGATCACCGGTGAGCCCGGCTCGCACCCCGTGGGCACCGGCGTCGGCGCGGTGGCGGGCGGCGCGGCGGGTGCGGCCGTCGGCGCGGCCGGCGGTCCCGTCGGCGCCGTGGTCGGCGGCGCCGTCGGCGCGATCGTCGGCGGGCTGGCCGGGCACGGCGTCGCCGAGCAGGTCAACCCGACGGTCGAGGACGTCTACTGGCGGGAGAACTACAAGCAACGCGACTACGTCGAGCCGAGCCGGCCGTACGAGGACTACCAGCCGGCCTACCGCTACGGCTGGGAGTCGCGGACGCGCCACGCCGGCCGCACCTGGGACGACAAGCTCGAGCGCGACCTCGAGAAGGGGTGGGAGGGCGCGCGCGGCACGTCGGGGCTGAGCTGGCAGGAAGCGCGGCCCGCGACCCACGACGCCTGGCACCGCCTCGACACGCCGGAGGCGTCGCGCGGCGCGACCGGGCTCGGCGCCGAGCCCGGCTTCGTGGCCACGTACTGGCGCGAGATCTGGCTGACCCGCCCCTACGCCGACAGCAGCCTCGCCTACGAGGACTACGAGCCGGCCTACCGCTACGGCTGGGAGTCGCGCCGCCGCAACGCCGGCCGCACCTGGGACCCCGCGCTGGAGCGCGATCTCGAGAGCGGCTGGGAAGGTGTGAAGGGCCGCTCCCGCCTAACCTGGGAGCGCGCCAAGCAGGCCGTCCGCGATGCCTGGGACCGCTTCGAGCGCGCCCTGCCGGGCGACGCCGACCGCGACGGGCGCTAGGCGGCGCCGCGTTCTCCCACGCGTGGGGGCGCCGCACGGGCGCCCCCACGCTCACCCGCAGCGCTAGTCGTCCAGCAGCCCCTTCTCCCGCATCCAGCGCTGGTTGAGCTTCGAGAGGTAGCGCTCGCCGGAGTCGGGGAAGAGGGTGACGACGAGGGCGTCGTCGGGCAGGCCGCGGGCGACGCGGCGGGCGCCCTCGGCGGCGGCGCCCGAGGAGGAGCCGACGAAGATCGACTCGCGGCGCGCCAGCTCCATCGTCGCCCGGTAGGCGCTCTTGTCGTCGACGGTGACGATCTCGTCGATGGTGTCCCACCACACCGTCGACGGCAGGAAGTCCTCGCCGATGCCGTCGATCAGGTACTGGTGGATCTGCTCGGCGGGCGGCAGCTCGCCGTGCTCGCGGTAGTAGGCGTAGACGCTGCCGACGGTGTCGACGCCGACGACGCGGATCGCCGGGTTCTGCTCCTTCAGGTACTTGGCGGCGCCGCTGATCGTGCCGCCGGTCCCGACGCCGACCACCCAGTGCGTGATCTTGCCGCCGGTCTGACGCCAGACCTCGGGGCCGGTGGTCTCGTAGTGCGCCTGGGGATTGGCCGGGTTGTAGTACTGGTAGGGCAGATAGGCGCCCTCCTCGTCGCGGATCCGCTCGGCCACCTTGTAGTAGGAGCGCGGATCGTCGGCCTCGACGTTCGTCGGGCAGGTGATGACCTTGGCGCCGAACGCCTCGAGCAGAGCGATCTTCTCCGGCGGGATCTTGTCGGCGGCGGTGCAGACGAGCTTGTAGCCCTTGAGGTTCGCCGCCATCGCCAGGCCGACGCCGGTGTTGCCCGAGGTCGGCTCGACGATCGTGCCGCCCGGCTTGAGCGCGCCCGAGCGCTCGCCGGCCTCGATCATCGGCAGCGCGATGCGGTCCTTGACGCTCGAGCCGGGGTTGAAGTACTCGACCTTCGCCGCCAGCAGCGCGCCGCGCGGGTGGAAGCGCCGGAGCGCGACCAGCGGCGTGTCGCCCATCGTCGCGAGGATGTCGTCGTGGATCTCCATGCGGCCGGGGAAAGTAGCACACCCGGCCGCCCGCGGCGGCGGCTTCGCCGCCTGGCGCCAGTCCGGCTCGGGAGCGATCCCCAGCCCGTCGGTCAGGCGGTTGTAGTAGTTGAAGAAGCTGACCACCTGGGCGATCGTCAGGATCGCCGCATCGTCGAACCCCGCCGCCCGCAGCGCCTCGACGTCGTCCGCGGTCACTGCGCGCGGGGTCAGGGTGAGCTTGCGCGCGTAGGCGAGCATCGCCCGGTCGGCCGGGGTGAGATCGTCCTCGCCGGCCACCCCCTCGGCGGCGGTTGGAGCCATGGCCGCTTGCGCGGCCTGCGCCAACCGCTCCCCCGCCTCGCCCGCGACCTCGGCCCGGAGGTCGTCCGCGTGCGAGCGGACTCAGTAGTGACAGTCGTTGGCGCGCGAGACCGCGACCGCGATCATCTCGCGCCGGGCGCGGCTGAGCGGGCTCTCCGGCGCGAGCATCAGCCGGCGGTAGAGCTCGATCGAGGCCTCGAGCACCGGCGGATGGAGGCTCTGCAGGCGGACGACGTTGAACACCCGCCCGGCGCGCGCCACGGCCTCGTCGTAGAGGCGGCGCAGCATGCCGGTCGCCTCGCCGGGCTCGATGGTCCTGATCCAAGGCATGGCGCGGGCGCGGAGCGAAGCCCTCAGAGCTGCTCGCTCACTTGATAGCACAGCCGGTCGATCGCCCGGTGCCAGAGCGAGCGGTGGGCGAAGTCGCGGTGGTGGAGCTCGACGCACCCCTCGAGGTCCTCCTCGAACGCCGTCCTCAGCTCGGAGGCGATCGCCTCGTCGGTGATCCCGACCCCCGCCTCCTCGTTGATGTCGAAGGAGCGATCGTCGAGGTTGGTCGAGCCGACGTGCGACCAGAGCCCGTCGATGACCATCACCTTCTGGTGGGTGAGCGTGCGGCGGTGCTCGAACATCCGCACGCCGCGCGCCAGCAGCGTCTCGTAGCGGTGATGGCCGGCGTGGCGCACCAGGCGGCTGTCGATGTACGGACCCGGCACCATCACCTTCACCACGACGCCGCGCGCCACGACGCGCGCCAGCAGCTCGCAGGCCTGATCGTCGGGGATGAAGTAGGGGTTCTGGATGATCAGCTCGCGCTGGGCCGTGGCGATCGCCAGCTGGAACATCAACTGGAAATCGGAGATCCCCCCCTTGGGCGAGCCGCTGAAGACCTGCACCTTGAGCTTCCCCGCCGGCACGAGCAGCGGGAAGTAGCGCTCGCCGATCAGCACCTCGCCGGTCTGCTCCACCCAGTGCTCGCAGAAAACGGACTGCACGTGGTTCGCGACCGGCCCCTCGAGGCGCACCCCGGTGTCGCGCCAGTGCTGCTCGTCCTCGCCGTCGCCGATCCACTGCTCGGCGATGCCGTGCCCGAAGACGAACGCCACCCGGCCGTCGAGGACCGCGATCTTGCGGTGCGTGCGCTTGTTCAGGATCCCCAGGTTGCGCGGCCGCAGGCGGTTGTAGATCACCACCCGGCAGCCCGCCCGCCGCATGAGGCGCCGCAGCTCGCGCTCCATCCTGAACGCGCCCAGGGCGTCGAGCATCACGCGCACCTCGACCCCGGCCCGCGCGCGGGCGGCCAGCGCCTGCGCCACCTGGCGGCAGATCTCGCCGCGCCACCAGACATAGGTCTCGAGATGGACGCTACGCTCGGCGGCGGCGATGGCGGCGAGGAGGGGCGGGAAGAAGCCGTTGCCGTTCTGCAGCACCTGGACCCGGTTGCCGTCGGCGATGGCGGCGCCGGTCAGCCCGACGAGCGACGGCAGCGCCTGCTCGAGGCGGGTCAGCTCCTCCGGCACGCGGACGCGGAAGTGGTGCTCGCGCAGGTTGGTGTAGAGCATGAACCCGAGGACGGCGATCGCCAGGAGCATCAATATGAAGAAGAAGACTGGGATCTCGATCATCTCGCTCACCGCGCGTTCGATCGTTCGATTGATCGCATCGCCCCCCTCTACCCTCGCTCCCGCTCCCCCCTCGCGGGGGGAGCAGGACGCCCCCTCCCGTCCCTCGCTCCGATCATCTTCTGTCAGCTCCCGCGCCGGAGATCCACCACGACCGGGTAGTGGTCCGAGGGGCCGCCGCGCGGCACCCGCTCGCCGACGATCGTCCAGCCGGCGTCGGCGAAGACGTAGTCGAGGCGCTGGCGGCTCATGCGGTGGGTGCTCTCGAGGGCGTCGCCGCACATGCGGAAGAGGTCGGCGGCCATGAGGTGCCTGAGCTCGGGGGCGTGCGGCGGGGCGTTGAGGTCGCCGACCAGGACGAACGGCTCGCCGCCGCAGGTCGCGAGCCGCGCCGCCAGGTGCTGCACCTGGAGGTGGCGCGTCGGCGAGGTCAGCCGCCCCCAGGCGGAGAGGTGCGTGACCAGGAAGCGCAGCGGGAAGCCCCGCACCCGCACCCGCGCGTCGAGGAGCGTCCGCGGCTCGCCGCTGCCGGGGAGGGGCACCACCTCCGCTGCCAGCACCTCGCCCCGGGTGAGCACCGCGTTGCCCACCTCCCAGGGGCGGCCGCGCCCCGGCGCCGCCTGCCCCACCAGGCTGGCGCCGAAGTGGGCCTCCATCCCGGTCAGCCGCGCCAGCTCGTCGATCTGATCGCTGAAGCGCGCCGCCCACGTGCCGCGGTGCACCTCCTGGAGGCCGACGACGTCCGGCCGCTCGCGCTCGATCGCCTCCGCCACCCGACGCAGGTAGGCGCCCGAGAGCAGCGACGCCTGTCCCAGCACGTTGTAGGACATCACCCGGATCTGGAAGCCCTCGGCCACGACGGGAAGGAGCGTCAAGATCCGTACCAGGGCGGGGCGGGCCGGGGCGTCACCGGACGCCCCAGAGCTTGTGCTGCTGGAGGGACAGCCGCCAGGGCGGGTTCTCCTTGACCAGCTCGATGCACCAGTCGAGCGTGCGGCGGTCGAGGTGGGGGCCGTCGAAGGCGGGCGAGATGAGGTAGTGGTCGGCCTCGACCACCGTCTGCGGCACCGCCTGGCCGTAGCCGCGCACGTACTTGACCTCGTCGGCGCGCCGCTGGCGGATGGCGTGCTCGGCGACCTTGGGGCTGACCGTCACCCAGTCGAGCCCGGGCGGCAGGGCGACGCTGCCGTTGGTCTCGATCGCCAGCCGATAGCCGGCGGCGTGCAGGGCGTCGATCAGCGCGGCGTCGACCTGGAGCGCCGGCTCGCCGCCGGTCAACACCACCCAGCGGCAGCCGCCCGCGAGCGCGCCGAGCTCGCCGGCGATCTCCTCGACCCCGAGCCAGCGCCCTGAGACGAACTCCGTGTCGCAGTCGAAGCCTTGCGTCTCCTGGGCGCAGGCGAGGTTGCAGCGGGCGAAGCGCAGGAAGAGGTTGGGCGTCCCGGCGCGCACCCCTTCCCCCTGCAGGCTGTAGAAGATCTCGTTGACCAGGTACTGCTTCACCCGGCCAGTTTACGCGAGGCTCCAATGCCTAGGGCTTCCCGTCGCGCGACCAGCGCGACGGGCTCCTTGGCACCCCCCTTGCTGTTACCGGCAGACAACCAGGCCGCGGCGGTCGTCGTCGCGGCCCGGCGGCATTCGGGACCACCTCAGCTCCTCAAGGAGGGCTCGCCGTGATGAGGATCCCGCAGACCGCCGCGCTCCTTGCGCTCGTCCTGCTCGCCGCTGCCGGTCCGGCAGCCGCCGAGCTGTCGCAGCCTCAGCCGCTCAGCGCGGCCGAAGTGGAGTGCAGCGCCGACCAGCTCACGTCTCTCCTTGCCCGCTCCTCGATCGCGATGGCGAACGGGGCCTCGAAGAAGCCCGTCGTGCTCTCGCTGACCTACGGCAGCACGACCGGCGGACTGCAGGGACTCGCCTACACCGAGCAGTTCGACACCGACAGCGATCTCGCGGCCAGCCCCGAGCACCACCTGTGGTTCTCGAGCAACCCGAACGAGGCGCGGCTGCTGCGCAACCCCGGGCGGCCGCAGCTCGATACCCTGAGCCTGACCCGCAGCCGGCTCAACTCCGACCTGGTGCCCGCCGGGCACCCGGACGCGATGGCCGTGCTCATCGACCCGACGCTCGACCCGGTCAACAACACCCAGTTGAACAGCCTGCTGCAGATCGACAACGTCGGGACCGCGGCGGGGATCCCCGCCGACGCCAAGCCCGGCCGCGGCCTGGCCGACATCCTGGTGCCGTGCGAGACCCGGCTCGCGGCCGCCGACCTCCACGTCTTCGCGGTCCTCGCCAAGACGCTCCGCTTCTTCGCCTTCAGCACCGACTCGAACGATCCGCAGGCGTTCCTGCGCTCGAAACTGGTGGCGATCTACCGCGGCGAGGAGGCGACGCCGGCCGGCGGCGGCACGCGCGCGGCGTACCGGGTCGACGTCTACCCGATGAACGCCGCGGGCGTCACCGGCCGCGCCTCCTTCGACCTGCGCGTCGAGATCGAGGCCGACGGCACGCTCGGCGACGCCTCGGTCGACGCGCTCCCGCGCTGCTCGGGGTCTGGCGAGCGGGACTGCACGACGACGACCGCGGAGGTGCAGCTAGCGGTCATCCGGCCGGCGGCGGCCGGCGAGTTCTGGGCCCTCACCGGCCTGCCCATGGTCTGCACCGGCCGGCCGGCGGACAGCGCCTGCCCGGTACGCGCCGAGTTCTCGTTCGGCGAGCGGCTGGCCGGCACGAGCTGGTTGCGGCCGCTGGAGTAAGGAGGCCGCCTCCAACGCTCCCCAACCTCAAACGGTTGCACCAAGAACACGGTGCCCCTCTTCAAGGGCGTTCGTTCAAGTCCTCGTCCACTCAGTCCTTGAACTGTTCCTTGAATCTGCATGAGAATCGATCTCTCTCACCCCGCCGGAAGGGGGGGCCGGCATCGGGGCCAGCGCGGAGGTGAGATCGTGGTGGAAGCGCACCAGCTCGAAGAGACGCTGGACCGGGCAATGCGCAGCCTGGACGCCGGCGTGCTCATCGCCGACGGCGAGGGCATCGTCGTCTACGCCAGCGACGAGGCGCAGCGGCTGACCCAGGTCGCCTGGGCGCCCGGAAAACGGCTGCGCGTCGGCGAGCTCTTCACGGCACGCACCGAGCCGAGCGGCCGCGCCCTGGCGCTGCCCGGCCCGGGCGAGGCGGCCCGCGACCTCGCCGACGCCGTGCTCCTCGGCCGCCACGGCCTGGAGACGCCGATCGAGGGGTGCGTCACCCGCAGCGGCGACGGCGGCCTCGTCCTCATCTTCCGCGACGACACCGAGCGGCGGCAGCGGCTCCGCCACCTGCGCGGCAGCGAGGAGCGCTACCGCTCCTTCTTCGAGCTCTCGCTCCAGGGCTGCTGGCGCTTCGAGCTCGAGCGCCCCTGCCCGACCGCCCTGCCCGAGGACGAGCAGGTCGAGCACTTCTACCGCTTCGGCTACCTCGCCGAGTGCAACCCGGAGATGGCTCGCCTCTACGGCTTCGGCGGGCCGGACGAGATCGTCGGCGCGCGCCTGGGCGACCTGCTGCCGCCCTCCGACCCTCACAACCGCGAGTTCCTGCTCGCCTTCATCCGCTCCGGCTACCGGCTGCAGGGGGCCGAGTCGCACGAGCTGGACCGCGCCGGGACGCCGCGGATCTTCGTCAACAACTTGGTCGGCGTGCTCGAGAACGACTTCGTGGTGCGCGCCTGGGGCAGCCAGCTCGACGTCACCGACCACAGGCGGCTGGAAGACGAGCTGCGCCGCCAGGCCGCGGAGCTGGCGCTCGCCGACCGGCGCAAGGACCAGTTCCTGGCGCTGCTCGCGCACGAGCTGCGCAATCCGCTGGCGCCGATCCGCAACGCCGTCGAGGCGCTGCGCCTCGACTCGACCTCGGTCGAGTGGTCGCGCAGCGTCGTCGAGCGCCAGGTCAAGCAGCTCGCGCGGCTGGTCGACGACCTGCTCGACGTCTCGCGCGTCACTCTGGGCACCATCCGCCTGCGGCGCGAGCGCGTGGCCCTCAAGGAGCTGATCGACCACGCGCTCGAGGCGAGCGGGCCGCTGATCGAGGAGCGGGCGCACCAGGTCAGCGTCGACCTGCCGCCCGAGCCGGTCGTCTTCCGCGGCGACTCGGCGCGGCTCGAGCAGGTGCTCACCAACCTCCTCAACCACGCCGCCAAGTACACGCCGCCCGAGGGCAGGATCGAGATCGTCGCCGAGCTCGCCGGCGAGCAGATCAAGATCAAGGTCAAGGACAACGGCATCGGCTTCCCCGGCGAGCTGCGCGAAGGGCTGTTCCGCGCCTTCGGCCAGGCCGAGCACGCCCTCGACCGCGCCGGCGGCGGGCTCGGGCTCGGGCTGGCGCTCGCCCGCAGCCTGGTCGAGATGCACGGCGGGACGGTCTCGGCGTACAGCGACGGCCCGGGGCTGGGAAGCGAGTTCGTGGTCAGCCTGCCCGCGACCGACGCGGGGCTCGAGCCGGACCCGGCGCCCGATCCGCAGACCACGGTGGCCGGCCGGACGGTGCGGCCGCTGCGCATCCTGGTGGTCGACGACAACCACGACGCCGCCGACAGCCTGGCGGTGCTGCTCGGCATGTGGGGCCACGACGCCAACGTCGCGCTCGACGGTCCGAGCGCCCTCGAAGAGCTGCGGCGGCAGCGTCCCGAAGTGGTGCTCCTCGACATCGGCCTGCCGGAGATGGACGGCTACGAGGTCGCCCGCCGCCTGCGCCGCACCAAGGAGGGCCGCGACGTGCTCCTGGTGGCGATCACCGGCTACGGCCAGCGCGAGGACCGGCGCCTGTCGCAGGAGGCCGGCTTCGACGACCACCTGGTCAAGCCCGTCGAGCCCACCTTCCTCCGCCACCTGCTGGCGAGCTACGGCGCCCGCGACGCGCCGCCGGGGGCATAGGCTGCGAAGCGGTGTGAATACCGGGAGCCGATCCGCCGCAACCAGATCTGCGCGTCGGGGTGCCGCGCAAGGAGGCGATCGGTGGCGGCCAACTCGTCGCGGTCGATGTCGTACTCACCGCTGACGATGTCGATGGCGACGAACTTGCCCTGATCACCGGGGCTCGCTTGTGGCACGACGCTCCGCTCGTAGATCGCGTCACCAAGGCGGGCGAACTCCTCACGGCAGTGGCGATTCTCGGCGGTGATTGTGGACATAGCGCCCCCCTGCGGTCAGACGGCGGTGAAGGGGTTGACCAACCTTACACCCAACAGCACCTGCCCGTCGTTCAGGTCTTCCGTGTAGAGGATGGGAGCCTCGCTGCGGGCCGCGGCGACCACGATAAGCGCATCCCAGAACGACAGAACGTGGTCACGTGCGAGGAGCACCGCGTCGCGAACCATCGGCGGGTCGACCGCGATCACCGGCCAGCGGTTCTCCGCCATGAGGCGGTTCACGAGCTGCTGCGCGATGGGCTGGCGCTCGAGCTCGGTGGGATCGGCGGCGTAGACGAGGAGATTGGTATCGACGAAGGCGAGGCCGCCCTCATCGCTCATAGAGGTCCTCGCGGGTCCAGGTCCGCTCGCCAACCTCGATGGGATGCTCGCGGATCGCGCGGTTGAAGCGCTCCATCGCGGTCCGCCACCGCTCTTCCTGCCCGATCAGCTCGGTCAGGGCACCGAGGACCAGGCGGCCCACGGTCGTGTTCCGCCGCTGGGCGAGCTGCTCGGCCTCGCGGAAGACAGCCTCCTCGATCTCAAGCGTCACGGTGGGCATGGCGCGCCTCACTGCGGAGTCTAAACCCAATCCGCGCCGCCCCGGGCCGCTCTCGCCGCGAGGCGGATCCGCTACCGATAGATCTCCCCTCCCGCCTCGCGGAACTCCTCCGCCTTCTCCGACAGGCCCGCGGCGAGGACCTCCTCCTCGGCCAGCCCCTGCTGCGCGGCGTAGGCGCGGACCTCTTCGGTGATCTTCATCGAGCAGAACTGGGGGCCGCACATGGAGCAGAAGTGGGCGGTCTTGGCGCCCTCCTGGGGGAGGGTCTCGTCGTGGAAGGCGCGGGCGGTGTCGGGGTCGAGCGCGAGGTTGAACTGGTCCTCCCAACGGAACTCGAAGCGCGCCTTCGACAGGGCGTCGTCGCGGCGCTGCGCCCCGGGGTGGCCCTTGGCGAGGTCGGCGGCGTGGGCGGCGATGCGGTAGGCGATGACGCCGGCCTTGACGTCGTCGCGGTCCGGGAGCCCCAGGTGCTCCTTCGGGGTGACGTAGCAGAGCATCGCGCAGCCGTACCAGCCGATCATCGCGGCCCCGATCGCCGAGGTGATGTGGTCGTAGGCGGGCGCGATGTCGGTGGTGAGCGGCCCCAAGGTGTAGAAAGGCGCCTCGCCGCAGGTCTCGAGCTGCTTGTCCATGTTGATCTTGATCAGGTGCATCGGGATGTGGCCCGGCCCCTCGATCATCACCTGGACGTCGTGGCGCCAGGCGATCCGCGTCAGCTCGCCCAGGGTGTCGAGCTCGGCGAACTGGGCGGCGTCGTTGGCGTCGGCGATCGAGCCGGGGCGGAGGCCGTCGCCCAGGCTGAAGGCCACGTCGTAGGCGCGCATCACCTCGCAGATCTCCTCGAAGTGCGTGTAGGCGAAGCTCTCGCGGTGGTGGGCGAGGCACCACTTGGCGTGGATCGAGCCGCCGCGCGAGACGATGCCGGTCACCCGCCGCGCCGTCAGCGGGATGTAGGGGAGGCGAACGCCGGCGTGGATGGTGAAGTAGTCGACGCCCTGCTCGGCCTGCTCGACGAGCGTGTCGCGGAAGACCTCCCAGGTGAGGTCCTCGGCGCGCCCGCCGACCTTCTCGAGCGCCTGGTAGATCGGTACCGTGCCGACCGGCACCGGGCTGTTGCGCAGGATCCACTCGCGGGTCTCGTGAATGTTCTTCCCCGTCGAGAGGTCCATCACCGTGTCGGCCCCCCAGCGGGTGGCCCAGGTCATCTTCGCCACCTCCTCCTCGATCGAGGAGGTGACGGCCGAGTTGCCGATGTTGGCGTTGATCTTGACCAGGAAGTTGCGGCCGATCGCCATCGGCTCGCTCTCCGGGTGGTTGACGTTAGCCGGGATGATGGCGCGGCCGCGCGCCACCTCGTCGCGCACGAACTCGGGCGCCAGGCCCTCGCGCAGCGCCACGAACTCCATCTCCGGGGTGACCACCCCCTTGCGGGCGTAGCGCAGCTGGGTGACCGTGGCGCCCGGCTTGGCGCGCAGCGGCGGGCGCACGGGCGCGAAGCGAAGCCCCGCGAGGCGCGGATCGGCGGCGCGGCGGCGGCCGTACTCGGAGGAGACCGCCGGCAGCTCCTCGACGTCGCCGCGCTCGAGCACCCACGGCCGGCGCAGCGCCGGCAGCCCCTGCCGCACGTCGACCGCGGCGGCCGGGTCGGTGTACGGCCCAGAGGTGTCGTAGACCGCGACCGGCGGGTTCATCTCGAGCCTGCCGTCGGCGCGCCGCGTCGGCGTGAGCTGGATCTCGCGCACCGGCACCCGCAGGTCGGGCCGCGAGCCCCGGAGGTAGACCTTGCGCGAGGCGGGCAAGGGCCGGCGCGCCTCCTCGGCCGCCGAGGATGCATCGAGGGGCGTCGTCTCGGGGATGCTCATGCTGCCATCCTTTCCGCCTTCGGCGCGAAGGCTTTCGCGCCGGGCTCCGATCAATCTCTAGGAGCGCTTTCCGTCGCGCGACCAGCGCGACGGGCTCCTAGAAGCGAAGAGCCGCACCGTTCGGTGCGGCCCGGGGACGCCGTCGCGCGTCGCGCTTCCCTTCGCTGGCATGACCCAGATCAGGTGATGAGGGTCGTCCGGACCACCGTCGCCCGGACCTCTCAGCCTCGCGGCTCCCCTAGCGGCTGTGGATCGTAGCGCCGGACGAGAGAAGCATCAAGACCACTCGCCGCTAGACTCGCGGCATGGCGGGCGCAGGGGAGTCGTCGTTGACCGTCGTCTATCAGGGAATCGAGGGGTCCTACAGCCACCTCGCGGCGAGGCGGCGCTACGTGGACCGGCCGGGCGAGGTGCGCCTGGTGGGCTGCGACACCTTCCGCGCCGCGGCGGAGGCGGTGCGCTCGGGCGCCGCCGGGCGGGCGCTGCTGCCGATCGAGAACTCGACCGCCGGCAGCGTGCACGAGGTCTACGACCTGCTCGCGGCGGGCGGGCTGACGATCACCGGCGAGGCCGTCGAGCGGATCGAGCACTGTCTCCTGGGGCTCGCCGGCGCCACCGTCGAGAGCCTGCGCGCCGTGCTTTCGCACCCGCAGGCGCTCTCCCAGTGCGCGGAGTTCCTGCACGCCCATCCGTGGCTCGAGGCGCGGCCGGCGTTCGACACCGCCGGGGCGGCGCGCGCCGTCCGGGACGCCGGCGACCCGGCGCTCGGCGCCATCGCCGGCCGCGCCGCGGCGGCGGTCTACGGCCTCGTGGTCTTGGCCGAATCGATCCAGAGCCAGGAGGGGAACTTCACCCGCTTCGTGGAGCTGGCTCGGGCGGAGACGAGCGCCGTCCCTCCGCCGGACGTCCTCGGGCGTCCGGCCGCACCCGCCGCGGCCGGCCCGAGGAAGACCTCGCTGCTGCTCACCCTCCCCCACCGGCCGGGCGCCCTCGCCGCCGTCCTCCAGGCCCTCGCGGCGCGCGGCGTCAACCTGACCAAGCTCGAGTCGCGGCCGATCCCCGCCACTCCGTGGGAGTACCGCTTCTACCTGGACGTCGAAGGCGACGCGGCGGCCGAGCCGCTGGCCGCGGCGCTGGCGGCGCTCGGCGGTCTCACGGCCGAGCTGCGGATCCTCGGCAGCTACAGGCGCGCCACCGGCGCCGTCTGACTCGCAACGTCCGCTCACCGTGACTGCCATCCCGGGCGCCGGGCCGGTCCACGGGCGGCCGGCCGCTCGCGCCGGACATCGCGAGCCTTCACCGCGACCCAGGCAGCGCCTCGTAGAGGTAGAACCGCTCGCCGCTCGGCCCCGTCGGACCGCGGGTGGCGGCGAGCGGCCGGAGGCCCTCGCGGACGGGGTCGGCGAGCGGACGCTCGACGAGGAGGAGCCATCCCGGGCGGTCCCCGAGCTCCCGCCGCGCGCTCGCCGCCACCTCTTCGAGCGGGCACTCGAACCGCCGCTCCTCCAGGGCGTCCCAGCGGCGGTAGGAGCCGTAGCGCTCGACGTCGGCGTAATAGAAGCGGCGCGGCGGCAGATGGGCCAGGACGGACTGGGCGATGACCGTCGCGGCGAGCGGCCGGCCGGCGAGGCCGGAGGTCACCAGGAAGTCGGCCATCTGCGCGGCGTGGGAGTACGGGTAGCGGTGCTCCAGGCGGACGAACTCGCCGGCGGCGAGCGTCGAGGCCACGAGCCCTAGGTGGAGGAGGACGACGCCGAGGCGCGAGGCCGCGCGCGACCAGGCGGGCGCCGGGCCTCTCTCCTGCCGCTCCACCCAGAGCGCGAAGAGCACCACGAGCAGCACCATGCCGACGTGCCGCGCGCCCATGATCCACTTGAAGAGGAAGACGTAGAACATGCCGGCCGCCGGGGCGAGGGCGAGGAAGAGGACCCGCGGGCGCGCGAGCCACCCGGCCGTCAGCGCGAGGAGCGCCGCCGCGGCCAGCCACCGCAGGTCGCCGACCCTGGCGGCGAGCCACGAGGGGGTGGTGAAGAGCAGGGCCGCCACCATCGCCGGGGCGTGCGGATGGCGCAGCGTCAGCCACCCGGCGAGCTGCGGCGGGTCGTGGGGGGAAACGAGCTGGGCGGCGGCGAGCAGGCCGCCGGCGAGCATCAGCCCGGCCGCCCCCAGGGCCCGCCGGCGCGCGGACCCGTCCGTCGGATACCCGCGCAGGAGGTCCCAGACGTAGAGCGCCCCGACCGCCCCGGCGATCCAGATCGCCTGCGTGTTGGTGTTGGCGAGCAGCGCCACGGCCGCGGCGAAGGCGAGGGGCCGCGCGAAGCGCTGCCGCCAGAGGGCGGCGATGACGAAGAGGAGGAGCATGGCCGGCGCGTAGTTGCGCGCCACGACGGCGTACTCGCAGAGCAGGAAGTAGGAGAGGACGACGAGCGCGCGGGTGAGCTTCGGGAACGGCGCCCGGACGAGCCAGACGGCGGCGGCGGCCCAGGCGATGACGAGGTGGAGCGCGTGCATCGCCCCGTAGGGCAGCCCGGCCTTCGCCAGGGGCATCAGGAGCAGGTACCAGAGGGCGGGGTTGCCGACGTTGGCGGTGCGCTGGAAGAGCTCCGCCAGCGAGGCGTCGCGCGCCAGCAGCCAGGGGTCGGCCTCGTCGCGCCAGGGCTCGTGATGCCAGGCGGTCCAGGCGGTGATCGCCATGTACATCGCCAGCGTCACCGCCACGAAGACGGTCTCCGCGCGCGCGCGGCGCGGCGTCTCACCGCCGGCGGCGTCGGCGTGCGAGGGCTCCATGAATGGCAGGCATTCTAGTGAGGTCTGCGCCTGCCGGCTCGACCTCCCTTCGGTCACTTGACCGGGCTGAAGCCCGCTCAAGAGAGCTAGTGGACGGTAGCAGCCGAACTGGGGTTGTCATCCTGAGCCAAGCGCTAGACTCCCGCCGCCATGGCGCATCCCCCGTCCCTGGTCGTGCTGTTCACATTGATCTCGATCTCCGCCTTGATCGCCCCTCCCGTCGCCGCGCTCGAGGGCAAGTGGCTCCCCGAGCAGCTCCTGGAGCTCGACGCCGGCTGGCTGCGCGAGCAGGGGCTGGAGGTCCCGCCCGAGACCCTGTGGGGCCGCGACGGTGGAGGCCTCCTCGAGGCGGCGATCCGCGTCGGCGGCTGCTCGGCCGGGTTCGTCTCGGCGGAGGGCCTCGTCGTCACCAACCACCACTGCGCCTTCTCGATCCTCCAGCAGCACTCCACCCCGGAGCGCGATCTCATCACCCACGGCTTCCTCGCCGGCAGCCGCGGCGAGGAGCTGCCCGGGCCGGGCGTGCGCGCCACCATCCCGCACACGACGCGCGACGTCACGGCCGAGGTCGAGGCCGCGGTGCCCGCCGGCGCCGACGACCTCGCCCGCGCCCGCGCCATCGAGCGCCAGGGCAAGGAGCTGGTAGCGGCGTGCGAAGCCCAGCCCAGCCGGCGCTGCGAGCTGGCCGCTTTCGACGGCGGCGTCCGCTATCTGCTCGTCGAGAGCCTGGAGTACCCCGACGTGCGGCTGGTCCACGCGCCGCCGCTCGCCGTCGGCGAGTACGGCGGCGAGATCGACAACTGGATGTGGCCGCGGCACACCGGCGACTTCGCGCTGCTGCGGGTCTACGCCGGCGCCGGCGGGCTCCCCGCCGCCTCGGGCCAGGGCGTCGCGCCGTACCGCCCGCGCCACCACTTCCGCGTCGCCCCGGGCGGCGCCGAGCCGGGCGCCTTCGCGCTCCTCGCGGGCTACCCCAGCGTCACCTACCGCTCGCTGACCGAGGCCGAGATGCGCGAGCGGGCGGAGCGCTTCTTCCCCGCCCGCGCGACGCTCTACCGCGCCTGGATGGATGTCATGGAGGCCGCCTCGGCGGGCGACGAGGCGGCGCGCATCGCGCTCGCCAACCGCCTGAAGACCCTCGCCAACCGCGAGAAGAACGCGCGCGGCCAGATGGCCGGCCTGCGGCGCGGGCGCCTGCTCGAGACGAAAGCGGCCGAGGAGCGCGCGGTGGAGGCGTGGGCCGCGGCGCGTCCCGAGTGGGCCGCCGCGGTGGCGGCGCGGCGCGAGCTGGCCGGCCTGATGGCCGCCAGGCTCGCCACTTGGGACCGCGACTTCCTGCTCGACCAGATGAAGCAGGGCCCGAAGCCGCTCGACCTCGCCCTGACCCTCGCCCGCTGGGCGCAGGAGCGCGCCAAGCCCGACCTCGAGCGCAACCCCGACTACATGGAGCGCAACCGCGGACGGCTCGAGGACCGGCTGCGGATCGACCAGAAGCGCATGCACCCGCCGGCGGAGGCGGCGCTCTTGACCGACCTCCTCCTCCGCTTCGCCGCCCTTCCCGAGGCGCAGCGGGTGCCGGCGGTCGAGACGTTCCTCGCCGGAGCGCGCACCGCCGAGACCCTGCGCCCCCGCATCGCCGACCTCCTCGCCCGCACCAAGGTCACCGATCTCGAGACGCGGCTGGCGATGTCCGGCGAGGACGAGGAGCGGCTGCACGCCCGCCGCGATCCGCTCCTCGACCTCGCCTTTGCGCTCGACGCCGAGCTGCGCGCGGCCGAGGAGCGCGACGAGCGGTTCCGCGGCGCGGTGTCGCGCCTGCGCCCGGTCTGGCGGCGGGCGGTCCTGGCGCACGCCGGCAAGCCTCTGGCGCCGGACGCCAACAGCACGCTCCGCGTCTCCCTCGCCCACGTCCAGGGGTACGGCCCGCGCGACGGCGTCTGGATGCAGCCGCAGACCCGGGTCGCCGGGATCGTCGAGAAGCACACCGGCGAGGCGCCGTTCGACGCCCCCGATCGCCTCCTCGCCGCCGCCCCCGCGGCCCCCGCGAGCCCCTGGGCGGCACCGCGGCTCGGCGACGTCCCGGTCTGCTTCCTCGCCGACGGCGACACCACCGGCGGCAGCTCCGGCAGCCCGGTCCTCAACGGCCGCGGCGAGCTGGTGGGCATCAACTTCGACCGCGTCTGGGAGAACGTGGCCAACGACTTCGGCTGGAACCCCGACGTCGGACGGATGATCGCGGTCGACGTCCGCTATCTGCTCTGGGCCCTCGACGCCCTCCACGGCGCCGCCGCCCGGCCGGTGCTCGAGGAGCTGGGCGTGGCGACAGCCGCTTCGGCACGCAGCCGGTAGACCCTCTTCCTACGCAGGAGCTCGGGGCGGCTCGCCCAGCTCCGAGGTGCACTGCGGGCAGCGGGTAGCCTTGAGCGGAATCGCCGCGACGCAGAAGGGGCACACCTTGGTCGAGGGCTCGGAGCTGGCAGCGCCCTCCTCTCTCCGCCGCATCGCGTTGATCGCCTTGACGATGAGGAAGGCCACGAAGATGACGATCAAGAAGGTGACGATCGTGTTCACGAACCGGCCGTAGTTGATGGTCACCGCCCCGGCGGCCTCGGCGGCGGCCAGGCTCGGGTAGGGGCCGGGAGGCGCGCCGGACTTGAGGAGGACGAAGAGGTCCTGGAAGTCCGCCCGCCCCAGCAGCAGCCCGATCGGCGGCATGAACACGTCGTCCACCAGCGACTTGGCGATGGGCGCGAAGGCGCCGCCGATGAGGACCCCGATAGCCAGGTCCACGACGCTGCCCCGCATCGCGAACTCCTTGAACGCTTTGAACATATCGCCCTCCCTCTGTGGCTGCATGCGACTCTAGCGCACAGAGCTTGCGCACGGGGGCGTCTCCGGCAGGCGTAAAATCGCCCCGTGTATATCGAAAGCCTTCGGTTGGAGAACGTCAAGCTCCTGGCGGACCAGGAGTTCTCGTTCCTGACCGCCAATGAGGATTTCGCCGCGGTGGCTATTTCGTCGCCGGGTACGGCGTCGGTAGGTTCCTCGCTGCACGTGGTGAGGCGGCTCCGAGCGCGGAGCCGCCACCATCAGCATCCTGGGGCTCGACCGCAACGACCTGACCGAACTTCGGACACTGTATTTCGTACGATTCCTGGAGCCTCTGATCCGGCGCCATCGGCGCGCGTCGGCAGACGGCGATGGGCTCGCTCTGGCCGAAGTGGTTCAGGATGCGATGAGATTAACGGCAGCGGATGCACCCTACGCATTGCTAGCGAGGGAGGCGCTCCACCGCGAGGGAATCTGGCAACCGGAATGACCAGCGGTACGCTGGAGACGCCGGCGAGTGCCGCCGAGCTGGCCGAGCGGCTTTCCGTCCGGCACCGGGGCGGCGCGGCCGGAGCTGGTACACTTTCCCGGGCGTCGTGACGATGCACCTCTCCACCGCTCCACAGCCGCCGCAACCGGCGGCGGAGTCCGCCTTCCAGCCGCTCCTCGACCGCGTCCGGGCGCGCCTCGACGGCGCGCTCGCCGACTTCCTCGACGGCAAGCGCGCGGCAGCGGCCGGGGCGCCGGAGGCGCGCGAGCTGGTCGAGGGCGTGGCCCAGCTCGCGATGCAGGGGGGGAAGCGCCTGCGGCCGGCGCTGGTCTGGGCCGGCTACCGGGCCGGCGGCGGGCGGCGGGACGAGGCGGTGCTGCCGCTCGCCCTCTCGACCGAGCTGCTGCACACCTACCTGCTGATCCACGACGACATCATGGACCACGCCGAGGTGCGGCGCGGCCAGCCGGCGGCGCACGTCCGCTTCCGCGAGGCGCACCGGGAGCAGGGGCTGCGCGGCGACGCCGGCGAGTTCGGCCGCTCGGCGGCCATCCTGGCGGGCGACCTCGCCAACACCTGGGCGGTCGAGCTGTTCGCCACGGCCGCCGCGGCGGTCGGCGAGCCCGAGCGCCGCCGCGCCCTCTGGGAGTGCTTCTCGGCGATGGCCGAGGAGGTGATCGCCGGCCAGTACCTGGAGATCCAGGTGGCGCTCCGCCCGCTCGCCGAGGCGGCGACCGAGGAGGAGCTGCTGCGCGTCCTGCGCGGCAAGTCGGGCCGCTACACCGCCGAGCGGCCGCTCCAGCTCGGGGCGCTGCTGGCCGGGGCGCCGGAGCCGCTGCTCGCGGCGCTCTCGCGCTACGGCGCCGCCGTGGGCGAGGCCTTCCAGCTCCAGGACGACCTGCTCGGCACCTTCGGCGACGCCGCCACGGTCGGCAAGCCCGTGGGGGCCGACCTGCGCGAGGGCAAGTACACCTTCCTGGTCGACCACGCGCTGCGCGCCGCCTCCGCCGCCGAGCGCCAGGTCCTCGCCGGCGCGCTGGGCGACCCCGATCTCACCCCCGAGCGGCTGGCCCGCGTGCGCCGGGTGCTCGAGGAGACCGGGAGCCGCGCCAAGGTCGAGGCGATGGTCGAGACCCGCCTGCGGGCGGCGGCCGCCGCGCTCGACGGCCTGCCGCTCGCCGCCGAGGGCCGGGTCTTCCTCGAAGGGCTCCTCGACTCGCTCTGGGAGCGCGAGAGGTGAGGAGGGCCGCCGGGTGAGCCGCGATCACACCGCCGGCTTCGCGCCCTGGCCCGCGGCGGCGCCCGAGCGCGACCGCAAGGCCGAGCACATCCAGCTCGCCCTCGAGCGCCGCATGCAGTTGGGCGGCGGCTTCTTCGACGACTACCGGCTCGAGCACCAGGCGCTGCCGGAGATCGACTTCGACGCGCTCGACCTCTCTTTCGAGTTCCTGGGCAAGCGCCTGGCGGCGCCTCTCCTCGTCTCCTGCATGACCGGCGGCACCGCGGCGGCGGCGCGCATCAACCGCAACCTCGCCCTCGGGGCCGAGCAGGTGGGGCTGGCGCTCGGGGTCGGCTCGCAGCGCAAGGCGTTGGAGGACGCGACGAAAGCTGATAGCTTCCGCGTCCGCGACGCCGCCCCGTCGGTGCCGCTGCTCGCCAACCTGGGCGCAGTGCAGCTCAACTACGGGATGGGGCTTGCCGAGTGCGAGGCGGTGGTGGCGATGATCGGGGCCGACGCTCTGGCCTTCCACCTCAACCCGCTGCAGGAGGCCATCCAGCCCGAAGGGCAGCGCGACTTCGGCGGGCTGCTCGGCAAGCTGGGCGCGGTGGCGCGGGCGCTGTCGGTGCCGGCGATCGCGAAGGAGATCGGCAGCGGCCTGTCGGGGCGGGTGGCGGGGGCCCTGCACGCCGAGGGGTTCCGGATCTTCGACACCGCCGGCGTCGGCGGCACGAGCTGGGCGCGGATCGAGGGAGCGCGCGCCGGCGACCCGGAGCTCGGGGAGGTCTTCGCCGGCTGGGGGATCCCGACGCCGGAGTCGATCCGCGCGCTGGCCGAGCTGCCGGACGTGACCGTCATCGGCAGCGGCGGCATCCGCAACGGCGTCGACGCCGCCAAGGCGATCGCCCTGGGCGCCGACTTGGTCGGCTTGGCCTATCCGTTCCTGGAGGCCGCCAGCGAGTCGGCCGAGCGGGTGGTCGCGCGGGCCGAGCGCATCGTGCAGGAGCTGAAGATCGCGATGTTCTGCGCCGGCGCGAGGACCGTCGCCGAGCTCAAGCAGGCAACGCTGACCGGCGGAGCCGGTCAGGGTGGGCCGCGAAGCGGCGGGGGCTAGTGGGAGTAGCAACAACGCTGCACGGAAGGGCGTAAGCATGAGCCAGATCAAGCCCGTCGATCCCGCCCCACCCTCCCGCCACGTGCGCGAGGAGCTGGTCCGGTCGCTCGTCTCGGGCGAGCGCCGCTTCCACGAGCTGCCGCGCGACCTGGCGGCCGACGAGGCGGCGGAGATCCGCCGCCAGGCGCTCGCCGAGGTGACGCAGGCGCCGCTCGAGAACATCGGCCACCACTCGCTCGACGTCGCCCGCGCCTCCTACCGCCACTGCGAGAACTTCATCGGCGTCGCCCAGGTGCCGATGGGCGTGGTGGGGCCGCTCCGGGTGCGCGGCGAGCGGGTGGACGGCGAGGTCTACGTGCCGCTCGCGACGACCGAGGCGGCGCTCGTCGCCTCGACCAACCGCGGCTGCGCGGCGATCCGCGAGGCCGGCGGCGCGGTGGTGCGGGTCGAGGACGTGGGGATGACGCGGGCGCCGGTCTTCCGCACCTCGGGCATCGTGCAGACGCAGGGGTTCGTGCGCTGGATCCGCGACCACGAGGCCGAGCTGCGGCACGTCGCCGAGGGCACCAGCCGCTACCTGCGCCTCCTCGACGTCCGCCCCTTCGCCTTCGGCACCACCGTCTTCCTGCGCTTCCGCTTCGACGCCGGCGACGCCATGGGCATGAACATGGCGACCATCGCCTGCGACCGCATGGTCTCGGACCTGATCGAGCCGCAGACCGGGGTGCCGTGCATCGCTCTGTCGGGCAACTACTGCGTCGACAAGAAGCCGGCCGGCATCAACTTCCAGGAAGGGCGCGGCAAGCGCATCTACGCCGAGATCCTCTTCGACGGCGACGTGCTGCACGGGTGCCTCAAGACCAACGCCCGGGCGCTCGTCGAGGCGCAGTACCGCAAGAACCTGCTGGGGTCGGTGGCGGCGGGGTCGATGGGCTACAACGCCCACTTCGCCAACGTGCTCGCGGCCTTCTTCATCGCCACCGGGCAGGACCCGGCGCACGTCGTCGAGGGGTCGCTCGGCGTCACCTGCATCGAGCCGCGCGGGCCGGAGGGGGTGTTCGCCTCGGTCTTCCTGCCCGACGTGCCGCTCGGGGCGATCGGCGGCGGCACCGCCCTCGACACCCAGCGCGAGGCGCTGGCGATCCTCGGCGTCAGCCCCGACCCGCAGCGGCGGGGCGACGCCGTGACGCGTCTCGCCGAGATCCTGGGCGCGGTGGTGCTGGCGGGCGAGATCTCGCTCATGGCCGCCTTCACCTCGCAAGACCTGGCGCGCGCCCACGAGCGGTTGGGGCGGGGTTCGGGCGCGACGGACATGCCGCTCCTGCCGACGTAGGGCCAGGATTTCCCGCCGGCATCGCGAACGAATGAAGGCACCTAGCGCCCGGGCTCCGTCCCGGGCGTTTTCGGAACGCGGCTGGAACGAAGAATCCAGGTGGGGAACAGCGAGCGGGTGGAAGCCACGTTGCCGGTCGTCGTCTCCGCCCCCGGCAAGCTCATCCTGATGGGCGAGCACGCGGTGGTCTACGGCCGGCCGGCGTTGGTGGCGGCCGTCGATCGGCGGCTCACCGCGCGCTTCACCTCCCCGCCTCGCAGCGCCGGCGTCCACCTGGCCCTTACCCAGCTCGGCCACACCGAGGAGCTCCCCTGGGAAGAGATCATGGCCTACGCCCGCGACGCCCGGCGGCGATGGGAGCGCTACGCGGCGGCACCCGGGGCGGCTGCCTTCCAGGCCGTGCGCGGCGACGATCCGGCGCACGTGGTGAAGGTGGCGCTCGGCGAGACCGCCGAGGCCCTGGGAGAAACCGCCCCTCCTCACCTGGCTCTTGCTGTTGGCTCCGAGCTGCCCATCGGCTCGGGCTTCGGCAGCTCGGCCGCGACCGCCGTGGCGGTCGTGGCGGGCTACCTCGCCTGGCGCGGCGCGGCGCTCGAGCCGGAGCGCGTGCTGCGCCTGGCGCTCGAGGTCGAGCGCCGGCAGCACGGCATGCCCTCCGGAGCGGACGGCGCGACGGTCTTCCAGGGCGGCATCCTCTGGACGCGGCGCGGCGCCGGCGACGCCCTCGAGCGCGAGCCGGTCGCGGCGCGCTCGCCGCTGCTCGGCGGCCTCCGCGTCTACGACACCGGCACCCCGCCCGAGCCGACGGGCGCGGTCGTTGCAGCGGTCCGCGAGCGCCGGCACGCCGACCCGCGCGGCGTCGAGGGGGAGCTCGGGCGGATCGAGGCCGCGACGCGCGCCTTCCGCGTCGAGCTGGAGAGGGCGCGCGAGGACCCGCCGGCGGTGGTCGAGCTGATGCGCGAGGCCGAGGCGGGGCTCGAGGCGCTGGGAGTGGTGCCGGCGGCGGTGCGCGAGCTGGTGCGGCGGGTGGAGGCCGAGGGCGGGGCGGCCAAGATCTCCGGCGCCGGCTCGCTCCGCGGGCCGGCCGCCGGCACGCTCCTCGTCTACCACGCCGAGCCGGCGCGGGTCGCGAGCTGGCCGTTCCTGCGTCCGTTGTCGCCGCACCCGGTCGCCCTCGGAGCGTCCGGATTCCGACGGGAGGCCGCCTGATGCCCAAGGCCACGATCTCAGCACCCGCCAACATCGCCTTCGTCAAGTACTGGGGCGCCCGCGACCTCGAGCGCGTCATCCCCTGCAACCCCTCGATCTCGATGACGCTCTCGCGCTGCGTCAGCAACTGCACCGTCGAGCCGCTCGACGGCGAGGTCGACGAGGTGTGGCTGGCGCAGGCGGGGGGCGGCTTCAGCGTGCCGCCGCACGACTTCGCCGGCAAGGTGCGGGCGCATCTCGACCGGATCCGCGAGTGGGCGGGATGGGAAGGCGCCTTCCGGATCGCCACGCGGACGGAGTTCCCGAGCGCGGCCGGGCTCGCGTCGTCGGCCTCGGGCTTCGCGGCGCTGACGCTGGCCTGCGTCGCGGCGCTCGACCGCATGGCCTCGCCGCAGGAGCTGTCGGCGCTGGCGCGGATGAGCGGCTCGGGCTCGGCGGCGCGCTCGGTCTTCGGCGGCTACGTCGAGTGGCCGGCCGGCGGACCGGAGGACGATCCGTGGGCGGGCCCGCTCGCCGCGGCCGAGGACTGGGACCTGCGGGACGTGATCGCGGTGGTCGAGATCGGCCCCAAGACGATCTCGTCGCTCGAGGGGCACCGGCGGGCGCCGACGAGCCCTTATTACACGCGGCGGCTGGAGCTGCTGCCGGAACGGCTCGAGAGGACGCGGCGGGCGATCGCGGAGCGGGACTTCGCGGCGCTGGGGCCGGCGCTCGAGGAAGAGGCGATCGATCTGCACTTGATCGCGATGTCGTCGCACCCGCCGATCTTCTACTGGTCCTCCGGGACGATCGACGTGCTGCGGCTGATCCGGGAGATGCGGCAGGAAGGGGTAGAGGCGTATGCGACGCTCGACGCGGGGGCGAACGTGCACGTGATCTGCCCGCCGGAGTCGGAGGACGAGGTGGCGGACCGGCTGGAGGAGCTGGCGGCGGTGGGCTTCGTGATCCGCGACGGCGTCGGCCCGGGGCCGACGCGGGAGATCGAGCACCTGTTCTGAAAGGCAATTCAGTGGTCGCCGCCGCCCGCCGGGTGCGCTCCCCCCGGAGGCACCGCGGCGAAGGATCTGGGCGGGGAGAAACCATGGCCGATGTCATCCTCCTGAAACTCGGGGGGAGCCTTATTACGGAGAAGGACCGGCCGCGGACGGCGCGGGGGGAGGTGATCCGGCGGCTGGCGGGGGAGATCGCGGCGGCGCGGGCGCGGATGGACGAGCGGTTGCTGGTGGGGCATGGGAGCGGGTCGTTCGGGCACGTGGCGGCGAAGCGAGCGGGGCTGGGGGAGGGGCCGATGGCGCCGGAGGCGCTGGCGGGGGTGGCGGCGACGCGGGTGGAGGCGGCGGAGCTGCACCGGATCGTCTGCGGCGCGCTCACCGGCGCGGGGCTGGCGCCGTTTTCCTTCCCACCCGGAAGCTTTCTCGTGGCCTGCGCGGCGGTCCTCGAGGGCCCGTTGCCGGAGGGACTACCGCTCGCCATCGCGGCGAGCCTGCTGCCCGTCGTCTACGGCGACGCGGTGCTGGACACGTGCTGGGGGGGGTCGATCGCCTCGACCGAGGCGGTCTTCGCGTTCCTCGCCGCGCGGTTGCCGGAGGCCGGCTATCCCGTACGCCGCGCCATCTGGCTGGGAGAGACTGATGGGCTCCTCGACGCCGCCGGCCGGACGATTCCGGTGGTCGATCCCGCCAAGTGGGAGGAGGCCGCCGCGGCGGTGTGGGAGCCGGTGGGCACCGACGTCACCGGCGGTATGCGGCTGCGGCTCGCGACGACGGCGGCACTGGCGCAGCGGGGGATCCCGTCGCTCCTCACCAACGGGACGGTGCCGGGGCTGCTCGAGCGGGCGCTCCTGGGCGAGGCGGTGCCGGGGACGGTGGTAGGCTGATCTTCGGGCTGACGCGGGCATGGTCGATCTCAATTCGCATCTGCTGAAGACCAGCCGCACGTTCGCGCTCTGCATCCCGCGGCTGCCCGAGCCGACGCGGCGCGAGGTGACGATCGCCTACCTGCTCTTCCGTGTCGCCGACACCTTTGAGGACGCGGCGGCGTGGCCGCGGGCGCGGCGGATCGAGGCGCTCGAGCGGCTGGGCGAGCTGCTCGGCCGGCCGGCGCCGGAGGAGACCGCGGCGCAGGCGCGCGCCTGGGCGGCCGAGGTGCCCTGCGCCTGGATCGCCTACCGCGAGCTGCTGGCGGACCTGCCGGGCGTTCTGGAGGCCTTCTTCGCCCTGGCGCCCGACGCCGTGGCGCTGATTCGCCGGCACATGCGGCGGACGATGCGCGGCATGGCCGGGTACGTGGCGCGGACCGACGATGCGGGGGAGCTGCGGCTGGCCGACCTCGCCGACCTGCGCGGCTACTGCTACGTCGTGGCCGGGATCGTCGGCGAGCTGCTGACCGAGCTCCACCTCCTCGAGCGCCCCGCGCTCGCCGGCGTGGCGCCGCGGCTACGCGAGCGGGCGCCCTTCTTCGGCGAGGGGCTGCAGCTCGTCAACATCCTCAAGGACTCGGCCGACGACCTGGTCGAGGGGCGCTGCTACCTGCCGGCGGCGGTCGACCGGGGCGAGGCGCTGGCGCTGGCGCGCGAGGACCTGCGGGCGGCGGCCGAGTACGTGCTGGCGCTGCAGGCGGCGGGGGCCGAGCGCGGCGTGGTGGCGTTCAACGCGCTGCCGACCGAGCTCGCCATCGCCACCCTCGACCGGGTCGAGGCGGCGGGGCCGGGCGCCAAGCTCCGGCGCCGCGAGGTCTACGAGATCGTCGACCGCCTCAACACCGCGCTCGACCAGAACGCCCCCGCCGTCACCCCGGCCGTCTGGCAGCCGGCGCACGGCCTCGACATCCCGCGCGCCGCCGGCGCGCTCGCCGCCTGCTGACCCGGCCCTCGCGGGCCCGCCGGTATACTGTGCCGCGCGGGCCCAGGCCGGCCCCCGGTCTTCGACGGAGGCTCCCTGTGATGGCCCGTCTTCCCGAGCTTTCCACCTTCGCGTCGCTGCTCCTGACCTCCCTGGGCTTTCTCTGCGCCTGCGCCGGCGGCGGCGGCCCGGCGCCGAGCACCGCCCGCGCCGGGACGCCGGTGCCGCCGGCGTCCGCCGCGCCGGTGCGCGATCCCCACTCCTTCGCCCGTCCCGACGAGGTGGCGGTCGAGCACCTGGCGCTCGATCTCACGGTCGACTTCGGCCGCCGGCAGCTTTCCGGCCGCGCCAGCCTGCGGCTGCGCAACCCGGGCTCCGATGATCGCCTGCTCCGGCAGGCGACCTCTCGGGTAGCCGAGCCCATGACCGGGCTCGGCAACCCAAGGGGCGCCACACAGCTCCACCTCGACACCCGCGACCTCGAGATCCGCCGCGTCTTCCTCGACTCCGGCACCGTCGCGCGCTTCACGCTCGGCGAGCCGGTGCCGTTCCTCGGAAGCGAGCTGGTGGTCGACATCGCGCCCGGCACACGCGTCGTCCACGTCGACTACGCCACCAGCCCGGACGCCGCCGCCGTACAGTGGCTCGAGCCGCGCCAGACCTCCGGCGACCACCCCTTCCTCTTCACCCAGTCGCAGGCGATCCTGGCGCGCACCTGGGTGCCGTGCCAGGACACGCCGGCGGTGCGCATGACCTACGAGGCGGTGGTGCGCGTGCCGCCCGGCCTGCTGGCGGTGATGAGCGCCGAGAACCCGAGCGAGCGCGCCGCCGACGGCGTCTACCGCTTCCGCATGCCGCAGGCGATCCCCTCGTATCTCCTGGCGCTGGCGGTCGGCGACCTGGCCTTCCGGCCGCTCGGGCCGCGCGCCGGCGTCTACGCCGAGCCGGCGGTCGTCGAGCGTGCGGCCTGGGAGCTGGCCGACACGCCGAAGATGATCGCCGCCGCCGAGCGCCTTTACGGTCCCTATCGCTGGGGGCGCTACGACCTGTTGGTGCTGCCGCCGAGCTTCCCCTTCGGCGGCATGGAGAACCCGCGCCTGACCTTCGCCACGCCGACGATCCTCGCCGGCGACCGCTCGCTCGTCGCCCTCGTCGCGCACGAGCTGGCCCACTCCTGGTCGGGCAACCTCGTCACCAACGCCACCTGGAACGACTTCTGGCTCAACGAGGGGTTCACCACCTACTTCGAGCGCCGCATCATGGAGGCGCTCTACGGCCGCGAGTACGAGGAGATGCAGGCGCTGCTGTCGCGAAGCGAGCTGGCCGACATCCTGGCCCAGCTCGGCCCGACCAGCCCCGACACCCGGTTGAAGCTCGATCTTGCCGGCCGCGACCCCGACGACGGCATGACCGAGATCGCCTACGAGAAGGGCGGCTTCCTGCTGCGGCGCATCGAGGAGGTCGTGGGACGGAAGCGGTTCGATAGGTTCCTGCGCTCGTACTTCGATCGCTACGCCTTCCAGTCGATGGACACCGAGCGCTTCCTGGCCGTCCTCGAGCGCGAGCTGCTGGCCAAGCGCCCGGAGCTGCGCGCGGAGGTGCGGCGGTGGATCTACGAGCCGGGGCTGCCCGAGAGCGTGCCGCAGCCGCGCTCGCAGGCCTTCGCGCGCGTCGAGGCGCAGGCCCACGCCTTCATGGCGGGGACCCCCGCCGCCCAGCTCGCCACGACCGGCTGGTCGACCCACGAGTGGCTGCACTTCCTGCACTCGCTCGCCTCGCCGCTGGCTCCCGAGAAGATGGCCGATCTCGAAGCCACGTTCCACTTCTCCACGAGCGGCAACGCCGAGATCCTCCAGGCCTGGCTGCTCGAGGCGATCGAGAGCGACTACGCGCCGGCCTACCCGGCGCTCGAGCGGTTCCTGACGAGCATCGGCCGCCGCAAGTTCCTGCGGCCCCTGTACGAAGCGCTGGCCAAGACGCCGGCGGGCATGGAGCGCGCGCTGCGCATCTACGAGCAGGCGCGGCCCGGCTATCACGCGGTGTCGCGGCAGACGGTGGACAAGATCCTGGACTGGCGGGGGTGAGGTAAGAGCTCAGGCGCCGGGCATCTCGAGCACGATCTTGCCGAAGATGCCGCCGCGGCTGAAGGCCTGGAAGGCCGCGGCGACCTGCGCGAAGGGGACCACCCGGTCGACGACCGGCACCAGCCGGCCGGTGGCCAGCCGGGGCAGGGCGAAGGCGGCGAAGTCGGCCACCAGCCGCGCCTTCTCGAGGCGCGGGCGGGCGCGCAGCACGGTGCCGATGACGCGCAGCCGGCGGCGCAGCAAGAGGTCCAGCTCGAGTTCCGCCCGCGCCCCGGCGAGGAGCCCGGCGACGACCAGGCGGCCGCCGGTGCGCAGCGCGGCGAGGCGCTCCGCCACCGCCGTCCCGCCGACGAAGTCGAGTACCAGGTCGAGGCCCTTGCCGCCGTTCGCCTCGCGCAGCCGCCGCGTCAGATCCTGACCTTCCGGCACCAGCCCCTCGATCCCCAGCTCGACCAGGCGCGCCAGCCGCGCGCCGTCGCGCGCCGAGGCGAGGACGTGGGCGCCCAGCTCGCGGGCGAGCTGCACGGCGAAGGTGCCCATGCCGCCGGTGGCGCCGGTCACCAGCACGGTCTCTCCCCGCTGCAGTCCCCCTTCGACCACCATGTGCGTCCAAGCGGTGAGGCCGGCCTCGGGGATCGCCGCCGCCTCGACCAGCGACAGCGACGCGGGCACCGCCATGAGCTGGCCGGCCGGCGCCGCCACCCGCGTCGCCAGCCCGCCGCCGCCGAGGAGGGCCATCACGCGGTCGCCCTCGCGCCACCCCTCGACGCCCTCCCCCGCCGCCAGCACCCGCCCGGCGCACTCGAGCCCCGGCACCTCCGGCTCGCCGGCCGGCGGCGGATAGAGGCCGCGGAGCTGCAGCAGATCGGCGTGGTTGAGCCCCGCCGCGGCCACCTCGACGAGCACCTCCCCCGGTCCGGGGACCGGGTCGGGCAGCTCGCCGAGGCGCGGCAGCGGGTCGCGCGGATCGGCCGCGGGGAGGATGGCGAGCACGACCTAGTGCGCCACGACGGGCCGTGCCTTCGGCAGCACCTCGGCCGGCGCCGGCTCGGCGAGCGGGCCCACCGGGCGGCGGATCGGCGTCTCGATCCCCAGCGTCCCCTGTTCCAGCCAGACGTGCTCGCCGGCCAGCACCTTGAGCGCCACCTTGTACTTGCGCACGTCGTCGTTGCGCCAGAGGTCGCGGAAGAGCTGCCCCACCCGCCGCCGCGCGCCGCGGCAGAAGAGGTCGGTCAGCTCGGCGGCCTGCTCGGCCTCCGGGCGGCGGGCGCGGCGCAGCGCCTCGACGCGGGTGATGGTGGCGGCCATCGCGAACAGCTCGTTGGCGATGTCGACCAGCCGGAAGAGGAAGGCCTGCTTGGTCTGGAGCTTGGCCTGATGGACGACCATGCCGTGGAACACCTGGCGCGCCAGCCGCCGCGCGCTGCGCTCGACGAAGCGGAGGTGGCCGGCGAGGTCGCCGAACTCACCGTAGCGCGGCCACTGCCCCCAGCCCAGCCAGCGGGTGGGGTACCAGGAGCCGTAGAAGGCCGCCATCGGAGGCAGCGCCGCCAGCTTCTCCTGCACGCTCTTCTCGGGATCGATGAGCGCCCCCGCCACCTCGAGGTGCTTGCCGACCGCCTCGCGGGCCATGAAGAGGTGCATGATCTCCGAGGACCCCTCGAAGATCTTGTTGATGCGGTAGTCGCGGAAGATCCGCTCGACGCCGATCGCCGGCTCGCCCCGCGCCGCCAGCGAGCTCTCGGTCTCGTAGCCGCGGCCGCCGCGGATCTGCATCGTGTCGTCGATGATCTCCCAGGTGCGGTCGGTGATCCACTCCTTGGCCGCCGCCGCCTCGAGCCGGATGTCGAAGCCGCCGCGGTCGGACATCTCGGTGGCCAGGTTGGCCATCGATTCCATGGCGAAGGTGATCGCCGCCATGTCGGCGATCTTGTGCGCGATCGCCTCGTGCTTGCCGACCGGCTTGCCCCACTGCACGCGCTCGTTCGACCAGCGGCGGCAGATCTCCAAGCAGACCTTGGAGGCGCCGACCGAGTTGTTGGGGATCGAGAGGCGCCCCTGGTTGAGGGTGGTCAAGGCGATCTTGAGCCCCCTCCCCTCTTCGCCGATCAGGTTCTCGCGCGGCACCCGCACGTCCTTGAAGGTGATGATGGCGTTGGCGAGGGCATGCAGACCCATGAAGTGGCAGCGGCGCTCGACCTTAACCCCCGGCCAGGCGGTCTCGACGACGAAGGCGCTGATCTTCTTGCTCTTGGGGTCGCGCGCCATGACCACCAGGAGCTTGGCCAGGGTGCCGTTGGTGCACCACAGCTTCTCGCCGTTGACGATGTAGTGCGAGCCGTCCGGGGTGAGCTCGGCCGAGGTCAGGAGGCGCGCCGGATCGGAGCCCACCTGCGGCTCGGTCAGCGCGAAGGCGGAGATCTCGCCGGCGGCGCAGCGCGGCAGGTACTTCTGCTTCAGCTCCTCGCTGCCGAAGAGCTTGACCGGCTGCGGCACGCCGATCGACTGGTGCGCCGAGAGCAGGGCGACGACGTTGCCGTCGTAGCCGCCGGCGAGCTGCATGACCCGCTGGTACTCGATGTTGGTGAAGCCCAGGCCGCCGTACTTCTTCGGCACCTTCATGCCGAAGGCCCCGAGCTTGCGCAGGCCGTCGACGACGGACTCCGGGTACTCGCCGGTGACGTCGATCTCGATCGGGTCGACGTGGTCGCGCAGGAACTCCTTGAAGGCGCGGTAGAAGGCGGTGAACTCGGGCCGCTCCTCGGCCGGCAGCGGATACGGGTGCAGCAGCTCGAGGCGGAAGTTGCCGAGGAACAGCTCGCGCATGAAGCTCGGCTGCGCCCACTCCGCCTCGCGCGAGGCTTCTGCCACCTTGCGCGACTCGTGCTCGCTGACGTCGTGATGGGGCCTGGTCGACATGCAAGTCCCCCTCCTGAGGGATGTGGGGTGCTGCCGCGGCGGGGCTCTGCCCGGGTTATGCCGCAGTGCGACATTGTACCAGGATCGCGGCGCCCCAGAGCCCACCCCGCGGGGCGGGTCACGCGGGGCTCAGTCGGGCGGGCGCGCCGCGTGGCCGGCGCGGAGGGCGACGGCGACGCCGGCGGCGACCAGCGCCGAGCCGGCGAGCATCCGCGGCGTCACCGGCTCGTCGAGGGCAAGGGTGCCGACGACGACCGCCAGCACCGGCGCCGTGTAGGCGACGAGCGAGACCTGCGTCGACGGCAGGTGGCGCAGCAGCCAGAAGTAGAGGCTGAAGGCGAGCGCCGAGCCGACGAGAGCGAGGTAGAGCAGCGCGCCGACCGACGGCGCGTCGAAGGTGACCTCGCGCTGCCGCTCGACCGCCGCCGCCAGAGTCCCCATCACGCCCCCGGTCAGCAGCATCGGCACCGCCGTGATCGACAGCGGATGCACCTCGCGCCCCCAGCGCTTGACCGCCACCTGCGCCACCGCCGAGGCCGCCGGCGCGATCAGCAGGACCGTTGCCACGAACGCCGCCCGCGGCCCGCCCAGCCGCTCGAGGTCGGCGGAGAACAGCACCGCGATCCCGGCAAACCCCACCATCACCCCGGTCGCCGACCCCACCGTCAACCGCTCCCCCGGCAGCCAGAGGTGCGCGAAGACCGCGACCAGCAGCGGAAACGTCGCGAAGAGCACCGCTGTCAGCCCCGAGGTCAGCCACTGCTCGGCCCAGTACACGAGGCCATACGAGGTGCAGAAGGTGCAGAGCGCGTTGACCACCCAGAGCCGCCGCTCGTGCCGCGCCCGCCCCAGCGGCACCCGGAGCGTCAGGGCAACTCCCAGCAGCACCGTCCCCGCGATGGTGAACCGCATCGCCACCCCGGTGAGCGGCGGGATCCCGTGCAACCCCACACGAATGACAGACCAAGTGGTCCCCCAGATGCACGTCAAAAGCAAAAGGATCAGGTAGGAAAGAAGGCGGGAAGGGCGCATGTGGAGTGGCTAGTGTCTCCGACGGAGGGGTGCGGCGGGTGCTCCTCCCCGGGGGAGCTCTGAGCAAGCGCTGGCAACCCCCGCCGCGGTCCGCCGCCGATCCGGCGCGCAGCGAAGCGCAGGCGCGCGCCTCCCATCCGAAGTCCTCTACAGCGCGCGCCGGTCCCCCGGGGAGGAGCACCCGGCGCACCCCGGCCCGCCTGGCTAGGGGTAGATTTTGTGCAGCATCCGCGGGTAGGGAATCGTCTCACGCACGTGCTGGAGCCCGCCCATCCAGGCCACGAAGCGCTCCAGCCCCATCCCGAAGCCGCTGTGCGGAAACGCCCCGTACTTCCGCACGTCGAGGTACCACTGGAACGCCTCGAGCGGCAGCTCGTGCTGCCGGATCTTGGCCAGCAGCAGGTCGTGATCGTGGATCCTCTGGCTGCCGCCGATGATCTCCCCGTACCCCTCCGGCGCCAGCATGTCGAGCCCCAGGACCACGTCGGCGTTCTCCGGGTCCGGCTGCATGTAGAACGCCTTGAACACCGCCGGGAACCGCGTCACCATGACCGGCCGGTCGAAGCGCGCCGCGACCAGCGTCTCCTCGTCGGCGCCGAAGTCGTCCCCCCACTGGATCGGGTTCCCCTGCTCCTGGAGGATCTTCACCGCCTCGGTATAGGTGATCCGCGGGAATGGCGGCTGCACCCGCTCGAGCGGCGCCGGGTCGCGCTCGAGCACCTTCAGCTCCTCGCGGCAGCGCTCGAGCACCCGCACGACGAGGGCGCTGACGAACTCCTCGGCCAGCGCGCAGAGCCCCTCGAACTCGAGGAACGCCACCTCCGGCTCCACCATCCAGAACTCCATGAGGTGCCGCCGCGTCTTGCTCTTCTCGGCGCGGAAGGTGGGGCCGAAGCAGTAGACCTTGCCGAGCGCCGCCGCCGCCGGCTCCAGGTAGAGCTGCCCGGACTGCGAGAGGTACGCCTTGTCGCCGAAGTAGTCGGTCTCGAACAGCGTCGAGGTCCCCTCGCAGGCGGCCGGCGTCAGGATCGGCGAATCGATGAGCACGAAGTCGCGCTGGCAGAAGAAGTCGCGGATCGCGTGCGCGACCTCGCTGCGCACCCGCAGCGCCGCGCGCTGGCGGCTCGAGCGCAGCCAGAGGTGGCGGTTCTCCATCAGGAACGCTACCCCGTGCTCCTTGGGGCTGATCGGGAACTCCTCGGTCAGGTGCTCGACGCGGAAGTCGGTGAGCTGGACCTCGACCCCGCCCGGCGCACGCCGGTCCTCCTTGACGCGGCCGGTCAGCCAGACCGTCGACTCCTGGGTCGCCCGCTCGACCTCCGCCCACGCCGCCTCGGGAAGGTCGGCGCGGCTCGCCACCGCCTGCACGACCGCGCCCGAGAGGCGCACCTGGAGGAAGGCGATCTTGCCGCTCGAGCGCTTGCCGTCGAGCCAGCCGCGCAGCGCCACTTCCTGCCCGGCGTGGCGCGGCAGCTCGCGGTAGGTGGGCGTCGGCAGGGTCTCGGTCGCGGTCGCCATGAAGGCCGGATCTTACTTCAGCCACCCACCCGGGCCAGGGCGTCGGCGGCGGCGCGCTGCTCCGCCAGCTTCTTGCTCGCCCCCTCGCCGCGCCCCACGAGCTCGCCGGCGAGCCAGCACTCGACGCTGAACCGCTTGCTGTGGTCGGGGCCGGTGGCGGCCACCAGGCGGTAGACCGGGAGGTCCAGGGCGCGCCCCTGCGCCAGCTCCTGGAGCGCGGTCTTCGCGTCGGCGGGGACGTCGGTCCCCTCGCCGGCGGTGGCCTCGAGCATGCGGCGGATCACCAGCCGCGCGGCCTCGAGGCCGCCGTCCAGGTAGACCGCGCCGAAGACCGCCTCGAGCGAGTCGGCGAGGAGCGAGCGCTTGCCGCGGCCGCCGCTCCTTTCCTCCCCCACTCCCAGCCGGAGCTCCCCGCCCAGGTCGAGCGACGAGGCGTACGGTGCCAGCGCGGTGGCGCTGACGAGATGCGCGAGCTGCTTCGACAGCGCCCCCTCGCGCTGCTCGGGATGGCGCTCGTAGAGCCACTCGGCGGTGACCAGCTTGAGCACCGCGTCGCCCAGGAACTCCAGCCGCTCATAGTGCTCCTCGCTCGCCCGCTCCTTGGCGAAGGAGCGGTGGGTGAGCGCGTGCGCGAGCAGCTCGGGGCGGCGGAAGCGGTGGCCGAGCCGCTGCTCGAAGGGCGTGGCGCGGCGGAACGGCACGTCCGGGCGTTCCGCTCAGCGCCGGCCGAAGCGCCGCTCGAGATCGGAGTCCGTCATCTGCAGCACGACCGGGCGCCCGTGCGGGCAGGCGTAGGGCTGCTCGGCGGCGAACAGCTCGGCGACGAGCGCCTCCATCTCGGCGGCGGAGAGCGGGTGGTGCATCTTGACCGCCGCCTTGCAGGCGAGGCTCGCCGCCAGCGTCTCGACCAGGCGCCGGCGCAGCGGGCGGGTGCCGTCGCCCTCGCCGTCCTCCTCGGCGGCGAGCGCGCGCAGCAACGCTTCGGCCTCGCCCGCCGAGAGGACGGCCGGCACGGCGGTGAGCGCCAGCGTCCCGCCCGAGAGGTCGGCGAGTCCGAAGCCGCACTCCTCGAGCCCGGGGGCGAGCTCCTGGAGGCGCAGCCGTTCGGCGGGCGTCAGCTCGAGCAGAGCGGGCGCGAGGAGCGCCTGGCTGGGCGGCGCCTCGGCGGCGAGGGCGCGGCGCAGGCGCTCGTAGAGGATCCGCTCGTGCGCCACGTGCTGGTCGATGACGTAGAGGCCGTCCGGCCCCTCGAGGAGGATGAGCGTCCCCTTGTACTGGCCGAGCAGGCGGAAGGGCCGGGGCTCGCCGCTGCGGCCGGAGAGCGGCACCGGCGCGCGCTCGAGCGGCGCGTAGGCGGCGGTGGCCAACCGGGCGAGCACCTCCGGCGGCGCGGCGGCGGGATGTCGCGGCGCGTCGGCCAGCACGCCCGGTCCGCCGCCCGCCCCTTCCCACGCCGCGCGATACGGCCGCTCCCCGAGCCCCTGCCAGGCGAGCGGCCACGGCGGGCCGCCGGCGCCGGGGGCGCGCAACGGCGCCGGCTTCTCACCGCGCGCCCGCGCCAGGGCGGCGCGCAGGGCGAGGTGGACGCGGTCGAGGAGCCCCGGATCACGGAAGCGGACCTCGGCCTTCTGCGGATGGACGTTGACGTCGACCTCCTCGGCCGGCAGGTCGAGGAAGAGGAAGAGGGCCGGGAAGTCGTCGCTCCGCCACTCCTCGCGCACCGCGCGGTAGAAGGCGGCGAGCACCGCGCGGTCGCGCAGCAGGCGCCGGTTGACGAAGACGAAGGCGCGGCGGGCGCCAGCGGTGTCGGGCGTGCCGACGAGCCCGGAGAGGCTCTCGCGCGGACCGAGGCCAGGGCGCGCCTCGTACACCGGGGACACCTCGACCAGCCGCCGCGCGAAGTCGGCGCCGAAGAGCTGGGCGATGCGCGCCCGCGGCCCGGCGGCCGGCAGCGCGTCGAGCAGCTCGCGCCCGTCGTGGCTGACCTGCAGGCGGACCTCGGGCCGCGCCAGCGCATAGCCCTGCACGACCTCGAGACAGCGGCGCAGCTCGGTCGCCGCCGACTTCAGGAACTTGCGCCGCGCCGGCACGTTCCAGAAGAGCGACCGCACCTCGACGCGGGTGCCGCGCGGCGCCGGCGCCGGCTCGGCCGCGAGCACCCGCCCGCCTTCGATCCGCACCCGGTGCCCGTCGCCCGGCCGCTCGGCGGTCAGCAGCTCGACCCGCGCCACCCCCGCGATCGAGGAGAGCGCCTCGCCGCGGAAGCCGAGCGTCGCCACCTGCTCGAGGTCCTCGAAGCTCGCGATCTTGCTCGTGGCGTGGCGGTCGAAGGCGAGGAGGGCGTCGTCCCGCCCCATCCCGCTGCCGTCGTCCGTCACCGCGATCCGCCGCCGCCCCCCCACCTCGAGCTCCACCTGCACCTGCGTCGCCCCGGCGTCGAGCGCGTTCTCGACCAGCTCCTTGACCACCGAGGCCGGCCGCTCCACCACCTCCCCGGCGGCGATCTGGCTCACCACCCGGTCGGAGAGGATGTGGATCCTTGGCATCGGCCGAGAGTGTATATGCCGCGATAACGTCAGGCGAAGGCGTGCGATCTCACGCGATCAGATTCCGCCAGCGCAGGCCCGGAAACCGCGCGAAGCCCTGGTCGGTCGTCCACCATTCGCAGCCGTGCTCGAGGGCGAGAGCGGCGAGGTAAGCATCGGTGGTGTCGGAGCCGCGAATGCCGCTGCCGAGAACCAGGTCCCTGAAGATCGTCCAGTGGCGCGGACCAGGCGCGATCTGCCGGACCTCGGCTGGCGAGCGCAGGGCATCGACGAACGCGAAAACCTCATCGGCCGCGGGGCAGGGCTGGTAGACCCGTGGGTTGCTGCCGATGCGCACGACAGCGGCGAGGATCAGCTCGCTCAGCGCCATCTCTCGCGGGGTCGCGCGTAACCGCTCGAGCTCTCGAAGGCACAGCTCGTGATGAGAGGAGCGTTCGACCATGGCGTGGAGGAGCACGCCGACATCGCAGAGGATCACTCCACCTCCCACAGCCGGCTCGTATCGTCGAGGTCGATCCCGGCCACCGGCGCCGGATCGGCGAGCACGGGGAGCGGAGTCGCCTCCCCGCTCATCCGCTGTCGCTGATCGCTGAGATACGAACGGAGACTCTCCTCAAGCAACCGAGTCAGGGGAACATGGCGTTCAGCCGCGAGCTTCTTGGCATCGACGAGGAGATGATCGGGGAGGTCGATGGTCGTTCTCATGATGCGTTGATGCTACATCGGGATGCTTGGGGTTGCCACACTCCGCGGCTCAGGCGGAACTATCCTCGGCAGCCCACCAGCTGGTGCCTAGAGCGGCAAGAGGTCGTAGTGGGGCTCGCGGAGAGCCGCACCGCGCCGGGCGACGATCAGCGTGTTGCCCCAGGCGTGATGCCAGAGAGGAACGGCGCGGAGGGCTCTGCGGAGGAGGCCGCGGGGGCCGCGCGGGTCGGGGCGGTGCGGCAGGGAGCGGTGCTCCAGCACCTCGAGGCCGGCGGCGCGGAGGAAGCGGACCAGATAGAAGGATTGCGCGACGTGTACGGCGTCGGCGTCGGGCACGTAGCCTTCGGTGAGGACGCGCGGGCTGGCGACGACGTCGAAGCGGTGGCGGCGGTCGGCCGCCGAGCGGAGCTGGCGCAGGAGGCGCCGCGCCGCGACCGCGAGCCGGCGGCCGGGCGGCAGGCTGGGCGGCATCTCGTAGGGCAGGTCCCAGGCCGAGCCGACGAGCAGGAGAAATCCGCCCGGCCGCAGCACCCGCGCCGCCTCGAGCAGCGTCCGCCCCGGCTCGTGGAAGTGCTCGAGCGCGTAGGTCGAGAGCACGGCGTCGAAGCTCTCATCCGCGAACGGCAGCGTCTCGCCGTCGCCCCGCACCCGCGCCCCCGGCCGCCCCCACTCCCCCGCCATGACCAGCGCCGCCGTCGAGACGTCGGAGCCCACGTACCGCGTCCCTGCCGGCATCCAGAGCGCGTTCTCGCACGACCCGCACCCAAGGTCGAGCACCCGCTGCCCGGGCGCCAGATACCCCACGAGCACCCGCCGCTCCGGCGAGGCCTCCGGGTTCGCGGCCGCCGCCTGCGCGTAGTACTCGCGCGAGGTGTCCCAGAAATCGGCGAGGCGCCGGCGGTTGTCGAAAGATCCGCTGGGCATGTGACGGCTGTTCTAGCGATCGGCGCTGGCGAAGTCAAACGACCCACCCATTGACAGTCCGAACCGAAATCTTGTCTCCTCGGCACGAGTGCACAGGCCACGAGCTCACCCCAGTAGCCGCCCTGCGCGCGAGCTATGGCTCGAGACTGCCGTCGTTCTGGCTCTCGCGGTCGTCCCCGAGGTGCTCTGGGCCATCATGGATTGGTATTGGCCGCAAGCGGGCGATACACCGCCCGCGGCTCTCGTCTTTTACTACACAGGCAAATGTCTCCAGATCATCCCAGTGGTTCTGTATCTGATCTACCGCAGCGGCGAATCCTGGAGCGCCTTCGGCGTGGTCCGGCCCAGGTGGCTCGGTGATCCCGCGTTCGCCCTGCTGCTTTGGGTCGCGTGGTACGCCGCCTACTTTCTCGTCTGGGCAGTGATCGCGGCGACCGGCGTCGACGCCACGGCGGTGAAGGCGGGCGGACCCGATGACACGATCACACCCAGCCAGCCGGCTTTCGCTGTCGTCGCGGCCTTTGCCACCGCGACCGGCGAGGAGCTGGTCCTACGAGGGTATTTGATTCCTCGTTTCGAGCGGCTTCTCGGCTCCCGTTGGGCAAGCGTTCTCACGACGACCGCTCTGTTCGCGGCCTACCACGTCTACAACGGCATCTCCGGCGTCGTGGACGCGACGATCCTCGGTTTGATCCTCGGCTCCGGGTTCTGCCTGGTGCGCCGCCTGTGGCCGGTGATCCTGGCCCACTGGCTCTACGACGTCGTGGCTACGTTCGGGTTTTGAAGCGCCGCGCTACGCTTGGAGGTGCTCCGGCGCCCGTCCTACGCCGTCACCTCGGGCACGACCGCGATCGGCTGCCTGTTGACCGCCGGCGCGGGTTCCGGCACCGCGGCCGCCTCGTGCCCCGCCTCGGCCGGCGCCGCAGCTCCCACCGCGGCGCCGCGCCGCGCCGCCGCCTCCCTTGCCAGCCGCGCCCGCGCCGCCGCGAGCCGGGCGATCGGCACCCGGTACGGCGAGCAGGAGACGTAGTCGAGGCCGACCTCCTCGAAGAAGTCGATCGACTCCGGGTCGCCGCCGTGCTCGCCGCAAACGCCCAAGTGGAGGTGCGGCCGCGCCTGCCGCCCGCGCTTGCAGGCGAGCCGCACGAGCTGACCCACGCCCTCGACGTCGAGGCTCGCGAAGGGATCGTGCGGCAGGACGCCCGACTCGATGTAGGCGGGCAGGAACTTCGCCGCGTCGTCGCGCGAGTAGCCGTAGGTCATCTGCGTCAGGTCGTTGGTGCCGAAGGAGAAGAAGTCGGCGTGGGCGGCGATGCGGTCGGCGACCAGCGCCGCGCGCGGCACCTCGATCATCGTGCCGAGCGGGATCTCGAGCCCCATCCCCTCGGCGGCGAGCACGCGCGCGATCGTCGCCTCCATGGCGCGGCGCAGGCGCGCCATCTCCTCCTCCGTCCCGACCAGCGGCACCATGATCTCGGCGCGCACCGCGACGCCGGCGCGCGTGCTGGCGCAGGCGGCGCGCACCATCGCCTCGACCTGCATCTCATAGATGTCGGGCGCGGTCATCCCGAGGCGGCAGCCCCGGTGGCCGAGCATCGGGTTGGCCTCGGCGAGCGCCTCCACCTTGGCCTCCACCTCGGCCGGCGAGAGCCCCATGTCGCGGGCCAGCGCCTCGACGGCCCGCTCGCCGTGCGGCAGGAACTCGTGCAGCGGCGGGTCGAGCAGGCGCACCGTCACCGGCAGCCCGTCGAGGGCGGCGTAGATACCCTCGAAGTCCTTCTGCTGCACCGGCAGCAGGTGCGCGAGCGCGGCGCGCCGCTCCTCGGCGTGGCGCGCCAGGATCACCCGCCGCACCCAGGGCAGGCGGTCCTCCTCGAAGAACATGTGCTCGGTGCGGCAGAGGCCGATGCCCTCGGCGCCGAGCGCCCGCGCCACCCGCGCGTCGTGCGGCGTGTCGGCGTTGGCGCGCACCCGCAGGCGCCGCTCGGCGTCGGCCCAGAGGAGGAGCTCGTGGAAGGCCTGCGCGGCCGGCGAGGCGACCGCCCCGCCGCCGTCGCCGCCGTCGGCGGCCTCGCCCGCCTCGCCGCCGAGCACGGCGCGCAGCACCTCGGAGGGGCGGGCGGCGAGCGCCCCGGCGATGACCTCGCCGGTGGTGCCGTCGATCGAGAGGTGATCCCCCTCGCGGAACACCCGGCCGTCGACCCGCAGCTCGCCCGCCGCCTCGTCGACGTCCAGGGCGCCGGCGCCGACGATGCACGGCTTGCCGAGCCCGCGCGCCACGACCGCGGCGTGCGAGGTCATGCCGCCGCGCGAGGTGAGGATGCCGACCGCGGCGTGCATCCCCACGATGTCCTCGGGCGAGGTCTCGGCGCGCACCAGGAGGACCGGTCCCGAGGCGGCGAGCTCCGCCGCCCGCTCGGCGGTCAGCACGATGCGGCCGGCGGCCGCCCCCGGCCCGGCCGGCAGGCCGCGCGCCAGCAGACGCCCCTCCTGGACCGCGCGCTCCTTCTCCGCCAGGTCGAACTCCGGCGCCAGGAGCTGCTCGAGGTCCTGCGGCCGCACGCGCTCGAGCGCCTCGCGCCGGTCGATCACCCCCTCGTTCGCGAAGTCGACCGCGATCCGCACCGCCGCCCGCCCGGTGCGCTTGCCGTTCCGGGTCTGGAGCATGTAGAGCGTGCCGTGCTGGATCGTGAACTCGACGTCCTGCATGTCGCGGAAGTGCCGCTCGAGCTGCGCGCAGACGCGCTCGAGCGCGGCGTGCGCCGCGGGGAAGTCCGCCGCCAGGCCGCCGGCGCCCTCGACGCCGGCGATCGGCAGCGGTGTGCGGTTCCCCGCCACCACGTCCTCGCCCTGGGCGTTGGTCAGGTACTCGCCGAAGACGCGCCGCTCGCCGGTCGCCGGGTTGCGCGTGAAGGCGACGCCGGTTGCGCAGTCGAGGCCGCGGTTGCCGAAGACCATGGTCTGCACGTTGACCGCGGTGCCGATCTTGTCGGAGATCCCCTCGAGGCGCCGGTACTCGCGGGCGCGGTAGCCGTTCCAGCTCTCGAAGACGGCGCCGATCGCGCCCCAGAGCTGCGCCCGTGGGTCCTGCGGGAAGGGCTTGCCGTGGGCGGCGATCCGCTCCTCGAAGGCGGCGACGACGCGGCGCAGCGCCGCCGGCGGCAGGTCGGCGTCGGTCGCGGCGCCGTGCTCGGCGCGCGCCGCGGCGAGCACCTCCTCGAAGGCGCGGTGCGGCGCCCCGAGCACCACGTCGCCATACATCGAGAGCAGGCGCCGGTAGGCGTCGAGCACGAAGCGCTCGTCCTGGCCGGCGGCGATCCAGGCCTCGACGATGGCGTCGTTGAGACCGAGGTTGAGGACCGTGTCCATCATCCCCGGCATCGAGCGCGGCGCCCCCGAGCGCACCGAGACCAAGAACGGCCGCGTGGGGTCGCCGAAGCGCTGCCCCACCGCCTCCTCGACGCGGTGGAGGTGCCGCTCGACCTCGGCCTCGAGCCCTTCGGGATAGCCGCCGCCGAGCTCCTGATAGATGCCGCAGACCGTCGTGGTGATGGTGAAGCCGGGAGGCACGGGGATCCCCAGCCGGGCCATCTCGGCGAGGCCCGCCCCTTTCCCTCCGAGGAGGTCCTTCTGGCTGCCGTCGCCCTCCGTCAGGCCGGCGCCGAACGCGTAGACGTACTTGGTGGTCAAAGGTACTCCCTCCCTGCGGTGTCGTGTCGGGCGTGGGCGAGAACGCGACGGGCGTCCAGACCGGTACGGCGAGCTCGTTGCCCGTGAGTTCGGCGGGGAGTATAGACTGATCTCATGGAGCCCGAAGCCGTCGAGCGTCTTTCGCGCGAGCTGGCCGAAACCCGACGCCATTTCGATGTCGTCGCGGAGGGCGTGCGGGCCGACGTACAGCTCGTCGCCGAAGGCGTGACCAGTGTGCGCACCGAGGTGCAGCAGCTCTGCAGGGAGGTCGTGAAGGAGTTCACCGACTGCGGTCGATGATCCGGCTCTCTTACATCGAGCTGGACCGGCGTCTGCGGGTCTTGGAGGACAGTCTGCAGTCCCTCCAGGGACGTGTGGAGCGTCTGGAAGGCGTCTCGTAGGGTAACTCCCCCACCCAGATGGCCGGCGGGCAACCGCCTCTTCTCACGCACCGTTCTCGACCACCATCTCGAGAGGGCGGGACGCCGTCGGAAACCCGCGAGAACTTTCAGTGGCTGTTGATATACTCGGCCTCGCTCTCTCGAGGAGACTTCTCGCGTGGAGACCCGGCCACCAACCGGACAGGTGGATGGGGAACCCTCGGCGAAGCCGAAGGTCTTCATCAGCTACGCCCGCGAAGACTCCCTTTTCGTCGAGCGGCTAACCAAGGATCTCGAACGCCAAGGGTTCGAGGCATGGTTCGACCGCCCGCGGATCCTGGGCGGGAGTGTGCCTGCAGACGAGATCGCGAACGCGATCGCGAGCGCTGCATTCTTCCTGGTGGTCGTCTCGCGGACCTCGAGCCAGTCCACATGGGTGCGCAGCGAGCTCAACCAAGCGGTCACGCGAGAAAAGGACGCCGGGAAGCCCAGGACCATCCCGATTCGCCTAGATGATTCCCCAGTCCCTGCGGTGGTGGCGGAGAAGCACTACATCGACTTCGCGATCGAGAGCTACGAAGACAACCTGGAGGTCCTCCGTTGCTCGCTGCTGGCGCAGCCACTGCCTCCCCGAGCCCATCGGCCGAAGGCCGTTTTCCGCGCCGCACTCGTCGTGGTCGCGCTTCTCCTGGCCGGTGCTCTCGGCGTCACGAGCTACCTTTGGCGACAGCGAGAGCTCCCGACCATCGCAATTCTGAGCTTCGATAACGTCTCCGGTCAGTCGCGCGACGCCTGGGTCTCCACGGCTCTCGGCGACATGTTGACGTCGGCACTGCGCGCCGGATATCGAGCCCGCCTCGTCGGTCGCAAGACCGTGGATGAGGCGGAGCGGGATTTCGTCCTCGCCGGCAGGAGACACTCGCCCGCCGACTTCCGCCGGCGCTTGGGGGCGGATTACGTCGTCGGCGGCTCCTACCGCCGGCAACACTCCGAGCTGGGATTGCTCATCGTCGACTGCGCTCTCACCAACACGTCGCGTGGAACTGTGACGCGCTTTCAAGTCCGTGGATCGCTGGAGAGCCTCCCGGAGAACGTGCTCGAAATCGCCGGTGAAGTGAAGAGGACCCTGAACCTAGGCCGGCGCTGGTCCCAGCAGCGTCAGGAGGAGTACCTCCGCTCCCTGTTTCCCCTGCGGGCTCTCGCCCACTATTTCACCGGAGTCGGGCAGCTCCGCGCTTTCGATGAGTGCGCCGCCCGGCGTCAGCTTGAGGCAGCCGACCGGGAGCAGCCTAATCACCCGCTCATCTTCTGGCACCTTGCAAGTGCTGCCTGGGAACAGCGACGTGAAAGCGAGGCCGCCGTGCTTGCGAAGCATGCTGCGCAGCTGGCCAAGCATCTACCGCGTCGCGAGCAGCTCGAAGTCCGGCTCATGCTGCCGCACATCGAGGAGGACTGGCCGGAGGTCATCGCACGCTATCGGGAGCTCGTCAAGCTGGCACCGGAGGAGGACTCGTTCCGGCTCGATCTCGCCGAGGCCCAAGCGGCGGCCGGTTATCTGAACGACGCGTTGGCGAGCCTGGACGCCCTGCTCGAGCAGCGGCCGCCGCCACCTCGTCATGTACTGGCCAAGGCCTACGTCCAAAAGGCCAACGTTTTGGACGACGACGGACAGCTCGATCAGGCGCTCGACCTCCTCGATCAGGCGATCGGCTCGGCGGCGGCCGCCGGGGCGGTCTACAGGCTCGCGGAAGCGCAACTGGCGCGGTCGCAGGTGCTCACACGACTCGGGCGACACCTCCCGGCCGCCACCGATCTGGAGGCGGCGCAGCGCACGTTCGAGAAGGCGGGGGACACGACGTATGCCGAGGTGTGCGCCGAGCAAGCCGCGATCCTCCACTTCTTCCAAGACTCGCGACGGCTGGCAGACATCCTGAGAGACCTGCAACAGCTCGAGCGAACCTATGGCACCGAGCCAGGGAGTGTCGATCACTTGCGCGTGCTCGTGCTGGCGAGCATGGTCCTGGCGGAGGCGGGACGGCTCGCGGAAGCGGAGGCCAAGCTGAACCAGGCAAAGTCGACGGGCGGTCCGCGTGCGCCAGAGATCCTGGTTTCCACGTTGGCCGGTCTGGCCGTGACCCTGTTCCTGAGCGGGAAGACGAATGAAGCGACGCGGATGGCGGACGAGGCCCGCAACCTGCAGCAGAGAATGGGGCGTTCCTCTCGAGCCGGGGCGGCGGCTCTCAACAGTCTGGCGGAGATCTTCTACTATCGCGGCGAGCTTGGGGGCGCTCAGGAGCTCCAGTCCCTGGCGTTAAGCGAGGCCTCCGGTCGTCAGGCAATGTACGCCCGACTCGGTCAAGGGAGGATTCTGGCCGCTCGAGGAGACCCGCGGGGACGGGAACAGCTCCGCGAGCTCTACGACAGCCGAGAGTTGCAGGCTGAGCGGGGGTCCAGGGCAGAGGCGGCGATCGTGCTGGCACACATCGAAAACCTCGAAGGACGCTTCACAACCGGCGCCAACCTCGCGGCCGACGCCGAGACGGTCCTGAGCAAGGCGGGCAGAACCGACCTCGTCGCGCTGGCGCGAGCGACGCGCGCCTGGGCGCTGGCTTGTCAAGGTGATGCCGCACGAGCGGAGCAGGTGATGGCCGCGGCAGCGCGACGGTCGCGAGAGAGTCAGGACTTCCGCGTACGCCATGAGACCGCGATCACTGCGGCTCGGGTCTCGGTCGTGTCGAACAAGCCACAAACCGGCGCCCTGCATGCCCTCGAGCAGCTCATTCCAGAAGCCGGTGCCAAGGGCTTCCTCCTCTACCAGTTCGAGGCCCGGCTGGCGCTCGGAGAAATCCACCTGGCCTTCGGAGCGGCCCGGGGTGACGAGCTGAGACGCCTCCAGAGCGACGCTCGCGCGAAGGGCTTCGGCCAGATCGCACGGCTGGCGGCGCACATGCTTGAGGAGGGACCGCTCTGCAAGGCTCTCCGGCGACGCCCGCCGCAGAGGCCGGCATCCTCAGATCATTGATCTTCTGACATCACCTCCACGACCAGCGGGACGTCGGGTTCCACACCGCTATTCGGCCGCACTGCAGGCTCGAAGTCGAGCCAGGAGACGTTGCCGCGAGAATCGACGGCCTCGAGGACGTAGTCGAGCCGGACGCCTTGTTTCAGCTCGATCTCGCCTTTCCAGCGACCCCCCGGATCCTGGTGCAAGTCCAGGGCGATCCAGCGGTTGTCGTCGCTCTTGTTGTAGACCACGACGACACGCCACACATCGGAGTCATCGGTCACCGGCACGTCCCATTTGACCGCTTCGCCGTCGACCCTGTGATACGGCGGAACTTGCTGACCGAAGTCCGGCCCGAGCTCGTCGCAATTGCGCTCGGGCATCTCGGTATCGTTGAAATAGAAGACCTCGAGGTCGATCGTCGTGTACCGGCGCTGGATCGTGTAGCTTGGATCCGCCGCCCGAAGCTTGAGCGCCTCACCCGCCGGCACGAACAAGCTGTTCACCTCAAGGTCGCTGACCGGGCACTGATGCTCGACGTTCTCCGCAATGAACCGCTTGCGCCGCTTGGGCTTGGGGGGATCGTGAGGCGGCAGCGAACCGTGATCGACCACACGGTCGACATTCGACGTCAACTGGGCGATCACAGGCTTCCAACCCGATTCCTCCACGAAGGTGCCGCCCTTCCAGAGCACGCCATGCTGGCTGGTGCCCGCCAGGCGGGAGTCGTAGATGAGATAGGGCTGGATCGGCAGGTCGCTCGCGCCCGTGGCGCGGTCCACCAGCCCATGCAGCGTGTAGTAACAGCCATCCTTGTTCGGACTGCCCGCGTCACGAAAACACGGCTCCTCAAGAGGCAGCGGATCTCCCGCAGCGTTGCGCTTGACGTAGACGCCGGGCCCCCTGAGATCGAAACGGAGGTCGAGTCGCGTCAGGAAGGCCGGCAGCTCCGCCGCGACCTGCTCCGCGACGACCTGCGCCATCGCCTCGGACGAGGTCTCGAGGCGGCGCTCGATCGTCACCGGTCCCAGCCGTTCGCGGTCGGCGCTTGTGGAGGCGAGGTCCTCGAAGGGTGCTTGGAGGCCGGAGGCCGCAGCACCGATCCCCGTCCTCACCGCGTACATGGGGAGCCCGAAGAAGGTCCACTGCAGCAGCGACTTCTCGTCGTAGGGATCGATCCCTCGCGCTTCGAGGAAGTACCGCAGCTTCGTACGCCGCACCGCCTCGCCAGTGACGATCACTCCACCGCTGGTCATTTCCTCGGCCAAGATCTGGGCCAGGCGCTCGGCGTAGCCGATCCCGTGGAGGAGCCCCCAGCCGAATCCGGTATTCGCCACGTAGGCCACGGCGCCGCGGGCCAAGTAGACCTGAGGGAGGTCGAGCCTATGGCTTGTCGCGGGGCAGCCGCCTTCCCCCTGCAGACAGTCCGCCACCGGCAGGCCACCGTGGCATCCGACGGTGAACACCGCTGCCCCGTCCAGGCTCAGGCGTCCCGCGCGGCACAAGTCGCCGAGAATCGCGTCCGCCGACAGCCCGCGAATGTCAAAGGGACCGGATCCCGGCACGCCTTCCTGGTGATGCGTGGCGTGGCCGTTGAGAAACGCAATGGCATAGGGCGGTCCCTCGTCGCCGCCGCAAAGGTGGTGGCGCAGGCTCAGGTCGTCGATATCCTCGTCCCATTCCGTCAGCAGCGTGCCGTTGACAGGCGCGATGGAGCGGTTGGCATGCGGACGAGGCAACCCGAGCGCATTCTTCCAGCGCTCTCGGATGACGCGGCCGGAGTCGCGCAAGAAGTCGTAGCCGGTGATCAGCACCTTGTGGCCCGTGTCGGCGTCAAGCGCCCTCAAATCCAGGATGCCGTCGCGGCTGATGAAGCTGGAGATCGTGATGATGATGTCTTCCGGATTCTCGACTAGCCGGCCCACCGCCAGGTCCGGCACGAAGACGCGGTCCCCGAACCCCCTGTCGGCCGTAAGATCTTCGGCGTCGACCACGGCACGGGTGGCCAGCGGATCGTCGGAGAGGAATGTATTCGCCCCGAGGGCTTGCCCGACGGTCGTGTCGGAGGGCGACAGGTCGGTCCCCTTGGTGTACCTCGATTCGAGCAAGAGCGTGGTGCGGTCGGCCACCCGTGCAAAGGGGATGATGCGATCGTCCCCAATCAGGACTAGGTACTTGACTCCCGGATAGATCGCCAGCAGCTCTTGAAGCTTGTCCTTGATACCTATCTGTTTGTTGGAGTGTTTGTTGGAGTCACACCCGGGAAGATGACAACCGAAGAGGACGCGGTTCGCCGCCTTCTCGGCGTCCGATCCTGCCCCGTCCCACTCGGCGTAGAAGCCCGTGATGTCCCCCACGGCACTGAGATCCACCACCAGACCTTGAACGCGGGGATGAGCCGCCAGCTCCTGGAGCTTGCGGGAAAGCTGCTGCTCCTCGTTTTCCGAGAGCACCTCCTGCGCGCGCATCCGCTCCAGGTTCGCGAGGATCAGCGTGCGAACCGACTCGGGATTGGCCCGCACGACGTAGAACGGGTTCGGACTGTGCGCCTCTACCGCCCGCCGCGCCTGATTGGTGACCAGCAGCCGGATTCGATACAGGGAGCCAAGGGCGGCCGGAGGGTCCGTCGCCAGGATATAGGTCGTGCTCGTCTGCGTGACTCCCGGGAACTCGCAGGAGGAGTTGTCGCCAAACTGCGCCGGCAGCCCGCCGCCGTCCGGCGCTGGGACATAGGTCTTGCCGCCGTCCTGCGAATACTCGAGCCAGACGCTGACCTTGCAGATCCGAACATTGTCGGACATCGACCAAGTGATGCGCTGCTGGCTCGGTGGTTCGCCCGGTTCCGGGAGCACCCAGTACTCGCCCCCGCTCGGCGACAGGACCTCGGCGACCGGAGGGTCGGAGTCTTGGATCGTGAGCGTGGCAGGAAGCGAGTGCTCACTCCTACAGCCGCCCTCGACCTTGACACGGTATCTGGCGCCGGAGTCGTCCCGGTCGACCCCCGGCGTGGTGTAGTCGGCCCCGGTCGCCCCAGCGATGTCCACGTATTGATTCTGCGGATCCATGTCGTCGCAGTCTTGGTCGCAACGTTGCCACTGAAATGCTCGCCCGCCCTCCGTTCCGACCGAGAACGTTGCTGTGCTGCCGAGCGACACGGTTTGGCTAGAGGGATGGCGTGTGATCTTGAGGCTGCACGCGAACTGGACCAGCCGCGCCGTCCCTGCCCGCCCCGATGTGAACACTGAGAGCCGGTGCCACCCGGGGTTGAGTCCGGCCGGCAGGTGCGAGACGGTAAGGGTCATCGGATCATCCCAGAAGTTTTCCTGTTCACCTGGAGCGAGCCAGAAGAGCTGACCACCCTCGAGGGAGATGAGCTGGACGAGCGGGTAATTCACCGCGGAGCTGTTGCTCCCGCCGCCGCCGGCCTCGAGCGCGCTGCGGAAACGGCCGGTGATCCGGAAGTCCTCGCCGAAGCGGACCTCGTCCGGGAACGTGGAGCTGATGACCGGCCGGCGGGTGGCCAGACCGGGAGCGACGTCGAGGATCTCGGTGGTGTCGAGGTCGTCTCCGGTGTGGCTCGTCCCGCCCGCCACCAGCACGTTCCCCGATGGCAGCAAGACCGCAGCGGGCAAGCGCCGCGCCCCGAGGAGGTTGCCTATCTTCATCGTACTGAGCGCGGGATCGAAGACCTCGGCCGTGTTGAGGCGCCGACCGTCACCGTTCGACCCTCCAACGATTAGGGTCTTGCCGGACGGCAGCAAAACAGCTCTGTGCTCACTGCGAGCCGTCTCCAATCGGCTCCCGGAGACCCACCGCCCGGTCGCGGAGTCATAGATCTCAGTCTCGGAGAGAAAGTCGCGGCAGAAGCCGCCGGCCAGGAGAACTCTCCCGGCCGGGAGAAGCGTGGCGGTGGCCTGCCGGCGCGGAATAAGCAGAGATCCCGTGGCAGACCAGGTTCTGAGCTCCGGGCTGTACAGCTCGGCGCTTCCGATCGGGGCGCCATTGGAGCCTCCGGCAACGAGCACGTTCCCGGTCGGGAGGAGAACGGCGGCGTGCTCGAACCGCGCTTCCTCAAGCTGGCCGGTGCGCGTCCAGGCGCGGGTCACCGGATCGTAGAGAAACGCGCTCCAGAGGGCCGAGCGCCCGGCTCCCCCGGCAATGAGCACCTCGCCGGACGGCAGAAGAGTCGCCGTATGGCCGCTGCGAGCGGCCCTGGGCTCGTCTCTAAGCCGCCAAGTACCAGCGTCGGGGTCGTAGACCTCGACGGAGCCGACCGGCACGGCCTGCGCAAGATCCAGCCTCGTCCTCCCCCCGACCACGAAGACCTCGCCGCTTGGCAGCAAGGTGGCCGAATGCCCGACCCGCGCCACGTTGAGCGGCCTGGTCGCTCTCCAGGTATCAGACGGCGGATCGTAGATCCAGGCCTGCGCGATCGCGGCGCCCTTGAAGCTCCCGCCGGCGAGGAGCACCTTGCCCGACCCGAGCAGGATGGCGGTTGGCGCCGTCACAGGGCCGCCCGGAAGCGTTCTCGCTCGGGCGGCAAACCGAGGGAATGGAGCCTGCGGGCTGAAGAGCTCGGCGCTGCGCAGCCCGTCTCCCCCCACGAGGAGCACGTTGCCCGTGGGCAGGAGCGTCGAGGTGTGGCGCCGCCGCAGGTGGCCGCCGAGAGCGTGAAGGTCGCCAGCAGGCTGCCAGGCTGCGCTCGTCTCGTCGAAGATCTCGCTACCTGGAACGAGATCGCTGGCCGGGGCGGCGCCGGAAGGGGGAAGACCACCGGCCACGAGAACCTTGCCGGAAACGAGCAGCACGGCACTGTGGGATGCCCGGCTCGCGAGCATGGGGCTGGTCGAGGACCACCACTGCGCAGACCGCGCCGAGGGATCGTACAGCTCGACCACCTTGGCGGGGGTGAAGCGAGACCCCTCGGCGCCGCACCTGTTCGTGCGGGCCCCTCCAGCTACGATCACCCGGCCTGACGCGAGGAGAGTGGCCGTATGGCAGATCCGGGGCTGAGAGAGGCGCCCGGCGGGATCCCAGCCACCGGCGCCATAGACCTCCGCTTCCGCGACCAACGCCTGCCCATTCCTCCCTCCTGCGACCAGCACCAGGCCGGAGGCGAGCAGCGTTGCGGTGTGTTGGCCGCGGGCATGAGTCATCGCCGGCGCCGTAGACCACCCACCCGTCGCGGAGTTGTACAGCTCCGCAGAGCTGAGCGCCTCTCCAGGCTTGCCGAAGCCTCCGGCTACCAGCACCTCCCCCGACGGCAGGAGGGTCGCGGTGTGCTGGAAGCGGCCCACGGCGACGAGATCCTCGTCCGTTGGCTCCCACGTGCCCTTCGCCGGGTCGTAGAGCTCGGCATTTGCGAGAGCCGAGCTGTCGAAGCCGCCAACTACGAGCACACGGCCGTTGGGCAGCATCGTCGCCGTGTGGTCCCTGCGCGCTGTACCGAGGCTTCCGGTCGGCGCCCAGCTCCCTACAGCCGGGTCGTAGAGCTCCGCCGAGTTGCTGGGCTCACCGCTGGCGCCGGAGCCGCCGGCGACCAACACCTTGCCCGAAGGCAGCAGGGTCGCCGTGGCGTCGGCGCGAATCGTCGAGAGCGGGCCGGTCGGCAGCCAGACGCCCGCGTCTGCGAGGACGGGCGCGCTCATCAGGAGCACAGAAACTCGAACGAGATTCAAGCGGCGCATGAGACCTCCGTGGCAGGGCCGAAGCCTCGTGCTCACGGGACTGCGGCAGACCTTCCTTTCGCTTCTCGCTTCGCAACTGGGATCACTCAAACTCTACAGAATTGAACATGCTCAGTCAATGGGGCCCCACGCGTTTGATGCGGAGGCCACTGCGCGGCTGCTAGGCGGCAAGCGCAGATGATCTGGGGGGAGGGTATTGTTTGAGGACGGCGCCCCAGCGGGCGGGCTACCCCTTCTCGACCACCAACCTCGGTCAGCTTAGCGGTGCGCGAGGTGAGGCGCTGGAGTCGCTGGAGGAGGGCGAGGCGGTTGCGGCGGGGATGCTCCTCGGGGCCATCACGAGGACCTCGACGAAGAAGCGCTCGAGGACCGGGCCGAGAAGGCCAAATGCGGGTCAGGTACTGCGTGTGCTTCTCCTTGGCGGCGACGTCGTCGGCGTCGCCGGACAGCTCCAGGTAAGCGGAGTAGAGATCGCGCTCGGCGGGCTCGGCGAGGAGCGACTCGTCGAACGGCAGCTCCTCCGCGACGCCCTTGAGGATGTTGGCGATCCGCTTGGCGGCCAGGACGAGCTCCTGCTCGCGCGCGAGCTGCACCGCCTGCGTGCGCGGTACGGCGAGGTCGTTGCCCGTGAGTTCGGCGGGGAGTATAGACGAGGGCGCCTGCGGCACCCCTACCCCGGAGAGTGGGATGCCGCCGGAGTGGAGCGGTCAGCCGCGGCGCGGCGAGCGCCGGGGCCGAGCCGCGGGTGTCACCGATCGGCGCAGCCCGACCCGAGCCTGGCGACGCAGCGCCGGATCGAGGCGGGGCTGCCGCCGCACGTGCTGGTCAGGATGACGTTGCCGGCGCACGCCACCGTGCAGGACGTCTGCGGCAGCCTCACCGCCAATGCCCCCTCGATCGGCTCGTCGCCCAGCACGGTGCCCAGAGCGGCGCGCACGCCGGCGAGCTTCGCAGGCGCGGCCTTCGCGGACAGGGTGACACCCTTGCGGGTGACGGAGACGGTGGTCATGGGTCCAGGGCGCTTCGTTGCAGCCATTGTCCAATCCCCCTTTGAAGGAAATGATGTCGACGACTCCACACTACGCGGCGAACCGACGGCTGGATGAAGCGGGGATGCCGGGTGGGATCTTCCGCGGCGGGCGCAAGCCGGGGGGGCTATGAGAAGGAAGTCCCTTTCGCGGTCCGAGAGTAGAATCGCCTTATGGAGCCCGAAGCCGTCGAGCGACTTTCCCGCGAGCTCACGGAGACCCGGCGTCACTTCGACGTCGTGGCAGAGCAGACGCAGCGCCGCTTCGAGGCCGTGGTGGAGGAAAACCGCCACCACTTCGAGCACGTGGTGCGGAAAACCGGCGCCATCTCGAGGTGGTCGTGGAGGGCGTCCGGGCCGACGTCCAGTTCGTCGCCGAGGCCCTCGGCGGCACCCGCGCCGAGCTGAAAGCAGAGCTCCAGCAGTTCCGCAAAGAGGTTGCCGAGGAGTTCACGGAGCTGCGGTCGATGATCCGACTATCCCTTCTCCACCACCACCTCCGTCAGCTTCGCCGTCCGTGACGTGAGCCTCTGGAGCCGCTGGAGGAGGGCCAGGCGGTTCCTGCGCAGGAGCTCCTCGGGGGCCATCACCAGGACCTCGACGAAGAAGCGCTCGAGGACCGGGCCGAGCCGCCCGATCCGCAGCAAATATTGCGTGTGCTTGTCTTTCGCGGCCGCTTCGCCGGCATCCGCAGAAAGCTCCAGGTAGGAAGAGAAGAGGTCGCGCTCGGCCGGCTCGACGAGCAGGGCTTCGTCGAACGGCAGCTCCTCCGCGACGCCCTTGAGGATGTTGGCGATCCGCTTCGCCGCCAACACGAGCTGCCGGAAGCCCTCCTGCTCGCGCGCCAGCTGCACCGCTCCGACACGCGCGTGGAGGTCCGGTAGCTCACTCCACCCGACCGCCAGGGCAGCCTCGATCTCGTCGTACGCGTAGCCCCGGAGACCCAGGAAGTACCGGATACGATCCGCAAGAAAGGGACGCAGATCGGAGAGGATGGCCTCCGTCGTGCGCGTCAGCCGCCCAGCGTAGAGCGCGGCCGCCTCGGCGATCACAGCGTCCAGATCGAGCGACAGCCCGCGCAGCTCGTCGCCTTCGAGAGCAATCCTCACAACGCCCTGCGCGGCGCGGCGCAGGCCGAACGGGTCGCGGCTGCCGGAGGGGACGAGCCCCAGGCCGAAGAAGCCCACGAGCGTGTCGAGCCGGTCGGCGAGCGCCGTCACCTGCCCGACCTTCCCGCGTGGAATTCCGTCCTCGGTGGACGCCGGCAGGTACTGATCGTAGACCGCCTGCCAGACCTCGTCGCGCACTCCCTGCTCGCGCAGGTAGATGCCGCCCATCACCCCCTGGAGCGAGGTGAACTCCTTGACCATGTCGGTGACCAGGTCGAGTTTCAAGAGGCGCGCCGCCTCCGCCGCCGGCTCCACCGCTTCGTCCCAGCCCAGCTCGTGCGCGATCCAGCCGGCCAGCGCCGCCAGGCGGTCGGCCTTCGCCGCGTAGCTCCCCAGCTTCTCGTGGAAGGTCAAGTGGGCGAGCTGGGCGGCGCGGCTGGCGAGGGGGCGCTTCCTGTCCTCGCCGTAGAAGAAGCGGGCGTCGGCGAGGCGCGCCGCGACGACCCACTCGTTGCCGGCGCGCACGCGGCCGGCCGGATCGTCCGGGCGGTCCATGACGGTCAAGAAGTACGGCAGGAGGCGGTCCTGCGCATCCGCGACCGTCAACGCGCTCTGGTGATCGCGCAGGCTGGTCGTCAACACCTCGCGCGGCAGCTCGAGGTAGGAAGGATCGAACTCTCCCTCCATCACGCCGGGGATCTCGCACAGGGCGGCGAGCTTTTCGACCAGCGGCGGATCGTCGACCAGGGTTCCGCCCATCGCCGCGGCCCGCTCGCGCATGCTTTCGAGGAGCACCGACTGACGCGCGCCCGCCCGCACCTCGATCCGCCTCGTGTCGAGCGCCTGGCGGTACTGCTCGGCGCTCCCTACCTGGAATTCTTCGGGCGAGAGGATGGGATGCCCCGCGGTCGTCTCGCCGGCGGGCACGCCGAACAGCTCGAACGGCACGAGAGTGCCGTCGAGCAGCGACATGATGCCGTGGATCGGCCGCACCCACGGCCCTTCGCCGCTCCCCCAGCGCATCGTCTTCGGCCAGGAGATGGCGCCGAGGAGGCGCGGCACGAGCTCGGCGAGGACCTCCCCGGTCGCTCGACCCGCGGTCGTCGTGCGGAAGATCAGGTAGGAAGCGCCGTCGCCTCCCTTGGCCTTCTGCGGCTTCTTCGCCGGCTTGCCGAGGAAGAAGCCGCTCCTCGCCTCCTCGCTCGCGATCAGCTCGCGGCGGGGAAGGTCCTCCGCCCGCGCGCCGCAACGGCGCGCGAAGGCCTTCGCGGCGTCGGTCGGCTCGCCGGCCTTGAAGGCGACGCTCTCGGACGGCCCGACGATCTCCTCCTCGCGGTCCGCCTCGCGCTCCGGCAGTCCGCTCATCACCAGCACCAGCCGCCGCGGCGTGTAGCCGGTCTCGACCTCGCGCGGCCCGAGGCCGCGCGCCATCAGCTCCTCGAAGAGGCGGGTCGCCAGCTCGCGCGACGCCGCCGGCAGCATGCGTGCCGGGATCTCCTCGCTGCGCACCTCGAGCAGGTACTCACCGCGCCACACCGGTCGCCTCCGCTTGCAGCTCCGGCTCGCCGGCGCCGGCCTCGCCCGTCGCGCCACCCGCGGCGGCGCCGCCGAGCAGCGGGTACCCCAGCCGCTCGCGGCTCTCGACGTAGCCCTGGGCGCAGCCCACCGCCAGGTCGCGCACCCGCTTCATCAGCGCCACCCGCTCGGTCACCGAGACCGCGCCGCGGGCGTCGAGGACGTTGAACAGGTGCGAGCACTTCAAGGCGCACTCGTAGGCCGGCAGCACCAGGCCGGCCTCGAGACACCGGCGGGCCTCGCTCTCGAAGCCGTCGAGCTGCCGCTGCAGGAACCCGACGTCGGCGATCTCGAAGTAGTAGCGGGACAGCTCGTACTCCTCCTGGCGCCGCACCTCGCCGTAGCGCAGGCCGCCGGCGACCCACTCGATGTCGTAGATGCTGCGCGAGAGCCCGAGGAACATGGTGATGCGCTCGAGGCCGTAGGTGATCTCGACACTGATCGGCGCCAAGTCCATGCCGCCCGCCTGCTGGAAGTAGGTGAACTGGGTGATCTCCATGCCGTCGAGCATCACCTGCCAGCCGACGCCCCAGGCGCCCAAGGTCGGCGCCTCCCAGTTGTCCTCCTCGAAGCGCAGGTCGTGGACCGCGAGGTCGAGCCCCATCGCCTCCAGGCTCTGCACGTAGACCCGCTGCACGTCCTTGGGCGAGGGCTTCAAGATGACCTGGAACTGGTGGTGCTTGCCCAGCCGGAACGGGTTCTCGCCGTAGCGGCCGTCGGCCGGCCGCCGCGAGGGCTGGACGTAGGCGACGCGCCAGGGCTCGGGGCCGAGGACGCGCAGGAAGGTGTCGGGGTGCATCGTCCCCGCCCCCACCTCGAGGTCGAGCGGCTGCTGCAGCACGCACCCCTGCTCGGCCCAGAAGCTGGAGAGGCGGAGGATGAGGTCCTGGAAGCTCTTCATGGGCGGTCCCGCCGGCGAATGGCTGCGAAGGCTAGCACGCGCGCCGCCGCCGGACCGCGGGCGGAAGTCCTCAAAGCCGGCTCCGCGTCTGCTGGATGACCTCGTAGCTGCGCAGCTCGCGCTGCAGGAAGTGGCGGCGCACCCGCGCGCAGAGCTCCTCGACCTGCCGCAGCGCCGCCGGCGTGGGCGGCGCCTTCGCGACCCGCGGCAGCGGTTGCCGTCCCATCCGCAGCAGCAGCTCGAGGGTGTCCGGGCCGATCCGCAGCGCGCCGCCGGCCGCTCCGGCGCACTCGGGGCAGACGAGCGCGTCGCCGTAGGACGGCAGCACCGCGCCGGCGACTCCGGTCTCCCGCACGACAAACGGGCCGCCGCAGAGCGGGCACTCGCGCGGCGGCGGGAAGATCCCCGCCAGGCGCAGCACCCAGCTCTCGAAGTAGCGCGCCGCCAAGTCGCGGTCCACCCCGGCGAGCAGCGCCTCGAGGGTCGAGTCGAGCAGGCGGTAGAGCGCGTCGCTCGCCTCCCCCTCCTGCGCGAACTCGAGCAGATGGTCCACCATGTAGCTGCCGAGGAGGATCCCCTCGAGATCCGCCTGCAGCGCCGCCGCCGGCCGCACCAGCTCGACCGCCGAGACCCGCCCGAGCTCCCGCCCCTCCTTCTCGAACCACGTCACCTTGGCCTTGGCCAGCGGCTGGAGCTGCCCCTGGAAGCGGCTGTGCCGCCGCCGCGCCCCTTTCGCCACCCCCTTCTTCTTCCCCCACTCGCGGGTCAGGAAGGTGACGATCCGGTCGTCGTCCTGGAGGTCGAAGACGTCGAGGAGCAGCGCCTCGGCGGAGAGGATGCCCACGGCGGGACTCTAGCGCGCGGGAAGAGACGGCGAGGCCCGGCGCCGGCGGTCCAGCGGACGCCGCGACGCCGCAGGGAGGCGGGCGCCCCCCTGCGGCCGCGGATGATTCGCGGGCGTCCGTTGCCTGCGCGCCTACAGCTTCGGCTTGGTGAAGACGAACTCCATGCTCTCGGGCGCGCGGCGGTTGTAGCGCGCGTTGAACTCGTCGTCGTTCATGACCAGCAGGAGGACCCCCTCCACCAGCCCGACCAGAGCGGCGAGCCCGCAGGTGAAGATGGTCGCGACCAGCTCGATCACGCCCGCGGTGGTCGACCCGAGGTAGAAGTGGTGGACCCCCAGACCCCCCAACAGGATCCCCAGGATGCCGGCGATCACCTTTTCCTTCCCGCGGTTCATCACGTTCGGTTCCATCTCTCCTCCTCCAGTAGCGTTCGCCAGACGAATTCGGGCCCACAGGACCCGCGGTGACCGGGGCCGAGCCCCGACGCATCGCCCGACCTAAGGGCGCGATACACTGCGGATCATCCCGGAGAACCGGTGGAGCCGCAAGCCTCTCCCGATCCGACGGCCGCCGCGGCCGACCCCCCGCCGCTCCCGGCGGCCCTCGACGAGCCGCGCGATCTCGGCTTCGGGGCCATGGTGGCGCGCGAGAGCCGCGAGCGCTTGCTCAACCGCGACGGCAGCTTCAACGTCGAGCGCGAGGGGCTGACGCCGTTCGCCAGCCTGTCGCTCTACCACTATCTGCTCACCGTCTCCTGGCCCCGCTACCTGGGGCTCGTGGCCCTGGTCTACCTTCTGACCAACGCGGGCTTCGCCGCGGCGTACGCCGCGCTCGGCCCGGGAGCGCTGATCGGCAACGAGGCCATCGCCGGCGGCCGCTTCCTGCACGCGTTCTTCTTCAGCGTCCAGACTCTCGGCACGATCGGCTACGGCGCGGTGGCGCCGGCCACCCTGGGCGCGAACCTCCTGGTCACCGTCGAGACGCTCCTCGGCCTGGTCGGCTTCGCGCTCGTCACCGGCCTCGTCTTCGCCCGCTTCTCCCGCCCGACCGCCAAGATCCTGTTCAGCCGCACCGCGATCGTCGGGCCCTACCACGGCGGCAGCGGCTTCATGTTCCGCATCGTCAACGCGCGCAGCAACCAGTTGATCGAGCTGCAGGCGGAGGTCCTGCTCTCGCGCCGCCACGCCAGCGGCAGGCGGGAGTTCCACCTCCTCGCCCTGGAACGCAACCAGGTACCCCTCTTCCCGCTCTCCTGGACGGTGGTCCACCCGATCACGCCGAACAGCCCGCTCCACGGCACGACCGAGCAGGACCTCCTGGCCTCGGACGCCGAGTTCCTGATCATCCTGACCGCCATCGACGAGACCTTCTCCCAGACCGTCCATACCCGCTCGTCCTACAAGGCCGAGGAGGTCGTCTGGGGCGCCCGCTTCGCGAACATCATCCACATCGACCGCGACGACGGCCGGCTGGGGGTGGACATCTCCCGCATCCACGACCTCGAGCGACCAATGCGGGAAGGCTAGCAGCCGTGGCAGAACTCGTTTTGTTCGCGATTCGTGCCCGTAAGTCCTTTGGAATCAGAGGCCGATTTTCACCCAGAGGGCTTTTGCCACGGGCTGCTAGGCCGAGGCGAGGCCCTGACCCTCCGCATCGAGCAATCCCAGCGAGCTCAGGATCTGCCGGCCGCGGTCGGGATCGGACCAGGCTCCGCTCTCGAAGCGGTTGCGGTAGTTCAGCGCGAAGCGCTCGCGCAACCTCGCGCTGCTCTGGGGATGTTCGAGCAGGGTCCGGATCGCGGTCTGTATCTCCGCTTCGAGCTGCGAATCACCCACTCTGGCGGCGAGAGGCAGCAATACTCCGAGCGTGTGACGCGCGGCACCCGGCCGATCACCGGCGAGGAATCTTACCGCCACCTCGAGCGCTTGCCGCAAGCGCTGTTGATCTGGAGCCGCTGTCGAGTCGCGGAGCAACCGATCGAGCCCAGGAGCGCCGATCCCAAGCGTCTCGAGAGCCGCTTCGCCTTCGTCCAGACTCGGCCACGCGCCACGCTTCAACCATCTGCGGCAGTTACGCGCAAAGCCATCCCTATACTCGTGAGGAAGCAAAGGGTTGGTGAGAAATCGGTCGATGATGGCGTGGAGCCTTCCTACGAGACCGCGGTCGTGAGCACGCGCTGCCAAGGGAAGCAAGACCGCGAGGAAAACTCCGGCGTCTCTCAGTCGATCCCTCGAGATCACCACCTCTGCTGCGTCCACGGCCCGCCGTACTCGCTCGGGGCTGACGGCTGCTTCCGGATCTTGCGCAAGTTTCTCCAGTCCTCGTGCCCCGACCGCCAACGCCTCAAGGAGTTCCTCGCCCGCTCTCGGGTCTGGCCATGCGCCCGCGTCCAGCAACCGGTAACAGGCATAAGCGAATCCCTCCGTACTGCGGGTGTTCGTGGCGACTAGGTCCAAGAACCGGCGAACGAGCTCAGCCGTTTTCCTGGAGTATTTATTCTGCCGCAGCCTCGCAGTCAAAGGGAGGAGCGGAGCTAGAAAGTGACCCGCCTGTTCGGGTGCGCCGGCGTCCAACATCTCCTCAGCGTGGCGAAGGCCTTCCTGAATCCTGCTGACATCGATAGGCTGATCCCGGTTGAGCGCCAAAGCCCTGAGCGGTTCCGCGGAGGTAAACGTCGTTACGCCCGGTATGATGACTAGATGAATCCCTAGAGACCCCAACACCTCTTCCGCCGTCTGGCGCGAAAGCCACGCCCCATGCTCGACGAAATAACGACAGGCGTTGTCGAAGCCAGCGCATTGCTGTGGGGTGAGAGCGGCATGGGCAAGGGCGCGGGCTGCCACAGCCGCTGCCCGTTCGAGGAGTATTCGGTCCGTGCGCTCTGCCAGCGGTAGGAGCGGCGCCAAGAAATATCCCGCGGCCGCCGGGTGTCCGGCGGCCGTGAGTCGGCTTGCTTGGTCGAGAGCATCTCGCACGACGTTGGGCTCGGCCGCTCCGAGCCCCGCGAGCGCTAGATCGCGAAGCTCCTCAGCTGCCACGCGCTTCTCGAGGCGTAGCTGCGCCAAAACCTCCTCGCCTCGTTCCCTGGAAGGCCACGCTCCTCTCTCCACAAGTGACTGGCTGGATCGAATGAGGCCGAAACGCTGGGGTTGGGTCAGAGATGGGTGCTCGAGCACCCGCATCAGCAGCTCGGATGTCTCCTCTACGAGACCGGCTTCAGGCGCTCGATCTGCCAAGGGCAGAAGCGGCACGAGGAAATGGCTTGCTGCAGCAGGCCGGCCGGCCTCCAGCAGCATCTGTGCTTGCATGAGACCCGCAGTTATCGCTGCCACATCCAAGCTCTTGTCTGGGTGAAGCGCCGCGTCCGTCAGCTCCTCGGCCACCACCTGCCGCTCGGTGAGCGACCCAAGCCTGAGCCGCGAAAACACCTCCTCTGCGCGTTGCCGGCCGGACCACGCTCCACCCGCGACGAGCCGCTGCGACGATCTGACGAACGCAACGCGTTGCGCTTGCGTCAGGGACGGGTGCTCGAGCAAACGAACCGCTAACGTCCGCGCCTGTTCCGCCAGCACAGGCTCCTCGACCCGGTCCGCTAGGGGTAGAAGCGGCGCCACGAAATGACCGGCGGCGGCTGGGTGGTCCTCCTCGATGAGCTTCTCAGAACGCGCCAGGGCTACGCGGATCAACTCGTCATCGAAGCCCCCGCCTGGACGCAGCGCGAGCTCCGTCAACTCCGCGGCCGTCACCCGCTGGTCTGGGAGGAGGCCAAGCTGAGCAAACAGCTCTTCGGCATGCTGCCGTACGGTCCACGCTCCCGCCGCAACGAGCCACTGGCAGGATCTGACGAAGGCGTCGCGCTGCGCTTGCATCAGGGACGGGTGCTCGAGCAGACGAACCGCCAACGTCCGCGCGTGTTCTGCGAGCCCAGGCTCACCGACCCGGTCGGCCAGGGGCAGTAGCGGCGCAACGAAATGTCCCGCTGCAGCGGGATGATCCTCGACGAGCCTCTCAGCTCGCGCTAGCGCCGCGCGGATCGTCCCGCCACTCAGCTCTTCGCCCGGATGGAGCGCCAGCTCCGTCAACTCCTCGGCCGTCTTTCGCCGCATGCACTTGAGGTCTTGCAATACAACGCGCGCGCTTTCGCTGTCCGGCCAGACGCCGGCCTCGGTCAGGCGCCTACAGGCCCGCTGGAAGGCATCACGATGACTCTCGGTCGTGTCTGGGTGGGCGAGAGCTCCGCTCGTGGAGCGGAACACCGCATCCAGGAGATCGGACCCAAGGCGCGCGGCCAGCGGCACGAGGGCAGCCAGCATGCTGAGGGCGACGCCTGGGTGGCCGGCCTCAACAAGCGTTTGAATCTGTGCCAAAGCCTCGCCTGCGACCTCCGTGGCGGACGATGTGTCGGCACCTTCCGCAAGGGCTCTCAACTCTTCGGCTGCGACGAGTCGCGGGCGCCCCCACGCCGGGTCCGGCTCGACGCCGAGTTCCGTTAGAATTCGCTGTCCAACTGCGCGATTCGACCAGGAACCGGAGCGGACGAGGCCCCAGCAAGCGTAGGTGAAGGCAAGCCGCTCACGTGATGACAACACGGAGTCGCCGAGGACCTGCTGCGCGACCGCGAGCACCTCTGCCTCGACGGCGGGGTCGCCCGCCCGCGCAGCCAAAGGTAGCAGCGGCGCCACCAGAGCGCCCGCCCGCCGTCCGTATCCATCTTCGAGTCGCCTGCGGGCCTGCGCCGCGCTTTTCCGCACCGTCTCTGCATCGACGTGCTGGTCGCGCTGTCGGGCGAGGACAAAGAGGTCGCGGGCGCTCAGGACGTATTCCCCGACAGGAAAGTCCCACCGTACGGCTACGCTGCTCTCCTCCATCTGAGCAGCGTTCCACCGCTGCACGTCCTCGGCGAGGAACTGCCGCTCTTCGGTTGCCAGCAGTCGCAGCCGCTTGCGCAACGAGTTATAGGCATGATCGCGCTTCGGGCCGTGCGGCGTCACGCGGAGCCAGTTGAGCAAATGTCCCGAGGCGCGCTGCCACTCAGAGTCGGGCAGGTCGCAGCGCCGCAGCAGGCGGTTCGCCACGAAGTCGAGCTCGGGATGCAGCGTATGGTGATCGAGCCACTCCAGCGCGAGTCGGACAGCCCGTGCTTGATCCTTCGGATGCAGCGCGCTGGAGCGCAGGACTTGCTTCAAGAGATATGTAGCCTCGGGCGTCGCGGCAACGACCTCGAGACGGTCCATCACGAGCCGAGCGACCCGGTCCCGCAGCCAAGACTGGGGCGAGCCCAGAACGAGTTGGAGAAGGAACTCCGCGTTGGGAGTTGCAAGGTGTCGCACCAGCCAGTTCAGCGCAATTTCCTCGACCATGCTGCGCGACCTGCCGAGGTCCGGGCACGCGAGGAGCTTCTCGATCACGAGCCCGGCCATGGGACCCGTTGTGTATTTCTGCAGCCAGCGCAGCGCGGCGTAAACCGCCTGGACGTGTCGGGCACCAAGATCAGAACGCCCCAGGAGGGCACGCAAGAGATAGCCGGATTCGTACCGGGAGCTGTGCTCCGCAACCGAGCCGAGCGCAAGCTGCACCGTACGCGCGCTGTGGGATCCGAGGTGTGGCTGCGCGAGTAGGCGAGCGATGAGAGTCCCCGCTTGCGGTTGCGCGCCATATGTCGCGAGCCACTGGACCGCGAGATCGAGGGATCTCTGCTCTTCTGTGCCGAGGTCGGGGCAACTGACCAGGGGTTCGAGGACGTGATGCGCATCCGCAGCCGTGATGCCGCGCTCCAGCCAGGAGAAGGCATAGCCGACCGCCGCCGCAGCGCTAGCGCCGAGCCGCTCGTGCCCGAGAAGCGCGTGCAGAACGAACTTCGCCTCTCTTCGCTTGCAGAAGCGCCGCAGCCAGCGAAGCGCCCACTCGACCGCACGTGCTTCGTCGAGCGCTCGACCGGGATGCTCGAGAACCCCTTGCAGGACAAAGCTCGCCTCCGGCTCGTCGCCGTTGAGCTCGAGCCAGCGGAGAGCGTGGCCGATGACCTGAGCGCTTTGCGACGCATCGAGGGCGGGCATGCGGCGGAGGGCGCGGAAGATAAGATGGCGAGCCTCGCGCTCGGTGCCGTGCGCTTCCAGCCAGCTGCCGGCAAGCTCATCCCACTGCCGCAGCGCGGCTTCGGCCCAAGGCGGACTGGTAATGACGGCGCCAAGGGCGTAAGCGGCTTCGTCGGCATCGGCACCGACGAGAGTTTGACCCAGCTCCTGAGCCGTCTCCACCAGCCATCGATCAGCCGCCCCGGCGAGCGCTCCTCGGAACTCCTGAGGCGCCGCGCCCGGCCCGAGAAGGCGCCCCAAGGCTGTCGCCATGCGGCCCAGCGTGCGCGCTGAGGACTTCGCGCCCGCCAGCACCGCCGCCAGCGCCGATTCGCGGACGAGACCGGTGCTGCGCTGCCAGAGGACTTGCTCCAGTACCTCGTCCGCCACTACGTCGTGCGCCGCCTCCCAGGTGGTACCCTGCGGCTCGAGCCAGCCCAGGTCCGCCAGCGAGTCGAGCAAGACCTTCGCCCGGTCGCGGCTGGCTCCGACCGCGTCAAGGACGGCGGCGGCGGCGCTTTCGAGAGCGTCCAGCCGCTGCGGCGACGCGGCGAGCACCGCCGCAGCCGCGATCACGGATCCAGCCTGGTCCGGATCGGAGCGGAGCCCGCTCTTGCCGGGGGAGAACAGGAGCTCGTCCTCGGCCAGGCGCGCGTGGAGCCACCCTATGAGCTCACCTTGTCGGAAACCGGCGATCATGCGGCTGTCGAGCTTCCCCAACCGCGCACGGCGCTCCAACTCCCGGGCGATGAACATGGCGACGATCGGCCGCGTCCCGCACAACTCCGCCACGCGCTCTTCTCCGATGACCGCGATGGCGCTGGGCGCGAGGTGGAGACGGATGGCCTGGGTGACCTCGTCCGTGTATTCGCTGCGGGAAGGCAATGTGAGCGACAGCAGGAGCTGGTCGTATTCCGGTAGCTGGATCCGCGAGGTGGCGAGGAAAGCCGTTCTGACGCCGACCTGGCGAGCCTCGGCGCCGAGACGATCGCGCAGTGACCGCGCGTCGAGCCGCGTCATCTGGTCCAGGTAGTCGAAAACCAATATGGTCGGACGGCTGCCTGGCAGGATCTGCGCCAGGATCTCCCCGACGTCGACCGCCGGCTCGCCGGCGAGCACGTGAAGCACCTGCCACCCGGCGGACACTGCGCGGGCCGCGGTTTCCATCGAGAGGCGCGTCTTCCCGACCCCTCCCGCCCCCAGGAGCAATACTCCCTTCTGATCGGACAAGTCGTCCGAAAGTTGCTCCAGCTGCTGGAAGAGTCGCCCGGGATGGAACACCGCATCTGCCGCCGGCTGTACGAACGGAAGCTGGTCTTCCAGCAGATAGCGGCGCGAGCCGGAAAGACCTTCGATGCGCAGGGCGTGCGGCACGACCCGCTGGAGCTCGGTGCCGAGCCACCAGTAAGAAAGCGTCGTGCTCTCGCTCAGCCACTGCTTGAGATAGGACCAGTCCACGACCGCGGTCGTGGTCAACAGGCCGGGCCGCTGCTCCGGCGGCAGCTCCGAGAAGAAGCGATGGACCTTCCCTTTGAGAGCCTGGCGTAGATCGGCGGTTGGCAGCGCCGCACCCACGCAATAGACGTACGTCCGCACAGACCGCCAGGGCACGAAATGACCGCTCCATCCGCCGCCAGCCCTGCGCCTGAGCTTGTCCGCGACGCGTTCCCACTCCTGGAGCGCGTTACGAGGCAGATCCTTCGCAGCGACGTCATGGTGCTTGCACTCGATGACCATGGGGAGCGGCATTCCAAGGTAGTGCCGCTCCCCTGGTTGCAGCCCCGCGTCGATCCAAATGTCGATGCTCCCGTCCTGCCCCCGAGTCGGCGCGACGAACGCACGGGGTCCAACCTCTTCCTGGACCCGCTCTCCAATGAGCTTCTGGAAGGCGTCCGCGGAATCCCGAGCGGCACCCGCTTTCGGACCAGCCCAAGTCCGAGGCTCAAACGTGTCGGGGAAAGCCCGAAGCATTGGATTGCGTGCAGCCCGTGACAGCAGCAGCTCGGCGCCTGAGACTCAGCCTGGCGGCCACGGACCGAACCCTACAACTATAACGCAGCTTCCAAGGAAGGCAGGGCTGGCCGAGCGATCGAATCGGTGCGTGCTCAGTCCGTCGAATCGCCGCCGAAGTCGACGTCCCGGTCGAGCTGCGCCAGCACCGCCCGGTCCTCGCGCCAGCCGGGCTCGAGGCGCACGTGCAGGTCGAGGTAGACGCGCTTGCCCAGGAACTCCTCGAGATCGAGCCGCGCCGCGGTGCCGATGTCCTTGATCGTCCGCCCGCCGTGGCCGACGAGGATCTTCTTCTGGCCCGGCCGCTCGACGAGGATCGAGGCGAAGATCTTGATCAGGCCGTTTTCCTCCTCCCAGCGGTCGACCACCACCGCCGTCGCGAAGGGCAGCTCCTCGCGCGTCCGCTCGAGCACCTTCTCGCGGATGCGCTCGGCGGCGAGGAAGCGCTCGGGGTGGATCGTCAGCAGCTCCGGATCGTAGAGCGGCGGCCCCTCGGGCAGGAGCTGCCACAGGACCTCGAGCAGCACGTCGCAGCCGTCGCCGGTCAAGGCCGAGATCGGCACGATCTCTCTGAACAGCCCGGTCTCGGCGTAGCGCTGGATCCGCGGCAGCAGATCGGGCTTGCGCACCCGGTCCACCTTGTTGAGCGCCAGCACCCTAGGAGCCCGGCGCGCTGGCCGCGCGACGGCAAGCGCTCCTGGGGATTGATCGGAGCCCGGCGCGAAAGCCTTCGCGCCTTGCGGCGCCTCGGTTTTCGCCACCTGCTCGAGCATGTAGGCGTCGCCGGCGCCGAAGCGCTCGGCCATGTCGATCAGCAGGCAGACGACGTCGGCGTCGCGCAGCGCATCGACGGCGTGGCGCACCATCTGCCGGTTCAGCCGGTGGAGCGGCTTGTGGATCCCCGGGGTGTCGTAGAAGACCATCTGCCCGCGCGGCTCGCTCAGGATCCCCACCAGGCGGTGCCGCGTCGTCTGCGGCTTGTCGGAGACGATCGCCACCTTCTCGGCGAGCAGGCGGTTCATCAGCGTCGACTTGCCGGCGTTCGGGCGGCCGACGAGGGCCACGGTCCCGGCGCGCCCGGCCCCTGCTGTCGTTCCGGCTACCGCCTCACTCACCCTCCTCCCCCTCCTCCGCCGCTGCCTTGTCGGCCCGCTCCACCCGCACCGACTGGATGCGGCGGTCCGCCACCTCCTCGACCGTGAAACGCAGCCCCTTGCACTCGACCGCGTCGCCGGCCTCCGGCACCCGGCCGAGCTCGGTGTAGATGAGGCCGCCCACGGTCTCGACGTCCTGCTCGTCGAGCTTCACCCCGAAGATGTCCTCGAGCAGCTCGAGGTGGGCGCGGCCGTCCAGGCGGTAGGCGCCGCCGGGGAGCGGCACCAGCTCCGCCACCAGCGCCTCGTGCTCGTCCATGATCTCGCCCACGATCTCCTCGACCAGGTCCTCGACGGTCACCATGCCGGCGGTGCCGCCGTACTCGTCGACCACGATCGCCACCTGCTGGAAGCGTGCCTGGAGCTCCTTGAGCAGCTCGCCCAGGGGCTTGGTCTCGGGGACGACGAAGGGCGGCTTGACCAGCTCGGAGACCGGCGGCGGCTCGGGGCTGCGCAGGGCGCGCAGCACGTCGCGGATGTGCAGGATGCCGACGATGCGGTCGATCGACTCCTCGTAGATCGGGATGCGCGAGTGACCGGACTCGACGAAGCGCTCGGCCAGGGCGTCGAGCGACGCGTCGAGCGGCGCCACCACCATGTCGACGCGCGGCGTCATGACGCTGCGCACCAGGGTGTCGCCGAAGCCGACGATGCTCCACACCCAGTCCCCCTCCTCGGGCTCGAGGATCCCCTCGCGCGTGCCGACGTCGATGAAGGCCTCGATCTCCTCGTCGGTCGCCTCCTCCTCCTCCTCGCCCTCGCGGCGCTCGGGCGTGCCCGGCAGGAGCGGCGCGATCACGGCGATGAGCGGCCGCAGCACGACGAGCAGGACGCGGTAGACCCGCGTCAGGCGGCGCAGGCCTGCCTCCGGGTCGGGGCCGACGAGGATGCGGTTCGCCGCCTCGATCGCCGCCACCACGAGCGCCGTCCCGGCGAAGGCCCAGAGGAGGGCCCGCGGCACGCCGAGGCCCGCGAGCAGCCGCGCCGCGGCGAGGAGGAGGCAGAGCGGGGCGAGGCGGGCGGCGAGCGAGAGCAGGACGCGGAAGGCGCCGAAGCGCGGCCCCTGCTCGTAGAGCGTGCGCAGCCCGCCGCCGGCCTCCTGCGCCCAGTGGCGGAGGCGGATGGGGCCGCTCCGCTCGAGGAGGGCCGAGACGACGGCCAGCAGCGCCGCGAGCGGCAGCAGCAGCCCCACCGTCCAGGCGAGCGCGGCGACCGGCGCCTCAGGCATCGCCCACCCAACGGCGGCGCAGGCGCCGCTCGAGACGCGCCATCGTGCCGCCGTCGGTCTCGTGGTCGTGGCCCAGGCAGTGGAGGACGCCGTGGAGGAGCAGGAGCCGGACCTCCCGGCCGCTCGCATGCCCGGCCGCCGCCGCCTGCCGCCGCGCCGCCGGCACCGAGATCAGCACATCTCCCAGGTGCCGGCCCTCGGGCCCGGGCGTGCCGGGGAAGGAGAGGACGTCCGTCGGCCGGTCCCTGCCGCGCCAGGCGCGATTGACCCGCCGCAGCTCGCGGTCGCCCGCGAAGCGCACGCCGAAGCTCGCCGCCTCAGGCGCCAGCGCCGCCAGCAGCTCCTCCAGCCAGGGGCGCAGCCGCCGTGCCGCCGCCTCGGGGTAGCGGTTAGGGTTCTGGATCACGATGTCGCGCCGACTCAAGAGGCGCGAGCGGCCTCCGGCGCGGGGCGCCGCGACGCCCGGGCGTTGAAGTCGAAGCCGGGGTAGTCGATGCGCTGGTGGAAGATGGTCGAGAGCACCCGCTCGAAGGCGTCGGTGACGCGCCGCAGGTCGGAGAGGGTCAAGTCGGTCTCCTCGAGCTGGTTGTCGCGCAGGCAGTCGTCGAGGATGGTGCGGATCAGGGTGCGGATCTTCCCCGTCGTCGGCTCGACCAGGGTGCGGCTCGCCGCCTCGACGGCGTCGGCGAGCATCAGCACCGCCATCGCCTTGCTCTGCGGCCGCGGCCCCGGGTAGCGGTAGTTCTCCTCCCGCACGTCGCCGGCGCCGCCGGCGCTCTGCTCGAGCGCGCGGTTGTAGAAGTACTTGATCAGGCGCGTCCCGTGGTGCTGCTCGATGGCGTCGAGGACGAGCCGCGGCAGCTTGTGCTGGCGCGCCAGCTCGACACCCTCCTTGACGTGGTTGATGAGGATCAGGGCGCTCATCGACGGCAGCAGCTTGTCGTGCCGGTTGTGCCCCGGGCGCTGGTTCTCGACGAAGTACTCGGGCCGGAAGACCTTGCCGACGTCGTGATAGAGGGCGCCGGTGTAGGCGAGCACCGCGTCGGCGCCGATCGCCTCGCACCCTTCCTTGGCGAGGTTGGCCACCATCAGCGAGTGCTGGAAGGTCCCGGGCGCCTCGAAGGCGAGGCGGCGCAGCAGCGGCAGGTTGGTGTTCGACAGCTCGACCAGCTTGATGTCGGTGGTGATCGCGAGCGTGCCCTCGAGGGCCGGGATCGCGAAGCTCGCGATGACCGCCACGAAGAGCCCGCCGCCCAGGCCCATCAACAGCTCGAAGCCGGCCTGGAGGAGGCCGTTCAGCGGCCCGCCGGCCAGGGCGTGCAGGATGAGGATCATGGCGGCGTTGGCCGCCGCGACGACCAGCCCCACCCGCAAGAGGACCGAGCGCTGCTTGAAGTGGTGGCGCTCGACGGCGTAGATCGCGGCGAGCGAGCCCCCAAGCGCGTAGAGCACCACCCAGTGCGGCTCCGGCTCGGCGAGGCGGCTCGCGAGGACGGCGAAGAGCAGCGACAAGACGAGCGCCGCGTGGCGGCCGAAGAGGAGGGCGGCGACGAGCCCCAGGGCGGCGAAGGGGACGGTGTAGGCGTAGCTCCGCAGCGAGTCGAGCGGCGGCGCGTCGAAGGAGCGCGCGAGGGCGCCGGCGAGGAGGAAGTGGACCTTGGCGCCGAGGAGCGCGAGGAGCAGCACCAGCAGCCCCTCGCCGAAGAGCCGCCGCCGGCTGTGGTGGAGCACCTGCTCGTGGCGCAGGCCGAGCCAGGCCGCGCCGGCGGCGAGCCCGAGCAGCAGGAGCGTGCCGAGCAGCGCCGGCAGCCGCTCGCGGCCGCGGCGCTCCCCCACCAGGTGGGCGATGACCCGCGCCTGCGCCGCGTCGACCTGGTCGCCGGTGCGGGCGACGACCTGCCCGCGCCGCACCTGGGTGAAGACCCGCGCCACCGCCGCCGCCGCCGCGGCGCGGCGGGCCAGGGTCTCGCTGCGGTTCAAATCGAGGTTGGGGGCGAGGTTCTCGAGCACCAGGTCGGCGAGGAGGCGGCGCTCGGCGGCGGTGAAGCCGGGCCACTCGCGCACCTCGTCCTCGAGGAAGGCGCGCGCCTCGTCGGGGTAGCCCAGGTGATCGAAGAGGTCGAAGTGCCGCTCCTCCTCGCCGCTCTCGAGGTTGCGCAGCAGCACGCCGTGGATGCGGTTCTCGAGCAGCAGCGCCTTGTTGCCGACGACGCCGCGCCGCAGGGCGCCGGCGAAGAGGCCGGCGAGCCGCTCCTCGAGCGCGCGCGGGAAGAGGCGGCGCGCCAGCAGCTCCGCCTGCTCGGGCGAGAGCTCGAGCCCGCCGGCGCCTTGGCCGGCGGCGAGCAGCTCGGCGAGCGGCGGCTGGTTTCTCTGCCCGCCTTGGCCGGGGCGCGCCAGGAGCTGCCGCCCGCGGGTGAAGAGGTCCGCGAGCTGGGCCGCCCGCTCGCGGGCGACGCCCAGGTCGAGGTCGTAGACCGGCAGCACCTCGAAGCGCGCCCGCGCCTGCCGCTCGCGCGTCGCCTCGTCGTCCGGCAGCAGCAGGTCACGCGGCGCGACGTAGTCGCGGGAGGCGATCGCCCCCGCCGCCACCCGCGGCGCGGTGAGGAAGCCCGCCGGCAGCAGCGCCCAGGTGCCGAGGAGGAGGAAGAGGAGGACCCAGAGCGACGGCGTCTCGAGCGCGCCCTGCCAGAGACCCGCCAGGACGTCGGCGGCGCGCCGGCCCAGGGGCGGGCGGCGCACCGGCTGGCCGGGCTGGACGGGGGAGAGGCGGGGCTTGGCGCGCGGCATGGCGATCGGTCGTGGCGCGGCTCAGGCCGCGGGCTCGGCGCCGGGTTCCGCCGGCGGAGCCGCCGGGCGGGATTCGCCGTCGCGCGGCGCCTTGCGGCGGTCGTAGTCGTCGTAGGCGGTGACGATCTTCTGCACCAGCGCGTGGCGCACGACGTCGCGCTGGTCGAAGTAGAAGAACTTGATGCCCTCGACCCCGGCGAGCACCTCCTGCGTCTCGCGCAGGCCGGAGGCCCGCCCCTGCGGCAGGTCGACCTGCGTGATGTCGCCGTTGATCACCGCCTTCGAGTTGAAGCCGATGCGGGTCAGGAACATCTTCATCTGCTCGGTCGTCGTGTTCTGCGCCTCGTCGAGGATGACGAAGCTGTCGTTGAGCGTGCGGCCGCGCATGAAGGCGATCGGCGCCACCTCGATGATGCCGCGCTCGAGCATGCGCGCCACCTTGTCGTAGCCGATGATGTCGTGCAGCGCGTCGTGCAGCGGCCGCAGGTAGGGGTTGACCTTCTCCGCCAGGTCGCCGGGCAGGAAGCCGAGCCGCTCCCCGGCCTCGACCGCCGGCCGCGCCAGGACGATGCGCCGCACCCGCTTCTCGAGCAGCGACGCCGCCGCCATCGCCACCGCCAGGAAGGTCTTGCCGGTGCCGGCCGGGCCGATCGAGATCACCAGGTCGTAGTCGATCATCGCCTGCAGGTAGAGCTGCTGCTTGAAGTTGCGCGGCGAGATCAGGCGCCGGACCGAGGCCAACATGCCCTCGGGCTGGAAGAACTCGACGAGCGAGCTGCCGGGGGCCTCGGCGGCGACCCGGATCGCCGTCTGCACCTCGCCGGCCTTGAAGCGATAGCCGCGCTCGAGCAGGTCCGACAGCTCGGAGAGCAGCCGCTCGGCCGCCGCGACGCCCTCGGGCGGGCCCGAGACCTGGAGCTCGTTGCCGCGCGCCGCCACGCCCACCCCGAAGGTGCGCTCGATGCGCCGCAGGTGCTCGTCGTGCGTCCCGAAGAGGGCGTCGAGCCCTTCCTCGGCGACGGTGACTTGGGTCATCGTCGTGGCCAGGGTGGTCTCCGCAGGCGTCCGGCCGCCGGGGGTTCGGGTCGGCTGAGGGCGAGGGCGGCGGGCGCGGCGGGCCGCCGAGCGCGCGGGGCGGCCGCTCCCGCCGGGAGCGAGGAGGGCTCGGGCTCTGGCTCTGGTTCCACGGTTCGCGGGCGCCCGGCCGCCGCGCCGCGGCCGCCGGAAGCGCGTAGTGTAGCGCATTCCCTGCAATGCGCCGGCCAGCCTCCACGCCCTCCCGCTCCGACCGCGATGCCCGCATCTACGCCGTCGTGCGGCGCATCCCCGCCGGCCGCGTCGCCACCTACGGGCAGGTGGCGGCCCTGGCGGGAATCCCCCGCGGCGCGCGGCAGGTGGGCTACGCCCTCCACGCGCTGCCCGACTCGGCCGCCGGCGTCCCCTGGCAGCGGGTGATCAACGCGAAGGGCGAGGTGAGCCCGCGCGCCGAGGGCGGCTGGCGCGAGGGCTACCAGCGCCACCTGCTCGAGGAGGAGGGTGTCGAGTTCGACGACCGCGGCCGGCTGGACCTCGCCCGCTTCCGCTGGGAGCCCGAGGAGAGGCCGGGCTCGCGCCGGCGGTCCGCCGTTAAGCCCGGCGGCGCGCGGGGGCGGGGTATACTGCGCTGAGCCACAAACTGGTCCTACCGGCAGTGCGAGGTCAACGTCAACGATGGCTAGCGAGCTCGAAATCCTCGAAGCTCAGGCGCTTCGGCTCCCCGCGGAGGAGCGGGCGCGACTCGCGGACCGGTACACATCCACACCTCGGTGCTCGGTGGAGGCGAGGCAGGCGCCGCTTCCGGCTGTTCCGGTTTCCCTACAGCATCATCCACTACGTCAAGGGCGACGAGCTGCGAGTCATCGCGCTCGCCCATCATCGGCGTCGGCCGGGCTACTGGGCCGGCCGCTGGATGGTAGCTCGTGGGAGCCGAAGGCAAGGCCGGCGCAGAGAGCGCCCTCAGGGCCTCTCCGCCAGCACTTCGTACAGGGCGGCTTCCGCCTCCTCGGCCGGATAGCGCTGCGCCAGCCTCGCGAAGGTCTGCTTCTGGGCCGCCAGGTCGGCCACGCTCACCGCGCGGGTAAGGGAGAAGACGCCTTCGCGCTCCGCCTGCTGGGTGGCGCCTGATCGGAAACGGAGAGGGGATCCACTGGCCCGCGCTGGATGAGGACATCAGCGCCGGGAAGCCAAATGTCCCTCAAACGATGGCTGGACGCGCGGGCGAAAACGCCCCTAGGAGGCGGTGGGTAGGTTCAGCCCTCGGTCATCTCCGGGTCGCCTGCGGACGGCGGCTCGGCCGCGGCGGCTTGCGCGGCGGCCTTCGGCCGGCGGCGGTTGACCTGGTTCGGCTTGTAGCCGTAGCGGCGGAGCGACTCGCTGGTGAAGCCGAGCTCGGCGCGCAGGCCGGCGCCCAGGATGCCGCGCACCCGATCGCCTTCGCGGGCGATCCGCGCCAGCTCGGCCTTCGCCTCGCGCGCCTGGCTGCGCAGGTGCTCGTAGCGGTCCTGGACCGCGCGCGCCTCGGTGAGCAGCGTCTCGAGGCGGTCGATCTCCGCGTCACGATGGGGCAGAGCGCCTGATTCGCGCAAGTTGCTCACCAGCACCTGCCAGCGGGTGAAGCGCTCGGAGCGCGAGTTTCAGACGGCACCGGGCGGGTTGCTTCGCGGTGAGGGCTATCCCGACTCTCGCGCCTCCAGGCCGCACGGTCGCGCCAGCTACTTCCCCCCGTACTCGTAGAACCCGCGCCCGCTCTTCCTGCCCAGCCGCCCGGCGAGGACCATCTGCTTGAGGAGGGGTGGGGGGGCGAAGCGCTTCTCGCGGTACTCCTCGAACATGATGTTGGCGATGTAGTAGGTGGTGTCGAGGCCGACGAAGTCGAGCAGGGTGAAGGGGCCCATCGGGTAGCCGCAGCCGAGCTGCATGCCCTTGTCGATGTCCTCGAGCGAGCCCACGCCCTCTTCGTAGGCGCGGACGGCGTCGAGGAGATAGGGCACGAGCAGGCGGTTGACGATGAAGCCGCCGTTGTCGCGCGCCGCGACCGGCTCCTTGCCGACGGCGCGCACGAAGGCCATCGCGGTGTCGAAGCTGTCCTGCGAGGTGGCGATGGTGCGCACGACCTCGACGAGCTTCATCACCGGCACCGGGTTGAAGAAGTGGAGGCCGACGAAGCGGTCCGGCCGGCGGGTGAACATGGCGAGCTGAGTGATGGTGAGCGACGAGGTGTTGCTGGCGAAGATCGCCTCGGGCTTGACCGCCTGGTCGAGGGCCGTGAAGGTCTCCCGCTTCTGTTCCAGGTTCTCGACGATCGCCTCGATGACGAGGTCGCAGTCGGCGAGCGCCGTGACGTCGACGACGCCGGTCAGACGCGCCGCCGCCTCGTCGCGTGCCGCCGCCTCGAGCTTGCCCTTGTCGACCGCCTTGTCGAGCGAGGCGCGGATGCGGGCGAGCCCCTTCTCCAGCAGCTCCTCGTTCACCTCGCGCACCACGGTCTGGTAGCCCGCGCGGGCGCAGACTTCGGCGATCCCGGAGCCCATCAGGCCGCAGCCCAGGACGCCTACCTTCTTGATCTTCATGCAGGAACCCTCCTTGAGGTCATGTTTGGCCTTCCTCCGTAATCTCCCTCTCCTCCTCTGCCGCGCCGCGCGCCAGCCGCAGGCGCTTCGCGCCCGGGACGGGGAACGGCAGCCGCTCGGGCCATTCGACCACTTTCACCCCCGGGCCGGCGAGCAGCTCCTCGAGACCCAGGGCGGCGGCCTCGGGGGGCTCGAGCCGATAGAGGTCGACGTGTACCAGGCGGGCGCCGCCGGGACCCTCGTGCTCGCGGATGAGCGTGAAGGTGGGTGAGGTCACCTGCCGCGGGTCGAGCCCGAGGCCGCGCGCCACGCCCTGCGCCAGGACCGTCTTGCCGCTCCCCAGGTCGCCGGCGAGGAGGAGCACGCCATCGGGCGCGAGCTCGGCGGCGAGCGCGGCGCCCAGCCGCCAGGTCTCCTCTTCCGACGTAGTCGTCCAGCGCCTCACACCTGGGAGCGGAGCCCGGCGCGAAAGCTTTCGCGCCTTCACGGGGCCAGCCGCCGGAAGGCGAGCGGCAGGGCCTCGGCGATGTCGCCCGCGGCGAGGCCGCGCGTCCCCAGCCGCTCGGCGACCAGGTCGCCGGCCAGGCCGTGCACGTAGGCGCCGGCGAGGGCGGCGGCGCGCGGCTCGAGCCCCTGCGCCAGGAGCGCGGTGACGAGGCCGGTCAGCACGTCGCCGCTGCCGCCGGTCGCCATCCCCGGGTTGCCGGTGGGGTTCACCCAGACCTCCCCGTCGGGTGTCGCCACGAGCGTCCGCCAGCCTTTGAGCAGCACCACCGCCCGCAGCTCGCGCGCCGCCCGCTCGGCGGCGGCGAGGCGGTCGGCCTGCACCTCGGCCGCCGAGCCGCCCAAGAGCCGCGCCAGCTCGCCGGGATGGGGCGTCAGGACCGCCGGCGCCGCCCGCTCGGCGAGCTCGGCGGCGTGGCCGGCGAAGGCGTTCAAGGCGTCGGCGTCCACCACGACCGGCACCCGCGCCTCGCGCACCAGGCGGCGGACCACGGCGACGGTCTCGGGATGCGTCCCGAGTCCCGGCCCGAGCCCGAGGGCGCGCTTGTCGGCGAGCGCCGCGAGCACCCGCTCGCCCGCCGCCCCGGCGAGCATCCCCTCGGGCCGCGCCTGGAGCCCGAGAGTCATCGACTCGAGCGAGCCGGCGTCGACCGCGGCGAGGAGCGGCAGCGGCACCGCCACCGTCACCAGGCCGGCGCCGCCGCGCACCGCGCCGCGCGCGGCGAGCACCGCCGCTCCCGCCTTGCCGGGCGAGCCGGCGACCAGGAGCGCGTGCCCGAAGTCGCCCTTGTGGGCGGCGGCGGGCCGCGGCGGCAGGAGCGCCGCGACCTCGTCCTCGACCAGCAGGTGGAGGCCGCCGGGCGCGCCCTCGACCAGCCAGGCGGGGATGCCGAGGTCGGTCACCACCAGCTCCCCCACCGCGTCGGCCGCCGGCGGCAGGACGTGCGCCACCTTGGGCGCGGCGAAGGTGACCGTGGCGTCCGCCCGCAGGTGCGGCTCCCAGGCCTGCGCGGTGCTGCCGGAGAGGCCGCTCGGCAGGTCGACGGCGAGGCGCGGCCGCGGCAGATCGTTGAGCGCGGTCACCAGAGCCGCGAACTTGCCCTCGAGCGGCCGGGCGAGGCCGGTGCCGAAGAGGGCATCGACGACCAGGTCGCGGCCCGCCGCGGCGGCGACCGCCGTCGCCGGATCGCTCTCCGGCGCCAGCTCGCTGATCGGCAGGTCGAGCTTGCGGCAGATCCCGAGCTGCACCGCGGCGTCGCCCGCCGGCTCGCGGCCGCCGGTGGCGAGAAAGACCTCGACGTCGTAGCCGCGCACCAGCAGGTGCCGCGCCACCGCCAAGCCGTCGCCGCCGTTGTTGCCGGGGCCGCAGAAGACGGCGACCGAAGTCGCTTCCGGGTAGAGCTGGCCGATCGCCTCGACGACGCCGAGGGCGGCGTTCTCCATCAGCACCAGCCCCGGCACGCCCAGCTCCTCGATGGCAACACGATCGACCTCCCGCATCGCCTCGGCCGTGAGGACTCTCATTAGAAGGGCGCCGTTTCGTTGGCTGCGGCCGGTGACCCCGACGGGAACATCCAAGTGTCTTCCATCTTTACTGCGTTGATCCGATCTCCCTCACCCCTGGCCCCTCTCCCACATGGGAGAGGGGAACGTCTGCGCGGGGGCGGTGGGGAGGCGGTTCCACGTGGCGAGGAGGTCCTTCGTGCGCGGGCAGTCGGCTTCGCCGGCTGCAAGCCTGGCGGCTAGGCGGCGGAGGTCCTCGGGGGTGTCGACGTCGGCGGCCTCGGGGAGCAGCTCGACGGCGAGCCCCAGCTCGCGGCAGCGCTCGAGGGTGGCGGCGAGGACGCCGGGCGTCGACCAGGGGACGTCCGCGAAGAGGCGGCGGCGGACGGCGGCGGCGCGCAAGGCGATCAGGTAATAACCGCCATCCTCGGCCGGCCCGAGGACCACGTCCGTGCCGGCCTCGAGCGCCGCGAAGGCGCGGTGGGCGAGGTCGAGCGGCAGCGTCGGGTGGTCGCTCCCGAGGGCGGCGACGAACGGCGCCGCCTGCGCCGCTTCGGCGAGGGCGCGGTAGAGGCGGTCGCCCAGATCCGCGCCGCTCTGGCGCACCCCGGGCACCGGGCCGGGCGGGATCTCCTCGCCGGGCTCGAGCGCCCATGCGAGGTGCAGCGAGAACGCGCCCTGCCCCAGGCGCTCCACCAGGTCGCCGAGGAAGGCGGCGTGCAGCTCGGCCGCCTCGCCGGCGCTAAGATCGCCGATCAAACGGGTCTTGACCCGCCCGGCGCGGGCCGGCTTGGTGAAGAGGAGGAGCCGGCGCTGCGCGGGGTCGGCCGGGGGCACGGGGAAGATCATACGGCATGGGGGTTTTGACCCTCCTCACCGACTTCGGCACCGCCGACTACTACGTCGCCGCGGTCAAAGGCGTGGTCCTGCGGCTGGCGCCGGGGACGGTGATCGTGGACATCGGCCACGAGGTGCCGCCCGGGGACGTCGCCGCCGGCGCCTTTCTCCTCGCCGCCAGCGTGCCCTGGTTCCCGGCCGGCACGGTCCACCTCGCGGTCGTCGATCCGGGGGTCGGGAGCGGGCGGCGCATCCTCGCCGCGCGCCTCCCCGGCGGTTTCCTGGTGGCGCCGGACAACGGGCTCCTGACGCCGCTCCTCGGCCCCGAGGCCGCCGTCCGCGCCGTCGAGCGCTCCGATCTCTTCCTCCCCGGCCCGGGCGCGACCTTCCACGGCCGCGACCGCTTCGCGCCGGTCGCCGCCTGGCTGCTGCGCGGCGAGCCGTTCGCGGCCCTGGGGCCGGAGGTGAGCGACGCGGTGCGCCTCCCGGGCGAGCCGCCGCGGCGCGACGCCGGGCTGCTCGCCGGCCGGGTGCTGCACGTCGACCGCTTCGGCAACCTGGTGACCGACATCCCGAGCGACTGGCTGCCGCCCGGGCCCTGCCGCGCCGAGGTCGACGGGCACGCCACCGGCCGCCGCGCCGGGCATTACGCGGAGCTGCCGCCCGGCGAGGCCGCGGTGCTGCCGGGCTCCCTCGGCACCCTGGAGCTGGCCGCCCGCGGCGCCGACCTGGCGGCGCTCTGGGGGGTGGGCCCGGGGGCGCGGGTGCGCATCCGGAGCGGGCAATGAGTTGGTATGAATCTTTCAGGGCACTACGTAGGAGTGGGGCCGCACGTCCGAGGTGCGGCTCCGGAGAGGCCGGGGGCCCGCGCTATGGGAGTGGCCGGACTGAGCCCGGGTAGTACACGGTGGAAGGAGCGTGGGACATGACGAAGTGGGAGTACAAGATCATCAACATCCGCAGTGAGAACTACCGCCTCGACCCGAACGCCGCCACCCAGATGAACCAGTTGGGCGAGGAGGGGTGGGAGCTGGTTTCGATCACTTCGGTCAACTTCAAGACCGGCGCCACGGACAACATCGCGATGTGTTTCAAGCGGCCGGTGGCCGCCTGATAAGGCGCGAAG